>FR887340.1:2424-7374 GCA_000436755.1 Clostridium sp. CAG:253 | reverse complement strand
CTACATATACATCTTTAAAATATGTTTTCATAATCTCACCGGTAAGTGCTGTAGTTGTTGTTTTTCCATTTGTTCCTGTTATGGCAAAAAGTTTTCCTGCACCACAAAGATATGCAAGTTCAATCTCTCCCCATACAGGTATATTCTTTTCCTGAAGCTTTACAACAAAAGGTAAATCAGTCGGAACTCCGGGACTCAATATCACAAAATCAATGTTATTCATTTTCTGCTCCGGAAGTTCTCCTATTATAAGGTCAAATTCAGCATCTTTTGGAAATCTTGAGATAATTTCTTCTGTCGAAAATGATGTATTTCCCTCCAGTACAATAACTTCTGCTCCTGACTTATTTAACAGCCTGACGGCTGCCACCCCGCTTTTTCCTGTACCTACTACCAATACTTTCTTGTTTGTAAATTTCATATTCATCCTCTTTTCCTAATAATAACTTTTTATTCTAATCATGTTTTTTCCAATATCACAGCTATACACATAACTGTAGTTATTACAGAAAAAACTGCAACAACCGTCGTTTCTCTCCATCCACATTGTTCAAAATGATGATGCAGCGGCGCCATTTTTAAAAGTCTTTTCCCACCGCTCATTTTAAAATATGACACCTGAATTATCACAGACAAAACTTCTGCAAGATATACCACACCTACTATTGCTATATATAAAGGCATCTTTAACATGGTTGCAATTGCTGCAACAAAACCTCCAAGTGCAAGCGAACCTGTATCTCCCATAAAAACCGCTGCCGGATGTACATTAAAAATCAGAAATCCTATCAAAGCTCCTGCAACACATGCCCCCGACAAAGCCATGTCACGGTTTAATTTAATGGCAACCGTCGAAAAAAATACTACAATAAGCAAAGTTACACTTGCTGCAAGACCGTCAAGCCCATCCGTAAAATTTGCACCGTTAACAGTCCCCATCATTATAATATAAACTATAAATACAAACATTATCGGTGATACCGACAGATAAATACCATTTTTTATTCCTCCGGTAAACGGAATAAGCATCTCACATTTTTCCTGCAATTTAAAAATATAATAATAACAGAACCATAATGTAACTATACTCTGCAATATGATTTTTTGTAAAACAGACAAACCAAGCGACCTTTTCAGACAGACTTTTATATAATCATCTAAAAATCCAATTGCACCAAATCCAAGAAAAGTAAATATCAACAGACATTCTTCCCTGCTGCCGTTTATTCCCAAAAGGTTAACTCCCGTTGAACATATGAGTATCACAATTCCGCCCATAGTCGGCGTTCCTGCTTTTTTCAAATGTGACTTTGGCCCCTCACATCTCACATATTGATTTATATTCAATGTTCGAAGAATCGGAATCATTACCGGACAAAGTGCAGCACTTGTCAAAAAAGCTCCAATCATAGAAATAAACACAGACGAAAATGTCATTATCAGACCTCCTGAAAGTTCTTATAAGCAACTTTAATGTTATTTGATACATTGTATGAAAACAACACTTTAATCAATATATGGCAATATGTCATCAAGCAGTTTTGAAATGACCGGAGCAGCAATTGTACCTCCATAATAAATCCCCTGAGGTTCATCAATAAGCACAAGTGCTATAACCTTTGGATTATCTGCCGGTGCAAACCCCATGCATGACGCAACATATTTTCCGCTTCTTCTCGGAAGTTTTTCTGAAGTTCCTGTTTTAGCACCAACTTTATATCCATCTACAGCAGCTTTTTTTCCTCCGCCTTCACTGACCACCGACTCAAGTATTTTTTTCATGACTTCCGATGTGTCTTTGGATATTACGTTTTTCTGCGCATTATATCTTATTGTATATTTCCTGTTCTTTTGTTCATCTAAAATCTTCACTCCAAAATGCGGAGTTATCATATTTCCGCCGTTTATCACGGCACTTATGGTTGTCAAAAGACGAATCGGAGACAACTGAAACGACTGTCCGAACGACATTGTCGCAAGTTCCACTTCACCGACATTTTTCTGCTGATGCATAATTGTCACCGCTTCTCCCGGAACATCTATTCCTGTTTTATACAAAACAGAAAACTTTTTCAGATACTTAAACATATTGGCTACGCCAAGCCTTTGACCTACTTCCATAAAAACAGGATTACATGAGTTTTGTACGCCCTGTGCAAATGTTTCTGCTCCGTGTCCTGTTGTCTTATGACACCTTATTTTTCTGTCACCGACAATTTTATATCCCGGACAGTTAAATGTATCTGTAAGTTTTACAACTCCCTGCTCATACGCCGCCGTTGCCGTAAAAACCTTAAATGTCGAACCAGGTTCATATGTATCACATACGCATCCGTTTCTCCACATATCATTTAATTTCTGATTAAGTTCTTTTTGACTCAGCTTTTTCTTACTCTTAATATCATATGGCTTATTAAGATTGAACTCAGGAACATTTACCATCGCAAATATTTCCCCGTTGTTCGGATTCATCACAAGAATTTTGACATTTTTTGCCCCTTTTGCTTCCATGACATTTTTTGCCGCCTGCGTTGCAAACTTTTGAATATTTATATCAATACTTGTGTAAAGGTCCTTTCCCTGTTTTGGTTCAATTCTCTCTTCCGCCCTCTTATCGACCTCAATTCCTCTTGCATTTGTTGTTGTCAGAATATACCCCGGCTCACCTTTTAAATATTTTTCATATTTAACTTCAAGACCAAGAATGCCCTGATTATCGGCTCCGGTAAATCCAATCACTTTTGATGCAAGCGAATTGAACGGATAAGTTCTCTTATAATCTTCGTCAACCATAACTCCGTCCATCTCGAGATTTCTAATTTTATCAGAAATAGCTTTTTCAACATTAGATTTTATTTTTTCTCTTGATGAAACTTTATTAACTTTCTTTCTTATCTCATCCTCATCAATTTCAAGAATTGCTGATAAGTTCTTTATCACCTTCTCCGGCTGTTTTATTTGATTATGTATCACTGAAATAGTTGAAACAGATTTATTTCCTGCAAGAACAATTCCGTTCCTGTCAAGAATCTTTCCTCTGCTTCCCTTGATACTTCTTTCTCTCTGCTGAACTGCTTTTGCTCTTTCTCCATAATAATCAGCCCGGTATATCATAAGATATACAAGTCTCCCAACGAGCATAAATAAACAAAAGCAAACCACAATAAACACAAAAAATAACCGTTGCTTTTGTGGTGTTTTACAATACTTCATAAATAACCCTCTCTTATGATCCGGCTATTAAGTATTTTATTACACTCATTTGCTTTTATGCACCGTCAAATCAATTATTTGCATTTTTTTTACTTTTTGCAACTCCATAATCCGAAGTTGTATAACCACCCGCAGGAACTTCCAAAATTGAATTTCCTTTTTTGGTTGATGGAATAGTAACTGCTTTAGCATCACTTGATTTGCCTGATTCTTTATATATACCTAACATTGGAAGAACATCTTTAAGTACCTCACTTGCAAATTCGGTTGCATATGTACTGTGAGCCTGATCTTTTACATGAGGCTCATCTATAACTACATATATTGCAAGTTCAGGTTTATCAACAGGTGTAAATCCTGCAAAAGATACAAGATATTTCTTTTTGGTAATCGGATGTTTTTCGGCTGTTCCTGTTTTTCCGCCAATCACATAACCTTTTACCCTTGCCGGACTTGCCGTACCCTCATCATCCTCTACCGTCTTTTCGAGATATTTTCTTATAAATTTGCTTGTATCCTCCGAGATAACCCTTTTTACCAGCACCTTGTCATTTGATGATACAACTGCACCATTCTGCGAATCAATCTCCTTTACAATATGCGGCTGATAATAATTTCCACCGTTTATTGTCGCACAGAAGGCTGAAATAAGTTGAATCATAGTAACTGTCTGACCCTGTCCGAAACTTGATGTTGCAAGTTCTACCTGATGCATATCTTCTTTACTGAATATTCCACCAACAGCCTCGCCCGGAAGATCAATCCCCGTCTTGGCTCCAAACCCAAAACTTCTTACATATTTTGTAAATTTATTCACACCAAGATCTGCTGCCATCTGCATCATTACATCATTGCACGACTTCATCAGAGCCTTGCAGGGATCTGTATTCTTATGACCACCAATAGTATGAGCCACACACTTAATATATGTTGTTCCTATTTGCTGTCCCCCGTCGCAAAAATAATGTTTTCCATCATATGATGCACCCTCATCAAAACTAGCTGCAACTGTTATCGGTTTGAATGTAGAACCTGGTTCATACGCATCTGAAATACAAAAATTTCTCCATAAACTTTGCAGTAAATCCCCCTTTTCTTTCGATGACAATTTAGTGAGTTCTTTTTTTGAGTAAATTTTTGATAAATCCCTTGGATTATTCAAATCATAACTCGGATAATCCGCCATTGCATATATTTCTCCGTTTTGCGGATTCATCAAAATAACTCCCATATTTTCAGAACCGGTTTCTTCCTGAAACTTCTTCATTTTCTTCTCGAGAACACCCTGCACATTTATATCTATGGTCGATACTACTGTGTTTCCGTTTTGTGCCTCTTTTACTTCTTCTACAAGATTCAGATTTGAATCATAATACCCAAAACTCTTTCCATTAACACCATTTAAACTTGAATTATACCAGCTCTCAATTCCGCCGAGCCCCTGTCCGTCAGAAGAACAGAAACCAAGAACCGTACTCGCAACCTGCGAATACGGATATGTTCTTAAATATTTTTCTTCAAACCACACACCTATAATCTTACTATTATCCTTTGAGAGTTCTTTAAACTGCTCTACAATTTTCCTGCTCAACTGTGTGTATTTTTTCATCGGATAATACATGGAATCCGGTTTTTTCGATAATATCTTATAGAATGTGCTTTCCTTTATTCCGAAAATCTTTTCCAGTGCCGCCGCGGTTGCCTTTTTATAATCATCGCTTTTTTTATCCTTATCAG
>FR887340.1:0-2414 GCA_000436755.1 Clostridium sp. CAG:253 | reverse complement strand
TTATCCTTATCAGCATCCAGTATCTGTTTAGGCTCTATTATGAGATCATACACCTTTGTACTCTTTGCAAGTGTATTTCCATTTTTGTCAACAATATCCCCTCTTTTATATGGAATGACCTTGTTAACATAGCTTTGCTGTGCCAGAACTTCTTTTTTATACTCTGTACCTTTATTGACATTTAAGTATATTATTCTTCCCGCTGCACAGATAATAAGGACAAAAACGATAAACATCGCCGCGTATAATCTCCACCTTGATTGTCTTTTTATTCTGCTAATATTTCTCTTTCTAATACTTTTCTTCGCCGTCTTGTCCATCATGTTAATCCTCTGACGAAACACTATTTATTTTTTTGTGTTCCGGGTATATCAGCATACTGCTTTACCATATCACTTTTTTTATTTTTATATTTATACACCTGATTATTTTCCGCCCTTACCATATTAAGTTTTCTTGTAGCTCTTTTGTATATCTGAGCAAGGTCTACACCGTTTAATATTTCCTCATATTTTTCATTGTTTAAAGTTTTCTGCTCCTGAATTTCAGTCTGAAGCGAAACAACCTGTTTTTTCAATGCAACACTTTTGTTTTGCATATTTATAAATGATGCTGACACTGCTATCAGAACAACAGAAACACAAGCTATAAAAATTATATTTCCGACAGACACGCCCGGTATTGCGATGTTTCCTGGATTTAACTGTCTCTTTCTCCTTTTTTCACGTTCAATTCTTTCTTCTTCTCTTCTGTTTGGAACAGCATTAAGCTGTCTTACTGTGTTTCCATCCACATATGTATTCTTTCTATAATTTGGAATATGTCTTTTTTCATATCTTCCGTACTGATAATTATTTTTAGTTTCAGCTGACATAAAACTCCTCCCAGTCTTTTAGTTGTGTTCAAATATTCTTAGTTTAGCGCTTTTGGAACGCGGATTTCCTTCTATTTCTTCCTCCGTTGGAAGTATAGGTTTTCTTGTAATAATTTTTCCCTTTGATTTTCTCCCACATACGCAAACTGGAAAATCCGACGGACAAACACACGGATTTTGTGCCGTTCTGAATGCATTTTTTACAATTCTGTCTTCTAATGAATGAAAAGTAATTATGCAAAATCTTCCACCCGGATTTAATAGATCTATCATATCATTAATGTTTTTCTCCAGAACATCAAGTTCATGATTCACTTCTATCCTTATAGCCTGAAACGTTCTCTTCGCCGGATGTCCACCATGCTTTTTCATTTTCATCGGAATAGCATGGTCTACTATCTCAGCAAGCCTCTTAGTCGTAAGTATCGGGCTTTCCTGTCTTTCAATGACTATATGTTTTGCTATATTTTTAGCAAATTTATCTTCACCGTAATTCTTAATAATATGAAATAGCTCATTTTCTGAATATTCATTTACAACTGTCTCGGCTGACAACGGCTGCCTGTTATCCATACGCATATCAAGCGGTGCATCAAGCCTGTATGAAAATCCTCTTTCTGCTGTATCTAACTGAAATGAAGACACTCCAAGATCTAATGTAATCCCATCAACTCCTGAAACTCCAAGTTCATCCATAACCTGAGTCATATCTGAATAATTGTTTCTGACAATGGTAACTATATCACCATATTTTTCTAATCGTTTTGTGCTGGCTTCTATGGCATCTTCGTCCTGGTCTATTCCGATAAACCTGCCATCTTTTCCAAGCTTTTCACATACATGCATGGCATGCCCCGCTCCGCCAAGCGTTCCATCCACATATGTTCCGTTTTCCTTAATATCAAGTCCCTCAATAACCTCATTGAGAAGAACCGACTTATGAACAAATTCCATAATTTCCTCCAAATATATTTTTTACAGCGATATTCCAAGTTCATCCATAGCTTCTTCAACTCCGGCATTTTCTTCAAGCTCTTCCTCTGCCTCGAGTCTTGACTTATCCCATATTTCAACTCTGTTCATCATCCCGAGAAAAATCACATCTTTCTCTAATGCAGCACACTCTCTAAGTATGCCGGGAATGATGATTCTTCCCTGCTTGTCCGGAGTAACTTCCATAGCTTTTGATAAAAACTGACGCTGTATCCTTCTGGTATTCTGGCTTGACGAAAGTCCTTTAAGCTTGTCTACAAAATCCTGCCACTCATTTGACGGATATAAAAAAAGACAGCCATCAAGACCTTTCGTTATAACGAACGTATCTCCTAACTCGTTTCGATATTTGGCAGGAATGATTATTCTGCCTTTAGTGTCAATAGTATGCTCATATTGACCCATAAACATATAATCACCCACTTTCACCCACTTTTATGCAATTTGTCCCCACTTTTAACCATTTACATTCACTATAATATAACTTTTCACCACATTTGGCAAGAGTATGACAATAAAAAGGCATATTTTTTTGTATACATTTTTT
>FR887339.1:6776-7307 GCA_000436755.1 Clostridium sp. CAG:253 | reverse complement strand
ATTCGGAATAAACTTCTTCAGCAGTTATTTTTCCTTTTTTGGTGAGATAAACTCTATGTGCATGTTTTCTGTTATTGGTTAATGTTTTTTCACGGTAAATAAAATCTGCTTTTTCCATATTGTTAAGGATGGAGGTCATTGATGGCGGAGTGACTTTACATACAGAAGCAATTTTTTTTTGGGTGCATCCGTCAATTGTTCTTAGAATATACAATACTTTGGGCTGTGCATTTGAAAGATTAAGTTTTTCAAAAATAATCTGGCTGCGTTTGGCGTGAGCTGCTGAAAGTTCAAGTAGTTTCAAAAAAAATTTTTCATTCATACATAAAATCCTCTTTATCTATAAAATGTACTTTCGGAATTTTCTGTTCAGAAGATACCGGGAGTATATAAAAAATGTCTGACTACTATCAATTTTCCGGCTGTTGTGATAATAGTCAGAATATTTTGATGTATATAATAATTGGTTGTTAATTATTTAAAAAGTCTTTTTGCAAAATTATAAAAACCATGATCCATTACTGTAATATC
>FR887339.1:5430-6753 GCA_000436755.1 Clostridium sp. CAG:253 | reverse complement strand
TCGCCTGTTGTCTTGTACCATATATGTTTTGTGTTTGTTTGTACAAGTGCGTTATGATATGTTTCAGGTATATCAAAGACAACGGAATCACTTTTTCCAGCAACAATCATTAAAAGTGTGTTATTAGAATATTCATCATTTAGTTTGAAATTATCTTCTTTGAAAAGACCATCCTCAGCAATACCATTCATTTTATATGCAAAAAGTCCCGGAGCAGGACAAAAACCGCCTATGTAGCCAAATGTATCCTGCATTGACAGTCCTATGTATAAGGCTGTACGCCCGCCCATCGAAAAACCGGCAATGGCAGTGTTTTCACGTCCTTCAAGTATTGAGTAATTCTCTTTTATGTAAGGCATAAGGTTATCACGAAGATCGTTTATAAAGTTATCAAATGCGTGATAATTGTCAAGAGAAAATGCATCACCGACATATGTATCATTTGCTCTCGCACGACAGTTTGGAAGTACAAGTATCATTTCCTTTGCTGTTTTTTCGGCAATCATATTACCAATGATTACAGGTGCTTTTGCATTAAGCCAATCAGTGTGATCCTGACCTAATCCATGTAGAAGATAACATACCGGATATTTTTTATTTTTGTCATAATGTGGCGGCAGTACTACAGCACATTTTTTGTTTTTGTTGGTGGTATTTGAAAAATATTTGTCAATATTAACCTTGCCGTAGGTGACAGCACTGTTTTTTTCTGCAAATGCAAAAGATACAGGATATGATACATCTCCATCATATGGATCGGGTTTTGAGATGTTTTTATTTTTTACTGTGACATTGCAGGTATAAGTTTTTTTGTTGTATTTTGCCATTATTCTGCCTTTTCCTTTCTTTTTTGCCTTTACAAGTCCTGCTTTATTAACCGTAACAATGGAGTTGTTGCTTGAACTCCATTCAATTTTTTTGCCTGCTTTTGCTATGGTTGTTACGGTATACATTGATATCGTTAAAGATGTCAGTGGTATTGAAATTAAAAGCGCAGATGTTAAGAAATGTATTAAAATTTTTTTCATAATAAAAAACCTCCGATTTTAAGTTGAAAAATAATTTTAAATTGGTTACAATTTTAATTAGAACTCTAATTAGAATTATAATGCATATTCTATATTGTTACAAAAAATTTGTCAATATATAATATTGATTTAAACACGAGAGTATATTAAAATATTTGGTAAACAGTATTTAAATTAATGAAAGAAACGAGGTACAGATGTATGAAAGAATATGATGAGGCGTTTTTCATTGCCAAGGCAAATAAAAGGGCAGGGCTTACGTGGTTTGTATTGATGATTATTGTGTCGGTTTTTT
>FR887339.1:4350-5420 GCA_000436755.1 Clostridium sp. CAG:253 | reverse complement strand
TATTGTGTCGGTTTTTTATAGTGTAAAGGTATTTACAGGCAAGCTTGATATGGGATATTTTTTGATGTTCTGTATTCTTGGCTGGTTATTACTTATTATTAGCAAAATACTGTTAAAGGTAAAAGGGGAAGATAACAAACGGTACAAGTGGATACTTGGATTGGGGTATCTGTTGTTTTATTCAGTTATTGCATGGACTTCTCTTGATCAGGTATCATATGTATTTATATTACCGTTGTTGTCGATATTGGTACTTTATAAAGATCCGAAATTTATAAAGGTAATGATGTGGATAACATTATTCATTTTGTTTTCAAGTAATATGTATAAGGGATTTGTAAAGGGGATTATGGATTTTGTATCAAGTGAAGAATGTGTATTGGAATTTGCTATTGTTTTGTGCTGTTATGCCTGTACAAATATGGCAATCAAGCATCTGGTAGAGTCAGATGGTGCACTTACATCTTCAATTGAGGAAAATCTTGCAAGGGTTGTTAAGACTGTAGAGCAGGTCAAAGTTGCGAGCAATGAAGTCGTAGACGGTGTAACTGTTGTAAGAGAACTCGCTGATGAGAACAAAGCCGGTGCAGATGATGTAGTAGAGGACATGGTGAAGCTTTCGGACAACAATAGTGTGCTGAATGATAAAACTGTTTCATCAATAGAGATGACTAAGGTGATAGATAATCAGGTGACTGATGTTGCCGGTCTTATGGAGCAGGTGGTTGATCTTATAAATGCTTCAGTTGAGCATGCGGATACAAGTGCAAAAGATCTGGTTGAGGTAGTAGATACAACAAACAGGATGTCAGAGCTTTCAAAGGAAGTTGAGAATATACTGGTAGATTTTAAGAAAGAGTTCGGAAGTGTTAAAGATGAAACAAGCACGATAGCAGGTATCACTTCACAGACAAACCTTCTTGCACTCAACGCATCCATTGAAGCAGCAAGAGCAGGTGAAGCAGGTAAAGGTTTTGCAGTTGTTGCTGATGAGATAAGAAATCTTAGCAATGGAACGCAGGCTTCTTCAAGCAGTATAATGGAAGCACTTTCAAGACTTGAAGAGACAT
>FR887339.1:0-4342 GCA_000436755.1 Clostridium sp. CAG:253 | reverse complement strand
TGAAGAGACATCTGCCAGGATGATGGAGTCGATTGCACAGACAATAAAACTTATTCAGACAAATATTGAAAAAGTTTCAAATGTAAATACAAGTGTGACAAAGATTACAAATGATGCGACAACTTTAGGCGAAAATATTAAAACAGTAGATAATGCTGTCAAAGAAGTGGAGGCATCAAACAAGACGCTTATCGACAACATGAACCAGGTAGGCGATGTCATGGATGTGATGACGGAGAGCATAAATAAGGCAGAACTCACCACAAAGACGATGCTTAGCAAATATGAGTCAAGTGCACAGAGTGCAATAGATATTGAGAAGGTTGTCGGAAAACTTATGGAAGAACTCGGTGTCGGAGGATTTATGGGAGTTCAGGATGTAAAACACGGCATGAAAATTTCGATAAGTGATGTAAATGGTGCAAAGAAAGAATATACAGGTGAAGTTACTGACAGAAACGGCAATGATATATATGTAACCATTGAAAATGAAGCTGGTGATATTTTTGAGAACAGGGAGAGACACAAAAACAATATCTGCAAACTTAATATTGTAGTAGATAATGTATTGTACTGTTGGAGCGATATAGTTATCCAACGCAGCAAGTCAGGTGAAAACGGACAGTTTAAATTACATATTGAAACAAATCCACAGGTATATAACAGAAGAAAATATCCTCGTATGCCAATTACAAACGCATGTACTGTAAAATTTGAAGGTGAAGATAAAACATATCAGGGCCATATGGTAAATATCAGCGCAAACGGTTTTGCCATTTCGATTTTTGATTCAGTTTTTGCAGATGCAAGAGAAAAGAATATCGTAGTTTCCGTAGATGATTTTGACGAAATTTCAGCTCATCCGCTTGAGGGCTGTATTATAAGAAGTTCAAACAATGACGGTGAGTATATCGTAGGCTGTCGTATGCCGGAAGATGTGCAGTCTATAAAAAATTATGTAAGTAAAAATTATTGCAATTAGTTTTTATGAGAAGATGAGAAAGGGGTTGCGACTATGTGTAGAGTGATGGAAGAAATGAGAAATGAAACAGAACATGCAAAAGCAATTAAAGTTGCAAAGGGCATGTTGCAGTCTGGTAAATTGTCATATGAAGAAATAGCAGAATTGTCCATAGATGAAGTCAAAGCTCTGGGCAAAAAAGTATAGGAGGGAAAAAATGAAAGAAAAAAACGGGTTTATATTAGAAGCAAAAAACATTAAAAAAACATTTATTACAGGTGATTCAAAAGTTGAGGCATTGAAAGGAATTTCATTTTGCCTTAAAAAAGGTGAGATGCTTGCTGTTATGGGAGGAAGCGGCTCAGGAAAGAGTACGCTTTTAAATGTTTTGGGTGCGCTTCTGATACCGGATGACGGAGAGATTTGGCTGAATGGGAAAAAGGAAGAACAGTATTCAGAGGAACCTCATGCTACTGAGATAAGAAACAGGCACATTGGTTTTATATTTCAGGATTTCAGTCTGTTAAATGATTTGTCAGTCAGGGAGAATGTCTCTTTGCCGTTGATTCTTAAAGGTGAAAAGGAAAAAAAGACGGAGGGAATTGTGAAAGATATTGTTATGAGGGTTGGGCTTGAAGATAAGCTTGACAGCAATATCACACAGCTTTCAGGAGGACAGCAGCAGAGGATAGCAATTGCAAGGGCGGTCGTGACACATCCTGACATTGTTCTTGCTGATGAACCTACCGGAAATCTTGACTATAATACTTCGCTTGAGATAATGGACTTGTTTATGCAGTTAAAAAAGGAAGAAGGACAGAGTTTCATTATTGTAACGCACGATCCGATTATTGCCACATATGCTGACAGAGTAATATTTCTGCATGACGGTGAGGTGAAGAGCGAATACAAAAATAGGGATGACAGCGATAATTTTACGAATATACTTGATATATTTCGTAGTCTTATTGCCTGATGGGAGAAAATCATGAAAATGAATAAAGATATAAAAAAGCTGAACGGAATAAGTATTAACTTCTTAAAAAAGAGCAGATTTTTGACGGTTTCGTGTGTAATATGCATATTTTTTGTGAGTACAATGCTTATTCTGATGTTTCAGCTTACAAGAAATTCTAAAAAGTCATATCTTCAAAATATGAGAGAGACGTTTGGGGATTGTGACATCATAGCTTCTCATGAAGATTATTCAAAAATTGATGATAACGTATTAAAAAAGGTATTAGGTATTGATGGAATTGATGAACTTAATACGGGAATATTTGATTATATTGATATTAGAACGGATTTGACAGAAAAAACTTCAGTTAACACATATATGATAGGCACTGACAATGGCAGGTTAAACAGGGCACGATATAAGTTTTACAGCCGTTTGAGAGACAACCTGATGGTAATAAATCAGAAGCTTGCTGATTCTAAAAATCTTAAAGTCGGTGATACTGTTTACTGCGGTGAAAAGGAGTTTACTGTATCAGAGATAATTTATGATGATAATTTTTCTTTTCAAAATATATTTTTTACTGTAGTTACTAAGAAAGCATTTAGTGAGATTAAAAAAGAAGATATAGGTTCATCATATATCCTGATAAAGACAAAACGCAGCAAAAAGATGAGCGGGGTTAAAAATGCTATAAAGAATGCAGATAAAAAACTTGATATAACAATGATAGAGGATTCTAAGGAGTATCAGTCCTATGTAAATGTGTATTCGAGCTTTATGAACATTCTTGCGGTTATAGTCGTTATAATAAGTCTGTTGTTTATAGCTGCCGTATTCAGGAGATTTATGCAGAAATACAGCAGGGATATGGCTGTTATGCGGACGATGGGTGCAAGTATACGACAGGTAAAAACGATATTTTCGTTGCTTGGAATTTATATAACAGGTGCAGGGTGTCTGTCAGGTTTTGTGTTTTCTCTGTTAGCCGGAAACATTCTGTTTAGTATTACAGCTAAAGAATTTGATTTTGTTGCGGAAGCGAGAACAGTTGATATTTCATTGGCGTTAGGGATTACGGCAATAGTATTTGCCGGGGTAGAAATATTTCTTACATTATTTTCAAAGTCATTTATAAATAAACTTCCATACCAGTCCATGAAAAATGATGGTTCGTCAAATAAAGCATATTCAGGAAAAGGAATTATAAACCGTTTTTTATCAATGGTATTGCCGCATGATATGCTCATAAGTTATAAGATGGCTGTTCCGAAAATGAAAGAAAATTTTCTTATGATACTTACGATAATCATGCTCACGGCATTTTCTTATTGCGGTGAGGATTTGATGGATGAGATAGGAAAAAACAATGATATATATTATAAGGGCATATATATGGATGATGTACTTATAAATGATGACCAGTCATATAGTTATTCAAAAATTGACAATCTGTGTAAAAAGATTCAGCAGCAGGCAGATACAAATGTATTTCTGCAGGCGGATATAGATACGGGAATAGGCATTACGGCAAAAAAAACATCGGGCAAAGAGTTTTTCTTTGGAGGTGGAGAATCGTTTGCATCACTGGAAAAAATGCAGAAATCGGGGCTTGTGAAAAGTGATATATCAGATTTTGCACATTCGATATTGATAAGCAGGAAAGCTGCTAAAAAATATAAGATAAAAACAGGTGATAAGATAACGCTTAGTACAGAAGATGCAGATTTTTCATATTATGATGAAAAAACAGAAAACGAGTATAGAATGTGGAAGGATTATAAGGGAGTTAGTACAACAGTAACGGTTGTTGGGATTATTCCTGACAATATTTTTGATGTCGTCATTGACACAGATAATGAAATATTTAAATCATTTCCAAAAGATATGAGAGTAGAACAATGGAACATATTTGCACATGAAATGACAAAAAAACTTGATGTGAGTTTGCAAAATGCCCGCATGGGATTTACGGCACTCAGATGGCAGAGTTTTGAGCAGGTAATGGCATTTTCGCATAAAATTCTTAAACAGAGATATTTTATTGTGAGGTTTTTACTCTATATGTTAAGCATAATGGCAGGAATAGGTTGGGTAAATGCGGCGGCAAATATGATACAGTCGAGAAGAAAAGAATATGTAGTATTAAGAAAACTTGGAATGTCAGAAAGAAGAGTGAAAAAGATAATATGGTACCAGCTTATCCTGTTTATCTTTTCGGGAATTGCAGCCGGGATAGTGCTTAGTCTTGAGATTATAAGGAAATTTAATATTCGTGAATATGGTATTTATCAAAGTGTTAAATTTCAGGCTGGAAATGTGTGGTTCATAATTGTTCTATTTTTGCTGCTATTGATGTCACTCAGAAAAAATGTCAGGGAGAATGTTGCTATTCAGGTGTAAAAATGAAAAGCTATTCAGCC
>FR887338.1:57125-58851 GCA_000436755.1 Clostridium sp. CAG:253 | reverse complement strand
CACAAAAAAAGAGCTGCCGATTATTCGACAACTCTTTTTTAATATCAGTTTATCTGTTGCTTTACAACCAATAAACATTATTTTGCGTCATAAACATATACTCCTGTGACTGTAGGTCTTCCGCTGAATGTCAAGCTAATCCATGGTGTTGCTGCATTTGCAATAACTCCGGCATCATTAATCTTGATTGCCTTTCCGTTGAAGTCCTTCAAATCAATGTCTAATACATCATTAAATGATGGAGTTCCGGCTGTTCCCAACTGGATATGTCCTACATTATCCTCACCCTTGTCATTGAAGTTTGCAGGATCTAAAGTTTCGTCTGCAAATTTCACTACTAAGTAAGGATTTGTATACTTTGTATAATCCAACTTGATAAACATCTGGTATCCTGTCGCATCAAACTGAACCTCTGTAGTATCTCCGTCTACTGTAGGAATGCATTTTGATACAGGTACAAAATCTTCTGCTTTAGAACCTGTTGAAGGATTTGCACTGTAACGGTCTGAACCAACGGCAGAATCTCCACCATTCTTATACCAGATACCTTCCCAGCTCCAAACAGGTGAAGTACTTGGTATATCTGTTACAACTTTAGATACATCAATCTTTCCTGTAACATTCTTAATATCTGTATTACCACTTGCATAAACACCTTCCGCATTTACATTTGTAGCATTCCAGAATTCTCCTAAATCTCTAAATTTAAGATTTCCGTTTGAACGATCAAAGAACTGACCTGTTTCCCACATTACAGGTACAATATGGTACTGTCTGCACATTGTAAATGTATCTTCAAACCATTTACTAACACTACCTGTAACTGTCATTGGACTGCAAACTCCACATTCACCTAAGATAACAGCGTAACCGTCATCACTGAATTTTTTCAATGGTGAAAGTTCTTCTCTTAATTTAGCCTGATCACCATATGTATAAGAGCCACTGCCACCATCACCACAGAAATCCCACGGAGTATAGTAATGTAAAGATACAAATAAACGATTCTTTCCATTGCAAGTCAAATCTGTTGGCATCTTAAATGGATTTTCTACTGTATATTTCTCTTTAACTCCGTCGCCATCCTTATCCTCACTGTATGTAATTTCATTACAGGTATTTTTAATATTTGTATCAATGCCTGCTATCAACAGATGTCTGTATGCGTTGTTTCCTCCTGTTTTACGGATAATATCAACAAATTTCTGATTGATTTTATTTGTAGTCTCATACTGTTCCATAAGTGTCAAGTTTCCGGCCTGGGTATAATCTTTCGTATACTTTCCGCCTGACCACTTAGAGAGTTCGCTTTCGCTAGTTGTCTTAGAATATCCGGTATAGATACTGATTTTGTCATTTAATCTCTCACCTAATTCTTCATTTGCGCTCTCTAAAATAACATGGTCAGAATAGTTTTTGAAACGGTTAGCAATCTGTGTCCAGTATCTTTCATAACGCTTCCAAGCATTAGCACGTACTTTTTCATCTGCAACTTTGTTTCCTGCTGCATCTTTTGTAGCCGCACCAAACTGACCCCACCACTGATTATCCCAGTGGTCATTGATAATAACATACATTCCCTGATTTAATGCCCAGTTTGTCAACTGCTCAACACGGGCAAGAAGTTTAGAATCAATTGTGTATGTTCCGTCATCCTTGTCACCGTTTGACCAGGCTACAGGAATACGCACTGTATTGATACCATAAGAATGAAGCTGTTTAAAAT
>FR887338.1:50985-57100 GCA_000436755.1 Clostridium sp. CAG:253 | reverse complement strand
TGTAATCTCAGGCTGACCCCATGATTTATCATAAGCTGTTTCATCTGTTCCTGCAATCACATCGAGTTTTGAGCCAACACCATAAACGGCTTCTTCAGTATTACCAAGGTTGATACCTGTTCCCATCTCGTACTGCTGTAAATACTGAGCACTGAGATCTCTTCTCATTGAACCGTTATCTTTTTTAGTAATCTTCTTTGTGCCGCCCTTTGGAGTAAAGCTGACAGCCTTATCACTTATGTTTGACTTGTCATTATACTTCATCTGTAATGTGACATTGTCTTTATTTGCAAAGCCTGTTACAACTTCTTTACTGCCATGACTAATGCCATCTGTCTCACTGCTTGTCTTGTACGCTTCCTCTTTTTCTACTGCTTTTACAGGATACAAAGTATCATAAACTGTTACTTTACACTTGAATGTCTTTGATTTTACTTTTTTCTTTCCTGTCTCAGTATACTTAACAACACATTTAACTGTTGCTTTTCCTTCAAGCACACCTTTCACAACACCCTTATTTGTAACAGTTGCTACACTCTTATCAGATGAAGAAAAACTTTTTGATTTAAGTTTACCATTCTTCACTGTAACTTTTAATGCCTGAGTCTTTCCGTGCTTTACCTTAACACTTGTCTTGCTTATTTTGACAACAGTTTTCTTTGCTGCCTGTGCTGTCGTCTTAGCACTCTGGTTGACACTTACACCTGTAACAACTAATGAAGCTATGAGAGATAATGACACTAAAGTTTTTCTGATATTTTTTCTCACAGTTATAGTCCGCCTTTCTAGTCTACTTTATTTTACTTTCTTATATCCTGATTTTTTAATCTGCTCAACTGTATATTTCTTGTTTGCAGCTTTTCCTGATACTTTAATTGTCTTTTTGCAGCCCTTAAATGCATTTTTGCTTACCTTAACTTTCTGATTAACAACAAGCTTAGTAATATTTTTGCAATTTAAGAATGCACTTGAACCGATTTTCTTTGTAGCTTTTGATAATGTAACTGACTGTAATTTTGTACATCCGCTAAATGCTTTAGAACCAATTGAAGCTGTAGCTTTGCCCGTTGCAAACGTCTTTAAGCTTGTGCAGCCTGCAAATGCGCTTGAACCAATACTCTTTATTACACTGTTCAACTTAACTGTTGTAAGATTCTTGCAGCCATTGAAAGTATTTGATGGAATTGACTTAATGTTAGCTGCTTTTGTTAAATCTACTGATTTTATGCTGCTTGCTTTAAATGCACCACTCTTAAGTCCTGTAACTTTATATGTTGCATTTGTAATTTTTGTCTCATTTACAGTATCCGGTAATTCAATTTCACTCTTTGCTTTTCCTTCTGCTGAAAGTCCTGTAAGCTGTACTTTTCCTTCTGTAGTTGAAGATGCCGGCTGAGTTACCTGATATGTAAAATCACCTTCTGAGAACTTCATTCCCATAGTTCCGGCTAAAGGAAGTTTTGACCAGTCACCACCACTAATCTTATATGAGATTTCGATGCTTGATGTAGGTAATACTTCTAATTTGTCATTTGCATTAAAAATTTCAGAAGCATCTGTTCCGTCGGCAGGTGCATAATTGTCCGCAATCATGAACTGATATCCGTCTTTTGCATCTGACTTATTAGGAGCTTCTTTTAATGTTCTTACAACCTTGCCATCAACCTTTAATGTAACGTCTGTTAATTTGACGCCCTTGTTTGTCAATGGCACATCCACTGTAACATAAAGCATGTTAAATGTTGTAGCTTTTGTTTCAGTACCCTTTTTAGAAATATTTTTCTTATTAACAAGGTCTATTCCTGAAATAGATGTTGTATACTCGCCTTCTGCTGACATGACCGGGTTTACACTTGTAACATCTGTAGCTTCAACTTCTGCCTTATCAACCGGGAGCATTGCCTGTGTCTCATATTTATATGTCTTGTTTGTCAAGCCGTTTGAACTTAAAACAGGGTCACGGTAAGCATATGGTCCATCTGTCTGGAATCCTACATATGCTGTATATCCGTATGTTACTCCTGATACGTCTGCCTGATCATCTTCTGCTGCTGATGTAACATTGCCGACTGTTCCTGCACCAAGTGTTATGAGCATTGCAGCTGATAATGTTGTTGACATTAACTTTGAAAATAATTTTCTCATAATATTTGTTCCTCCTTTATATTGAACAAAGTTACCTATAAATTTTAAATAAAAATCCCAAGGCAAACTGCCCTGGAATTTTTATATTGACTCAATAATCTTCATTTTATTAAATAAAATTTCAAATTTTGATATAAAAAGCTATTTTTAAACCCAGTCAATTATTATTTAACTTTAACTGTAACTACTGCTTTCTTCTTTGCAGCTTTTACAGTAATCTTTGCAGTTCCTTTCTTAACACCCTTTACAGAAACTACAATCTTTCCTGCCTTAACAGTAGTCTTAACTACTTTTGCTACTTTCTTGTTGCTTGTTGTAGCTGTAACCTTATCTGTAGTCTTTTTCTTGCTGCTTGCAGCTGTTACTTTAACTGTTACATCAGCTTTCTTGCCTTTCTTTACAGAAACTGTCTTCTTTGCAGCTTTAAGTGATTTAACTGCATTCTTTGTTGTAGAAGGCTTTGTTGTTGGAGCTGGTGTTGGATCTGCTGGTGCAGGTGTTGGCTCAGCAGGCTTATTTGCTGGCTCATAATCCGGCTGAGTTGTATCAATGTTAATTAAAGATGAGTCTGTTCCTTCTGCATCCCAATCTCTAGCTGTGTCTCTAAGACCGATTGTAAACTGTACTTTAATCTCATAGAATGATGAAGGGAAGTTTGCCGGAACTTCAAAACCTGCTCCTACACCATCATTTCCCCATGTATTCCATAACTGGATACGACAGTCTTTGTCACCACCATAAACTACAGGCATATTTACAACTTTACCGTCAACCCATACAGTAACATCTTTAAATGTAACATAAGCTGCAATGTCCTTAAGATCAGCAATTGTCAATGCACAATAAGCCTGAGGATCTTCCTGAACTTCTTCCCATGTAGAAGATACTGTATATGTTCCGGCACCTTTTATATCAGCCTTAACATTTGTACAATCCTCGTTTCCACACCAACCGTTAGCCTGTGAATCAAGCTGTGCTGTACCTACTAAATCAGCATCTGTAGGTGCTCCTGCCGGTGCTGGAGTTTCAATAGCACCCGGTGTTGATGCATCGCCTGAACCATCTTTTGCTTTTACTTCAAATGTTACTTTAATTTTATCTCCTGTTTTTATAGGAGCTACTTTATCTGTCTTGAAATCAATATCAGCATTCCAAGCATTGCGAATAACCATACGTGCATCGTCATCCCAGTTAACAGGTGTTACATTCCAAGGAATTACTTCTCCATCATTAACCTGAATGCTCTTACCTACAACTTCATAAGTTGTTCCTAAACCTGCTGCTGTTAAATCAGCGTATTTGCCAAGTACAACTGCTGTACCATTGTCTGATTTAAATAAATCATCAAGGTCTTTTGTTGCCTCTCCTGTAAGTGTATACTCACCAAAATCAGAAACCTCTACTGTATCACTTGCTGCACCTGCCCAGTCAGCAAATGTTCCATAGCTCCATAACGCTGCCTTAAAATTTGGCTTTGTATCTGCTGCTGATGACTTTGTCAAATTAATGCCTGCTCCTGCTGTGATTGCTAATGCAGCAGACATAACGATAGACAAAATTTTCTTTGTCTGTTTTCTCATTTTCAAATTCCTCCTTATCAATTAAAATTATTGAGTCTTTGTATATAAACAAATGCTATAACATATTTATCGAAACTTTGTTGTTTAATAAAAGTCCCCATCACACCTTCATTTATATACATATATTTAAACATTAGATAATATATCAAATGTTTATATCTTTTTCAACCATATTGCACAATTTCTACAAATATTATTTTGACATTTTGTAACACTTTGCACAACACTTCACTAAATACTAAACACTTTAAAACATTAGAAATATGTAAGCGTAACCTTTGTAACTTTATTCTCCTAAATCATAAACCGTAATGCTTGTGACTACCGGAGCATTTCCAAATGTAAAATACATATATTTTCTTTCTGCATCTGTCTGTAGAGTATTTAATATACTTCCCGGAATTGAAACATATTTACCATTCCAAGCTTCATAATCCAAAGTAACCGTATCCTTAATAGAACCATTTATTTTCTTTGTTGTCGCAAATTGTACTTCTCCTACTGCATCTGCAGTATCTTCTTTGAATGTACAATATACAACAGGGTTTTTATATTTTGACCAATCAAGTTTTAAGAAAGATTGATACCCCCAATCGTTGAAAGTTATCTGCTCATTCTCACTAACACTCTCAGTCTTGATAAACTGCTCTATACCTGATGATGTTACAAGATTTCCATCTAATCCGATATTGCTTCCATCATTTTTCTTCCATTCACCTTTCCACTGGAATACCTGTTTTGCACTTTCAGGCAATGTTGTATAGTAATTTACATCTGCCTTCACAAAACCTGTATTGGAATTTATATTTGTGTCTCCACTGGCTCCTGTAATAGAATTATACATTTCTGCAACATCTTTAAACTGCATAACACATGCTTCACGGTCAAAGTATGTGCCCGGCGTATCCCACAAGAGAGGAATACAGCCATTCTTAGCTGCTATCTCCATAGTGTCCTGAAGCCATTTAGTTACACCATCCTGCAAAGGATTACATACACCAAACTCTCCAACTATCACACCATATCCCTGATCTGTAAACTTCTTTAATTTAGCAAACTGTTTTTCTGTCGCTTCCTTGTCTTTTTCAGTGTATGTGGCACCGCTCATGCCATCTCCACAGAATTCCCATGGGTTATAATAGTGTACTGATACGCTAAGCTTTGTGTTGCCATTTCCTTCTACTGTATCTGTCGGCATCACATAGTTGCTACTTAATGTATTATTGATGTCTGTTCCAAATCCGGCAATCAAAAGATGACGATATTCATTATTTCCACCGGACTTTCTTACAACATTGACAAATGTCTGATTTATCTTGTTTGCTGTTTCGTAACACTCCTCAAGTGTCAATGTTCCTTTCAGATAATTTCCGTCATAAGTCTCTGTTTTCGGATTTATCGCTGTATTCAAACCTAGGTTTGCATCATTTATATGATTTGTAAGTTCCTCGTTGGCTGATTCAAAAATCAAATGGTCTGAATAATTTTTAAAACGCTCTGAAATCTGCGTCCAAATCGCCTCATACTTTTTCCATGCCTTTGCTCTGATAGTATCATCACTCGAGCCAAACATTCCCCACCATCCATAATCATAATGGTCATTGATAATTACATACATACCATTGTTCAATGCATAGTTTACAATTTCTTCTACCCTTCCAAGCATCTTATCGCTGATAGTATAATTTCCGTCTTTAGATATCATATTTGACCATGCTACCGGAATACGAATTGTATTAAATCCATAACTATGTACACTGTCTATATACTTCTGTGTAGTTATCGGTGCACTCCATGCCTGTTCAAAATCTGTAGCTTCTTTAAAGTTATCAATCTCGTCTATTGCCTTTGTAGCCTCCATAGTATTTCCAAGATTGATACCGGTTCCCATCTCGTTTTTGATAAGATACTGTGTCGATAAATCTTTACGCATCTCACCATTGTCTTTGACTGTCATGCTGTCCGATGTTCCCCCGGCAATAGAAACAGTCCTCTCAGGTCCGATATTTGATTTATCATTCCATTTTACAGTGAACTTCTCATCTGCAGAACTGACTTTGACCTTTGTCTGAATGGTCTTTGTCTGATATGTTTTCTTGCCTGCAGCTTTGTACTGTACTTTGCAGGTAACAACTGTGTTTCCCGCTTTCACACCTGTAACAATTCCCTTTGCTGAAACTGTTGCAATTTTCTTATTCTTTGAAGTCCATACAAGCTTTTTAACCTTACTTATATTCTTTTTTGTAATCTGGCTCTTTAAAGATAAAGTTTTCTTTTCTTTAACTGTATAAGAGCTTTTCTTAAATTTTAATGTAACTTTTTTACTTGCTGCCTGAGCAGACTGCCCTGCGACATTTCCAGCCAAAACACTGCCAAATGCCATAACTGCC
>FR887338.1:50743-50962 GCA_000436755.1 Clostridium sp. CAG:253 | reverse complement strand
CCTGCCACTAATGCCAATGACAATAATCTGTTTGAATAAGATTTCCTCATACCTTGCTCTCTCCTCTCATTTCATCACTAACATTCATAGTATGTACATATTTTATTACAATCTTCTTAACATTTATATACTAATTTTTAGATATATTGTACATGTTTTTTAGTATATTTTTATATCATTTTAATGTATATTTACAAAAGATTTTATTTTTTTCATGGA
>FR887338.1:17285-50612 GCA_000436755.1 Clostridium sp. CAG:253 | reverse complement strand
TCAGCTTTAATTTACTTTAACCCGGTCAATTATTTTACAACCACACTAACTTTTACAGATTTCTTACCATATTTGATTGTAGCAGTTGTCTTTCCTTTTTTAAGTCCTTTTACACTATATGTAATCTGACCCTTAGCATTTTTCTTAACTGTTACTTTTGCAATCTTCTTATTCTTTACAGTAACCTTAATCTTATTTGTCTTAACTTTCTTAGTTACTTTTGCAAATTTTACTGAATATTTAACTGTCTTATTCTTTTTAACATTTGCACTCTTTGCAACTGTTACTTTTATTGTAGCTTTCTTAGTACCTGCTTTAAGAGTTACTGTAGCTGTAGAACCCATAGTTGCTGTAGATTTAGCAGAAATTGTAACTGTCTTTTTAGTCTTGTTAACCTTAACTGTTACAGCCTTGTTGCTGCTTGAAACTTTAACTGTCGCATTTGATGTGTACTTAACTGTTGTTGTTTTTCCAGGTGCAACTGAAACAGCTTTTTTTGCAACTGTTACTTTTACTGCTGGTGTGTTTGTTGGTGCCGGTGTCTCTGTAACTGCTGGTGCACTTGTCACTTCCGGTGTCTCTGTAACTGCCGGTGCACTTGTTATTGCTGGTGCGCTTGTAATAGCCGGTGCGCTTGTTACTGCCGAACCGCTGGCTACTGTTGTGTTTGTTGTAGTGTCTGCTGCTGCACTTTTTGTTCCCTCAAAACTTGCACCTGTAATAACCAATGCTGCTGAAAGAGCTAATGAAAGTGCTTTTTTTGTTCCCTGTGTTAATCTCATTAACTTATCCTCCTCTCCCTATATATAGGGGATATTTTTTATAAGGAAAAATAGTTTAGTTTTTACTAAAACTCAGCTATAATTTCCTATAACAAATTACATATTAACAGAACAGAAACGCTAATGGTATCGTTAATCTGCATAATATTTCACCGTTTTTCTCTTTTTTTATATGCATTTCGTATCCTATACAACCATTTTCACAAGATTTCCAGAGAATAAGCTTTATTTTATATCATTCTAAACAAAAATCAATTTTATTTTTATAAAACCGAATTTTGACACATAATTGCCTTAAACTATAAATTCTGTCATATTTTTCCTATACTCAATAGGAAGATTCTCCATCTGAAGTTTCTTATTTTCTCTTTCTTTTATTGCAATGCTATCGAAAAAAACTCTCCATAACTCGGAATATTCTTCCTTCGTTTCATGAAGCTCACATATCTTTTCCTCTTCATCTCTTGTCAGCAAACGTACTTCCCATCTTCCTGAAACATCATGAAATACCGCTTTATGGTGCCTTGCATCATATATTATAAACCATTCATTATTAAACCTGTCAGCAAAATGATTTGCAATATGTGCTGCTATGTCATTCTTTGGTTCTATCACAGCAAGCAAAAGCGGCGGTTTGTGAACAACTTCTTTAAACCGAAGTATCTCTATATATCTATGTGCCTCATTTTGAACACTTCTCACAAGAGTAAACATATCCGAAACTTCCTGAAACTGAACTGCCATAATGACTTTTTCACCTATTGTAAATCCATATGTTATAAATTGATATATAATATCTCCCCTGCGTGAATCATCGCTTACAATAGCTTTCATAACATACTCATATACTTCATTTGATATTTTTTCCTTTACCGCGCTGAGAACTGCATTCATCTTTTTTTCAGAACTTTCTACATCTACATACTCTGCAAACAGTTCCATACTATACATATATCTGTCTGACTGTGGCTGGATGCGTATATATTTATGTCCATAACCGGATATTCCCGCTTCATATATAGCACTGAATACCCCCACCTCATCATCCGAGCATCTGTATATGCGAATATTCTTTTCTTCCATATCCTGTTTTTTCCCTCCCTTTTTGCAATTTCAATAACACATGTCAAAAATCCTCGCCGTAGCCCGTTACGCCTGCGTTTTTTGACATGCACTCTCATAATCGCATTTTTGACAAATATATCAAAAAGTTAATTTTCAACGAAAGTCATTGATACAACACTCTAGCCAAGCGAAAAATCATCAAACAACGTAAGCTGCTTATATGTTATATCCTGTCCGAAACCTTTCATAATATTGCCTTCATTTGCCACGAGATTTCTCGTAATATAATCCTCATCTACTTTCAAAAAGTTGTACATCATCTTTCCATTGCATGTTATAAAAAACACTGCACGCTTTAAGACAACTCCTATCTTCTTTAAAGTATCAAAATCAAGCTGTCCCGTTTTTCTGGCTCTGACTATGCGCCCTGCTGATTTAACACCAATCCCCGGAACTCTAAGAAGCGTATCATAATCTGCCGTATTTATCTCGACAGGAAAATCTTCTAAATGTCCAAGTGCCCAATCACATTTCGGGTCAAGATATGTGTTAAAAAACGGTCTTTTTTCAGACAGCAGTTCATTAGCTTCAAATCCATAATACCTGAGAAGCCAATCCGCCTGATATAACCTATGCTCTCTGCGAAGCGGCGGGTCTTTCTCCAATGCCGGAAGTGTACTGTCATTATTTACATTTATGAATGCAGAATAAAATACTCTTTTTAAATCAAATTTCTTGTACAAAGCCTCAGATACAGATATAATTTCAAAATCACTCTCACCTGTAGCTCCTATAATCATCTGTGTGCTCTGACCCGCCGGAACAAACCCCCTGTTTGTTTCGGCTTTATTCCTCATAGTCAGTGCACCGTCTCTGTCCGGTACTTCAGGCAGAATATTGGTATTTTTCCGAAAATCTGTTTTCTGCTTTGGCAATATGGATACCTGCATTCTATCTGCTTTCTCATATTCTCCTCCACCAAACTCTAACTGTCTCCTATCCTTTTTCAGTAGACTATCATCCTTTTTCGTCAGAGCATCATCCATATGGCGTCCCAGCCTCTTCGATGTATGCCAATATGCGCTCCTGTTTCCGCCTTTCATGCCAAGTTTTTCCATACTCTCTGCCATTCCGAGCTGAATCTGTCTCATAGGTGTCAATATATTTTTTCTTGATTTATTTGGAGCCAGTTCTTTTAATCCCGCCTCTGTCGGAAGTTCAAGATTTACACTCATCCTGTCAGCATACCACCCCGCAAGTTCTACAAGTTCCTGCGAAGCACCCGGAATAGCTTTGCAATGTATATAACCGTTAAATCTATGAACCACTCTTAAATCATGCAAAGTCTTACATATCAGTTCCATAGTATAATCAGGTGAATATAAAATACCTGAACTCAAAAATAAACCTTCTATATAATTTCTGCGATAAAACTCCATGGTGAGATGGCAGACTTCCTCCGGTGTAAATGAAGTTCTCGGTACATCATTTGATACACGGTTTATACAGTATTTGCAATTGTAGATACATTCATTCGTAAAAAGTATCTTGAGTAAAGATATGCATCTTCCGTCAGCTGCAAAACTGTGACAAATTCCACATGATACAGCATTTCCCAGCTCGCCTTTTACTCCGTCACGATGTACTCCGCTTGATGTACACGCCACATCATATTTAGCCGCATCTGATAAAATCTGTAATTTTTTCATAAGACTCATATCATTTTCCAGTACCATTGCTCCACCTCCCTTCCGAACTCTTGTTCCAAACGTTTGTTTTATTCTAACATCTTATTTTTTCAAAGTCAACATCTAATTCTTTACATCTTTTTGACACAGCATACAAATATACTGTAGTATATAATCGTTAATGTTTATACTGACAGCGAATAATTAATAATTGATTTTTGTTATAACGATAATATAAAATTCAAATTACGGAGGACACACATGAAAAAGAAATTTTTATCAAGATTACTTATATGTTCATTGATTATACAATCAGTCTTTTTATTTTCAGATACAACATATTTTTTAAACAACACACACGTTTCTGCCGCTATTACAGGCAAAAGCCCATTTACAAGTTCAACCTACACCCACAACGACATTTTTAAAAACTATAATATCTACAATGGAATAGATGTTTCAAAATATAATGGCGACATAAATTGGGATAAAGCAAAAAAGGACGGTGTCGATTTTGTAATTGTCCGTGTCGGTTACAGAGGATACGGAAAATCCGGTACTTTATGTACCGATCCTAATTATAAAGCTAACATCGAAGGTGCTCTGGCTGCCGGAATTAAAGTCGGTGTTTATTATTTCACCGAAGCTCTTACAACCGATGAAGCACGCGAAGAAGCCGAATTTTGCATAAGTAAAATAAAGGATTATAATATAACACTTCCTGTTGCTATCGATTATGAATACCCAACTGACGGCAAAAATCCTATCGGAAGAATGTATAATGCTAAATTAACCAAAGCAGAAGCAACGGCAAATGTAAAGGCTTTTTGTGCTGCCGTAAAAAAAGCCGGATATACCCCTCTTGTATATGCAAACAAAAGTGATTTATCAAGTCTAATAAACGGCAAAACAATCGGAAACACTTATAAAGTATGGCTTGCAAACTATACCACAAAGACAACATACGCAAACAGCTATGAATACTGGCAGTATACAAGCAGCGGAAAAGTGAACGGCATAACAGGAAAAGTCGATTGCAACTTTTGGTATACCAAAAAAAGTATAGATACAGCAGAAGCTACCTCATCACCTGTCATAACCCCAACTAATACACCAAAGCCTACTGCTAAACCGACTGCTAAGCCGACCGCTAAACCGACCGTAAAGCCGACAGTTAAACCTACCGCTAAACCGACTGCCACTCCTGCCCAGACCACAACAATAAGTGCTCCAAAACCATTTAAGGCTGTTTCAACATCAAAATCAATTACGCTCAAATGGACTGCTCCGAAAAATGCAACCGGATTTGAAATATACAGAAAAGATTTTTATGATGGAAAATACAAGAAAGTCAAAACAATAAACAATGTAAAAACGCAAAAATACGTTGATAGCAACGTCGAAAGTTACCACGAATATTATTATAAAATAAGAAGTGTAAATTCAAAGTCAGCAAAAAAACTGTACAGCAGTTATCTTTCACTTACGGTTTCTGCCATGCAGCACAAAGCAGCCATAACAACATCTTCTTTGAAACTTTTAAAGAAGCCTTCTGCTCAGGCAGATACACTTAAAACACTTCCCCAAAAATTCATACTTGAATATACGGGCAAAACCACTTATAAAAATAATACGACATTTTTACATATGTACTATTATACAAAAAACAAAAAATACAATTGCTGGCTGCCGGCTGATTCAAAGTTAAAATATTATAAAGGTGGAACAGCTAAAACTTCAACTAAACTGCTTAAAGAAGCAAAATCTATTACAAATGCAATAGTTAATGTTCCGTCAGGCTCATACATGGCTGTTCTCAGCACCAAAAAAGTCGGATTGCTCAGTTTTTATAAAGTAAGATATTCCGACTCACGTAAATCATATGTCGGATATGTAACTGCCAAACATATAGTTTTACAATAATTTTGATACAAAAAAGCAGTAGAAAACATTATTAACAATCTGTTTTCTACTGCTTTTCACATTAAACTTTATTATTTATAATCAAACTTAAATACTGTAACGGACATTGGCGGAAGATTAAATTCTATAGAATAATCTTTTCCTTCGCATTTAATTTTTTCCGCTTTTATTGTCTTTTTAATGTTTGCTCCTGTTCCTCCGAACTTTTCATCATCAGACGATAAAACTTTCACATAATCTCCTGCACACGGCACTCCTGTACGATATTTCTCATATGATACCGGTGTAAAGTTACACACAAATAATAACTGATTTTTTGCAGAACTTCCACGCCGCACAAAGCTCACTGTACTCATGTCGGCATTGTCGCAGCTCATCCACTCAAAACCAATAGGCTCACAGTCATTCACATACATTGCATCATATTTTTCATAAAGTTTATTGAGCTCTCTGACATACGCCTGCATCTTCTGGTGCATGTCATAATCAAGAAGTTCCCAGTCAAGACTGCGTTTTTCACTCCACTCTCTAAACTGTGCAAATTCCTGTCCCATAAAAAGAAGCTTCTTTCCAGGATGACCGTACATAAATCCATACGCTGTACGAAGATTGGCAAATTTCTCCTCGTATTCACCGGGCATTTTCTCTATCATTGAACATTTTCCATGAACAACCTCGTCATGAGAAAGTACCTGAATAAAGTTCTCACTATATGCATATTGCATGCTGAAAGTCAATTTGCCGTGATTATTTGCTCTGAAATAAGGGTCAAGCTTCATATACTCAAGAAAATCATTCATCCATCCCATATTCCATTTAAATAAAAATCCAAGACCGTTCATTGAAACCGGTGATGTAACACCTGCCCACGCAGTTGACTCCTCAGCTATTATCTCGGTTCCCGGACATTGTTTCTCAAACTGTTCATTCATATGTCTGAAAAGATTTATGGCATCATAATTTTCATTGCCGCCTTTTTCATTTGGAAGCCACTCTCCATCATCTTTTCCATAATCAAGATATAACATCGATGCAACCGCATCAACTCTAAGTCCGTCAACATGAAACTCCTTGAGCCAGAAAAGTCCATTTGCAATAAGGAAATTTTCAACCTCTCTCTTACCATAATTGAAGATGTAAGTGCCCCAATGAGGGTGCTCGCCCCTTCTCGGATCAGGATGTTCATAAAGAGGCTGTCCGTCAAATCTTCCAAGACCATGTTCATCTTTAGGGAAATGCGCCGGTACCCAGTCAAGAATTACATGGATGCCTTTTTCATGCATATAATCAACAAAATACATAAAATCTTTAGGTGTTCCGTATCTTCTTGTAGGTGCATAATATCCGGTCACCTGATATCCCCATGAACCGTCAAACGGATGCTCTGCTATACCCATAAGCTCAACATGGGTATATCCCATCTTTTTAACATACTCCGCAAGCATAGGTGCCATTTCACGATAAGTATAAAATCCATCTTCCGTTCCGTCATCCTTTTTGCGCCATGAACCGATATGAACTTCATATATTGCCATAGGCTCTCTGCGAAGCTCGTCCCTGTCTTTCTTTTCACGCTCACGCATCCACTTTGTATCATTCCATTTGAAGCCACTTATATCCGCAACAACAGATGCATTTGCAGGACGAAGTTCTGAACAATTCGCATACGGGTCTGATTTCATAAGAACTTCACCTGTTCTTGTAAGTATCTGATATTTATAAATTGCCCCGGGCTCAACCCCTGGAATAAACAATTCATAAACACCCGAAACCTGAAGTGTTCTCATAAGATGAATCCTTCCATCCCACATATTGAAACTTCCTGCCACACTTACTGCTCTTGCATGAGGTGCCCATACTGCAAAATATGTGCCTTTTACGCCATTTATAGTCATAGGATGCGCACCTAATTTTTTATATATTTCGTAATGTTTGCCCTCTGCAAAATAATATAAATCCTCATCACCAATCTGCGGTTCAAAACAATATGGATCTACATATTCAATAATATCATTTTCAGAATACTGAACTTTCACTTTGTATGGAGCTCTGTAATTCTTTCTTGGAATATATTTTCCAAAAAATCCTGAACTCTCACCTATTTCTTCTAATTCAAGTTCATTTTTTCCCGACATATCAGTTATAAAAACTCTCTCAGCTTCAGGTCTGTATATAGTAAAAACCTGACCTCTGCCAAAGCTGTGCAATCCCAGTAAATTATGCGGTGCATTATGTCTGCCCTCAAGCAGTTCATCATATTCAACCCAGTTTATCCACTGGTCCATCTTTTCCTGCATACGCTTTCCCCCAAATCTTTTTTAGGAAAAGCGGACATTTTGTACCCGCTCTTCCCTTAATAATTTGATGCCAAGGTCAAAATTCCTTTGACCCCTGCATCATAATTTTGATTGATAATTAAAATGTGCTTAAATCAAATCGTCAACAGCTTTTGCCATCTGCTCAGATTTTTTATCTGCATCTTCAAGAGATGTTCCGACAACACCATAGTAGAATTTAATCTTTGGCTCTGTTCCTGAAGGTCTTACACACATCCATACATTATCTTCCATATCAAAATAAAGTACATTTGACTTTGGAAGGCCTGTAGGCTTAACTTCACCTGTTGCAAGGTCAGTAATAGTATCTGCCTGATAATCTCTAAATGAGAGTACCTTGTGTCCATCAATTTCCTTAGGCGGATTCTTGCGAAGGTCTGACATGATTTCCTGTATCTTTGCAAGTCCTTCAATGCCTTTCATGGTAACTGCTTTTACGCCATCCTTGCAATATCCGTATCTCTCATACATTGCAATCATTGCATCCCAGAGTGTCATATTCTTTGTCTTATAGTAAGCTGCTGCCTCACAAAGAGCCATAGTTGCAACGATAGCATCCTTATCTCTTGCATGAGTACCGATAAGGCATCCGTAACTCTCCTCAAATCCAAACAGATATGTACCTTTACCTGTTGTCTCAAAATTAAGTATCTGCTGTCCTATATATTTAAATCCTGTAAGAACTTCTATAAGCTCTACTCCATAATATTTAGCAATCTCATCTGCAAGATTTGATGTAACAATTGTCTTGATAAGTTTTCCGTCATCAGGAAGTCCCTTTGTTTCCTTAATCTGAGAAATCTCATAATCAGCAAGAAGGCAGCCTGACATATTTCCGGTAAGTGTAATGTACTCACCTGACTTTGTATCTTTTACATAAACACCAAGTCTGTCTGCATCCGGGTCAGTTGCAAGAACAAGGTCTGCATCTTTTTCTTTTGCGAGTTTAAGTGCAAGTTCAAATGCTTCTGCTGCCTCAGGATTCGGATAACTTACAGTTGGGAAATCTCCGTCCGGAAGTTCCTGTTCAGGCACAACATAAACATTTTTAAATCCAAGTTCTTCAAGAACACGTCTTGCCGGAATGTTTCCTGTACCGTGAAGAGGTGTATAAACAATTTTAAGCTTGTCTCCCATCTCTTTGATGCTGTCCCAATGGATAACCTGTTTTTTAAGTTCTTCGATATATTTATCATCTATATCCTTGCCAATCTGCTGATATAATCCCTGTTTAACAGCATCTTCCTTAGCCATTGTCTTAACTGTGTTGTAATCCGTAACAGCTTTAACTTCATCCATAATACCTGTATCATGAGGCGGTGTAATCTGAGCACCATCTTCCCAGTACACTTTATAACCATTATACTCAGGCGGATTGTGACTTGCTGTAACATTTATTCCTGCAACACATTTAAGCTCTCTTACCGCATATGAAAGTTCCGGTGTAGGTCTGAGTGATTCAAATACATATGCCTTGATTCCATTTGCTGCAAGACAAAGTGCAGCTTCATCTGCAAATTCAGGTGACATATGACGTGAGTCATATGCTATAGCAACTCCCTGCGACTGCTTGCCCGCTTTTATAATATAATTTGCAAGTCCCTGTGTAGCCTTGCGTACTGTATAGATATTCATACGGTTTGTACCGGCACCGATAACACCTCTAAGTCCGGCTGTACCAAACTCAAGATCCTGATAAAAACGTTCCTTAATTTCGTTGTCATCATCTGCTATAGCTTTAAGTTCAGCTTTTGTCTCCTCATCAAAGTAAGGGTTTGAAAGCCATGACTCATAAATCTCTTTGTAATCCATCTTGTATATCCTCCTCTTTCTGCTCATTTTATATTTATTTATCAGCATCCTCAATCAAATCCGAAAATGAAAGTTTTGCATTCTTATCATCATCCAGAATATCAATTGAGTAGCTTTTTGTCTCATAACCTGTCTTGCTCAAAGTAATCGTCTGTGAGCCTATAACTTTTGTAAACTTGCAGGGAACAATTCCCTTATAAACATTGTCCAGATAAACCTCTGCGCCCTCCGGTGCAGTTACTGATATGGTATGTTTACTATCAATTTTTCTTGTCTGGCTTTTTGCTGTTGCCGTCGGTGCTGCCGTGGCTGCCGCTGTACTCTCAGGAGACTGTGTAGCTGCCGATGCAGTATCTTCTTTCGGCTCAAGACTTATATTTATGGTCTTGTCCGCCTCTGCAACAGTAAGCCGTCCGGTATAAGTATTATAGCCATTTAAACTTGCCGTAACAGAATATGTTCCATAATTTAAAGAAATTGGTTTGCTGTAATCAATTCTTGTTCCGTTTATAAACAAGTCTGCACCCTGCGGGTCAACATTGAAACGTACACTTCCGACATTCTTCACGCTTTTTCTGTAATCACTAAAATCAAGCGTACTCTCCTTGTCCTCTTTCACCGTGACAGTCTTACTTGCTTTTGCCGCACCCTTGCTTATCGTGATACGATATGTTCCACAGCTGACTGTTATAAGCATATTTTTTGTAACAGGCAATATTATATCATCATCAATATTTATCATACCGCCCAAAAAATCACTGTAATTTAACAAATGTATATAACCGTGTCCCTCCGTTCTCACAACAGAGTACACTTTGTATCCTACTCCGCGTACCGTAAGTTTGTCCTTATCACTGAGTTCCAGCATATCTATCTTTTTATCATCAATAGAGCCAAAATATGTCTGTTCGGAATACTGATAAAGCTCTCCTGCAACTTCCATTGAACACTCCTCAGTATCAAAAGTAAACTTATCTACATCACTGTATTCCCACGCATCATCCGGCACTTTCATGGAGACAACTCTTGCGTCATCCGTTCTGTATGTGGTTTCCATTATCTGACCCAGCTCAAGCTCATCCCCATCAATCTCTTCTTTATACTTATCAGTAATCTCAGAAGATGCATCATAGTTCATGATAGTGTCAACATCCGTATCAATTTCTCTGACTGAAATCTGCCTGAGTTTTTTATCTATGCGTGTAATAATTCCTGTGAAGCTCTGTGTTTCTATAGGTTCAGCTGTCTGCTGCTGACCTTTTTGGTAATTTGAGGACTTTCCACATCCCATCAAGACCCCCGCAAAAGCCATAATTATAAGCATTAGGCATATCAGCCTGAACCTTATACTTTTGTACATCAATATATCCCCCCAAATCAAAAAGTCAGTGCACAGCCTGCTTTTTCTGACCTACACTGTACCTTTTGATTATACCTCAAAACTGCTTAAAAAAAAAGTCAAACTGTCAAATCTTTTATCTTAGCGATAAATTTTTGTCTGTCACTTTCCTGATTCCTTATTTTTTCAAGTTTTTCATAATTTTTTTCCGAAATCCACGTCTTTTTGCCATTATAATAAAAATTAACCAGTTTCCAGTATTTCTCCGGATACACCAAAAGTGCATATAACATTTCCAGTTCACCCGTTTCCATTTCCCTGCTGTTAATATATGCCTTAACAATTGATATACCCATGTCACTGTTCCAGCTGTTTTTTTCCATGGTTTTTCTAATCCAGTCATAAAGATCAGTAACCTGAAGCCCCACTGCCGCTTTTTCAAAATTAGATGTAATTATATTTTCTCCTGCAAATGAAATATTATGATAATTATAACTTCCATGAATTATTCTGTTTTCACTGATTGTCTTTTCACATAATTTATCCGCATTGCATTTTTTAATATACTCAAGTGCTTCTAATCCCTGATTGTAAAATTCCTTAAACGAGTTCAAAATACTTATTTCCATGCGGTTTTTCTTCTTTTTTGCTTTAATATAACTATTTACACGCTTCATTTCATTGTTGTGTTTTTCAAACATAGAAATAATATCAATTTTAGATGTGTTTAATTTGATAGCCAAATCCGTAGAAAGTCTCATATATTTATGTAAATACGCTAGATGTGATGCTGCCATGCAAACCTGTTTTTCATCTTTTATGTCACATTCCTGTGATTTAAACCATCTTCTCACTACCCATTTTCCGCCACATGGGTCATCACTTATATATTTTTCAGAATTATTTTTCAAAGCAATGTCTACATATTCATATCCATTTTCGACTAACCGTTCTTTTACGTTTTCCTCGAAAAATATTTTTGTCTCATCTCCAAGATATGGTTTTACAACATAAAACCTGTCTCCACTCTCGATAACCACCGAACCTCTGACACGCCTTCTTGTTCTTATATCAAGCTCATATTGTTTAAGCACTTCATCAACTTTCTCATCCATTCCCATAAAAAAACACCTCCATAACATACCTGACTAACAGACACATCCATGCGGTACAATACATGTACCTGTACATTTGTATCTTATTCAAGGTATGCTATAGAGGTGAACTTTAGAACCCCATCACTGAAACCAAAATCAAAACCTCAGCATTTATAAGAAAATGCTGAATTCACAAATTAGGAGCTTCACCGATTTAGGTATTAGTTAGTACTTTTATACTTAATTTTATCGTATATGAATTGATTATTTTTTTTATCGTATTTCAATGTCTGAACAACCTCACCTATCTTATTTCCTACTGTTCCAATCGAAATATCATCACCTATTTGTATTTTCCCATTTTCTATTTTACATTTTCGTATTCCTACTATACCTTCTAATTTTTTTCCGGGCACATCTTGTTTACTACAAACTTGTTGTCGAAAATCTACTGCCGAAACTTCCACGACTAAATTTTTTTCTCTATCAGCAGATATTGAAACATCGTTATCTTCCCATAGCGAGTCAGGCGTAGATATTTCCGACCATTCTCCATTTGTCTTTCCAAATATTTGAATATCGCACGATACTCCAGACGCACCACCTTCTAAAAACATTACAATTTCTTTTCTGCCATCCCCCGTAACATCTGCTAATTTTATATCAGGATGCGCATACCCGGCTCCTATAGCAACTCTTTTTAACATAACCTTTTTTCCGTTTAAAGTAATATTTGTATCTGTTACATCATTTTCATTTTGGCTAATAATCAATTTTTGGCTGCTATTGCCAATATTTATTGCTTTCTCACATATGCTTTCATATTTTGTTGCTAAACCAGATGGCGTATTTGTTGTATCACATACAGATGTCTCTTTTGCAAAATCCCGATTTACAAATTGCCTTGATAACGCTCCAATTACCGTTATAAACACTATCGTCGCTATCATAGAAACAAATAATCTTTTCATACTTTTAATCACCTCTCAATAACAATAAATAGACATGTTTTCTCTCTATCCTATATTTCTCTACCCTATTTGTAAGATAATATCTCCATTTATTTTTGTCAACAATGTTTCTGCTTGAATTATTCTCGCTGTGGCTTTTTAACGCAAAGATTGATAAAGAATATTTTTCTTGTTTTTTTGTAATTATACAAAAAACAGCCACAGAAAACACGATAAAATCGTGATTTTCTGTGGCTATTATTTTTTTTAATAATGTTTGAAGTTGTTATCCTTCAATTGCAATATATTTATGTTCATCTACTTTCTTCTCAGGCTCTTTTTTCGGAACAAAAAGTTTCAAAATACCGTGTTTAAATTCAGCTTTAACATCTTCCTGTTTAACAGCCTCACCAACATAGAAACTTCTCTGGCATGCTCCCGCATAACGCTCTTTGCGAATATATCTTCCGCTTTCTTTCTCTTTTTCGTCCTTATCAAGACCCTTAGCTGCACTGATAGTTAAATAACCGTCCTCAATAGAAGCATTTATTTCATCTTTAGTAAAGCCGGGCAAATCAATTTCAAGCTCATAACCGTCTTTTTTCTCTTTAATATCAGTTTTCATGATTCTTCCTGCTTTTTTACCATATAACTTCTTCTCGGTATTTTTCATGCTCTTGTCAAAATCATAAAATGGAAATTCATCAAACCAATCATCAAACAAATTTTCTCCAAAAATACTAGGCATTAACATAAGTCATCTCTCCTTTTCATATATGCTTTATTACCTTGTTTCATGGAACCGGGATGTTTCAGTAACTCAGAAGATTTCTTTTTTATTTCAATCTTCAAATTCAATTGTATGATTGAAATTCTTTTCTTCTTTTTGTTCCCTTCCTTTGTTCTGATTATGTTATATCACTTTTATTAGCACTCGTCAAGAGTGAGTGCTAATAAATTTTGTGAACTTTTTGTGTCCTGTTACTATTTTCGCCTGCAATGAATTTTGAAAAGGTGTATTTTCCCTACACCAATTCGACCATTGAAACCAAAAGCACTGCAACACAGGCTGCTACGGCAACAGTAAGCAAGCTCTTTCTTCTATACGCAAAGAACACACCGACTATAGTTCCTGCTATTCCCGAAATCAAATTCGCCGTCGAATAAATTATTGCCGGAAATGTCATTGCACCGAGCACAGCATATGGAACATACGCCAAAAACGATTTGATAAATCTGTTTTCTATTTTCCCGCTAAACGCCGTCAGAGGTATTGCTCTGATAAGATATGTAACTCCTGCCATCACTATAAGATATATAAAAAATGTCTTTGTATTCATTTATTCCCCTCCATTTCCTCTGCATCATCATCAATCGGATAAAGCAATGCTCCGGCTGCCGATGCTATAACGGCACATATTATTATCACAAAACCTGATGATACCTTGTTCAAAACAGGAAGCCACTTAAACATACAGCTTAAAATCACTGCAATTATTATTACCTTGAGATAGCGGCTGTCATCCCTTGCCGCCGGGAGAATTATTGCTAAAAACATTCCGTATATCGCTATACCGAGTGCATCACTTATAACTGCCGGAAGAACACCGCCAAGTACTGCTCCAAACGCTGTTCCGGCTATCCATCCGACATATGAAACAGATATTATTCCAAGCATGTAATACTTGCTTATCGTCTTGTTACGGCTGACTGAAACCGCAAATATTTCATCCGTGACGCAAAAACTCACTGCCATTCGTGTCGGTTTCTTAAATGTACTGTCCACTTTCTGAGCAAGAGATAATGACATAAGTGCATACCTTATGTTTATTACAAGCTGAGTCAATGCCATCTCGACAAGACCGCCGCATGCTGCCATAATCTCAACACCCGCAAACTGTCCCGCTGATGTTACATTGGCAACCGAGATAAGTATCGCCTGCCATGCCTTCAGTCCCGCCGATACCGCCATTATTCCAAAAGCAAAACTAACCGACAGATACCCAAGTGCTATCGGTATTCCATCCTGTACTCCTCTTTTTATGTCCTTCTTTTTCTCTAAGCTATTGTATTTCATTTCTACAACCTCATTCATGTATATATTTCCCAAAATATTTTTTCTCACATATAGTTGTACTACTTTGCCTTTTTACTGCTTTATATATTTTTCCCACTCAGATCTGATTAAAAATCTTATATTTAACAACCGCAAATGCTTCTCTGACAAAACTGTTAGGTATCGTAATCGGCTTTGTTTTTGCACTTGCACCACTCACATCTGTATAACCCATTTTCTTTGCTATGCATTTTGCCCTGTAAATATGAAAATCATTACTGACAATAACAATCTTTTTTGTTTTGCTGCCAATAATCTCCGCCGAATATTCGAGATTCTCGCTCGTGTTTTCTGATTTGTCCTCAAAGATTATTCTATCACTTTTTATTCCGTTTTTTATAAGATAATCTGACATGGCTTTTGCCTCTGTTATATCCTCACCTTTTCCCTGACCACCAGATACAACAACCTTTGTTCGTGTATTTTCATTTAGATAATCAATCGCCACATCAAGACGATATTTTAAATTTAATGTAACTCGAGTTCCATTTACTCTCGCACCCAGAACCACGATATAATCCGCATTTTTCTCTGGTTTCTGAACAGCATTTTTTATGATAAGCACTTCCGCAAAGCTAAACACCACTAAAAACAGGATAACACATATTATAAATATCCCCGTTATAACCTTTGGCAAATGTAACTTACCAAAATAGCAAAGTCTTAAAATCACTCCAAACGCCACCAAAAACAAACCAAGAAGCAGCCAAAAATATGTAAATGTATTATTCAGTCCTATAATAACCGCATAAATTCCAAAATATAATATAGATGCTATGCCTAGTATCCATAAAATAAAAGAATAAAACATATTCCCCCCTATAAATTAAGCTGTAAGTCGATACCGATTTGATTATTTGCTCAACTACCTGCTGTGGTTAAACTGCACAACTGCATATGCTTTTCCGTCTACATCATCAAGCGAAACAAATGTCTTATTCTCCTGCCTGCAGATAAACGGAACAATCATATCTCCAAGAAGTGCCTGCTTTTTGTATTCAACACGCAGTTCCGACACTTTAGGAAGTTCAATCTGATTCATCGCCATTCTTACATACTGACCATTGTTTACATGATGATTTGTATCAAGCTGTGACTCCTGCACCACAAACTCTCTGCCTTTCACAACATTTTCAGGCATTTTGATTTTTCTCGGAGCATACTCCATTTCAAGCGGTTTATGTTTACCGTAAACATCCCCGATTTCAGGAGTAACTATCCTCGGTCTGTTTTTCTTTAAGTCCATAAGCACCCACAATGAATTAGCAATAGCAACTCTGCTACCATCTTCTTTAGTTATAAGAAAATTTCTGTGCCCGAACATCTTCTCATACCCAAACGATTGTGTTCCAATAGTGATATTTTCTCCCATTTTTGGATACTCATCAATCACAATCTGCCATGAATTAAGAATCCATGCTAAATTTTTTTCTTTATGAAATTCAAGCCCAACCCCCAAATCTTCTGACTGAAAATTTGTGCAATCCTGCATATAATTTATTATTCCATCGAGTGTCAGTCTTGCATTGCTGTCCACCTCACTATATCTTACCCTACTGTTAAAAGTATACATCTCTATCCCTCTTCTCTATCCAGATTCTTTGCATATTCGATTCCAAAAACATCAGCCTCATCCTATAAGCACTTCTTTGCCTCTAAACGCAAAGCCATAGTGTCTGATATTTTCTTTAAAATAAAGCTATCATATAGATTATTTATCATATAGATATGTTTATCATAACATTCACAAAAAGCAAAGTAAAGCAGGACTAACACCTTGCAATCCTGCTTTACTTTGCTTTTTAATTTTTGATCTCTACTTCCATTTGGTATCTCCCAGTAAAACAAATCTTTCATATGTCAGACATTTCCCTGTATAATATCTTTTTTATTATAAATCATAAATAACAAAAATATTTTTACTAGAATATATATTGTAAGTACACCAAGCACTACTATTTTGGACAGTGCTATCTTATTACTCCTGCCTGTCATCGCAAGGTTGCTGTAACACAAAAGATAAAGATATTTACTTTTACCACATGTGTAAATCAAATCACCCAAAAATATATGAAATACCAAAATCACCATTTCAATCATAATCGCAATTCTGGCATCAAATATAATCTCAAATATCGCCTCCCACAATGCAAGATTTAAACACACCATGTAAAATACCATTATATAATATATAAATTGTCTTATGTCACTTTCGGTTTCTTTCATATGTAAAACTTTAGCCTCAAGAAAATAAATAACAATCAATGAGAATATTATCTGTACAAGACCTTTTATGTGATTAAAAACAATCTTTCCAACTATCATGTATCTTTTTCTGTTTCTGGTTACATGCAATATCCCATAACCATTTACATATTTTTCCGTATCCATAAACATATAAAACAATACAAGACCAAACAGAAACAGTATTCCTGCATAAAAAATAGGATCACCAACAAACTTTACACCAGCAAAAATATTTTCATACTTAAATACCACATTTATTCTAAATACATATGATACATAAAGAAACATTCCCATAATACACCAGAATTTTTTATTACTCAAAATATTCATCACTTCACCCCCAAAAGACATGGCATCTATTATTGTCAGACCAAAACAGCAGTTGTCTGCTTTCTGAAAACACCATTATGCCACAGATAACTGCTTATAACACTTTTATAATTCATCCTGTCTCACCTTAAATATAAATGTAACTGTACTTATCAAAAGCCCTGTTCCCACATATAAAGCAACCGATTTTATAAAATCTTCAAAACCATACTCTATAAAAGGCTGTGTGGCATATGTCAAATTGTATGGCGTCGTCTGAAGCCACATCCATATAAAAAATCCGACAATATATGTAATAGTATATCTCTTACTTATAAATGCCAGTGACTGTGTTATAAGTCCACACATCCCAACTAGAAATGCCGTAACAAAAACATATAAAAGATACATTAGATTTGGATACCTTCCCTCTATCCTAAACCATTTTTCGTACTTATCATCAAATAAAACCTCCAAACCCATAAAATTATTCCCATCTCTAAAAATTATCTGGGCAAGTACAAAATTCAAAAGCAGACTCAATGCAAATACAACAAATGGTATCAAAAACGATGCAGCATATTTACTCAACATATATTTTTTCCTTGAACCCCTTGAAAGCATTATATTTGTATACCCCTTTTTCGATTCCCATATATATCTGTCACTTACCAGATTAAGTACAAAAAACGGCAAAAGCCATAAAATCATAATCTGTGTAGTATGCCCTTGTGTACTCCGTGACAAAAATGATGCATATGCCGGATGTGCCAGCCAACCACTTATAAATCTTCCGCCCTCTTTTTCACATTCTATTTCTGATTCACGATCAGCCTCCAGTATTTCCTCTTTATGTGCCCTTTTATAACTAACTTGCAATTGTTTAGCAGCCATATTTATATCCATAATCGGAATCAAAAAAATAATCAATGCAATTATTAACACTCTTTTACTCTTTAATACACTAAGTATTTCTTTCTTTAACATTTTTATCTCCATTCCGAAGCGTTTATGTAATTACTACTGGCATCTATTGTTATGCTTAAATGAAAAATACCAGCCTCAGCCTATAATCACTTCCTTACCTCCGATTTAATCTTTCCATCTGCCATATTTATCTTCACATCTGATAAAAGCTCAATGTCCTCTTTATTGTGACTTGCCACTATAATCAATACACCTTTTTCTTTTAATTCAAGCAGAAGTTTTCTTATATCATTTATGCTTTCTTCGTCTAGTGCATTAGTCGGCTCGTCTAAAAGCAACAATTTAGGATGCTCAAATATCGCCTGCGCTATTGCAAGTTTCTGCTTCATTCCAAGAGAATATGTTCTTACTTTCTTTCCTTTAACATCATGCAGACCAACTTTTTCCAATGTGCTATTTATGTCATCATCTGTCGCAGTCTTTCTGATTTTTCCAAGAATCTTTAAATTGTCATATGCATCATACTGCGGCATAAGTTCCATATTTTCTATTATAACGCCCATATCTTTCGGAAAACTTATTTCCTTATGAAGAACTTTCCCATCTATAATCACCTCTCCTGATGTTGGAAAAATCAGACCAGCAACAGCTCTCATTAACATTGTCTTTCCCGAACCATTTCTGCCATACAAACCATATATATTTCCACCTTCAAATTTGTACGATACATTATCAAGCACATTTCTGCCTTTAAGTTTTTTGCTATAATTTTTAACTTCCACTTCCATCTATTCTTCCTCCCTGTAAAACGAATATTCAATATATCAGCCATTTCTATGCATCAAATTATATTCGGTATTATTTAATGCAATAATGAAAATCTATATCAAGCCTCACACAATATCCTTTTTTTCATAAATAATTCCTGCAACTATATATATCCCTGTTGTTATGGCAAAATCCTTTACTCTTTTCAGAAGCCATATAGCTATCTGCATATATCCTCCAAAAGACATGTTATCTATTATCGTCAAACCAAAGTAGCAGTTGTCTGCCTTAAGAAAAAATACTACAAATATATTTACGGCTATTGTCAGTAATAATGATACTATTTTTAATTTTGTTATCACATACAATAGCAGATAACATACTCCGCCAAAGCTGAATATAATAAATACTGCAATATAATAAAACATCATTATACCCCAGAAATTATTTTTAATAAGTATATCTTTGTCAACAAATATAGACACTCCTACAACCTGCACCCCCACATATATAAACGAATAACCTGCACTCAGTTCAAGCATCTGTAAAAAACATTTTCTAAACGATATAGTCCTTCCTGCCCTTGATACCGCTTTTATCGAAAAAGGCTCTATCTCCTTAAAAACAAACATCAAAAATACCGCCATATATATAACTGCGATATTCATATAATGACCATATCCCCCATGTGTTCCAACTATCGCTCCCAATAAATCTTCTTTCTTCTCAGTATATATAAGATATTTTTCTTCCCAATACCAGAAAGCCGCATACATCCCCGACAGCCCCAGATAACTGCTTATAACACTTTTATAATTCATCCTGTCTCACCTTAAATATAAATGTAATCGTACTTATCAAAACCCCTGTTCATGCAATTTTTTATCACTTCCATCCATACACGAAAATATGAATTCTAGCAAAAAAATCTTTTCCAAAATTCTAACCAATTGTCATCTGTAAAAAAACTCATAATTCATTACACTCCTTTACAATTAAATTTTCAAACATTGCAATATTCGATTATTTTAATCATAGCAGACATATATAATATTTTCTAGAACAATGCGACAAATGGTCGTTTTTTGCGATAAACGGTAATTTTTTTATTGTTCAATCGTATCCTAATGACATTAAGTATAAACATAGCTTGTTTATTAACACTAATATAATTTTGACTTATATAATGTTATATTTTATACTTATATAAATATAATTTAAAAAAGGAAACAATTTTTATGAATTTAATACTCATTAACATTGGACAAACTCTCAACTACATATTAGAACTTACAATTATTTTATATATTCTAAAAAATATATTATTCATTACTATGAGCACTTCAAAAATACGGCAATACTTAAGTCTTGCTTTTATGCTCGCATGGGGAATATATACATATTTTTCAAACACACCACTGCCTGAAACCTTTATTATATTTCCCATTGTATTGTTATTATTCAAAGAATCGCTGTTCATTATTATATTTATTGTTACTATATTGACACTTGCAATCAATATAATAAACTCTATCTGTTTTTATACCCTTTGTCTTGCAATACATATCACATATAATAATAAATTATTACATATACTCATTATTTTATTATCACTTGTAATAATGCTGACATCTATTGCTATGCTTAAATCCAAAATAAATATTGATATTAATACTTTCAAAAAAATTAAAACAAAAAATCTGACTCTAATCCTACCTGTAATATTTGTCGATTTTTTTCTGTCAGGTGTTTCTTGTTTACTATTTTACCAAAATATAAACTATATAGGACGCCGACTGTTAATGTTGGCAATTTACATAATGATAATACTAAGTATTATTATACTTGTTTTGTATTTTCGTATTTCACATATACATTCTGAGCTTGAACAAATTGACAATTTAAAATCAAAAATGCTTTCATTAGAAGAGCAGTACTATAAGGACCTGCAAAATAAAAATATGGATTTGCGTGCCTTTAAACATGACTACAATTATCATATAACTGCAATGCAGGCACTTGCTCAAAATAATAATTTTGAAGATTTAAAAATTTATGTAGAAAAAATCACACAAATAAAAGCAAATGTATATTTTATATCTACCAACAATGTAATTGCAGATGCCATCATAAACTATTTTTATGAAAACTTACCTAAAAATACTGAATTTAAAATCGACGGAAAATTTTTAGAAAATACTTTTGTAAGTAATGACGACCTCTGTGTTATAATTTCAAATTTGCTAAAAAATGCTTACGAATCTATATGCCGTATCACACCTACTGACCAAATTTCAGATAAAAATAATAAACAACAAACTGATAAACATATATATGTTTCGCTCTATAATGACGAAAATAATATCACAATGTATATTGAAAACACCTGCACATCACTTCCAAATCAATCTGGCACAAACTTTTTCACTTTAAAATCCGATAGCATAAATCATGGTTTTGGACTAAAAAATGTAAATAATACAATTAAAAAATATAACGGAAAACTTGAACTTAAATCAGAAAAAAATACTTTTTATACCTATGTATTCTTGCATAATATAATATAACTTATCAGAAATTATGAAGTAATTTCTGATAAAAGGCACTGTTCTTGTGCCGCCAATTGATTATAAGGTTCGCGAAGCGGTTCCTATAATATAAAAAATTACCACTTATCGCATAAATTGACCACTTATCGCATAAATGTTGTTTTTTATCCTTTAACTTGATAACATAACAAATATATACTTTATAACATCAGGGAGGAACTTTAACAATGAAAATCGGAATCTGTGATGATGACTTACAAATAAGAACACAACTATTAATTTTATGTAAAAAGCTTGGTTACAATGATATATCCCAGTTTGAGTCAGGCGAGAAACTCCTTAGTTCCAATATATATTTATCACTTACATTACTTTTTTTGGATATTGAAATGAAAGACATGACAGGTATAGAAGTAAAAAATATCTTAGAAAAGAGTTCTCCCTTTACCTTAATTATATTTATTACATCTCACAATGAACAGATAAAAGATGCTTTTGGACGAAATGTAATTTCATTTATTTCCAAACCATTTTCAGAAACATCAATAAGACATAACATTGAAAAAGCAGCTTACCTAAGCCATAATTTTTTACCAGTCAAAATAGACGACAACATCGCTGTTCCTTGCGAAGAAATACTATATCTGTGTTCAGAACAAAAATATAGTATTTTTCACACAAAAAACGGAAACTCTTTTTCAAGCCGCAAATCAATGAAAGAATGGGCAAAAGAACTTGAAGAATTTAATTTTTGTCCTATTTCACGCTCAATAATCATAAACTTAAAACACTATAAGAAAATTCAAGAAAAAAAAGTAATCTTACATAACGGAATTTCATTTCCGATAAGTCGCCGTTACACCAATTTACTCAAACAAAAATTTGATGAATATGTTTTAAATATGCTTAGAATATAAACAACAACATCCAATCAAAAACATCAGCCTCATCCTATAAGCACTTCTTTGCCTCTAAACGCAAAGCCATAGTGTCTGATATTTTCTTTTTTCACACCTCTTTTTATAAGCTCTGCATCATAATTTTTTTCTTCTATCTGCTTTAACGCCTCATTTACCGTATCTTCAAGAGAACTCTCTTTTCTAGGATTTATCACCTTAAATTCAATCACTATTCCAGGCAGTTTGATATTCTCCTTGTCCTTTGGCTCAAGCATTATATCATATCTTCCGAAACCACTTTCGCGATTTGAAGTAACTATATAATCTTTTTTCTGACTAACCATAAGTCCTAATACAAATCCATGGTAAAAATTCTCAGGTCTTATCCTTGATTCATCTTTTCCCGCAACATCAAAGCAGCTGAAAGTACTACATGTAATTTCATTCATATAATAATTCATAGCATCTAAATCTCCGCCAAACATAGCTTTTACAAATTCGTCCGATGAATCGTCTCTTGTCTTAAACCACGCTTTTATCATATTTTCAAACATTAATTTCACTTCAAAATTTGTAAGACTCAATTCATATATATTTTCACCTTCCACATTTTCAAAGTCTACATGTTCTAATTTAAGATACCCACTTGCCAAAAGCAGACTCCATATTGCCTCTGAACTTGAATCGAGCTGATTAAATACTATCTGTTCATCTAATTCAGTTTTTAAATGCTTTCCTTCCAAAAGTTCTTCCATTATCCTTTTTATATTCACTGAGCCCGCCTGTATAAGTTTTGATACAAGACTATTTGAACTTGTCGACGCCCAAAAGGTACGATATCTCTTTTCATCAAGGAAATTAGTAATCGACCACGGATTATAAATATCTGTTTTGTTTCCAAAAGTAAAACCATCATACCATAATTTCACCTTTTCTTTTTCATCTGAAAGTCCCTGCTCATCAAGTGCGTTAAAAACTTCTTTCTCCGTAAAACCAAAACAATCAGAATATTCATCACTTGTGACCGTCACTACTTTAAGATTATTCAAATCAGAGAATATACTTTCTTTTGAAACCCTTGTTATCCCTGTCATAATGGCTCTCTCAAGATACGGATTTGTCTTAAATGTTGAATTAAAAAGGCTTCTTGTAAACGCTGCAAGTTCTTCCCAATATCCGCTTACATATGCCTCCTGCATAGGTGTATCATATTCGTCAAGCAGAATTATTACATCCTTTCCATAATATCTGCTAAGATAATCACTTAAATCATTTAATGTATATGAAATATCCTGCTCATTTGGATGCTCCAAAAAAGAAATATATCTTGCTTTTTCTGTATCACTTATTATATCTGAATCAAGCAAAAATCTGTTTTCTTCATATATTTTTACTATTTTTGCACATATCTGCTGTTTTGCAGTTACATAATCCTTTCCTTTTACCCCCGCAAAACTAAGAAAAATAACTGGATATGTCCCCTGAATCTCTCGATACTTTTCATCTTTCCATATATCAAGTCCCTCAAACAAATCCCCTCTGTCTGCATACTTATTTGAGAAAAAACAATTGAGCATACTCATATTCAATGTCTTTCCAAAACGGCGTGGGCGGGTTATAAGTGTTACATCATCTTTATACTCCCACCACTCTTTTATAAAGGCTGTTTTATCCACATAAAAACAATTTTCCTGTATGATTTTTTCAAAATCCTGTTTTCCTATACCAACCACTCTCGCCATATGCCTACCTCCCATAATTCAAGGATCACTCTCTATATCACTAACATTTTACCCTTCTGAAAACCTTTATTCATCCTATAAGCACTTCTTTGCCTCTAAACGCAAAGCCATAGTGTCTGATATTTTCTTTAAAATAAAGCTATCATATAGATTATTTATCATATAGATATGTTTATCATAACATTCCCAAAAAACAAAGTAAAGGCAACAGTGCCATACATATTTTGCAACCATACTCTCAGAACGCAAGCGTTACTGAGCGTGCAAGATATATGTATGGCACTGTGTTAGTCTCATTTGAAACTATAAATACTGGGACATATAGAGGTCGTAATACGCCCCTTTATTTTCAAGAAGCTCATCATGACTTCCTGCCTCCACAATGCCGCCTTTATCAATATACATAATAGTGTCGGCATTTTTAATCGTAGAGAGTCTATGTGCAATAATAAACGATGTTCTTCCTTTAAGAAGATTGTTAAGACCTTCCTGAAGTACGATTTCCGTTTCTGTATCAATACTTGAAGTAGCTTCATCAAGTATAAGTATTGCCGGATTTGCGAGCAGTGCCCTTGCAAATGAAATAAGCTGTCGCTGTCCTACTGAAAGTCTGCTTCCTCTCTCATTTACCTGAGTGTTATAACCGTCTTCCATCTCCATAATAAAATCATGAGCACATACTGTCTTTGCCGCTTTTATTACTTCTTCATCAGTTGCAGTCTTATTTCCGTATCTGATGTTATCCATAATAGTTCCCGAAAATATAAAGCTGTCCTGCATCATTACACCCATCTGTGTTCTAAGTGAATGTATTTTTACTTTTGATATGTCAATTCCATCTATAAGAACCTCTCCGCTGTCAACATTGTAAAAGCGGCTCAAAAGATTTACAATTGTCGTTTTGCCTGCTCCTGTAGGACCTACTATCGCTATTGTCTGTCCCTGCTTTACATCAAAACTTACATCTTTTAAAATAGGCACTCCATCTTCATAGCTGAATCTTACATGTTTAAAAGACACATCTCCTTTTATCGGAGGCATATCAGTGGCATCCGGAGCATCCTTAACCTCTACAGGCTCATCTATGGTTTCAAATATTCTTTCAAGATATGAAATAGCAGTAAGAAGACTGTTATAAAAACTTGCAATAGTATTTATCGGTGCCCAGAATCTGCTTATATAAGCCGTAAATGCAATAAGAACACCAATTGTGACGCCCGACTGTCCGCCGTTTATAATACATGAAACACCAACTACATATATAAATGATGTTGTTATTGTTGATATAAGGTCAACCATCGGTCCCATCGCAAAGTTGTAATACACAGCTTTAAGCCACGCATTTTTATATGACATACTTAAATCATTAAATATATCCATATTTTTTTCTTCTCTTACAAATGCCTGTGTAACTCTGATACCGTTAATACTCTCTGCTATGTAGGCATTTAAATTTGACTGTTTGTTACTCTGAACCTGCCATGCATGGCTCTGTCTCCTCTTTAAAAATACAACATATATTATAAGCACAGGCAGTCCGCAAAGACATATAAGTGTAAGTTTTGGACTCATTGCAAACATAAATATCAATATAAAAATAAGATTGCAAAGGTCTGTTATTGTATTTATGATACCATTTGAAAGAAGGTCACTAAGGTTATTTACATAATTTACCACCCTTACCTGAATCTTTCCATGCGGTCTTTCATCATAATAACTAAACGGAAGTTCCTGAAGATGTTTAAAAATATCTTCTCTTATCGTATGTATTATATCCTGACCAACCTTAGTAGTAACATCTATTTTTATTCTTGTGCTTATTACCGAATAAAGAACAATAATACCTGCAAGCACAGTAAGTATTACAATAGCCTTTATATCTTTGTCAGGTATATACTTATCCATTTCAATCTGCAGAAACTTTATAAGAAACATTCCAAGTCCTGATGATGAAAGCATAAGCACGAGTACAAAAAACATTTTCCCCTTATAAGGTCTTATATAATCGACAAGTCTTTTAAGCTGTTTAATATCAAATTTCTGTTCTACTACTTCGTCAACATCATATTTGTTTCTAGCCATCTATTTCACCCCCTGTTCTCTCAATTTAGCTGCCATAGGATACTGATGATAATAAACTGTTGCATAATATCCATTCTTCGCTACAAGTTCATCATGCGTTCCCTGCTCAATAATTCTTCCCTGGTCAAGCACAAGTATTTTATCCGCATCTTTAATAGAAGAAATCCTGTATGCAATTATAAATGTCGTGCATGCATGATTTATATTTTCAAGCTGTCTCTGAATATAACTCTCCGTTTCCATATCAACAGCTGACGTTGTATCATCAAGAATGAGGATTGCCGGGTCTTTAAGAAGTGCTCTTGCAAGCGAAATTCTCTGTTTCTGTCCACCGGAAAGTCCAACTCCACGCTCACCTACAATTGTGTCATATCCGTCAGGAAGATTTTTTATAAATAAATTGGCATCTGCCATTTTTGCAACTCTTTTTACATCCTCAAAACTGCAATCCGGTCTTCCATAAGCTATATTTCCCTCAATCGTATCCGAGAAAAGAAATACATCCTGCATTGCAATACCTATATTTTCTCTAAGTTCGTACATATCCATGTCTTTTACATTTACACCATCAACATAGACACTTCCCTCTGTCGCATCAAAGAAACGGCATAAAAGATTCATTACCGTAGACTTTCCTGCACCTGTAGTTCCTATTATTCCGACTGTCTCACCCTTCTTGACCTCAAAGTTAATATCATGAAGAATGTCCTCATCATCTGCCTGATATGAAACATGCTCAAATTTTACATTTCCATCAAGCTTCTTGCGGTGAACCGGATTAAGAGGTTTCTTAACATCCGGCTCGGCAATATATGTATTGTAAATTTTTTCAACGGAAGTCGTAAATCTCTGCATATCATTGATAAGCCATCCCGCCATACGAAGTGGCATTGTAAGCATCCAAAGATAACCGTTTACGGCAACAAGGTCACCCATAGTCATCTGTCCGTTAACAACCATAATACCGCCGACAAGCATAAGTACCAGTGTCAAAATATTTGAGAAAACTTCAAAAAGCGGTACATATTTCTTCCACACATTTGCCGCACCAAGCTCTGAATCCCTGTATCTGTCATTTTCAACGGCAAATTTCTCCATCTCATAATCTTCTTTTGCAAAAGCCTTTACAACCCTGTTTCCACTTACATTTTCCTGAACAAAAGTATTAAGACTTGAAAAAGCATTACGGCAGTTTCTAAAAGCCGGTTTTACGCTTTTTGCCTGAAAATATGTTGTAAGTGCCGTAAGTGGCAATACCAGTACCATACATAACGCCATTTTTAAATTTGTTGCAAAAATCATGATAAGTGCTATCACAAAATATAAAACATACTCGTATGTAACATATATTACATATGCCACAAAATGTCTGATAGCATCCATATCACCTGTCTGGCGGCTCATCAGGTCACCTGTTCTGTTCTTATTGTAAAATGCGAAATCCTCCTGAAGAAGTTTTCTGTAAACCGTATCACGCATACTGTAAAGAACATTCTGAGAACTTGTCTCAAAAAGTACCTGCGAGAAAAATCTGCATATTCCCCTTATTATAATAGTAACAATAAGTACAATAATTAGATTTCTAAGCATACCATACTGTTCATTCTGAATAACCCTGTCAACGATAAGCTTTGAAACATATGGACTGACTAAAGCACAAACTGCAACAATAGTAGTCAGCACTATTCCCCAAAACATACGCCAGCGGTATTTCTTCAAAAATGAATAAAACCATTTCATCGGTGTCATTTTTCTAATCCTCCTTTTCCTGTTCCTCTTTTTCATATGTTTTTTCAAACTTATAAGTCATCAGCAAAACTATTCTCAATGTTATTTATTAAACATTAGACAATTCCTGTTCTGCATATCTTATGATGTTGGGATTAAAAAGTATTTTGCCCATTGCATCATCTTATAACTTACGAAAGTTTTTACAGTATATCACAGCAGATATATATATAATATAATAAACGTGTAAAAAAATTGTATAAATCTATCATATATCAAAAGCTTATAATACTATTTTGAGCCTCAAAAACACTATTTTGCTTTATTTTCAGCTTACTATTCCCAAGAATGATATTATTGAAAAAATCGTTTATATATTATATAATATTTTCAAACAAAAACGGCATCACCTAACCTTTTCACACCTTTTTAAATGATATATTATTATCAATAAACAAGAACGGAGAACCAATATGGAAAAAAACATTAAAAATCTTTACGAATACTGCGACGGATTAAATTCACCTATAGAAGCCTTTGTGCATACCTCGACACCTGACAATTTTCCAATTCTCCCTCACTGGCACTACTTTTTTGAGATTATCCATATATTAAATGGCAATACAGAAGTTATCTGCAATGAAAACATCTATAATCTCTCCCCGGGTGACCTTATTATCTTCTGCCCAAAGCATATACATTCAATTTATGAAACTCCTGCCGAAGCTGTTTCCATTGTTAAAAAAGGTCTTTCTCTTACGAAGAAAGCCTGTTTAAGTCCGCTTTCATCCGATGAAATTCATCCCAAAATTGACAAAAAACATGGTTCCATCCAACCGGTACCCGATAAAAACATGCTATCTGCAAACTGTGATATAAGCTATCAGGTACTAAAGTTTGATTTAAATTTCCTGCACATATCAGGCAATTACAAATCACGCTTTTCAAATATGCTCAATATTGCTTACGAACAAAATCCCGAAAATATATTTTTTTCAAAAGAAGATTTTAAAAATCACCAGATTTACGAACTTTTTGAACAATGTATAGAAGAAATAAAAACAAGACAATATGGATACGACACACTTATCGGCTCAAATATAACAAAACTTCTTACATATATGAGTCGTATATGGATTTCAAAAGGCGTTGCTGTTGATGAGAAGGTACTCTGTGCATCCGCCCCCGACAATCCCTTTGACAATATTACAGAATATATTGACAGGCATTATAACGAACAGCTTCAGGTAAAGGAACTCGCCAAAATGTGCAATATGAGTTACTCAAACTTTGCACGCTCATTCAGACAGCTTTACAACCAATCCTGCAAAGAATATATAGAATTTATACGTCTGAACCGTGTAGCAGATCTACTTATATTTACTGACCTTGATTTAAATTATATAAGTCAGGAAACAGGCTTTTCAGACTGTAGCCATTTAATACGCTCATTTAAACAGTGGAAAGGGATGACACCGAAGGTTTGGAGGAGGGAATATGGAAAATCGTGAAAGAATTTCACAGTATTAAATTAATCTCTTTAAATTATATTTTCATATAACATTCTCTATCATCCTTATTTATTTTTTAACTTGTCATCTAATTTGTTATGACAAATTGTTATTTGTCAATTATTCATGTATATTTTCTTATATGCTTTTATTTTTAACTCGTTATCTAATTTGTCATTTAAATTGTCATAACAAATTAAATCAACATTATGGCTCCACCATAATATATTTAGCATATTTTCCTCCACTGCTCATAACAATAATATTTTCTTTTCTCATTTTTTCAATAGTTCTTCTAGCCTGCTGATTACTAAATCCACATAATTCTTGAACTGTCATTCTGTTTATAAATCCATGTTTTTTTATATATTCAACAATCATGTCCTTTGCTTTAATATACTGCACCGTTTTATCTCTAGTATATTCAACATCTGATTTTACAGCCTCATATACTCTCGCAGTCAACATATACTCTTTTGCAATATTTTCAATCAAACCAAGCCGCATCAAATCAGAACAACATTTTCTTGCTTCATCATCTGATATCTGCGCCACTTTCTTTACCTCAGACAATGTAATCTTTCTATTTTCAGCAATATACCTTAAAATCATCAATTGAGCCAAAGAAAAAGTTATTTGCTTTGTATCCTGTTCTTTTATAATAAACTCAACAAAATTTGGTTCTTCCATCGCACTTCCTATTGTCAGCTGTACCGCATCATTAAACATTCTATAAATCGGATATGGCTTTCCCATAGTTACCATTTCCTTATAAATTATATCTACCCCTTGCCCAGTTCGCTGCACATATCTTAAATTTTGCAATGTCTCTGCAATTAATTTATTTCTCGGTGATGATGGATGAGTAATAATATTATCCGCTGTTATCCCATCTAAAAATCCCCCAGGATTCTCGATTATAACTTTATCTGAATAATGTTTAACATACACTGCCCCCTGTTGCTGATAATCTCTGTGAGAAAGTGCATTTAACAAAGCCTCCTGAAATACCTTAGTCGAAAAATCAGCCACTTCAAGTCTAAACAGTCCAATCTGAACCAACCTTATCTTATTTTCATTTTCTATTTTTTCCGTAAGCCTGTCTAATATAGTAATTATCGGTTGTTTCATATCTATTCGTGCATTATACTCTTCAAGATTATCTTTACCATAATGTAAATATATGACTTCCGCCTGTGGCAATAGTTTTTGAATTGATATATCCTTTCCAACAAACAACAATCCTGCTATTGTAAGTTTTATTTGACCATCTTTATTCGCTATTAACTTAAGATCTTTCAGAAAAGCCATATCATCCAAATCTGGTAAAGTTGATACCGGATCATGCAATTTTAATTTTTCTTTCAAAGCATATACCACTAAAAGATTTATATCATCAATGGAACTCTCTGCTATTATTTGTGAAGAGAAATCATTAGTATGTTCTATTGAATATATATGTGCCATTTCATCCGAATAAAAAGGCTTAGAATTTTTTCCCAGTCGCTTAAGACATCTTCCATCCGTTGTTGCATAAGTCTTTCCATCCGCTTCCACTGTAATCGCAATTACTGTTTTACCATCATATTCAATCTCTTCAATATCAGTAAACATTGGTGGTCTTGTCTTATCATATATTGATTCACAGATAGACTGTAAATCGTACTTTCCTGTACAGCCTGTTACTTCTCCATCATCTTCAACTCCAAAATATACTGTCCCACCCTTACAATTAGCAAATGCAATCAACTCATCAACAGCCAACGAAATTCTTTCTTTCATACTTGATGTTTTTATCCAAGATTTGAATTCTATATCTACTGCTTCTCCTACTTTTAAAGCATCCTGTAATGTTTTCAAAAAAATCACCTCTTTATATATTTTTATTTGCTATTATTATCCCCCGATAATCACCTACAAACATCAAGCAAATAACTCTTTTTATTATAATATTATAACCGCTTTTTACTTTAACAACAAGCTATATTCCGGTCAAGGATATTCGCAATCTGCTTCACTACTTGCTCATATAAAATTATGCCGTCGCAAAATCTATTTATATACCAGAAATTACGCACATCATAAACTATTTAAATTTTTTTATGGGTAATTTAAACTGAAAAAAGAATGACACCGAAGGTCTGGATGAGGGAATATGGAAAATCGTGAAACATTATGATATACTTGTCTAGTTAGTTGTCCCACCTATACCTGGCAACAGGATGAGGTGTTTAAATGAATAAATCATATCTTTTTGCCTATATAACATCATACATACGCAAAAAGGTTACGCAATATACAGAATACTAGAAATGAGGAACAAAAAATATCATGAACTACCTAAAAAATTTTTACGGTCACCTTTGCACAATTCTTCACCACAAAAATCTTGTAAGGCACTACTGCTTTAAAGCCGGTCTTTACAAACAGGGAATTATGCACGACTGGTCTAAATATAATCCTATAGAATTTTTTGCAGGTGTAAAATATTATCAGGGCGGCAAACGAAGCCCGAACTTTGCCGAAAAAGAAGACAAAAAATACTCTTCCGCATGGCTTCACCACAAAGGACGCAACAAACATCATTTTGAATACTGGATAGATTTCGCAATAAATCCGAGAGACGGTCTTGTCGGTATGCCTATGCCTACAAGATATGTACTTGAGATGTTCTGCGACAGAATTTCAGCAAGTAAAAACTATAATCGTGACACCTACAATGATTCTTTTCCACTGGCATACTACAACAAAAACAAAGATTATTATGTACTGCATCCTGACACACGGGCATTACTTGAAAAACTTTTAACTATGCTTGCTGATGAGGGCGAAGAAACAACCTTTAAATATATCAGGGAAAATATTGACTGGAAGAAATCGAATAAATATTGAAATTAACATAGAAAAAACTTCACCCCCAAAGCTAACAGCTTCCCATCAGCTTTGGGGGCAAATCCACGCTATCAATCATCATAATCATAAACTACTTTTACCGTATACACAACAGACTTTTTATCCCCTTTACTGTTTGTATAGCTGCATGTCACCTTTGTTGTTCCACACTTTTTTGCATAGAACTCCACTTCATGACCGGTTTTTTTCCTTTCAGCAAAATCCACAATACCTGAATTGCTGATTTTCCATTTTAATTCACTCTCTTTGATTGAATGCCCTTTTCTGACTTCTAAATCAAAATCATCATTTACCTCTTCATATTTAACGGATTTTCCGACTTTCTGCAGTGAATAATCTTTTTTTGCAGCAGTTACTGTCACTTTAATTGTGTCTCCATAACGCTCTTTGTTTTTCCCATATACATAACAACGTATGATTGCTGTACCTGGTTTTACTGCTATAAAGTCCATATCATCGCCTGTACGGTCGTAATCTTCAAATCTTACATAAGATTTTCCAGAAACAATCTCCCAACAGATATAATCATCCTCTGCACTGTACG
>FR887338.1:0-17257 GCA_000436755.1 Clostridium sp. CAG:253 | reverse complement strand
CGTCTGAACTTTCACTTCAAACTTTTTGCCCTGCACAACACTTCGTTTTGACTCGTTAATCGTAACCTTATCAGGTACACCATTATAATCAGCATGTACAAAAACATTTCCGGTTCCGCTAATAGCTGCTGCAACAAAACACACAACTGCAAACTGTTTTATTCTTCTTTTCATTTTATAAATCCTCCATTTATCTGTTAAAATTGTTTGTTTATAAATGCATCTAAATTTTGATTGCATGCTTATTGTATCATTCAATTATTAGAAAAACATTAGTAAAAAATATAATCTTTTGCTTGCCGAACAAAATGCAGCCTTTTTATATTTCCAAAGAAGATGTTGCACCCGGCAATCGCACCGTAAAAGTACTTCCATGCCCAAACACACTTTCCACATCAACTGTTCCATTGTAGTAATGCGCAATCTCACAGACCATAGCAAGTCCCAACCCGGTTCCGTCCCCTCCACGAGAACTATCCGTTTGATAAAATCGTTGAAAAATCTTATCCTGTTCTTTCTCTTCGATTCCAATTCCATCATCCTCAACTGACAGTACAAGAGTTGTCTGCTCCCGCCTAAGATGCACAAATATATGTCCATTTTCCCTACCGTAACGATAAGCATTACTAACCAGATTCGTAAGAAGCCTTGAAAAAAGCTCTGGGTTTACAGACAAAACAACTGTTTCTGTTGCATATTCTAACGTAATACCATGTTCATGTATAAGTTTCATATCTGAACAAATAGCATCTACAAGTTCCGACACATCAAGGCATATATCTGTATATTTTCCTGTGCGCATCTCCAGTCGTGCAAAATCCAGCATATGATTGATTAACTTTGTCATTTTCCTCGCTTGTCTGCGGATCACTAAAATAGCATTCTCATATTCTTCAACTGTTCTCTCCTCCTCAAGCGTATACTCACACTGTGCGTTAATAACTGTCATTGGAGTCCGCAGCTCATGAGAAACATCTGAAGTAAACTGCCGTTCCTGTTCAAATGCCCGTTCCAAACGGTCAAACATCTCATCAAAAGTTGCAGCAAGATGATGAAGCTCATCATCACCATCGCCTATGTCAATACGACGTTTTAAATCATTTCCTTCACTAATCTGTTTTGCCGTCCACGAAATCTTCTGCACCGGCTTTAATGCATGCTTTGCAATGAGATACCCTCCTGCCGATGCTAATATTGTCAAAAGAGGCAGCAAAATTACAGCTGCACGTATCAGCCCTGACATCTGACGCTCACCTTGTTCCTCAGACACCGCACCTCGAAGCCATAAATCATCCAAACCGTTTCCTTTAAGTTTACGATCAAAAACATAGTACCAGTTCCCGTTTGAACGTACCTTCTGAATCTTAGAATCCTTAAAATCCAACCCCTCTGTTATAGAAGATGTTGGATTGCTTCCATAAATAAGAACAAATTTTTTACTATACAAACTGGTATACACATCGTTTACTTTGCTTAGAAAGTCATCATCAATATCCAAATATCCATTTCCATACTTTATGAGATAGTCATATCTGTGCGTCTTTAGAAGCTGGCTGATGTCCGAATGATATTCAATCTCATCCACATTGTTCTCAACATTCTGCACGAGGGAGTCCTGTATTGTTTTAATCAAAATCTGACGACTTACAGCAAAGACAGCCAAATATGCAAATATTACAACTATAATCATAGTTACAGTAAACCAAAGTGTAATCTTCAAACGGATAGATAAATTCTTCATATCCTACACTCCCTCTTTTAACACGAAACCTCTGCCACGCACTGTATGAATGAGTTTTACGTCGTGACCATCATCTACCTTTTTCCGAAGATAGCTGATATAAACATCAACTACATTAGTTCCACCCTCATAATCAAAGTTCCATATATGATCCTCAATCATTTCACGCGATAACACACGCCCCTGATTGTACATCAGATATTCCAGTAATGCATATTCCTTTGCGGATAAATGAATCTCTACACCCCCTCGCGAAACAGTGTGTGCATTACAATCCATAGATAAATCCGAAACACAAATAACATTGCTCATAACTCCGTAAGAAGTTCTTGTCATAACTCTGAGACGTGCTGATAACTCTTCAAAAGAAAATGGTTTTACGAGATAATCATTCGCACCACGATCAAGACCTTTCACTCGATCCGAGACAGAATCTCTTGCTGTCAGAAAAATCACCGGAGTCATTTTATTCATACTCCGCAAAGCATCCAGCACTGCAAAACCATCAGCTTTCGGCATCATAATATCCAAAATAATCGCATCAAAATCCGTGTAAGAAATAATGTCGATTGCTTCTTCACCATCAAAACAGCAGTCCACGCTATAACCATCAGCTGTCAGTTTTTGAACGATAATGTAATTTAAGTCTTTTTCGTCTTCTGCAAGAAGAATCCGCATAGTTTATTCCTCCCTTCACAAATCCAACCTCTCATTATAACAGAAAAAAAAGAAAATAACTACTACAAAGTTTATACGAATACAATTGTTTAATCCAATTTTTTGTGCTAAACTATTCATTACATTTGTTGACTGAAAGTATCTCAACATATGCAAAACATTTTCACATACCAATCCATGCCACAGCATACAGTGCAACGGCATTTTTATTATCAACCGTATTTATTAAATATGAATACGGTTACACTATAATGGCAGAACGAGGATTTTTATGACTAGATTAAAAGATTTTCTTTTTAAGTACAAACATGCAATTATTATTTTATATATGCCAATTTATCTTTTTTGGTTTATGACCCTTGAAAAAAGAACCAATGTACATTTTACAGAAATACATTGCAAAATAGATGACTATATTCCGTTTTGTGAAATCTTCATAATTCCATATCTTTTATGGTTTTTATATGTCGCAGTCAGTCTGCTTTATCTCTTCTTTCAGACAAAGCATCTTGATGACTTTTACAGATGTTGTGCCGTGTTGCTGCTTGGAATGACAACTTCGCTTATTATTTACACTGTTTTTCCAAATGCGCAAACAATGCGTCCAAAAACATTTGACCACAGCAATATATTTACGACAATCATTGATATACTTTACCGTACCGATACAGATACTAATGTTTTTCCGAGCATTCACGTTTTTAACTCTGTTGCCATCCATTTTGGCATAAGCAGAAGCTACTATTTTAGAAATGTTGATAATACAAATATTGTTAAAAGCGACAAAATAAGAAAAGCGATAAAAATCATAAGACTTTCATCGCTCATACTCTGTATTCTTATATGCATATCAACACTGACACTTAAACAGCACTCGTTTTTAGACCTTGTCGGAGGCTGCGCATTGTTTGCCTTTTACTACACTATTATTTATATCAGGCCTTTCAGGCAGTCTAAGCTTTCAACAGATTGCTAAGTGCGGCAAATTGTTCAAGACTTAACGCCTCGCCTCTAACGGTTGCAGGAAGTCCCATTTTTTCTAATGCTGCGACAACCTGTTCTTTATTTACATTTAAATTTGAAGCATTATTTAATCCGTTCTGAAGAGTTTTTCTTCTCTGATTAAATGATGCTCTTATTATTTTAAACATAAAATTCTCGTCTTCCACGTCAACCTGTCTTTCCTCATGACATGTGAGCCTTATTACAGCAGAGCCGACATTTGGGCGTGGCATAAAACAATTTGCGGGAACATTTGCAACTATCTCCGCTTTTGAATAAAACTGTACGGCAAGCGACAATGCTCCATAATCTTTTGTTCCCGGTCCCGATTGCATCCTGTCTGCGACCTCTTTCTGCACCATGACTGTTATACTCTCAAGCGGCACATGACTTTCAAACAATCCCATAATGATAGGTGTTGTTATATAATATGGAAGATTTGCGACAACCTTTATCGGTCTGCCGCCGTTATGCTCCTTTGCTACTTTTGCAATATCAAGTTTAAGTATGTCCTCATTTACAACGGTGACATTGTCATAAGCAGACAAAGTATCTGCAAGTATAGGTATGAGATTGTCATCTATCTCAACCGCCATAACTTCTCTTGCATTCTCACAAAGATACTGTGTCATCGTTCCTATTCCGGGACCAATCTCCAAGACAAAATCGTCTTTCGTAATTCCCGCTTCACTTATTATCCGCTCCAAAACATGTGTATCTATAAGAAAATTCTGACCGAATTTCTTCTGAAATCTAAAATTATATTTTTGTAAAATTTCTATCGTATTCTGTGGTATTCCAAGTGTTGCCATTTTCCCTCATTTCTGTGCCATTGCACCTTTTATGCTGCTTATTATTGTATAATCAAAATCTGTCGGATTACTTTGTCAAACTCCCAATACGATACATCTTCATCGCATTTTCGTAAGTTGCAGTGATTATCTCCTGTGCCGAAATTCCTTTAAGTTCGGAAATACAATCAACCACATGTGTAAGGTAAGATGAATCGTTCCTCTTTCCACGATGAGGTTCAGGAGTAAGATAAGGACAGTCCGTCTCAAGAACAATACGCTCAAGCGGGGTCATCTTAACAACCTCCTTGAGTTTTTTACTGTTTTTAAATGTAACCACTCCGCCAATTCCAAGATAATATCCCATATCAAGATAAATCTGCGCCATTTCAGGACTGTACGAAAAACAATGAATAACTCCGTTAAGCTCGTCCCCGTGGTGTGCTTTCATTATATCGAGTGTATCTGCTGCCGCATCCCTGCTGTGAATAATAATCGGCATATCAAGCTCATAGGCAAGGTCAAGCTGTCTTGCAAACCATTTCTTCTGTACATCTCTTTCCGGCTCATCATAATGGTAATCAAGACCTATCTCACCTATCGCAACAATCTTTTCATCGGCGGCAAGACTTTTAAGCCATTCCATGTGGCTTTCGTCAAGCCTCTCGACATCTTCCGGATGTATACCGACCGCACCGTACATAAAATCATGTTCTTTAACAATTTCAAATGTCTTTTTGGTAGACGCCACACTTGCGCCTACATTTACAACAGTTCCAATACCTTTATCTTTCAACGAAAGAAGTAATTCTTCCCTGTCCTCGTCAAATCTCTCATCATCATAATGTGCATGTGTATCAAAAATCATAATATTCTATATCTCCTAAAAAAATATCCGCTATACCAGCCATTATAGCAGTATAGCGGATTTACTGTCAAAATACAATTTATGATGATTTTTGCATCATTTTATAAATAAAATACTATCATATCAATCAAAAATACCGGTATAAGGCAGCTTAATGACCATAGCATATATCCGAAGAATGATGGCATCTTGATACCGTTTTCCTCGGCAATTGAGCGAACCATAAAGTTCGGTGCATTTCCTATATATGTGTTTGCTCCCATAAATACGGCACCTGACGAAATCGCCATAAGAAGAATTTTCGGAACAAATCCTCCCGTAACCTGTATTCCATCCTTAAAGCCAAGTGAAAGTGCTGTCTTAAAGAATACAAGATACGTCGGTGTATTATCAAGGAAACTTGACAAAAATCCTGTTATCCAGAAGAACTGCCAAGGCTTTGTAACTCCGAGTTCTCCACCCTTTACTTCAAGAATAAGAAGTGTAGGTATCATTGTTATAAATATACCGATAAAAAGTATTGCAACCTCCTCTATCGCATCCCATGTGAAATGGTTGTCTTCTCTTATGCCCTTATCAGTAGTCTTGTACGAAAGCAATGCTGCGGCAAGTATTATGATAACTTCAAGAAGTGATGCATAACCAAACTCTACCTCACCGTATATATGAATATTATTCGCAAAGAAAGGACTTATCTGCGGAAGTACACCACTGAGTATAACGGCTCCGACTATCATCGCAAGGAAAATAATATTTTTTGCTCCCACAAGACGGATAGGTGTCTTATTTTCAAGAACTTCCGGTTTAAGACCGTCTGCAATATCTTTCTTATACGCATGTGTATCAACTATAAAGAAAAGTGCAAGAAGAAGTACTATATTTAATACCAATATCGGAATAAGATGTAAACTCCAGAAGAAATCAACACCATTCATAAATCCCATCAAAAGCGGTGGGTCACCAACAGGTGTCAGGCATCCCCCGATATTTGAAACAAGGAATATAAAAAATACTATTATCTGTACTTTTCTCTTACGCCATTTATTTGCTCTTATTATCGGTCTTATCATGAGCATACTTGCTCCTGTTGTTCCAATCCAACTTGACAAAATCGTACCGATAAGAAGCATTAAAATATTTACCCTAGGTGTTCCGACAAGGTCTCCCTCAAGTGCTATATTTCCTGCAACGCAGAACAGACCAAACAGCAACACTATAAATGTAATATAATCTCCGAAAATAACTTCGAGAAATTCTTCAAAAGTTTTACTTCCGCCATAACCTATGGCAAATGGTATCAAAAACGCAAGTGACCAAAAGATTACTGCTACTGCTTTATATTTTTCCCATAACTCTCCGATGACCAACGGACATATCGCTATACATAGAAGCATTCCAACAAACGGAATACAGTACGCAAGCGACAGACTTTTTCCAAGCTCCTGCTCAGCTCCCTTTTCAGCTGCAAATGATACTGCCGGGTTTACGGCAACTGCAACAAGAAGCATCGACACAATCGCAAAAAAGCTATTCTTTACTGTTTTCATACTCTTACGCCTCCTGTGTAAAATAACACTGTTTCTACTTACTAAAATTTAAAATATAACACTATTCGCACACCGAGTTATTATAGTACAGAGGGCATAAAAAAGCAATAAAACTTTTAGACATTTTTTATTATTTTGTTACAGTTCAGCCATGAAAAAATATCCAATAATACAAGAAACTGTTCTTGGTATTATCGAGTGTTTTTTTATGGTGGAACAGCCTGTCATCTCCTACCTGTGAGTTTTCTCATAGGCAGGCAGGCTCATTCGGAAAAACCTCCTCATCAGACATCTTCCGTCAAACGGTATAATCGGATAAAGATAGCCCTCTCCCAGCAATGTATGCGTCATAAGAAGCGATATGGCAAAAATAACCGTTCCCGCTATAAATCCGCATATTCCAAAAATACTTGTTAATATAAGCAGAATTATACGATGAAATTTGACCGCATATGTCAATTCCATATTACTCTGTGTATAATTTGCGACTGCCACAAATGCCATATAAAGCATTATCTCCGGATTAAACCACCCCGAATCAACCGTATAATCACCAAATACAATACCCGCAACTATACTGAGCGGCGTTGTAAGCATGTTCGGCGTATTGACTGCCGCCATCTTTAATCCGTCAATGGCAAATTCAAGTATAAGTAATTGAAATATCGGCGCTACATTTATGTCGTCACGAATAAGTATAAATTCAAGACAAGAAGGCACCCAGTCAGGATTTTCAATCAGAAGCAGAAATAAAGGTGTTATAAAAACCGCAAGTATATTTGTAAGCATTCTTGTCAGTCGTAAATATGTCCCTGTAACCGGCGGAAAATAATAATCATTTGCATCTTCAACAATTCCAAATAATGATGTGGGTAAAATCATAACGGCAGGAGAATTATCGACAAGTATAACTATACTTCCCTCCAAAAGACTTGCCGCCGCCGTGTCTGGTCTCTCCGTATACTTATATTTTGGAAAAGGATTTATCCACTTTCCCGGAAAAAGCATTTCAGCAAGGCTTTCCTGATTCATGGTAAGCGAATCGACATCCATCGAATTTATATTATCCATAACTTTTTTTATGTCTTTTTCGTTCACTCTGCCACACATATAGGCAACAGCTATGTCTGTTCTTGAACTTCTGCCTACCCTTGCAAATTTAAATACAAGATTTTTGTCTCTTATTCTTCTTCTGATAAGTGCCATATTTGGAATAAGTGCCTCAATAAATCCATCTCTCGAGCCCCTTAAAACCTTATCTTTTTCAGGTTCCTCCACTGATCTTCCGGGATATTCCCTAAGGTCAAGAGCAAGAATACCGTCATATCCCTCAATCATCATGCATGTAAGTCCGGCAAGAAAATTATCCGTAAAATCCCGTTCCGTTTTTATCTCCATAATATCGACAAACGGCGTACTTCTGCTTATGAAATCTGCGAGATTTTCCGGCATGTCCTCATCTTTTATTGAATAAAAAAACTGCATAAGTTTTTCTACGGTATCTCCGGGCAGAAAACCGTCTATTGAATAAATCGAAACTTTTCTGCCGCCAATCTCAGCTTCACGATGAAGCAAATCAAAATTCTCATCAAATTTAAATATTCTGCTTATTTCCTGCTGACGCATCTTGAAATCGCTTCCAAAAATGCCGGTTTTTTTTTGTCCTGTATTATCTGTACTGTTTTGCTGCATATGACTGCTCATCTTTCAGACTGCCTCCATTTTTTCCAAAATTTAATAATGCACAATGGTTATTGTTTGCAGAAAACAGTAAAATATACTATGATGTAGAATAATCCTTAACTCTACCTTTCAGACAGGAGACTCAAATGCCAATCACAACATACGACCAACAGCTTTTTGCCGATGCTTGCCAAAAAATCATCGCCAAAGAACGTGAAACTAACGGAATCGGCACTTTAAAAGAAAAAACAATGCATGCGGTTCTAAAAAACTTTTATGAACCTGACGTTTCACATCAGGAGATAAAAGTTGACCGTTTTGTCGCCGATATTCTGCGTGACAACGAGATTATAGAAATACAGACAAGAAGTTTCAACGCCATGCGAAAAAAACTGAGTGTCTTTTTGGAAAAATACCCCGTTACCATTGTCTATCCTATTCCACACAATAAGTGGCTTTACTGGATAGACGAAAATACAGGCGAGATTTCCAAAAAAAGAAAATCTCCTAAAACAGGAACTTTCTTCGACGCTTTTATTGAACTGTATAAGATAAGTATGTTTTTATCAAATCCAAACCTGCATATCTGTCTTGTTCTCGTTGACATGGAAGAATACAGACTTTTAAACGGATGGAATGAAACTCGAAAAAAAGGTTCATCACGATACGACCGCATTCCTGTCGCACTCCATGATGAACTCTATATTTCCGGCGGAAGTGATTACAGTCTGATACTGCCTGATAATCTGGCAGAAACTTTCACCTCGAAAGACCTCTCAAAATGTGCAAAAATTCCGCTCCGCCTTGCCCAGACCACCATGACTGTCTTGAAACGAACCGGGGCAGTCGAGGAAGCAGGCAAAAACGGGCGGTGTATTTTATATAAAAAATGCAGATAATGGATATATAAACACACAACCATATCCGTATATTTTTAAACAGTCTTAAAAACCGGATTTTTCTTTATTCCGATAAGCAAAGGTATAACCATTATAACCCATGCTATAGGCTCCGCCCATATAATAGCCCAGTATCCTAATACCGGTGTTAAAAATGTTGCTACAAGCACTTTACATATAAGTTCAAACGAGCTTGATACAACTGGTGTAACGCTGTCACCAATTCCCTGCATTGCATTTCTAAGTATACATATAACAGCCGGGATAAAATAAAGCAGTGTATCAACTCTTAGATAAAGTGATGCCGTGTCTATAACCTGCTGCTGTTTTGTTGCCGTTATCATCTCCACCATATATGGAACAACCGTATACGATAACAGCACCATGAAAGCACACCATATCCAGGTAACTATCGTAACCTGCCATATTCCTTTCTTTATTCTGTCAGGTCTTTTCGCACCCATATTCTGACCACAGAAAGTTGCCATCGTTGTTCCAAATACAGTAAACGGAAGCATAAAGAACTCTGAAATCTTTCTTGCCGCTGTATGCGCAACAATATAATTTGCATTATTGAGCGAATTTATGGCTCCCTGAAGTGCCACAGAACCGATATTTATAAGCGAACTCATAAATCCCATTGAACATCCTATCGCAAACATTGACTTTACAAGACTCTTTTCAAGCTTTATATCCTTTATTCCAAAATGAAGCACCGGATATTTCTTAAGCATATACACAAAACAGCATGCAAATGACAAAATCTGAGATAATATCGTGGCAAACGCCGCACCTTCAACTCCCCACTTAAATCCACAGACAAACAAAATATCAAGACCTATATTAACAAATGTGGAAATTATCAGAAAAATAAGTGGCGTAATTGAATCTCCTATCGCTCTGAAAAGTCCTGCACAGACATTGTATAACATTGCCCCGGTCATTCCCAAAAGGATTATTCTGAAATATCTGTATGCGCCATCTATAAGATTTTCAGGGGTATTTAAAAATTCAAGTATATTTCTTAAAAATACCACGCTAAGCACAGTAAATACAAGCGACACGGCTATTCCAAGCACAAAAGTTGCCGATACTGCTTTTTTTATTCCATTCTCATCCTTTGCACCATAACTCCTTGCAACGATTATCGCAAATCCGTTTGTCATTCCCAGCAAAAATCCGATTATCATGTTATTTAACGAACTTGTGGCTCCAACAGAGGCAAGTGCATTTTCTCCCAGAAACTGCCCTACTATTCTCGTATCAGCAAGACTGTAAAATAACTGAAATATATTTCCTATAGCAATAGGTATGGCAAATCCCATTATAAGCGGCAGTGTTTTTCCTTCTGTTAAATCTTTCATTGTTAAACCTCATTTCCATAAACTTCAAAAGTGGCAAACCGGAAATCATTTTAACACACTTTTTACAAAAGCAACACAAAAACTCTTTAAAAATTAAGCTAAATTTATTCAAACACAAGCCAATTTATGGTACAATTGAATACAATAATATGTTTTTAAAAGTATTAAACAAAATACCGATAAATTAATTAATACATTATCTATGTATTTGAATGGAGGTTAATTTGTATGGATAAAATATACCTGGCATTTTTATTTCTAATGATAATACCCATACTGATATGTATAAAATATGCCAACAAAATCAAAAATAAAGTTGCATCTTCAATTCAGAATTGTCTTGTTTTTGCAATTATAACCATATTCGGAAATGGCTTGTTTGCACTTTCCACGAACGAAACATTTGCATATCTGATGGAAGGTCTTTATCTGTTTTCATTTGACATGGTACTTATATACATACTTCAATACTCTCAGCAGTATACACTTGTATTTAACGAAGTCACGCCATTTAGAACAGGCTGTTTTATAATTGCATATTTGGATGGAATATCATTATTTTTAAATACATTTCTCCACAATGCATTTACCTTAAAAACAGTCAGATATATGGATTTTACATTGTATCATGTAGCTGACAAAAAACTTTTTTACTACCTTCACTATGCTTTTGCATACTGTATTGTATTTTGTATTATTGCATCATTTACAATAAAAATTCTACAAATACCATATTTTTACCGTAAAAAGTATCTTCCGGTACTTACAATAATGTGCATAATAATACTTTTAAACTCTGTATGCAATATATCAGAGTTTCCTATAGATGTATCACTTCCGTTTTTTGTATTTGCTGCAATAATAATATGCTATTTTACACTTTATCGTTCCCCAAATGAACTTATAGACAAAACGCTGTCTATTGTTGTAGCAGAAATGAACAATGCTATTATATGTTTTGATATAAACAATGAGTGCGTCTACGCAAATGACCGTGCACGGAAGATGTTTGACAGTCAGTCAATCCCTCTTTCATCCATTTCTGACTATGCACTGAAGTGGATAGAAAAGAATAACATCAACAATCTTAATTCCATTGAATGTAGTGACAAATACATCATTGATAATAAAACACACTACTTTGACATAGAATACAGAAAATTATTTGATAAGAAAGAAGAATATATCGGTTTTTTCTTAAATCTTATTGACAATACCGAAAAACATCTTGCATTTGAAAAAGAAAGGTATCTCGCAACGCATGATACACTTACCGGTCTGTACAATAAAAACTATTTTTCAGTAAAAGCCTCTGAAATCCTCAAGGCAAATCCGGATACAGAATGGCTGCTCCTCAGTTCAAATATTAAAGATTTTAAACTGATAAATGATTTATTCGGTCTTGAAAAAGGAAATGAAGTTTTAAAAATGGAAGCTGACCTACTCAAAGAGCAGTGCGGCGAGGGTATTATTTACGGCAGAACAGGCGGAGATAAATTCGCCGCATGTATCCCAAAATCCAAATTTAATGAACAGTCTTTTATTAACGCTATACGCACAATGGGACGCACATTTAACAACGACCTTTATCATCTTCATATATATATCGGTGTTTATGAAATCACTGATATAAACGAGGATATCTCGATAATGTGTGATAAGGCAAATCTGGCAATCAAAACACTTTATGACAATTACGATAAATCTATTGCATATTACAATGATACAATTTTCAATGATACTATCATTGAAAAACAGCTTGTCGGTGATTTTGAAAAGGCTTTGGATGAAAAACAGTTTTGTATGTACCTTCAACCACAGATGACATCAGACGGACAGATACTTGGTGCTGAGGCACTTGTAAGATGGCAGCATCCAAAACGTGGTCTTATCTTTCCGGGCGATTTCATAGAAGTATTTGAACGCACAGGTCTTATCTACCGTCTTGACAAATTTGTTTGGGAACTCGCTGTAAAAAAGCTTGCACAATGGCAGAAAGATGGACTCAACAGCCTGTATATATCCGTAAATATCTCCACTAAAGATTTTTATTACATGGATGTATATAAAACCATAACATCTCTCGTTGAAAAATATCATATCATACCTTCAACACTTAAACTTGAAATCACCGAAACTGCACTTATGACAGGAGCTTCTGGTGAGCTTGATATTATTCAGCAGTTCAGACAATATGGTTTTCAGGTTGAAATTGATGATTTTGGAAGCGGATATTCCTCACTTAACACGCTTAAAGATATGGATGTTGACGTCATTAAAATCGACATGGGATTTTTAAGAACAACAAAGCCTGACCGTTTAAAAAAGAGTATGTCTATTTTAAATACAATAATTGCACTCACAAAAACTCTTGGTCTTACTGTTATAACAGAAGGTGTTGAAACAAAAGAACAGGTTGCAGAACTTACACAGATGGGATGCAAAGTATATCAGGGATATTATTTTTCAAAGCCTATACCAATCAAACAGTTTGAAGATACATATTTATAGAAAATAAACAGCCGAGATTAATATAAACTTTTTTATATTAATCTCGGCGTTACACATTATAATAAAAATAAATCAAAAATTATTCATAATCTTTTACATTTGAACTGTCAACTTTCTCAAATGGTACCCACACGTATTTCTTATCATCTGTAGCACCTTTAAGTGTTGATATTCCATCACCTTTTACCATAGCCGCCGCAGCCTTAACAGCCATCTCTCCCTGTCCTGTTGCTGACTGGTAAACAGTAAATGCCATAGTACCTGCTTCTATAGCAGCACATCCTTCTGCTGTTGCATCTATACCATATATTTTTATATCACTTAAATCCTCTTCTTTGCATGCCTCTATAATCCCTGTTGCCATAGTATCATTATTGCACACAACTGCATCGCATTTCTGATTTGTCTTTAAAAACTGCTTAAACATATCCTTTGCTTTTTCCTTATCCCAGTCCGCATTATCCTCAAATACAAAGTTCACGGTCTTTCCTGAAGCATTTAATTCATCTTTTAAAGCCTGTGTTCTTGGCTCTGTAGCGGCATGTGATGCTGCTCCTTTAAATATCGCAACATTTATTTCATCGGATGACTGAAAATCCTTCAATACCGCTTCTGCCTGATATTTACCGGCATCTTCCTCGTTTGAACCTACATATATGTATTTATCTGCCTCAAGTCTGTCACTGTCAGGGCATGTATTAAAGAATACTATCGGAATATCTCCCGCTATCGCTTCTATTTCAAAAGCAGTATCTATATCAACCAGACCACATATTATTACATCGTACTTTTCTGATACAGCCTTCTTGATATCACTTACCTGATTTTCAATAGAATTTTCTTCATCTACAATATCAACTGTAGCCCCCGCCTTTTCAGCCGTTTCTTTTGCTTTATTTGCAACCGCACTTCTGAAATCATCCGCTTGTGATAATGAAAATAATATTTTCATCCCGCTTGCACTTATATCTGACGAACTGTTGGTTTTGCCTCCACACCCACTCATACAACCTATAGCTAATGCTAAACATATAAACAAACTTACTAACCTCTTCATAAGTATTCCTCCCCTCCTAAACCTGAAACTGATTAACCTGATTTTCAAGCTGTTGTGCAGACAATGCAAGATTGTCTGCCTCCTCCTCAACAGCATCACTGTTATTTGAAATCTTCTCTGCCTGTTTCAGCATCGACTCTGATGTCGCAAGAATCTCATCAGAACTTGCTGCCTGTTCTTCTGAAATAGCTGCTACATTTGTAGCAACAGCATCAACGTCATTTATCTTCTCAAGCATCTCTCCTATCAATGAACCTGTATCCTGTATATTGTTAAATATTGTATCAAATGTATCAACAGCTGTATGTATAAGTTCGGCACTTCCTGATATATCCTCCGCACTGCTTCCTGCCTGTTTCACGGCATCTGCAACAAGATTATTTATCTCTGTTATAAGCACTGTAATATTCGACACAGATTCTGTACTGCTGTTTGCAAGTTTTCCAATCTCAGATGCAACAACTGCAAATCCCTTTCCACTTTCACCTGCACGTGCAGCCTCAATAGATGCATTTAACGCCAAAAGATTTGTCTGGTCTGCTATTTCTCCAATCAGATTTATAATCTGAACAATCTCTCCGGATGCACTTCCAACTTTATTCACAGCTTCCTTTAGATTATGTATTGACTGCTCTATACTTTCAAGTGCCTGACCTGCATTTTTCATGTCCTCCCTGCCTTTTTCAGACACCCGCACAGTCTCGTCCATCTTTTCGCCTACCTGACTTCCATCATTCTTCGTATCAGATGCAACACCTGCAAGCTTTGTAGCACTCTCGGCTATTTCATTGACAGAAAGCGAAAGCTGGTCTACAGTTGAATTTAATTCACCCATAGACTGAGACTGTATAGATGCAGCTGAATTCATTTCACCCGAAACATCTTTGCTTTTATCTGCCTGTTTTTTAAGTTTTCCCGAAATATCTCCCATTTCCTGTATCATTTGTTTCATTGTGGAAATAAATTTCTTAACACTCTCTCCCATAACTGCGATTTCATCATGACCCTTAACTTCCATATTAACCGTGAAATCACCCGATGTCATCTTCGTTATTACACTTGTCATAGTCTTTACAGGCTTAATAACAACATATGTAACACGTTCAATAAGAACACACAACAAAAGAATGCACACAATACTTATAACAATCATTGTTGTACGAAGATTTACAAGGTCAGACATTATAACACTCTTTGGCACATATGATACCAACAGCCAGTCTGTTCCATCTACCTCTTTGAAAACAGTCATCTCTCCATCAATTGTGGTTGAATCATATTTTTTCGCAGTTATATTTTTTGCAAGCTTCTTGTAATATTCACTCTGATTTCCGTCACCAATTTTTTGTGAGATAAGATTATTGTCCCTGTTGGCAATTATAACACCTGTATTTTTGTCAACAAGTACCGACTCCGCCTTATTCATTTCAATAAAGGCATTTACTATGATTGTTATACGGTCAAGTGTCATGTCTGCTGAAATAACACGCACCTTATCACTGCCATCATTCAACATTGCCGAGGCACTTATGACATTTATCCCCTCTGAGTTTTTATAAGCAGAGCCTACTTTCATGTTGATTCTTGTAAGCCCCTCCTTATACCATACACTCTGCGTAACATCAGACTCTGTTTTTTTTGATTCCGATGCTTTCATAAACTTTCCTGAAGAATCTGCAATGTATATTCCATCAGGATAATTATCATTAAATCCATAATATCCATCTAACATATTTTGTAATTCACTGTCATTTGGATTGATTTTTTCGATAGTCCTCTTGGCAGATTGAAATGAGGCTATATTTTGTTCAAGCCACGCTTCAATCTCATTCGCCTGATTGACTACGGAAGACTCCAAAAGACTTTCTGAATAATTTTCAATAATACCTGATGACATTTCATAAGCTACGAGTACAAGAACCACAACTATAGCTATAACTACAGGAATTATGATCCCCAAAAGCTTTGTTTTAATCGATATATTTCTTCGTCTCTTCATACAAAAAACCTCCTCCTTTAACTTAAATTTCATTATACCATCTTTTCATTATTTATTAAACCAAAAATCGCCACAGCAGCCACGACAAAATCGTGGTATACCATGACAATAATTTTAATGTTTCCAGTGTAGTATATCATTGATAATTGCACCGGTAATATTTAACTTTAATTATAAAGCTTTCCTGATAGCTGCCATAAGCTCATCATATGTATCAAATGCTTCAAGGTCAGGATTTTCTGCCTTGATGCTGTCAGGACTTTTGAAAAGAAATCCTGCCTTGCTGGCACGAATCATCCCAAGGTCATTGTGGCTGTCACCACTTGCAATCGTATCATAACCGATAGACTGAAGTGCTTTAACTGTTGTCAGCTTAGACTGTTCACAACGCATCTTAAATCCTGTGATTTCTCCATCATCTGCAACTTCAAGTGAATTACAGAAAATTGTAGGCCATCCAAGCTTCTTCATAAGCGGACTTGCAAACTGTGTAAATGTATCACTGATAATAATAACCTGTGTAATCGAACGAAGTTCATCTAAAAACTCCTTTGCTCCCGGCATAGGGTCTATCTTTGCAATAGTGCTCTGAATTTCTTTAAGTCCAAGACCATGTTCTTTTAAAATACCTATTCTATAATTCATAAGCTTGTCATAATCCGGCTCGTCTCTCGTTGTTCTTTTGAGTTCTGGAATTCCTGTCTCCTCTGCAAATGCAATCCAGATTTCCGGAACAAGTACACCCTCTAAGTCCAAACATACAATATTCATTTTCAACCATCCTCTTTTCCTAATATATAGACTTTTTTTCGTATTGTCATACATTTGAAGAATATCATATAATAAAGTTTATGTAAATACAAAAAACAAAAACCCCTCTTGATATACAATCAAAAGGGGCTAAAAACTGGACCGGCGGGATTCGAACCCGCGGGATGCAGGAGTCAAAGTCCTGTGCCTTACCGCTTGGCGACGGCCCATCATCATATACAGATAAAACTCTGAATATCTTTCCTATATTTTTTCATTTAATAAAAAATCCTTGTCACAAACAAGGATACAAAAGGTGGATAGAGGGATTCGAACCCTCGGCCTCCAGAGCCACAATCTGGCGCGC
>FR887337.1:97946-107704 GCA_000436755.1 Clostridium sp. CAG:253 | reverse complement strand
GACCGCTATCTGGCACATACTCACAGATTTAAAACCATATACGCCTGAAGGCTTTCTTGAATCGCGACCTGTAAATGAAGCAAAAATATTAACTACTTCACAGGCACTTAATTTGATGAAACAACGAGGCTACATTATCAAAGATGATGTTGTTCCTGTTACCTGATTAGGTGTTGTGTATATATTCAATTTTTAAACCGGCTGTTTAGGCGGTTTATTTGCTATGCCCTTTATTTCTCGGCTGTCCTCTACCTATTTGTTTCAAACTTGTACCTCATTTTTCAAACTATCTACTTTTACTTTATCATCTTCAAAGAATATTATATCATTTTTAAAGCCATTTTTCCGCAATCCGCCAATTATTTCTATATTATATGAAGATGCAAAAATAATTACCGCATCACATTCCTGCAGGGTTTTATTATTTACACATTCTGTTCTTTCGTTAATGCCTGATAAATATTTTCCTACTTTCTCTTTATTATTTGAATCAAAAACATGATTTATTTTTTTCTTATTTGCTTTGCATATTAAACTACTGTAATATGCTGATTTCTGACCTGCACCATATATTCCAAATTTATTATATTTATCTAAAACCAAATTTAAATCGTTTTGAACTTCTATATAGCTTTCTTCCATTGAGATTGATTCATTTTTCTTTACATATAAATCAATCTCAATAGTATCTTTATCTAAAACAACATCCAATATCTCAAAACCTGCATTTTCAGCAAGAGTTATTAGTGAACGTGGTGTAAAATAATTTATATGCTCCAACAATACCTGATGATAAAGATTATGTTTCATTATCATCTCCCCATTTGGTACATTTATTAATCCTACCCCATCATACTCTAATATATCATATAATGAATTTATTGTATCTCTAAGCTTCTCCATGTGTTCAAATGTTTGAAATGTAGTGAAAGCAATTACCTTCCCCAAATTCTATTTTTTACAGTCAAATTCTCCACATATTACATTCAAACCTTGTTTCTTTGCAATTTCACACTCTTTTTCACTAATATCAAATCCCATTGTATCCTCAAAATATCTATTCGAAATTTTCAGAGCATATCCCCCACCACTGCCAATTTCAATTAACATGCCTTTTTCGTTTGTAAAGCTTTTTAATTTTGAAATCTTATCCTCTATCTTGTTTAATCCAAAAACATATTGTTGAAATCCAGACACTTCATCATAACTACTATAATAGTCATTTGACACTAAATATGGAATTTGAATATGTCCACAAACCGGACATTTAAATAATTGCACGTTCTTTGTTCTTACTTCAAATGATTCATTTCTACTTAAACTGCCCCCCCTCAGCTCTAGCGTTATTCACATTTTGAAAGTTTTTCATTTCATTTAAACATACTCTGCAAAACATACTTTCTCCTTACATATTTTATTTCATAAAAAATTATACTATATTCTTTTTTATTGACATCGCTCTAAATCATTTTTCAGGGTTCAACATCTATTGTTAGTGTTGAAAATATCATTTATATTCTAATAACATAAATATCAAATCATTTTCTTTTCTAATATGGATATCATATAAATATAATATTATTTTCTATTTTTTCCGCTTTTATCTGTTCACATATATCACTTGCATATGTCATTACGCATACTAATACATCGTACTGTGTATTTTTTCTTAAAAAATCACTTGAATATACTTTTTTACCTAAAAACTTTTCACTCTGTTTCAATTTATTGTTGTCAATATACGCAACTATATTACATTTAGATAATTCTGTATATCCCTGCAAACTCATAACATATGCTCCTGTTCCCCAGATTACGATAGGTTTCTGCGTTAACACATATTCATGTATAATTTTATTTTTTCCATCATACCACCCCATTTGTTTTGTTAAATATTTATTAACCGTTTTTTCTGTTTTTAAATCCTTATTTATTTCTCCTTTTTCATATGTTTTTTGATATACTTGAATCAATTCATGTTCAAAAATATTTGCCTTATTTAATAATTCAACCCTCTTTTCAAAAACCAACTTACCACCAACCTGATTCAACAAATTATTCAATGAAATTTCTGAAAAATAATTAATGTGCTCTTGATTAAAATTATTTGGAATAGGCATTTCATTTTCTATACTATAATTAGGAACCCCTACTATGAAAAATCCTCCTTTTTTTACATACCTCAATGCATTTTCTATCCCCTCTTTCGGCATCAATAAATGTTCAGCAACATCAAACAAAAAAACTCCATCATACTTTTCAAAATCATCCTTATCTACAACATCATAAATACTTCCAACTTTACCTTCAATCCCATTGTTTAATAATTTTCTTATACTGTAAACAGAAGGATCCATTCCTGTTATATTTACAAAGCCACGTTCCAATAGTTCTTTTTCAAATCTTCCTCCACCACTACCTATATCTAACAACAAATTATCCTTTGTAAAATATTTTTGCAAAATTTCTTCCATCATATCTATTCTATGATTATTTTCCAGTGCATCAGCACCATCACTATATGTATTATATTTTGAATAATATATATCATAATCATCACTCGTTGCCTCTGTATCAGCATAAACAAATCCACAGTTGTCACAACATACAACATCATAATTAGATGGTAAAGAATATTTGGCATCTATTACCATTTCAATATTTTGCATTATTTTTACATATTTATTATCACATATTGGACATTTTCTATTTGCATTTTTCATCAACTTTTTATCCTTCCTAATTCTTTTTTCAAACAATCAACATTCAACCATTCTTTATTAGTACCAGAATTATATTCAAACCCTTCCTTAACTCTTTTCCCATCACCAACTATACTCTCATCAAACTTCCACCAATCAAAATGTGGATAAATGATATAATGTTTATCATACTCATATGTATATAAGCAGTCATCTTTAGTCACCATTACTTCATGTAACTTTTCACCTTCTCTTATTCCTATCTCCTTTATTTTAGCTCCTGGAAGCATAGCCTGTGCTAAATCTGTAATATGAAAAGACGGTATTTTGGATATATATGTTTCTCCTCCATTAGATTCCTTTAATGCTTTAAAAACTAATTCAACTCCCTGTTCAAGCGTAATCCAAAATCTTGTCATTCTAGTATCCGTTATAGGTAATGTATCTTCTCCATTTTCTATTAACTTTTTAAAAATAGGAATGATAGAACCTCTACTTCCTGCTACATTTCCATATCTCACTACAGAAAATTTTGTTCCACTTATCTTACTATAGGCATTAGCTGCTATAAATAATTTGTCAGAAACAAGCTTTGTTCCACCATACAAATTAATAGGATTAACAGCTTTATCTGTTGATAAAGCTACAACTTTCTTTACCCCCCTGTCAATTGCAGCATCTATGACATTTTGTGCTCCATGAATATTAGTCTTTATTGCTTCAAACGGATTGTATTCACATGTTGGTACCTGTTTCATTGCAGCCGCATGTATTACATAATCTACATGGTCAAATGCTCTATATAATCTATCCTTATCACGCACATCACCAATAAAGAATCTTACTTTTGACATATCATATTTTTTAGAATACTCTGCTTTCATAACACTCTGTTTATATTCATCTCTCGAATAGATTATAATTCTATTTGGATTATATCTGTCAAGTATCATCTCTAAAAACTTTTTACCAAAAGAACCTGTACCACCTGTTATTAATATTGTTTTATTATTTAACATTTATTTATCCTCCAATTTTTATTGATATAACAATTTTTCTTTTATAATTATACTTTTATTTTTCGTATACCACTGTGACAATTTTTTTATTGATAATTCAATATCTTCAACTTCAAAATCACACATTTCAGACAACAATCTATTATTGCTTGCTGTGTATTCATTAAAATATCCATCTTTTGCTATATATATCGGCACATCTGTATGCATAACTTTTTGAACAGTATCAGCCAATTCATATAAACTATATTTTTTTCCAGACACAGCATTATAATCATGAAACTTCGGCTTATTATTTATTGCCCATTCAACGATTTTACACAGGTCATCAATATATAAATAGTCCATATACCTATCCTGTCGAATCGTTATAGGATAACCACTCATAGCTTTACATATTGCATTTGAAATAAATCTTTGATTCCACAATTCATACTTTCCAAAAATTCCAAACAATCTGAAATTATATATATTCTCACTTTTTCTAGCATAATCATTCATTTGCTGTAAACAGAAACCGTATGTGTCACTTGGAATCACTCTGTTTATTTCATTTTCTCCTATGCTACATACAGGTAATTCCCTCCCATACTCTGCACCGGAACCAAAATAAATCATCTTCCCGTACAAGTCACTATGTATTGCCAGATTTTGAAACATTCTGAGACGATTTTCAAAATAACTATTTTCTTTTCCATTTCTATCCAATGCGTTTATCACAACATCATACTGCCCATTTTCCAGAACATCTATGACTCCTTTTTCATCTAATACATCCATTAATTTATGATTCGGAGCATAAACATTATAGCCCCTTTCTATCAGATATTCCAAAATGTTTTTTCCGATAAATCCTGTACTTCCAAGTATTAATATATTCATTCGTTTTCTTTTCCTCTGATTCTTTTAATTCTGAAATTCCAGCAATTTTCTAATTACCTTCGCCATCCCCGGCGTTAATATTGAAATACACTCCACTATTATGTATGGTAAACATATTACTTTATTTACAATCTTTTTATTTTGTCTACACATTTTAAAATCAAATTGTTGTTCTTCACGCTGTTTTAATAATTGTGTTATTGAAAAAAATTTCATTCTTTTATCCATTGCACAAAGCAAATCATCTTTAATATTATCATATGCTTTAGGAATACTATTTATCATATTGTACCATTGAATAACCCATACCTCCCACATCCTACTTTCTGTTTCACTCCTAGTCTTATATTGAGATAGTATTCTTAAATCTTTCAGATGTAATGTTACACCACGAAAATCTCTTTTAGTTGCAATGTCAATATAACTTCTCATTCTTGCAAATGCCGGATAGCTGTTATTATATCTATCTATAACTTCCTCACTTAGTAATTCTTTTTTAATTATTACAGCCCCAAAATGGGTGAATGGCACTATTGAATACTTCACATATTCTACAGAACTATCGGAATACTTTGTACCATTTAATCCACAATCATACATTGTTATAATATCATAATCTCTATCTATATGCTCTAAAATAGTGTCATAATTAATAGGATTTATAATAAACTTATCTCCACAAAACCAAATGTATTTTGCATCAGGTTTTAATATTGCATCATTGATTCTTTCATGAATAGCATCTTCTTCATAGTGAAAATATAATACATGATTATATCCTTTATTTATAAAACCATCTACAATATGCTCTGTTGCCCTATTTGTACTTCCATCATATATGTATATATCTATATTTTTTTCCTGTGTTGGTCGTACAATATACTCCAAATATTCTTGTATGTGCTGTGGACGATTATATGTAATAATGCTTATTGCTAATTTTTTCATAAATCTACCATCCTTATTAGTATATATTCATTATAAAATCCTCTAATGAAATTATTGGTACTGATAATTTTTCTGATAACTTTTTCTGCACATCCTCATATACATGTACAGAAGTAACTATAACAGCATCTATATTTTCATCTAATTCACCATCAGGTTCTATAATCGACAAATCATTATATATACTACAAGTATTTTGATCTATTGCATAACATACTTTAACTTTAGAACCCTGTAATTCATCATAAAGTCTTTCTCCAATTCCTCCCATTCCATAAACCGCTATATTTGTATATCCATTCTCAATCAAAAAATCACCTATATCTTTTCCTGTTTCCTTTAGAAATAACATTTTATTTAATATGTTATAATACGATCTATATTTATTTGATTTTTTTTCTATTTTTTCAATCTTAATACTGGTCTTATATAATGTTGTCACAGTTCCAACAACACCTCCAATAACTCCACTTATAAAAGCAATAACTGTCTTTTTCATAATGATATTCCTCTTTTCAATCTTTATATTTTTCCTTAATAAACTTCTCTGGTTGATAAAACAATTCTATATTATTTTCTATTTCATCTATACTCCAATCCCACCATTTTATCTCAAGCAATTTTTGTATAATATCATCTGCAAAACGCTTCCTTATGATTTTAGCTGGAACCCCCCCCACTATTGAATAAGGTTCTACATCTTTATTAACAACAGCTCCTGCGGCCAATATAGCCCCATCGCCAATAGTTACTCCAGGTAATATAACTACATTTGCACCTATCCAAACATCGTTTCCAATTTTCACAGGTCTATTATCTCTTATTTTACTATCTTCATATCTAACATTATCAAAGTACTTACCATATTTTTGTACATAATCTTTCCTTTTTTCCTGTTTATCCCAAGAATAAAACATCCTATAATCTAACATTGGATGCGTTGTAATATAATCAATAGGATGATTATTCCATATTTTCGCCGTAAAATTAATTGAGCAATACCTTCCTATTTCTAATGCAAAAGGAAAATATTCAAGTAATCCTTCATAACCATATGTGTATCTGCCAATTTTACAATTTTTATAAATGATGTCCTTTTTGTTATATCCTTCGTTATCATATATATATATATAATCTGTATGTTTATATCCTGCTCTTGATAATACCTCTTCTATTTCATACACAAATGACATTAGTCCAATAACTACGTATATATTACTATTTTTTAATGCCTGTGGACTAATAACCTTTTTCCCTCTAAATTCTTTTATTTCCTCATATCTTTTATCAATAAACGCATAAACATTAATTCCAAAAGTTTCTATACATTCCTTGGCAATTTCTCCTCCTTTAGAAGCTCCCCATATAGCTACATCACGCTTACCTATATTTCCTATCATCCTAGGCAGTTTTTCCATACATAATCTTCTAAACTTTTGTTCCTTATCTATTATCATATTTATATCACCACAAAAAGAAAGCCTTTCCAACTTTCTCCCCAAATCTTTTTCTACACATAGTTACAATTTCCTGAACATTATCAATTTTCATATTTTTTGCCTGTTCTGAAATACTTTTTAAAGCACTATATAAAGCAACCAATTCCTGTCTATTATCAACAATACCATCCTCATAAAAACATTTACATATTATTTCTAATTGCGACTCAGATACCTTAAACCCGTTAGCTTCTATAGCATATTTCTTAATCTTTTTTAAAGCTTCATATCTCATATCTGAATGTTTTCCAATCATATTAAAAGTTTCATTTTGACCTGCAACTCTCCATAGTAAAAAAACACTATCCAAATTTTTTATCTTTCCATATAATGAACATTCTACCCAAAACATGTAATCCTCTGCTCCACACATGTTGTCTTTATATCGAATACTATTTTTTTCTATAAAGTTTCTTCTAAACATTGTGGAACCATTAACCACACAATTATTAAATAATAAATATGCTTTCACATAGCTGGGATTTAACGGAACAGACCATTGCTTATTTAAATCATTACCTTGTCCATCAATCTGCCTCTGATGTCCACCAACCACGTCTATATCATGGTGTGCATCTAAATATTCAATTTCTTTTTCTAATCTATATGGCATAGCTATATCATCATCATCCAGCAATGCAATATACTCCGTTTGTGCATTTTCTAATCCAACATTTCTGGAAAAGGCTATTCCTCGGTTTTTATCATTGCATATTAGTTCTATTCTGTCATCATCATATGACTGAATAATCTTTACACTATTGTCACTTGAACAATCATCTATGCATAATAATTTCCAGTCTTTAAATGTTTGATTCAATATGCTGTCTATAGCTTGTCTTATGTATTTTTCTCCATTATACACCGGCATTATAATTGTGATTCTAGCCATTTTATATCATCCTCTCAAATACATCAAAATAGTCATCCTGATTACATTTTTCTTTAATAATATGCATACTGTTTTCCCCAAATTTTTCAAGTTTATCTCTGTCATCTTCCAACAATTTAATTCCATCAATAAGCTTTTCTATGTTCTGTACCTCACTGATATATCCATTTGTGCCATCTGTCACAAATTCATCTACACCACTGACATTTGTAACAACAGGTACAACTCCCAATGCCATAGCTTCAAGCATTGATACACTTGCCCCTTCAAAATCTGATGTACTCAGGAATATGTCCTTGTCATTCCAAAATTCCTGCATTTTTTCTCTAGGAATCTTCCCAAGTATTTTTACATTATTTTTATCCTTAATAATCCCTTCTTTCATCTTTTCAAAGTAACTTCCATCTCCAGCTATCTCTATTTCAAAATTAACCTTTTCCTCATTAAGCCTATTTATAAGTTTCACAAGAAGGTCAACTCTTTTTTGTGCTTTGCTTATTCTTGCTGCAAAACCAATTCTTATAGGTTTGCTCTTATCTTTTTGATATAAATGTTTATTCACCTCAAATTTTACAGGCGTTTCTTTATAAGCCACTTTTTTTGCATCAACATTATATTCTTCTATAAAAGTTTTACATATTTTTTTGCTCACACCAAATATAATATCCGTATCTTTTTCCATAAACTTTTGTCGTCTGTATAACACTTTCTTATCATTATGTATTATGGAAATAAGTTTTAATTTTTCCGGATACATTCTTTTAACAAGAATCGCTGCAATCATAACCTGACTCTGCCAGTTTGATATAACTGTACATGGAAGTTTTTTTATGAGTTTATCTATAGTCTCCTGTATGGATTCTTTATATCTTTCATAATCATAATTTATTTCTGTTGATACTTCTTTCAAATCTTCTGGTATGCTCTGTACCTGTTCTCTAAGCCATAAACTGACATTATATTTTCTATTTTTCAACCCTCTTGTCAACATCATTGCCCATGTTTCAATTCCACCAAGACAAATTCCTGCATCTGCAAGTTCAATTATTACATTTTTCTTCGATGTTTTCTTTTCTATATCTTTTATATAATATTTTTCATACTCTGACTTGTTTTTATCAAAATAGTCAAATATACATTCTTCCTTTAATATTATTCTATTAAGAATTCCCCATTCTGAAAGCTGCTGTTCTATTTCATCTTGATAATCACTGGCAATAAGTATTCTATCTGTGGTATCTTTTAATACTTCCGGACTCTTAACTTCTTTTTCTTCTACTATTTTACCCCATTTATTTTTGTCATTATCTACAAAATATTGAAAATCTATATCTAAATTTCTTAGCGTGTGTGCAACTTTTATTGCACCTCCTGAAGCACCAAATATCACAATATTTTCCATTCTATTCTCCATTCTTGTTTAAATTTATATGTGTGCAATTCTACATTTTTACATTAATTTTAATCTAATATTTTATACAGAATATATCTTTGCTTTCCTGTCAGTCCTGCTATACTTTTCTTTTATAAATTCACTTATCTCACTTATAGAGAACAAAGATGTGACTATATAGGTATCATTTCCTTTTTCCATGGCTTCATCAAGTCCCATAACTGGGATTCCTTCTTTTTTGGTTCCCCATATTGACTCTTTTCTGTCTATAAAAGCATTTACCTTTATATGGTAAAGACAGCATATAAAATAAAATTGTCTGCCATTCTCGCCAGCTCCATAAAGCGAAACTTCAGTAACTCCGTCTGATTGAACCTTTTCTACCACTTCCTGCATAGCTTTTGCAATTTCATTCCCTACACC
>FR887337.1:58366-97929 GCA_000436755.1 Clostridium sp. CAG:253 | reverse complement strand
CTACACCATTTTTCATTGCACGGCGTACATAATAGTATTCATCACCTAATGTTACAACTCCCTTTGGCCATACAATATTACTTCCTTTATAAGTGTAACTAACGTTACATTTATCTATAAAATCTACTCCCTTTTCTTCTAAAAGTTTTAGATTTTCTTCTATAATAATAGTTTTCTTATATTCTGTTCCGAAGTTTGTATCAGCTTCCATCTGCTGTATGAGTTTTGCTTCTGAAAGTCTCGGCATATCTATAAGCCTGTGAAGCAACATCAAACTCTCACGTCTGTTCTTCACTACTCTTGCAGCTTCAGAAGGTTTTTGCTTTCTAAATATATGAAAACTTCTTTGAAAATCCAATATCCCATCAAATGATGCTTTTGTAATTTTTTCATTATTAACTGCAACTGATTTTTCAGGTACTATTTTGTCATCTATTTTTTTATAACCAATCGTACTTCCTTCAGTTACCGAAATAAACTTTTCAAGAATATCTGTAGTTCTATGTATCGTTGAAACTAAATCCGAATTTTCTGCAAATGTACTATAATACCCCTCAAAATCCATGCCATCATAAATCTTATCTCCCGTAACACCAATGGCAAGAAAATGTTTCATCTTATATGGAACTTTTTCTATTTTCAATACCTGCTCCATCCACATCTGTATTCTTCCAAAAAAGCCTATATCAATAGTTGCAATATTCTGCATATCTCCAATTTCCTGTTTTAAATATGCCATAAGCAATTTCCGTTGTTCTGAAACATATCTTTGCATTTCCTCTATATTTTCTTTTTTCAAAAATATATTTATAAGATATTCTTTTAGTGTAGTTTCACCATAAGATATAGTATGTGACTCTTTCCATCGAAGATTGCCATATTTATTTAAAATTTCTGATTCAATACTGTCAGGCTTCAATCCTATCAATCCTAATGATTCATTTATCGTAAGATTTCTGGCACCTATCATATTTTCTATCTCTTCTCTGTCTATCTTTGCAATAGATGGTATATATGACACTTTTCTTGATATGTATATTGGTTTTACTTCAAGTTCCATATTTCTTGAGGCAGCCTCTTTTTGAAGTAATTTTCCTAAAATATAACCCTCTCTCATAAATGGATATATTCTTTTTATTCCCGACTTTTCAAGTCTGTCACATACATAACTTATATATGTTGTCAAAAATGGTCCTACTATAGACGAACCAATTTCATATGCCTGTCTTTCTGATTCATCTGTATACTTCTGCATCCCATGATATGATGTGACTTTTCTCAATGACAATATTTTTTTCTGCGGTATATCATGTCGTATCTTTTCATAATCGTATATGCTGTTCAGCCTGTCCGGTACAGCATCATAATGAACTGCTGCAATTCCACTACTCAGAGGTTGTGTATAATCCGCATTTCTATTATCCCCTATATGTACTACATCTTTTTTTTCAATATTTCCAAATTTTGATAACATTACATTAAATAATTCACCATTCTGTTTTGAACATTTTTCCTCACATGATATAATAATATGTTCAAATATAGATGTATCAATGCCATTTGCTTTTAATATATCTACTAAATCCGCCTTTTCAAGATACATATCTGATAATAAAACAAGTTTTTTCCCAGCTTTTGAAAGTCTCTTTACAACCTCCCACATAAAATCATTTCGATAGCATACTCTCTTTTCCGTTTCAACTTCAAGTCTTTCAAGTTTTTCTATATCAGAAACTATAAATTTTGGAAATTCAGAATATATATCTGACAAAGTAACTTCTCTATTAAACTCTTTTTTATTATTTCTAGCCCGTCTTTCCATCTCCATACGAAGCTTCATAAACTCTTTTTTTGAAATATCTGTAAGTTTTATATCTCCTGCCTGTTCCCATACCTCTTCAAATACATCTCTAGAATTTGCGACAGTTCTAAGAAGTAACGTATCAAATATATCAAAACTTATAATATTGTATTTATTTAATTCTCTCAAAATTTTCATCACATTACCTCTTTTCTAATTCATTTATTCTTTTATTCATCACTTTATAAGTTATGTTTATATTAATAGATGCATACGGCAGACATGTTATTTTAAAAACAAAAAAAAGATAACCAACTTTCCTGACAAATCTTGTAATTTGTTCTATCGAAAATTATTGACTATCTTTCTGTCTTTACTCATATTACTTCCTCCATGAATGTATCTCTAATCTATTCTATCACAGCTTCCATGCTGTTTTTCTTATAGTATATATCGACATATTTTTTATTTTGTTTAATTTCTTTGCAGACTGCCAATTTTATCCTATAAACATCTTTATCACTCAAATATCTCCCTTATTTTTTAAGTCTTCAACCACCTTTTTTAATCCGTCTTCCACTTTTGTCAACGGCCTCCATCCCAATGCAACAAGCTTTTTATCACTTAATATCTGATATTCCGATACTGAATATCCTTTTTTTTCTTCCTCCTCAGGATACTCCATCACAAGTTTCGTTCCTGCTTCTTTAGTAAGTAGCTCCGCAATCTGTTTTATACTGATTTCTGATGTATGATTTCCTATATTATATACTTTTGCTTTTTCTCCCTTTTGCAATATCGTTATTATAGCATTTGCCGTATCCACTACATAGCACATGGATCTTTTCTGATTTCCGGCACTTTTCATTACAATATCTTCACCATTAACTGCATTTCTTATAAACTGCGCTGCTACGCGACTGTCTCTTTCTGTCATGGTCTGACCATATGTATGACATGGTCTGCATCTGACTACATCCACGTTATATTGTTCCGAATAGCACACACACACATTTTCTGCCGCTCTCTTGCTTTCGGGATAGCATGAACGCATTTTGTTAAAATCAAGTCTTCCTACTTCTTCTTCGACAAACGCTTCTTTTTTTCCTGTATATCCATAGACTTCCCCTGTTGATACAAACAATATTCTATTATTATTTTCTTTAGCATATTCCAACATATTCATTGTGCCCTCAAGATTTGCTCTTATCACTCCTATCGGATTTTTAACAAATGCTTTCGGGTCTCCATAACCTGCTGCATGAATTATATAGTCTGTTGTCGGATATTTTTGCTTTTGGCAGACATCGCCTTTTATCAATGTTATACTTATAGCTGACTTTGCATCTTTTGTCATGCTAACATTCTCAGAATTGCCACATATATTTTTTTTTGCATACAACTTACTTGCTTTTTCTAAATCCCTTACAAGAATATATATGCTGATCTTTATGCCATACATCTCTCCTGCCATATACAGCATGTCAACAACAGTTCTTCCTATCATTCCTGTTGCACCTGTTACAAAAATTTTACTGCCATCAAATTCGTTCCAATCTACACTTGAATTTTCTATAGCCTTTTTTAAATCACTACTATAATTTTTCATATACTTTTATATTAGTTCATAAACCTTTCAAATATATTTCTTTTTCTATAATATTTTTATCCAATCAATTCTTTTTTCAAACTTCTTTTCTGCTACTTCAGCCACTCATCTTTTTTAGATACAAGCAACGCCTTAAATATCTCAATATCATCTGTAGTTGTAAGTTTTATATTTTTTTCTGAACCGGTTGAAAAACATACCTTTTCTCCAAGCTCAATCATAAGTGTACAGGTAGCTATAGAATTTGTTATGCCACGCTTAGTGGCTTCTTCATGTGCCCATACAAGTTTTTTTAAAAAAAATGCCTGTGGTGTCTGTGTTCGTGCAAGTCTGTCTCTAAGTATCGTCTGTGTTGATGACTGTCTGTCATCCGACAAAAGCATTGCCTCTGCACATGGTATAACCGTAACTGCTGAGCCATTTGTACGGCATTTTGATATGCAGTCAGATATTATCTCCTGAGATACCATCGGTCTTATAGCATCATGTATAAGAACCATGTCTTCCATAGAATAGCTTTCTTTTATTGCCATAACACCATTCTTTATTGACTCCTGACCGTTTTTTCCACCTTCTACTACAAAACTTAATTTTGTTATATTAAACTGCTTTGCATATGCCTTTAATATTTCCTGCCATCCAGCAAGACAAACCACACCTATCGCATCTATATTTGGATGTCTTTGAAAAGCCTCCAGTGTATAGACTATAACAGGTTTATCATTTACATTTATAAACTGTTTTGGTATATCTTGATTCATACGCTGTCCACTGCCACCTGCTATCAACAATGCTATATTCATAATATTCCTCATTTCTGCACAATTTTTTCCCCACGAAAACTCTTCATCAAAATCGCAAACATTTTTCATTACTTCACAAACATTTGTTTAAGCTTTTTACATATACGTTTACATGCAAATCCATCTGACTTTTCAAAAATTCTATCTCTAAGTGCAATCCTGCCATCTTCATAGTCATCATGTTCAAACGTATATTTTATCGTATCCATAAATTCCTGCATTGTATATGTCTTTTTTTCAGGCATATAATCATCATATTCAAAATAGCATTCTCTCGTATCCTTTGAGTATTCCTCAAAATCATACGGAAAAAGTACTGATGGTCTATTCAACATAAGATAATCAGAATATATAGACGAGTAATCTGTTGTAAGCATGTCACAATATTTTAAAATTGTATATGTGTCAACTTCTGGATTTATATCTATAATATTTGAATATGATATCTCAGAAAACTTGTCTTTTAATTTTGATTTTGGATGAAGTTTTGTGTAAAATACAAATTTGTTTTCTTTCAAAAAATCATTAAACTTCTTCAAATCCACAACATCAAAAAACATACTTTCCGATGCTCTGAATGTCGGCATATAAAATATTATTTTATTTTTATCCTTATGTCTTTGTTCCAATTGTTCAATTATCCGTTTTTCCTCATCTGAAATAATGTTTTTTATCTGTTCATCCTCAAATAAAACATCATTTCTAGGATAACCATCTTTAATGATATGTTTTAAATCTGTATTAAATGCCGAAGTAAATATATCTGCCATAATATCAGACGTAGCCAGTGTATAATGATGCGGTTTTTCATCTGAAAGTCTTCTTGGAAAAGTTTTAAATTTTTCCCAATTATTTTTAGGATGACGTACCTTGTCGAATTTGTTATCATAATTAGTTTTTTTATTTCCCGAACCGTGCCAAAGGTTAAATTTAACTGCTCCCCCTGACAACCAAAAAGAAATATCTTTTGAATAATTATCAAAAATATATATTCCTGCTCTCAGACATTTACATATTCCCTTAAAGGAATGATAATAGTAAGCCTCATAACCATTTCTGTTTAAAAGTTCAACAATGTCTCTATTATGTGATATCCATATTGCTCTTATATCCATTTCATGCTGATTTGTATACAGATACAAGTATTTTGGATTATCTGCAAATCTTCTTCCAAATGTACTACCAAATACCCACATTTTCTTATCTCTAGGTACTAAAAAAGATAACCAATAGACTGGTAACATCAACAACTGTCCCCAATATTTTAATCCATCAGTTATCTTATTTATCATTACTATTTCCTCCATGAAATGTTTATTTATCTGTTTGCAGCCTCCCTGCTGAAACTTTTTATTCCTAATATTATTATCGGCATATAAACAAAAAAATTAACTTTATATTTCAATTTGCTGCCTATAAACTCCCTCTTAATATCTCAGCCTTTTCAAAATCGCCTCTTTTTTCATAATGATCTGCAATTTCACCTATAACTTTGTCCAAATCCACACAGGCATAATTGATAATACATACAATAGCCTGTAGTGAAACATTAAAAATTTTAAAGTATTCCATAGCATCTTCTCTTGCCTGTTCATCTAATTCGTATTCAAATCTTCTTACACAAAATTTTATATTTTGAAAGTGCGTTATTAATTCATCCGCACTTCTTGTATCTGAAACGCTAAATATGTTGTCTGCACCACTTTCCATCTCTTCCTTTGCAATTGCAAGCATTATATACAGTATAACAAATTGTTCATCTGCCTGATATTGTCTTATATATTCCCTTGATAACTCATATGCTGCGTTAAGGCTGCCTTTTTTTATAAGTAATAATAATCTTTCTTTGACATCCATAAACTGTATCTCCTATTATTTATTTTTTGCCCATTGGCATAACACTTCGTCAAGTTTCTTCATTGCATCCATTGAGTCTGTCATATATGTAGCCCTCTCTTTCGCATCTCTTGATCTCATGCTATAAAATTCCTTATCATCCTTATATTTCATTATCGTGCTATACATTTCATCTATTGTATCTACCGAAAATTCATCGCCACCTGATGTATACACATCCCCTCTTTTTAAATAAACTCCCGGGGTTCCCTGATAAAAGGCTTCTATTATCGAAAAGCCCCCTCCAACTCTATCAGGATTAACATACAAATCACATATTTCCATCAAAGCAAGTATGTCATCACAATATCCTATGAATTTTGAATTCTGTCTCAATCCATTATATTTTTGTACTACTTGATTATAATTATCATATACCCCTGCAATAACTACATACATATCATTTTTACATGTTTCATCTAACATCTCAAGAAATTTGCCGGTAATCTCATAGTCAAGTCTTATTCCAACAATTACCAAAACAAACCTGTCTTTTGGAATCCCAAATTGTTGTCTGCTAAACCTGTTTTTCTGTTCCTTTAACTCAAATGTAAATCGACTTTCTATTATATCCCTGTCCAACGCTTTCTTTTCTTCATCATCCATCTTTCTTCCAAGAATAGGAATACAATTTTCAGTATGAGGTAATTTTGAAAATGTCAATGCCATTTCAGCACAAGGAATAGAATATGCACACAAATCAGCAAGCATACTTCCTGTTCCAATTGATAATACATATTCAGGTTTTATATTATTTATCAAACTTATTATCTGATAATATTTCTGCACTATTCCCTGTTCTTTATTTATCTGACAAAATGGAATATCTTCTCCATTCATTTCCATATGTGTTATTCGATAATAATCATCTATAACCTTACCTGCCTTCATTCCAAAAAACGGAACATACTTATATATTTCATATTGTTCAGTCGTATTTATAAAATATACTTTTTTACCCATTCTTTTTAGTGTTTTGCATCTCTCAATAATCGTTTTAGTCGGAGCATGCATATTTGAAAGATATTGAATTGACAGAACCACAACAACATCCTTATTACGCTGTGAATAAGGAATGACGTTTATACTATCCTTAATCTTAACAGAGCATTTTCCAAAGCATCTGTTATAAATGTAATCCATAAGTTCTGCAGTCCTCTTATCTGATTCAATCCTGCTCTCTAGCCCCGCTCTTTTCATCTGATTCCATGCAAAATAGCAATAATCTTCATTCTCAATAAAATAATAGATAAAGCAGCCCAAAAATTCATTTGTATTCTCCACATTTTTTTCAAGCTGCATAAGCATTGACTTCAAATATAACATGATGCTTACATTCATCTGTATCTGTCCGCTTTTGTTTGCAAAAAACAATACTCTGCACAAATGAGTATAAAACCATATTTTCTTCTCTTTCTTTAAAATGCTATCTGCCTGTATCAAGTTACATAACTCTGAATACTTTTCTGTATCAAGCATATTAAGTGATTGCAAAATCAGGTTTATATTTTTTTCTTCTTCACCTTTTTCAAATATTTTACTCTCATATTTTAACAATTCAATGTAATTTACATTTTCCTCAAATTTCTCACTTACACTTTGCTCTATGTATGTTACATTTTCAAATAAAGAATAGCAAATTTCAGAAATCACTTCATATATATCTTCTACATTTGTGACAATAGTACATTTTGAATCATTTTCGCAAAATATTGAAAATAATTCTCCTAACAAATAAAACATTTTCTTTTCACAACTCTCAATCACAAAATCGTATATATGAATCTCTGTCTCATCACTATCTAACATATTTATATACTTCTCTGATTCATTATCAATGCCTTCCATCAGACAAATAATCTTTTTCATATCAATTCCTTCTTTTCTTAAATCATGTCAACTCTTTTTCATATATTCTGATAAAAATATCTTACGGTATTTATCATACTCTCTCATATTGAGGAAACCACAATCATGTAACACCCATGGCTTTTCCTGATATGGAACTATCACTTTGTAGCCATTTTTTCTATATTCAAACGACTGTGATATATCATAGAAATCCCATCCGTCAAATATATCCGTTCTCCAATTTACATTTTGCCTGTTTGTCATGATAAGCAGACCATCTACAGCCTCAACTTCTGTGTATGGCTGCTCCATCTGCCGGTCAAAGTTATCATCTACTGTATTTAAATTACATGAACGCAGCAGTCCAACCCTCTCTTTATTTTCCCACATAACTCCTGATTCGGGAATTTTTTTGGTTCCTACCATCCCTATCATTCCTATATCAGCATCACTTTCAAATATCTTAATTGTCTTTTTTATAAAATCCTTTTCTAAAATAAAAACATCCTGATGAAGATATACTATATAGCGAGCATCTGTTGCATCCATAGCTGCCTGATATCCTTCTGCCATTGAAGATGCATCTTCAATCTGAAGTATATCTATAGTATACCCATCAGGAATATTTAAATTTCTAATATATAAAAGACATTCTGAAAGATAATTTTGATTATTGTAACATATAACAAAACATATTTTTTTTCCATCTTCCATCTTTTCTTCCTCTAAACCTTTAAATATAATAGAAATTCTATTCTATACTACCATTTACGTAATATAGTTTTTCTCTCCATCGGATCAAGCTTGCTTATCTTAGAATCATCATAGTATGAATCATTTTTTATATGTGTCGTAGATACTTCTTCAAATATGGCACCATTTCTTGATGTAAATGCATGCTTTTGTCCACGCAGCACTGTCTGTATATCACCCGCCTTAAGTTCTTTTTCCTGACCGTCAAGTACAATTTCTAGATCTCCATATAAGAGCTGAAATGTTTCCTCTTTTATCTTGTGCATATGCATAGGATGCTTTTGTCCCGGAAGCACAATAAGAAGCTTTTTGCAATATTCCCTGTTTATTACACTTACTATAATGGCACCTGTCTGTCTGAAATTCTTCATCCCATAATGATGTGAAAGTTCTATCTCTATATCGTCACCAAGTACGATTCCAGCTTCATATAGCATACCTTTTGCATCATGTATAACACTTCTCGCAAGCTTTGTAGGTGTTATATGTCTTGTTTCAAATAGTGCTTCATTTGCAACATAATCTTTTGATGCTTCTATTCCATCATAAAATTCACCGCTGTTCATTTGTTTTTCCTGACAAGGCATTGCAAAAAATACATCCTCACGACCTATTGTATCTCCTGTTTTTACATCATGCTTAAGATACACACCGCGCATAAGGGAATTGAGCGAATCTATCTCTGCCTGACTTACATATTTGTCACTTTCTTTTTTCGTAGTACAAATTGTCTTTGCCTTAAGCACTGCCTCAACCCATTTATCTGCCTGTTCCGGCGTCATGGAATATGCATTTATAGAATATTTTTCTGTTGGAAGTGCAACATGTCTTTCAAGTATTTTTGCTCCTTTTGCCACTGCAAGCATTGCCACCGTATTATCATTTGGATCTTCATGTCCTGAATATCCTATAGCAATATCTCTGTATCTTTTATTCATACGGTCTATAAAATCAAGCTGTAAATGATCTGCTGGTGCAGGATATTCTGCTATGCAATGTAAAAATGAAAAATCACATTTTTTATGTGAAAAGAAATTATAAAGCTTGTCTATATCCGACAGTGTCTTTCCACCTGTTGAAATTATAAGTGGTTTGCCTGTAGCTGCTGCCTTTTCAAGCAATGGCCAGTCAAGAGAACTACAGCTTGCAATTTTTATGATGTCCATTCCCTGCTCCATACACCAGTCAACACTATCCTCATCAAACGGAGTGCTCATTGCAATCATACCTTCTTCTTTTATAGCATCTACAAGTTCCGTAAACTGTTCATATGTAAGTCTTGTACTCATAAATCTTGGTACATGAGGTACGTCTGTTCTGTTTACATAATCAGGATGTATAAAATTGTCAAGATTTCTGTACTGTAATTTAACAGCTGCATTGATGTTGTACTTTCTTGCTATCTTTCCCATTTCATGAATAATGTCTTTTCCATGCTCTACATCTCCCTGATGACTGTTTGCCATCTCAAAAATAAATAAATCATTAAATAATTTGCTCATTTCATTATCCTCCATCATCTCTTCTTTTATAAACATTGTCGATATTAATTATTTTAAGCTAATATGTATAATATGATATCAAAGTCAGGTCAGCAGATAACAGTTTGCATATAAACATACATTACTATCTGCTTTTGACATTTATATCATTTTTTACTTCTTTCTTTAAGTTTATTTAACTCATCTTCTAATATAGGAATCAATTCATCTGCCCCAGAATCAAACGCTCTATATAATACACAAAACATATCATATGTATTTATCAAATCATCTTTCGGATTGCCGGTAATACGATTTACATTTTCCATTTTTTCTTGAATGTCATCTTCCACATATGTGTTTAATATATCAAATACCAATTTGTTTTCCAGCTTCAGATTAATATCTTCAAGCATTTTTTTCAATGAAATCTCATCATACATATCACTTTTATCAGTTTTTAATGAAGTAATCTGATTTTCAATTTTCTTAAGACATAATCTTGAAATCTCTTTTATTTCTAACAATTCATTTTTCATTTCAAATATGTCATCTAAAATACTTTTGTATGTCTGTTCGCCAAATGTCGGTAATATTTTTTCTAATACTTTCTGAAAATCAAATTCCTCTTTACAATAACAATTTACTACTTCAGATAAATCCATTATCCGACATCCCTCTATCTTTGCTCCCCCTTCAGTAGCATCTATGACATCTGTTTTTTTTCCCAGTTCCTTTACCGATGAACTAAACCAGTCAATATAAGATTTCCAATCATTCCTCGTTTTAACTTTTTCTCCATATATACCATCAACATATATATCACTTTCTGAAATTTCACTATTGTCTGCCCTTTCTCCCGAATGTATTAATCCATCTGTATATGCAAGATCCTGTCCAACCAAAATTATTCTTTTAGAACCTATAATCCTAGCAACATTAAATGCCGCTGTAGAAACTGAACCTCCTGTGATATAAGAAACCATATCAACATTATATTTTCTAAATAATCTGACTTGAAATCTATTGCTTGTAAGCCATATTTTTTTACTCTTATTCTTTTCTAATATGCTATTTTTTGAATCAATATAGCAAAATACCGGATGTTTATAATAATCATTGTTTTCAAAATGTTTTTCGCTTTTATCTGCATCTATTGTAATCACTGCATCATACTCTACATTATGTGCTGTCAAAACTTTTATTGCCGTATCTGTTGCGAGAATAAACGCTTTTCCTTTCGCCTTTTTTAATTCATCAGCATTTTTTTCAAGTGAAGGTCCTGCCGAAACAATAATAAATGGAACTTCTTTAGGAATAACACTTATAAAATCCGTGATATAATTACTACTTTTTAAAAAATGAAGATTTTTTATAAGATTTATCGCACTTATCTTATTTAATCTTTTTTGTGTTAATTTGTTTAGTTCTTTCTTCTTTATCCTGCCAACAATATGTTCCTTAAATTTTTCAGCCTCCAAATCATACATTTCTTCTAATTTAGGAATAGCACAACAGACTACAGTAGACATATCAACATCACTTATGTACTTAATAAGGCCAAATTCAAATTCTTCATCATTGATTCCATTTATATATAAATGAACTCTTTTGTCCAAAATAATATCTTTCATATCAAAGTTCTGCATACTGTAAATAAATAAAGACATATCCGGCTCAAATATTATAACAGACGAATTTTCTCCAACATTTTTTAAAATTTCTTTTGTAAATATACCATTTGCATTTCCAAACACGATTATTGATGTATCTATATTATTTAACGGCAGTTTTTTTGTCCATACTGTGGCTTCTTTTTCCGGATTGTAGATACTATTTAATCTTACAATTCCTTTATCAGTTTTTATTTCAACTGTTTTTTCACCATTTTTTGTTTCTTTTAAATAAAATTTTTGAAAACTATATTCTTTATTTTCTAAAATTTTATTTATTTTTTCGTATAATGCTGCATCCTTTTTTTCAATACATCTTATATTTTTATCAAGATATTCCATGATATATCACCTTCTTTCTTCTTCATATTCTAAATCAACATATCCTCTGTATCATTGTATGATGCTTCCCAGCTATAATATAAAATTCTCATTTCAAAACAAATCCTTGTCTATACAAAACTAATTTATTTTTGCTGTTCATATTCTTCTATCCGCCTGCTTGCTCTCATAAAATCTTCTTCTGTATCTATATCATAATTTTCTTCCATCAAATATCCTGCTATAACATCACCTGTCATAGAATTTTTTTTCATAACAACCGATGCCCTGAAAACATCTATACAGGCATTCTGATAATAAACCTTTGGCAGCTGCTGTCTTGGCATATTGTAGCACTCAGGAATTTCTTGCATAATCGGCGACAATATTTTATTTTCATCCATAAACCACATCTTATACGGTATCTCTTTTGCCGGAGCTATACATCTTACCGAATCAATACCTGGATTCTTTCTCAAATATTCTATCATATTTTCTATATCCTGTATTTTCCTTATCGGATATGTAGGTCTTAGCTGAACTACTATATCCGGCGTGTAATCCTCATTGACTTTAAGATATGTCAGTGCGTGTTTAAACACATCTAAGTCTAGTGCCGTATCAGTTGCATATTCCGCTGGTCTGATAAATGGTACTTCCGCACCATATTTTCTTGCTATTGCTGCATATTTTTCACTGTCAGTGCTGACTATAACACGGTCAATTCCCGGCACTTTTAACGCATGTTCTATTGAATAAGCTATCATCGGTTTTCCATTTATAGGTCTTATATTTTTATCTATTACACTCTTTGAACCACTCCTTGCCGGAATCACCGCCAATACTTCATTCTTTTTTTCCATCTTTTATCTCATCACCTATCTGTTCTACTATTTCTCTAAAACTTATTTCATTCATTCCGTTAATTCTAGCTCCAGTTGAACTATTTATAAATTCCGTATTATATTCATTCTTTATTCTGTTTTCTATCCATTTACGATAAATATTTAATGTTTTACCAGTTAATATTTTTCCTCCACCTGTTGAATCTACTTCTTTCAAAATTTCTTTGTTTGATATTTTTCTTCCAACCCCATACGCATGAGTATTTTCACCCTTATATCCCATATCCGTACCAATGCATATAACTCTTTTAGCTTTCAGTCTTATGGCTATATCTATTGCAAGAGTAGCAACAGATCCTCCTGAATTATAAAGTTTTAATTTATTAGCTGCTGCTATATTTTCTGCATGTGGCATACCACTTTGAAACACAATATATCTTTTTGAACGATAATCAGCTACAACATTTGCCGCTGCCGTAGATATATAAATAAGTGGAATACCACTATCTTCTATTCCTGCAAGCTGCCATTTGGTTGTAGGCTTTGCATCAGTTATAATTATATAATCTGGTCTGATTTTATTTTCCAATAACTTTCTGCTGACTTTTCCTACACATATAATCGTTATGTTATCTTTTATTTTATGATATTGTTCGTCATTTGCTATTTGTTTTAACAACGAAATATTTTCATCCAGTGATGGTCCCCCAGCAACAAGTACAACATTGCGTGTTTTTATTTGATTCTGAATATTATCTATATATTCATCTCTCAATAAAATATTTTTTTTGAAATTTTCATCAAGAAGTTCACTCATACTTTCCATAGATTCAAAAACCAATTGATAATCTTCTATAATATCCCGAAGATTATCATCCGATATAGTCTTTATTGATGGCTTCCATGTTTTAAATAATATCGTACTTTCATCATCTTCTTCATATATATTTTCTATCTTCTTTAACCATACAGCATAATCATTTACTCTTCCACAATAAATAATGCTAATTTTATCGTTTAATAACATTTCCTGCAGATTCCTATATTTCAATGCTATCTTAATTTGAGATAAATCATTTTCAACAACCATTATATTACTTTCAGGATATCTTTGTGCCAAACATTGTACATGATAACCCATACCAAATCCTAAAATAAAAATATTTTTTATATTATCATTAGCTTTAAATCTTTTTGTATATAACATTGCTTCCTGCCATGGATTACCATATGAACATATTTTAACATTTCCATATCCATTTGTATTTACAGATAATGCTATATCACCTGTCTGTATAATATTTACTTCATATTTGTCAGATATGTTTTTTTTATCATTGTTTATACTTCTATATAAATTTTTATTATATACATTGTCAGTTTTAAGAAGAATATCCATATTTTCATCATAATAGTCTCTTGGCTGCCAATTTACCTGTTCAAAAAGGTATGTCTCTATATCAGACATTTTTTTTATAAACTCTTTTGAATACAATTTCTCAAGCTTTTTTAAACCATCTTTTTCATATCTATATGATTCTATTATTCTGCTTAACTCCTCGTATGGTATTTTTAACAAATGAATACTATTCTCAAATTGTACTTCAGATGCTTTTTGGAAATATATATATACTTTCTCCAAAAAAGAAAGAGACAAATTATATGCAGTCTGATAATCTTTTTCCCTGATATAGAATAATATCTCAGTAGCATGATGAATCATATCATTTACATAACAAATCAATTCCTGCATAAATTGTCTCCCCCTTAATTATATTTTATCCAACGCAGCTTCCAGCATAGGGGTCATTTCTTTTACACCCTTTAAAACTGCCTCAAAACTGCTTTTTGCCATATCATATGTCTTAATTATATTCTCATTTTCATCTTCTGTAAGACAGTTTATATCTTTCAATTTTTCACCCAAATCACCTGCTATATAATCATCAATAATACTATATACCAACTGTCTTGCAATAAAATTATTAGCCTTTTTAACAGTCTTTATACACCTGTTTTCTTTTTTAGGACTAACTTTTCCGGACTTAACAATCTCTATCATATCTCTTGCTGCATTCATTCCATCTTTAGCATATTTCCCAATATTTACAAGTTCCTTTTGCATATGATATATATCTGCTTTTACAACTTCATAAGCTTCCATTGGAAAAGTAGGCGATATATCGTCTAATATTTTCTGAAAATCAAAATCGGATATACAATATTTATCTATAACTTCCGACAACTTCATTATTCTTGAGCCCTTAAGCTTTGCTCCTCCCTCTGTGGCATCTATGACATCTACAATACCGCTTAGTTCCTCTATCGCAGAATTGAACCACTCAATATATATTCCCCAGTCTCCTCTTGATTTAATTTGATTTCCATATATATCTTCCACATACACAATACCATTCAACTCATCATCTGCGTGATATGCAACACCTCCCGCATGCGTGCTATCACCTGAAAATGCCAAATCCTGACCTATAAGTACAATTCTCTTTGCTCCCATAGTTCTAGCTACATTGAATGCTGCAGTTGCAACAGAACCTCCAGATATATAATCATCAAACACAAGACCATATTTTGAATAAAGTGCCGACATAAACCCCGCACCATTAATCCAAATCTTTCGTCCTTGATTCATCTCCAAAATTTCGTTTTTAGCATCCATAAGAGTAAATATAGGATGCTTAAAGCATCTTTTGTCACTTAAATGATTTCGACTTTTTCTTGGATCTATTGTAATAATTGCATCATAATGCACATCATGTGCAATCAAAAATTTAACCGCCGTATCAGTTGCTATAATAAATGCCTTGCCATGTGCTCTTTTTAAGTCATCAATATTCTTATCAAGTGAAGGACCTGCCGCAACTATAATAACTGGAATATCATCCGTGAGAATACCGGACAACTCTGTAATATAATTGCTTTCCTTTATGAAATGGAGATTATTTATTACATTACTTGTACAAACTTTTGCAAGATATGATGCTGTATAGTTTACTGAGTTTTCTGCTGAATAAAATTTCTGCATAGTATCTGCAAATTCTTTTGCCTTTTCATAATATATATTATCCATTCCCGGATAAAAACAAGCAATTTGAGTGGGTACCATCGTCCAATGAATATGCTGAATCAAATCAAAATACAATTCATTTGCATTTATCCCTTCTATATATAAGGTCACTCTATCATCACCTATAATTCTATTCATATCAAAATTTTCAAGACAATATATAAATAATGACACATCTGGTTCAAAAAGAAACACTAAAGAATTATCCCTAAGATTATTAAGCATGGTATCTGCAAAGACACCATTTGCTATACCAAACATAACCACTGAAACATCTATATTATCAAAATTATATTGTTTAGCCCAGCGTTCAGCTTCTTTTTGCGGATCATACAAACTGTTCAACCTAACTTTTTTACCAAATTTATTTATCTCAATAGTCCTTGTTCCTTTTTTAGTATCAAGTAAACTAAAACCATCAAAACTGTATTTTTTTTCGTCAATAATCTTTTCTAGCTGTTCATATATTCCAGGTCTGAACCTTTTAATCAGATTAATATTATTTTCCCAAAAATTCATTACAGATACCCTTTCTATCATTCCATATTTTCAATAACTTCTTCAATATACTCTACAAAATCATATTGAAGGATATCTGCCAATAATACACTATCTGAATTCTGCAAAGCCTCCATTGCATCTTTTAAAATGTCACATACTTTTTTCTCATCCATCTCAAACTCATCATGTTCATTCTTATATGCAAATAATACATCTATCGTATCTGCCATTTCTTCCAAAACTACAATAAATTTCGAAAAAGCCTCTGAATCTTTTTGTTGATAAAAAAGATCTACTGTATCTCTCACATCATCAATAGTTTTTATTACTAATTCTTTCTGCTCACTCATGTTTTTATCTCCTTTAACCATTTTAAAATATATAAAAGACCACAACATGTTTTGCAATCTTTTATATATTTTAAAAAGGGACTGACCCAAAGGTCAATCCCTCCCGAGTAACATTCAAAAACTTGTATAAAATAATTAGCCAAGTAATGAAAGAACACCCTGTGTAGCCTGATTTGCATGAGCAAGCATAGACTGTCCAGCCTGCTGTAAGATACTCAAGCTTGAGTATGAAACCATCTCGTCAGCCATGTTTACATCACGAATCTTACTCTCTGATGACTGTAAATTCTCTGCCATGTTATTAGCATTTGAGATTGTATGGTCTAATCTGTTCTGAATAGCACCAAGATAAGATCTCTGTGTAGATATAGACACAATAGCTGTATTCACGATAGAAATAAGAGCTGTAATTGCACTATAACCCTTAACTGTAACGCCCTTATCATTAACAAATTTACCTGAAGAGATAATTGAAGCAATGCTCTGTTTAGCTGCATTCTTACCAACTTTAGTACTCAATCCAAGCTTAGCTGCTGTAAGCTTTTTGATACTAATCTTAATCTTCTGGTTTCCATTAGCACCAACCTGAAGCTTTTTATTTGTAAACTTGCCAGAAAGGAGCTTCATTGTATTGAACTCTGTCTGTGTAGCGATACGGTTGATCTCAGATGTAAGCTGTTTAACCTCTTTAGCAATAGCTTTACGGTCTGTAGATACATTTGTATCATTTGCAGCCTGAACTACAAGTTCTCTCATTCTCTGAAGTACTGAGTGAATCTCGCTCATAGCACCTTCAGCTGTCTGAATGAGTGACTGTCCATCCTGAGCATTTGTAGAAGCCTGCTTAAGACCTCTGATCTGTGCACGCATCTTCTCTGAAATAGAAAGTCCTGCTGCATCATCTGCTGCACGATTGATTCTGTAACCTGAAGAAAGTTTCTCTGTACTCTTAGATACATTGCTGTTTGTGATGCTTAACTGTCTGTTTGTGTTAAGCGCTGACATATTATGCTGTACTATCATAATGTTTTCCTCCTTGAATTTACAATGGCTTCCTTGCCATTGATGTAATAATTAATAGTTCCGACTTTTACTATTTGTCCGTACACATATAATAAAAAATCATATAAGTATTAACTTACTCAATATATATATCGGTCTATTAGGATTTCACTTTAGCTTTTCTTGATTTTTTTTACAAATAATATTTTTATTTTCTCTGATCAAGAAAATGTGACTGCCATTCCCTATGCTGATTAGACATATTCTGATAATATGATACCGCCACTTTGTTTGAAGTTTTAAAAGATGATATCTCATGTCTTTTTTCTCTAAGAAATTTGTTAAAGAAATTTTTATTCTGCTGTTCAAGACTTTGAAGTTCAACTGAGACATCCGTAATACTTCTTATCAGATTCTGCATTTCTAAAATCCGACTCTGATAAGCATATTTATTTTGAGATAAATATATGCCCACCTTTTTAAAAACAGAATCAAATCCTTTGTCTAATTCTGTCATTTCTTCTATAAGCTTCTGCTTGTCATCTACTATCCTATCGAATTCTTCTGTATCTAAATCTGTAATCTTTTCTATTGATAAAAGTTTCTTCTGCTGTCTTGTTGCATATAAGATCTCCGTTATAATTTCCAGTTTTTTACGAAGTGAATCATGAAGTATTGACACATATACATTCATATCATCCATAATACATCCTCCAAGTCTGCTATCTGTTGCACTACTGTATTTTAGTTTGCATTGTTAAGTCTCATAACTTCTTTCCATGTATCACGCATCTTCTTAATGTGCTTAAGTGCTTCTTTTACAATTTCCGGATCTTTCTGCATATTTCCCTCTACAAGTCTTCTGTATATATAATCATAGACTGTATCAAATTCTTTTGCAACAGGCACATTCATATCAAGTCCCATCCGAAGTTCAATAATAGCATCCTCTGCTTTTTTCATATAATCGTTTATCTTCTGAATATTTTTTTTATCGTTCTCCATAGTTTCTATGGCTGTATCACAAAATCTTACTGCTGCATCATAAAGCATAAGTGTAAGTTTTGCTGGTGATGCCGTTTTTATAGCATTCTGCCTGTAAATTTTTGCCGCATTTTTATTGTATGACTGCATATTTTCTCTCCATTTCTCTATATCTTAACGACGGACAATTTATACTAAAACTGTCCGTCGCATATATTATATCATAAATTTAATTACAATAAAAGAACTAACATAATTACGATAAATACTGTGACAAAGAATTCTGCTGTGACTGAAGACTTGCGAGAGATTTTTCCATAGCTGTAAACTGTGAATAATATCTTTCCTCCATAGTACTAAGTTTTGACTCCCAGTCTGATATTTCTTTCTTATAATCAGAAAGCTGTGATGCCATTTCTTTATCATTGTAAAATGTAAGTGTACTGCTAAGACGAGATGTCCCCATCTTCTTAGTCAACGCATCATACAAATTTGATACCATACCTGACATTACTTCTCTTACAGTATCAGGATCATTTTCCAACATCTGCTTTAAAGTATTTGTGCTATCACTAAATTCTGTATCATCTTCATCACCTTTTATATGAAGAAGACCTCCCTCATTATAATTTGTAGCAGATGTCGTAATTCCTAAGTTTGCCAATGAATATCTTTTGCCATTTGATGCAGTAACTGTACCAAGCATTTCTGTTTTCATTGATGAGATAATACCACTAAGTGTACTATCTCTTCTAAGAAGCGAATCTTTAATCTTAGTATTCCACTTTTCTATCTCATCATCAGACATTGCTTGTTTCTGGTCATCAGTAAGTACATCATAGCTGCTTGCCGAATCGGCATTATAATATGTATTCATTTTTGTCAAAATACTATTATACTCTGTAAGGAATTCTTTAATACTGTCATAAACCCCATCTGTATCGTTGCTTACAGTGACATTTACAGTTTCATATTGATCGGTCGTTCCTTCTTTTAGTGTCGTTCCTAAAAGATTTAATGTTACTCCTGCTACATCAATACTTGTATTGTCACTTGTCAGTGTTGCACCATTGTAAACAACTTTTGTACTTTCAGCTTTTGTGAGTACCATACCCGGAGCATAATTATCTGAGCTCTTATCACTCTCAGTATATTCTTTATTACCATCAAAGCTTTGAAGTCCAAGTGATTTCAGAGCTGTGCTTGAAGAAAAGCTTGCCGTTGCTTTTTTCCCATCTGATGTACCTGCTGCAAGTTCATTATAGGATGTAACCACTTTTTTCACTGCATCATCTCTATCAGATTTTTTGTCAATAATGTAATTTGTCGTATCTGCTGAGTTTCCAAGCATTTTTTCATCTTTTACATAATCACTTGTAATTCCATTAGTTGTAAGCTGATTTATTGCAGCTTCCTTATTTATATTCGTTTCGTCAGTATTTCCGTCAAGTATAAGACTTGCAGCTTTTTCTTCTTTTTTTGCTTGCTTTGCTTCATTCAGCTTTTTTTCTTTTTCTTCAGCTGACAAGTTTACATAATCTGCATTTTTTTCTAATTCATTTTTTATATTTTCTACTTCTGTATCGTCAAGAGTCTGCTTTTCTGCAAGCGCATTAAAAAATGTGGTAGCTGTTTTTTTCGCTGCTGTATCTGAAGCCGATTTTAATGTAGTAACATCATCGTCAGTAATACTATTTCCTGAGCGAAGTTTTTCAACTATTGCATCTATATCCTTTTTAGTAGTTCCAGTACTCAATTCTGTATCACTGCCGGCATCAAGTGCTTCATATCTTACTATTGATTTAAGATTTGCAACAGCCTGTCTTCCCTCGTTTGTGAATCCGGTAACATCTCCCCCATCAACAGTAACGGAAAACCTGTTAGACTCTCCACTTTTCTGGGAACTAATGAAAATTCTCTGCTGCTTCGTATCAAATGTCGCATTAAGCCCTGCATCTTTACATTTTGATACAAAATCACTTATCGTTGTAGAATCTGTCACTTCTAATTCAACTTCTTTTGTTCCTTTTATCTTGATTTTTGTACCAGCCACAAATGACTGAGTGTCATCACTGTCATACAGATCAACGAGTTTTGAACTTGTTGTAGCATTACTATACCCTGTTCCATCACTGTTTTTTACTCCTGAAATCTTCGCTCCGGTCACATACTGTGCTGATGCAAGAGATTTCACCTGCACCTGATATGTGCCCGATGCAGCAGATGAAGTTGCAGTTGCAGTGAGTTTAGAAGTGTTTGCAGATGTTGCTTTCTTTGTCATATAGTTTGACTGAAATCTTAGTTTTGAAACTGAATCTTTATAGAAACCATAAAGTTTTGTATTTAATGATTTCCATGCTTCCTGTTTCCACTCAAGCTTCTGTTTTTTATTTTCAACCTTTGTCAGCTTTGTCCTCTGTGCTGACATCAGGGCATTTACAATAGACTCCGTATCAAGACCTGATGTAAGTCCCGTCATTCTTATAGCCATAATAATTTCCTCCTGTCTTTATCCTCTTATACATATCTGAACAAATTCTTGCTGTTAAAGCTGCTTCTATTTTTTGCAGCTATCTCTTTTCATCTACTATAATACCTGCAATCTCCCATATCTTTTTAATAGCTTCAAGTGTCTCTTCAGGTGGAACCTCGCGTATAACCTTGTCTGTATCCTTATCAATAATCTTTATAGATATACGCTGTGTCTCATCATCAATCGAGTACTTAAGCTGGGTATTTGACATCTTTATCTTTGAATTTGTCTCTGATATAGTATTGTCTATGGTACTCTGAGCAACTCTCTTATTTTCTATGCCATTTTCCGCATTCTCATTTTTCTGACCAGGATTCTTGAAATCTTTATCATCCTTGTCTATTTTACTATCCTTTTGCGTTTCATCTACTGTCTTGACAAAATTATTTTCATCATCTGACATTGAAACCGGCACATATGCTGCTCCAGAGTTTGCTTTTCCTACTGACTTTACTGATTCTATTTCCATAATATACACCTCCGTGTGATTTTCATTTTCCTGTTACTTTTACATGATACTTTTCCTTAAAGTGCTTCAAAATCCATTTATAACATTCTAAGGAAACTATCTACTTTATCCTTTATATCGGCAAATATACATATTTTTTTAGGCTTTGCCTGAAAATAACTTATTTAATGTACCTAAATCAACCTCTCCCTCTGAGGCTTTTTTGTTTTCGTCCTGTATCTGTACATATATTTCTTTTCTATATATAGGTACTGATTTCGGTGCATTTATTCCTATTTTCACCTGGTCACCTTTTATTTCAAGCAATGTTATCTCGATATCATTGCCTATCATAATAGACTGATTTATTTTTCTCGCTAACGCTAACATGCTTTCCTCCATTCTTACTCAATAATTACTTTATATCTTCTATGATTTTATGCTTAATCTTATAATCACCTTTTTCAAGTATCACCTGTATAGCCTTGCCGTTTGCTGCATTTACTATAATAGGTGCTTTCATATTAACTGATGTTTCTTTTATATCTTTTGGTATTGTTGCAAATACAAGAAGTACGATATCTTCATCTTTGAGTTCCCCGAGTGGTTCAAGAAGTGCTTCTTCCACTATGGGATTATAGTCTTTTATCACATTTAAAGGATTGACGACCGGAAAAGCAAGCCCTTTCTCAGTCACGCACTGAAGCCATGAAAAAAACGGCTTTTTCTCTGCTTCGCTGTCATAAAGAATAGTAAAATCCTTGTATTCCTCAAACCCCATAATACCGTTTTCAAAATGAATGAGCTTGTCTTTTCCAATCTCTATTTCACCGAAATATTTTGTATCTATTTTCATACAAACCTCCGTTCTGAATTTAGAATACCGGAAGCAATGAACTTCTATTCATCACATCCGGCATCCTTTCCATCTGTTATGATCTATTTAAATATAATTAAGAAGTGAATTTCCAAGTATCTTAGCTGTCGCAGACAATGATGCCTGATAAAGGTTGTCTGCCTGTGTAAGATTTATGTATACATCAGTAAGGCTTACGTCCTCATTTTCAGAAAGCTTGTCTTCTGAATCTGTCTGTTCATCGAGAAGCTTATTGTATGTGAGCTGTGCTCTGTTGTATTTTGCTCCAAGTTCCGATGTTGCAACGCTGACCTGCTGGCCTGCCTCGTCTATCATCGTAAGTCCCATTCCAAAGGCATCTGTCATTACCTTAGAGCGAAGATCTCTTTCTGTCTCAAGCGATGTTTTAAGACTGTTTAATGTCGCAAGTTTATCTTTATCTGTTGTATTTGATATCATTTTATCTACTTCATCAATCTTTGTCTCTACTTCATCGACATATTTCACTGTTTTGGAAATATAGTCTACCATTCTGTAGATATCCGTGCTTATCGCATCTTTCGCCTGTGTGTTTACGATTATGTTCTGACTATAGTTTATCTCATATTCAATCTCCTGATTACTTGGATCTGCATAATCTGTTGTTTTGTTGTTTACTGAGTCATATGCCGTACATTTAAAATACATCTCAGGTCTTATGTCATTCTTTTCAAAATCATTTTTAACATATGTAACACTGAAATCTGCCTGCTTTGTCTGAATGTCTGCATATTTTGTTTTACCGACAAGAACTTCTCCTGTATCATAAAGATAAACGATTTCATTGTCACCTACTTTATATGCATCTGTATCTGTTGATGAACGTGTAATGATATTTCCTTTTGCCGCCGGTGTTCCATTATAGCCTGCCGCTGCATAAACTTCTGTCGTATCTTTACCTGTAGTCTGGTCTTTATATGTGAACGATATGGCTATGCTTGTACCATTGGTGCCTGCCTGTGCGAATGCATCTTTTGAACAGTTATCATATGCAAGTCTTAACTGATATACTTCATTTTTCTTTGCTGTTTTATCTGTATATTGCTGACCGTTTGCTATAGTAGAGTCATAATTCGCTCCACCTGTTATTACAGTTATATTGTCAAATGAATCATATGAAAAGTTTTCTTTTATCTGATATGAAAGTTTGTCTGTATTCTCAGGGAATAAAAGTGATGTATCCGTACGATAACCTGTAAATACATATCTTCCCGAATAATCTGTATTTGCCTCATCCTCAAAAATAGAATTTACATACTGCTGAAGTGTTGTTAATACTGACTTTCTGTCATCTGCTTTAAGATAATCATTTGCTCCCTGGTTCAGATATGATTTCATATTATCAAATTTCTTTGATATGTTTGAAAGTGCTGTTTCTGTTGTGTTCATCCAGCTCATTGCATCTTTTACATTCTTCTCGGCATACTGTGTAAGCTGAGAATATGTAGTACGAAGCTTCAAAGAACGAACAGCAACTGTCGGATCATCTGAAGGCCTCTGTATCTTTTTCTGTGTCGTATACTGCTCAGAATATTTCAAAAGACTGTTTTTTGCATTTGTAATATGTGCCGAAGCACTATTTGAAATCATGGAATTCGTTACTCTCATGTCAATCCCCCTTCTATAAACTATCAAGCCCTGTATTATTGTGGTAATTCAAAAAATTTTCTTCGTCTTTTTTGCCAGATATTTTTGAAAAAGGCTGTCTTTGTTTTTTTATATACGTTCTTGAAAAGGCTGTCTTTGCCTTTTTTTAATACCAAATCGAAGATTTGGTATTTTATACACCTGTCTGATTTATAAGTTTGTCAAGCACTTCATTCATTACTGAAATCACTCTGTACTGCGCATTTAACAAATTCTGCGTAATTATAAGGTTCTGTCCTTCCTCATCCTCATCAACGCCCATTACCGAAAGTCTTCTGTTCTCAATCGCTTTTTGTATATTTTCAGAGTTTGTTGTTGCTGCCACTATCTTATTTGAATCTACTCCGACTGTTGCTGTCATTATCTGAAGGAAAGCTGTCGGTGTTCCCTGCTTAAATATATTCTGGTCATTCTGCAATGCTACAAGTTTATCAAGATTTCCCGACTCTGATATACCTGTCTTGTCCTGTGAATACTTAGCGGCTGCTATAAGTCTTCCATCCTTTACAACATCCTTATTTGCCTGAAAACGTGCTGCGGTGACATTATAATAAGAAGAATAAATATTACCATCCGTACTTTCTTTTGTTGATGAACTGAAAGTAAATACATTTTTAGAGTCATCCGGTACAAATATCGTTTCTGCTTCTTCCCCATTTTTATCTAAGAGTGTATATTTCTTTCCGCTTATACCATTTGCACTGACTGCTGTTTCAGATTTTCCTTTTATTGTATATTCATTGTTTGTAAGATATGATTCAAGGTCTGAGCCGGCTGCTGCCTTCGGAGCATCTGTTGTTCCTCCTGTAACTTTTCCTGAAAATACCTTGCTTCCATTCAAATAATAATATCCGTCTTTTGTGTTTCTGATAAGCTCAATCATGTTCATCTGCTTATCTGTCTGACTATCAAGTCCGACAAACAAATCTACACCTTTATTATTATCCATGTCATAACCGGCATTCTGAAGCTGGTTTACATTTGCTGAGAATGTTCTGATAAACTCATTTAACTGTGACATATAATAAGGTATTCCTCTAAAGTCTACCGAATCTCCTATCGATGCAGACTCGCTATTATCGAATGCTGTCTTTATGTTTTTCTTATCTGCTTCTTCCAGCGGTTCCGATAATGTAAATGTGTATGTATATGTTCCGTCAATTCCTACTGTTACTTCAAATGAATCATATTTATAATCTTTTCCGGCTATAGTAAGGCATGCATTCGCTTCCGGTATGCTTAATTTTGCTAAATCGCAGTTGTTTGCTCCGCTTACTGATTTTGCTGATAATGTGATTGTTGATTTGTTATTTTTTGTTCCTATACATGAACCATTACCATTGTTTGTAAGCTTTGCCGTAAAGTTTTCTCCGTTATTTCCGTCTCTGAGTTCAAACAATGCCTGAAGCTTTCCGCCGAGTACTGTATTTCTTATATTAAATGACTGTCCGTCACTCCATTTAAGTCCGTAAAGTCCCTGATTATCGCACTGATTATCCTTTGTCTTAGATGCTTCTACTGATATTGTTTTGTAATTGTAAGTATCTACAAGTATATTTCCGCCAAGTGCAACTATGTACTGATGAAGTCCGCTTCCTGTTTCAGGATTTTTTTCTGTCACTTCAACATCTGCAAGCTGTGACAACTCATCCAATATTCTCGCTCTCTGGTCACGAAGGTCATTTGCCTGGTTTCCATATACCTCAAGTGAGTTTATCTGCTTTGTAAGTGCTGCAAGCTGTTCTGCATACGCATTTATCTGTTTGACTGTTGAACTTATCTCAGTGTTTATGTCATTCTGGAGTGTCTGAAGATTTGTTGACATTTTTCTTGCATATTCTCCAAGTGCATCTGCATAACCTGCTGTTTCAGCTCTCTTTGTGGTGTCTGTCGAATCTGTTGTCATATTTATGAGTGATTTGAAGAATGAATCTAAAGATGTTGAAAGTCCACCGCTCTTTTCATCTTTTACATAAAGATAATCTTCAATACTGCTCATATAATATTTGGCTGTATCATAATATCCGAGTGTTGTTGTACTCTTTCTGTACTTATAATCATAATATGAATCTCTTGTGTTTACTATTTCAGTAACTTCTACACCTGTTCCCTGCATTCCAAAAGATGTTTTAAGGGATAATGCTTTCTTAGCCTGCTGATTTACTACCTGCTTTGAATATCCGGCTGTTTTTGTATTTGATATATTGTGTGCTGTTGTGTTGAGCACGGCATTATATGTATTCATTCCGGATACAGCTATATTTAGTCCAAAAAATGTTGATGCCATATTCTACCTCCAATGAATTTTTCGTTTTTATCCGAGTCTCTCTATCAAGTGTTCAAGCATCTGGTTTACTACGTTTATGTATCTTGATGCTGCATTGTATGCATGCTGATATGTCAGAAGACTTGTAAGCTCTTCATCTGTCGATACTCCTGACACCTGTTGTCTCTTACTCTCAACCTCCTGGGCAAGTTTTTCCTGATTATCTACTACAGTCTGCCATACTTTTCCCTTTGATCCGAAATTTCCTATCATCTCATTGTAATACTCATCATATGTGTATGATGTCTTAGTATTAGGGTCGAGTACCGCAAAATCTGACTTCCAGGCTGTAAGTATCTCTTTGTATATTTCCTGTGCATATGCTCCCGAATCACCGCCTGCTGAATTTGCTTTTATAGGTAAAAGTGAATAGTCAGCAAGTATATCCGGATTTATCTGAAGATTCGTGATTGTATACATTGAAGTCTTTTCAGTATAATCATCACCATGTTCAACATATGTATATTTGCCATCTGTACCTTTCTCAATGGTAACATTTTCTTCATTGTAGACATAAAGTGTAAATGTTCCGTCTCCATTGTCTTTTGCAAGTCCGATTTGATTTCCATCCTCATCTGTATAATTGTCTGCGTATACCTGACCGGTAAGTGTGATTTTTGTATATCTTGATGAACCTGTTCTTGTAAAAAGCTCTGTTCCTATTGTTTCATCATCATCTGCTCCCACAGGTGTGTTCTTCACATCAAGTATCTTATATTTCTTTGTCGCATCAAGCTTAAATGTAATATCGTTTCCGACTTCATCTTTCGTAGTTCCCTCCACAGCTGTGTTGAACTGTATTTTGCTGCTTCCGCTGTCATCCTTAACATTCGGGCAAAAGATGTCATTGAGCATAGTGACAACGCCATGTATAAGCAAATCAAATTGTGCTTCTGCCTGTGTGAGGATTGAATTTCCTGTAGTATTGTTGTAGAGTTCTACTTTATCCTTATATTTGCCGTAATCTTCATCATATAAATCCTGATTGAAAGAGCCATCTGTTTTCTGATACTTCGTGTCATTTGGGTCAGGCTGCTGTGGTATATCACTATATACGGCGTTCTTCTTTCCTCTCGCCGTAAGTATACCGAGGAGCGAACCTGTATCTGTCTTTTTGGCTGTCGAATACGCTTCGTCTGTATTGTAAACCTCTCCAAATCCACTGTCTTCCCATACTACATTGTACATGCCTGTCTGTGTGGCACTTTCTGTTTTCATATGGAATGATTTTGTCTCAATAACAAGTGGTGCATCATCTATATATATCTGTACTTTTCCGTCTACATCTTCGTTGTATGTATAATATGTATAACCGGCAAGTTTATCCATAAGAAGATTTCTCTGGTCTCTGTAGTCATTTGCATTTTCTATTCCGGCTGCTTCCTTTTCAGCTATTACTTTGTTCAAATCTGCAATCTGATCTGCTATGCTGTTTATCTCTTTTACCTGCTTTGCAACCTCATTGTTCAGACCCGTCTGATACTTAGTAATTGCATTGTAGGCATTTTTAGCCGTCTCTATAAACGACTCACACTGTGCTATAAAAAGCTGTCTGTTTACAACACTCTCAGGATTTGTTGAAAGGTTCTGGACTGCCTCCCATATGCTTTCCATCGAATTTCTGAATTCTACGCCTTCCGTTTCACCAAATATATCTTCTACTTCCTGCTCACATTCAACCTGTTTCTCATAAAAACTCTGTCTGCTGACCTGAAGTCTGTACTCTTTATCAAGGAACATGTCTCTTATCTGACGTACATCCGCCACATACGTTCCCATACCCACTTTCATAGTTGCATTGTTTGTAACTTTGAATGTCTGATAATACATATCTTTCTGAATGTTCTGCTGTCTCGTATATCCCGCCGTTTTTGTGTTGGCAAGGTTGTGCGAAGTCGTGTTAAGCCCCGCCGACGCAGCATTCAGACCTGAAACCCCATTTTGTAAACTTGTAAATAAGCTCATCTTTCTTCCTCCATATTTTATGAACTCTGTCAAATCACATATAAATGATGATGCCACAGATTGCTATCTGTTTTTGACTCTTGCATCACATAAATCAAAAAAAGAATGTACACCGTATAACCATAATCTTTCCTGACGCTTATGACTATACGCTATACATTCTTTGTTTAATGTATAACATATAATCACTGTTTTGCATCAAATCCGCCTCTGTCTGAATCTGTGTAACTCGTAGCGGCGTTACGATTATAATTGTTATTTCCCGGCGACATCCTTGTGCTTTTAATATAGTTCATATTGAACTCTATCATTCCTAGGGAATTTTCTATAAGTTCTTTATTTTGTTCATTTGCAACGACAAGCCTGTTCATAACTTTCTTCAATGAATCATGAAGCTGATTCAGTTTTTTTCTTTCCTCAGGCTGCTTGCACAGTATAGTTCCGAGTGTTGCCAAATCCAATTCCTTTGGATCTTTATTTAAAACCACACTGATATTCTTTATAACCTTTTCTCTTTTCCTGTCAATGATACTCACCTTGTCAACAAGAAGCTGCTCCTCGTCCGTTATCTTTTTGAGTTCTTCAAGGTCTTCTTTTATAAGCACCTTTGTCTTTCTCTCTGATATCGGCGCAAGCTGTTCATAAATATCTCTTTCCTCGCTCAATGCTTCGAGGAGTTCATCCATTAAACTAGCCAAATCTTTTTCCTCTTTTTTCACGCCCAGACATATAATGCCCCCGGCTTATTTAAAAAATTGAATCAAAATATCTGCTTATCATCTTATCGGCAATCTCTGCTGCTGATACATTGTAAGTACCACTCGCTACAGCTTCTTTAAGTTCAGCCACCTTTTCTTCTCTTATGTCAGATGATCCGCTGACTGCTGCTTTTGCCACCTGGTAATCCTTTGCTGACTGTGATATTTCAAACTTATCTGCTGTATCGTTCTCTTTGCCTTTTGAAACCTTTTTAGGTTTGTTTGCCTGATACAACTGGCTTACCTGATTTAATGCATCAATTCTCATATAATCACCACCTGTTTAAATCTTATAAATGCTTTTTCATATTATTTATCGGTCTTTCGTAAAGAAAACTTTACCTGAAAACGGCTATAAAACAAAAAAGACACCGACAAATTTTATCGGTGTCTCTCTTTGTTTTTATGCAATTTGAACAATTTTTATCATTTACTGTTTCTGGCACAATTAATAATTGATATAATTTTCGCTGTATTAGTATTTAACATCTTTAAGTATATCGCAGAAGTCAAATGTTGCAAAATAATCCTTAGGCGTCTCTGCTCTTCTTATCATCTGAACACTTCCGTCCTCTTTGAGAAGAAGCTCTGCTGACTTTAACTTGCCGTTGTAGTTGTAACCCATGGCAAATCCGTGTGCTCCTGTATCATGAATAAAAAGATAGTCTCCCATGTCAATCTTTGGAAGCATACGGTCAATTGCAAATTTGTCATTGTTTTCACAAAGTGAACCTGTTACATCATATTTGTGGTCACACGGCTCATTTTCCTTGCCGAGTACGGTAATGTGATGATATGCTCCGTACATTGCCGGACGCATAAGGTTTACTGCACACGCATCCACTCCTATATACTCTTTATAGATATGTTTCTCATGAATTGCTTTTGTTACAAGTCCTCCGTATGGTGCAAGCATGAAACGTCCAAGTTCTGTAAATATCGCTACATCTCCCATTCCTGCTGGAACCATAATCTCATCGAACTTCTTGTGTACACCCTCACCGATAACTGCTATATCGTTCGGCTCTTTGTCCTCTGTATACGGAATTCCTACTCCGCCTGAGAGATTGATAAATTTAATCTCAACACCTGTCTTTTCTTTGAGCTCTACTGCAAGTTCAAAGAGGATGCCTGCAAGTGTAGGATAATAATCGTTGCTTACAGTGTTGCTTGCGAGGAATGAATGTATTCCGAAATATTTTGCTCCCATTGATTTAAGTCTTTTGAAAGCTTCTATCATCTGCTCTTTTGTCATTCCATACTTAGCATCTCCCGGGTTGTCCATAATGTCTGTTCCCATCTTGAATACTCCGCCCGGATTGTAACGACAGCAGATTGTTTCTGGTATTCCTGCTACTTCATCAAGAAAATCTATATGTGTAATATCATCAAGATTTATATATGCACCGAGCTCTTTTGCTTTCTTATATTCAGCTGCCGGTGTAACATTTGAAGAGAACATGATATCATTATTGCTGAATCCACATGCCTCTGACATCATAAGCTCTGTAAGTGATGAGCAGTCCACTCCGCATCCTTCCTCCTGAAGAAGTTTAAGTATAAAAGGATTTGGTGTTGCCTTTACGGCAAAATACTCACGATAGCCTTTGTTCCATGAGAATGCTTTTTTAAGTCTGCGTGCATTTTCTCTGATTCCCTTCTCATCATATATATGAAAAGGTGTCGGATATGTCTTTGCAATTTCTTCAATCTGTTCTTTTGTTACAAATGGTGTCTTTTTCATGTTGTGTCGTCCTTTCTTAAAGCAGTCTCCCTGTAAATCAGACGATTCCATTCGTGTCTGCTTTTGTATATTCAAGGTCATTTTTGTTTTAACCTGATACAATTTTTATTTTTTATAAAAGTTATACCTCACTTATGTTATCAAAAATAAAATAAGGTTTCAATACCCTAACCGGAGAAATATTTAAAACATATCACATAAACGCTCTTGACAGTACCACAAGATTTTAAATAAACCAACAGTTAATTTTCCTCCCCCAAAAAAACTTACATCCTTATCTTAGTTTTTGTCGCTTTATCGTTCCGCTTGCGTGTCTTTATCTTCTTAACCGCAAATTTCTTTCCGTCATATTCAATTGTTTCCGTTTCTTTTGATACTACTTCTGCATACCATGCATAATCCTCTGCTGCCATGGTTATTCCCTTTACTCCCTTGCTGGCTTTTTTGAGTTCATTTACCTGAGAGAGTGGGAAACGCAGTGATGCTTCTTTATGTGTTATGATGACCACACTGCTGTCTTCTGATATTGATTCTTCATCGGTGAGTGGGCGTACTTTTATGAGTTCATCCCCATCGTCAAGTTTTGTTGAATTTATCATTGAACGGTTTGTTTCAAATTCTACGCCTGATACAAGTTTCACAAGACCGTTTTTTGTCACAAACAAAAGCTGTGAATTAAATAAATCTTCAAATGCTATATATGTGAGTGCCTCATCGTCACCCAGTTTACACAGTGATTGTATAAGTACACCTTTATCTCTGTTTCGCCCTTTCGGTATCGCATTCATTTTTATTTGATGCATAAATCCGTTTCTGGTAAATACACATAACTTGTCTGTATTCCTTATCTGTATTTTATGTGTATATTCATTTAACGATTCTTCGGATATTCTCGAATAACTTGACTCGTCTACTGACTTGCAATAACCAAATCTGTCAATAAGCACATAAAGATTTTCTTCTTTTACTTCCTCGACATACTTTCCTGCATCAAGATTTGTAAGCAGTGTGCGTCTTCCTCTGCCAAACTGTTTTTTATAATTTTTAAGTCTTGCCTTTATAACTTTGTGAAGTTCATTTATATTTCCAAGTATTCCATTGTACTCTTCTATATTTGCAAGCAGCGAATCGTTTTCCTGATGAAGTTTTAAAAGTTCCAGGCCTATCAATTTGCTGAGCGGCATTGCGAGTATCGCATCTGCCTGATTTTTTGTAAAATCAAGTTTTGCTGCCGCATTCTTAGACTTCTGTGACTTGAATTTAATATCCGTTGTCACTCCGTTTATGAGACAGTTCTTAGCCTGTTTTACCGAATCACTTCCTCGAAGTATTTCTATAATAAGATCAATTACATCTGTCGCTTTTATAAGTCCTGCTACTATCTCAAGTCTTGCTTTCGCTTTTTCCAAAAGATGCTCGTACTCTTTTGTGTAGAGTTCCTCCTGAAACTCCACAAATTCCTGTACAAGCCCTTTGAGTGTAAATGTAATCGGCTGCTTATCTTTTACGGCAAGCATATTTACGCCGTATGTATCTTCAAGTGATGTTTTTTGATAGAGTCCGTTCAAAAGATTTTCTGCGTTTCTGTCTTTTTTTACTTCTACTACTATTCTTATTCCTTCCTTTGACGATTCGTCACGCACATCATATATCTCATCAAACACTTTATCCTTTGATAATGATACAAGATTTTCAAGCAGTTTTGTTTTGTTTCCTGCTACTGTATATGGAATTTCCGTTACCACGATATTTTTTCTTCCGTTTGTACCCGCTTCTATCTCTGCCTTTGCACGCAGCTTTATTTTTCCCTCACCTGTATCATAAATTTCAAACAAATCATCTGAATTTGTCACTGAAGCACCCGTCGGAAAATCAGGTCCCTTTATATATTTCATAAGTCCTTTTGTAGAAATCTCAGGATTATCCATATATGCAATAACTCCGTCTATCACTTCTCCCGGATTGTGCGGCGGCATATTTGTCGCCATTCCTACCGCAATTCCTGTTGTTCCGTTTATAAGGAGATTTGGAAGTGTTGCCGGAAGTACAAGCGGCTCCTTTTCACTTTCGTCAAAGTTTGGTCCAAATGGTACAAGCCCCTTATCAAGATTTTCAAGCATTGTCATTGCCGGTTTTGAAAGTCTTGCCTCTGTATAACGCATAGCTGCCGCACCGTCACCGTCTATTGAGCCAAAATTTCCATGTCCGTCAACAAGCGGCAGTGAAAGTGAATAATCTTCCGTCATATGCACAAGCGCATCATAGATGGAACTGTCACCGTGAGGATGATACTTACCCATAGTATCACCTACTATACGTGCACTTTTTCTGTGTGGTTTATCCGGTGCAAGTCCGAGTTCATCCATAGCATAAAGTATTCTTCTCTGAACAGGCTTTAATCCATCCCTTACATCAGGAAGTGCCCTTGCAATAATAACACTCATTGCATAATCTCTATATGAATTTCTCATTTCCTCGGAGAAATCAAGCTGTATAATCGATTGTTCCTTCGTCTTCATTTTAATCCCCATTCTTTTTAATTCACTATTTACATTTGCAAAACTTGTAAATAAATTGTGTAGATATAACAAATAATCCTATTATATATCCAGATTTGCATACTGTGCTTCTTCCATTATAAACTGGCGTCTCGGAGGCACATTACTGCTCATAAGTGTTGTCGTTACATCGTCTGCATCTACACCGTCACTTATGTTTATCTGTGCAAGCAGTCTGCTCTCCGGGTCAAGTGTCGTCTCCCAGAGCTGTGATACATCCATCTCGCCAAGACCTTTATAACGCTGTATGCTTATTATTTTATTGTTCTTATTTTTTCTAAACTTTTCAAGTTCAAAATCATTAAATACATACTCTGATTGTTTCTTTTTCGTTTTTTTGTCAAGTGCTTCATAATCTACTTTGTAAAGTGGCGGAAGTCCTCTGTATATTTTACCTGAATAAATAAGTTCCGGCATAAAACGATAGAAAAACGTGAGCAGTAATGTGCTTATGTGTGCCCCATCAACATCGGCATCGGTAAGAATGATAATCTTATCATATCTCAATTTACTTATATCAAATTCATCACCTATACCACATCCGAACGCAGCAATCATTGATTTTATCTCATTGTTCAATAAAATCTTTTCAAGTGATGCTTTCTCTACATTCAGTATTTTTCCCCTCAGCGGCAGAACAGCCTGTGTTTTTCTGTTTCTTGCTGTCTTTACCGTACCTCCGGCTGAATCTCCTTCGACTATATATACCTCACACTCTTCAGGATTTTTCGATGTACATGCCGCCAGTTTGCTCTTTGTATCTACATCATTTAACTGCTTTAATACCGTATTTCTTGCTTTGTCACTTGCCTTTCTTGCATTGTAGCTTTTCACTGAATTGTCAAGGATTGCCTGAAGCACATTGATATTTTTGTCAAGATAACGCTGTATCTCTGTTGTCACGACCTCATCTACTGCCGTTTTTGCATCGGTATTTCCAAGTTTTGTCTTTGTCTGACCCTCAAACTGTGGGTCTGGATGCTTTATTGAAATAATTGCAACAAGTCCATTTCTTATATCTTTACCGTCAAAATTTTCATCTTTGTCTTTTAACACTCCGAGTTCTCTTGCATATTGATTCATAACTCTGGTAAGTGCCATCTTGAATCCTGTTACAAGTGTTCCTCCATCTACCACATTTATTCTGTTGCAGTATGGATTTATCTGCTCTGTAAAATTCGTCGTATATTGAAGGGCAACTTCCACTTCTATATCGCCGCTTGATCCCTCAAAATAAATCGGCTCTTTATGAAGTACATGTGCATCTCTGTTTATGTAAGATACAAAGCTTTTTATACCATGTTCTTCAAGGTATGTCTGCTCTTCTCCGTCGTTTTCATTTTTAAATATAAGCTTAAGATTTTTATTAAGGTATGCTATCTCTTTAAGTTTTTTCTTTATAACTTCTGCTTTAAAATGTATTGTCTCAAATATCTCGGCATCCGGATAAAATGTAACTTTTGTTCCTGTCGCTGATTTTGCACATTTTCCTACCGGCTCAAGCGCGCCCTTTTTCAGCTCAACTACAGGATGACCTCCATCTCTGTACTCATCTCTGTATACAAATCCGCCTCTTTTTACTTCAACTATCATATGCGTTGAGAGTGCATTAACAACCGATGAACCTACACCGTGCAATCCGCCTGATACTTTGTATGCAGAATTTCCAAACTTTCCTCCTGCATGAAGTATCGTATAAACCACACGCACCGTCGATACTTTTTTTGTAGGATGTATATCTACCGGAACACCTCGTCCATTATCTTCTATACATATACCCCCGTCTCCTCGCATTGTAATATGTATCTCATCACAAAATCCGGCAAGATGTTCATCTATGCTATTGTCAAGTATTTCCCATATCAGATGATGAAGTCCCCTCGAACCTGTAGAACCTATATACATTCCCGGTCTTTTTCTTACCGCTTCAAGCCCCTCAAGTATCACTATCTCTTTTCCTGTATACTCGCTCATTATATCCTGCAACCTCCTATAATTTTATACGAACAAATATTTGCCATTATAACAGAAATCCAAAAAAAATGCAAAAAAATCTGCGTGGCATGATTTATCCACACAGATTTTTTGAATCATATGTCAAAAGACTTTCTTTTATTCATCTGATTTTTCATCATCCTCTGATGCCTTTTCACTGTCATCTGATGTATCTTCACTTTCCATGTCAAGTGTCACATATTCCCTGTCACCTGCTTCATCATCATTTGACGGCTCAGCGTCTTCTGCTTCATCGTCATCTTCGTCTTCATCATCAAAATCATCATCGAAATCGTCATCAAATTCTTCATCGAAGTCATCAAAGTCCTCATCTCTCTTTAAAAGGTCGATTCCGCAGAATTTTTTAAGACAGTAAACAGCACCACATGCTGCTCCCGCAATCGCTGCCACACCCGCAGCAAATTTAAAAAGTTTCTTCATAGACAAACTTACCTCCTTCTATTCTATTTGAATTTGTTTATTATCTTGTTGTAAGTTTATGAGTAATATGGAATAAATATGGGTCCAAATCTTTTGACATTGAGAGTGCTTCCTGAATATCAAAATCAACAAATTCTCCCTCTTTATATCCTACAACTCTATTGCTCTTTCCCTCACATAAAAGTTCAACAGCCATAGTACCCATTGCTGATGCAAATACTCTGTCTTTACATGTAGGGTTTCCACCACGCTGAATATGTCCAAGAATTGTCGCTCTTGTCTCAACGCCTGTTGCTACCTCAATAATCTTAGCCATTTCTGCTGAGTTTCCAACTCCCTCGGCATTTACTATAATATGATTTTTCTTGCCGAGTTTTCTTCTGTCCTGAATTTTTGAAATAATTCTCTGAATATCTCCGTGATATTTCTCAGTAGTAAGAATATATTCTGCACCACTCGCAATACCGGTCCAAAGAGCAATGTGACCTGCTGTACGTCCCATAACCTCAACGACACTACAGCGCTCATGGGATTCAGATGTATCTCTAAGTTTGTCAATAGCTTCCATAGCTGTATTTATAGCTGTATCAAATCCTATAGTATACTCTGTACAGGCTATATCAAGGTCAATGGTTCCCGGAACTCCTATCGTGTTTATTCCCTGTTCCGAAAGTCTGCTCGCTCCGTTGAACGAACCGTCACCACCGATAACTACTATACCGTCAATACCATGCTTACGGCAGATTTCTGCTGCCTTCTGCTGATATTCTTTCTTTTTAAATTCAAGACATCTAGCAGTATAAAGGATTGTTCCTCCTGTCTGAATGATGTCTGATACAGAAAGATTGTTCATATCAATGATATCTTCCTCTAAAAGGCCTGCATATCCTCTTCTGATTCCTTTAACATTAAGTCCGTTTGAAATTCCTGTACGGACAACTGCTCTTATAGCAGCGTTCATTCCCGGTGCATCTCCACCGCTTGTCAGCACACCAATAGTCTTAACAGCATTACTCATAATGTCCTCCTTAAGTATCGTAAAATAAAAACGTTAGTATAAATTTTCCGAAACAATAAGTATAGTACAATAAGTATTTTTACATAAAATTTACTATGACTTATTCTCATTTATCCAATATAATTTTACGGCAAATTTGATTATTTTTCAATACTCTTTTCACGAATTGCAAGTGCCTCTTTCGGCATAAATTTAAAGTTTTCATCTCTAACCAGTCTTCTTGCATCTACACCTCTGCTTCTTGGAAGTCTTTTTATCTGTTTTTCCTTTGCGGCATAGATACATACCATATCTTTTCCGTCATACGGAAGCAGATTTTTATATAATTCCTGCTCTTTTGAAGCAAACTCATCCAAATCCTCAAATCGTATCCACAATTCACACGGTATCATGTCGAAAGGTATTATATCCTGGCATATAAGTTTTGCCGCACCGTTCTCGCTGTTTTGTGCCCTTCCCTTTACAAATACTTTTGCATCATCCTCAAGAAGCGGTTTAAGTCTCTCATAATCTCTAGGAAAAATTGTGACTTCAACTGTTCCATAAAGGTCCTCAATCTGAATATATGCCATAAGTTTATTTGTTTTTTTTGTGACTTTCACTTTCTTATCCGAAAGCATGCCACCGATAACAACACTTTCTCCGTCTGCGACTTTTGCCGATGAATTATCCTCGTCTTCCGATACCATAAAATCGAGTGATGACCTTGTGCAGTTTTTATCCATCAGCTCCGTATAATCGTTTAAAGGATGTCCACTTATATATATACCCAGAACTTCCTTTTCAAATCCAAGAAGTTCCTCTTTGCCAAATTCTTCAATGTCCGGATATTTTATCTCATTTGCCTTGTCGAGTTCTTCATCGCCCATATCAAAGAGTGACATCTGTCCTGCGATTGCATCTTTTTTCTCTCTGTTTACGCTGTCAAGCATCGAGTCGTACACCATCATTTTCTGACGGCGGTTTCCCGGCATCGAATCAAGTGCTCCTGCTTTTATAAAATTCTCTATTGTATGTCTGTTTATTTCTTTTGATGTAAGACGTTTCATGAAATCATACATGGATTCAAATTTTCCTCCACGTTTTCTTTCGGCTACTATAGCCTCGATAACCGGTTCGCCTACACCTTTTATTGCCGACATTCCAAATCGTATTGCACCACCTGCCACATGAAATCTGCTGTATCCTTCATTTACATCAGGTGGAAGAATGTCTATGCCAAGGCTTTTGCTGCTCATAATGTATGATATGACTTTTGTCGTATTGTCTTTTACGGACGTGAGAAGTGCCGCCATAAATTCAACGGGATAATAACATTTTAAGTATGCTGTCTGATAAGATACTACCGCATACGCCGCCGCATGTGATTTGTTGAAAGCATATTTTGCAAAATCAATCATCTCATCATAGATTTTATTTGCAACAGCTTCATCTATTCCGTTTGCTACGCATCCCTTTACTCCCTCAGCTTCATTTCCATAAACAAAGTTTTTACGCTCTGCCTCCATGACTTTTGTTTTCTTTTTAGCCATGGCACGGCGTACAAGGTCACTTCGTCCAAAACTGTATCCGGCAAGGTTTCTTACTATCTGCATTACCTGCTCCTGATATACAATACAGCCATATGTAGGTGCAAGTATCGGTTCAAGCTGCGGGCAGTCGTAAACTATACTGTCTCTGTTGTTCTTTCCTGCTATATATTTGGGAATAAAGTCCATAGGTCCCGGACGGTAGAGTGAAATTCCGGCAATAACATCTTCCATGTTCTGAGGCTTTAATTCTTTCATGAACTGTCTCATACCGGGACTTTCAAGCTGAAATACCCCCTCTGTCTTTCCTGTTCCTATCATTTCAAACACTTTTTTATCGTCATAATCAATATCCATCATGGTATCATCGGCAAGCCCTGCCATGTGTGCCGCATTCTGTATAACGGTAAGTGTTCTAAGTCCAAGGAAATCCATCTTTAACAGACCAAGTTCCTCAAGTGTTGTCATCGTGTACTGCGTTGTTATCGTTCCGTCAGAAGCTCTCGAAAGCGGCACATATTCATCTACCGCCTCAGGGCTTATCAAAACCCCTGCCGCATGCATTGATGTATGACGTGGAAGTCCTTCGAGACGCATTGACATATCAATAAGATTTTCCGCCTGCTCATCACTGTCATAAAGTGCTTTTAATTCAGGATTTTCCTTCAATGCCTTTTCTATTGTAATTCCAAGTTCCATAGGAATCGCTTTTGCAACCATATCCACAAAACTGAGTGGCAGATCAAGTGCT
>FR887337.1:7908-58345 GCA_000436755.1 Clostridium sp. CAG:253 | reverse complement strand
TCTTCCGACATCTCTTATTGCATTTCTTGCTGCCATAGTTCCGAATGTTACAATCTGAACCACATGATTTCTTCCATATTTATCCATTACATATTTTATGACCTCAGGACGTCTTTCATAACAGAAATCTATATCTATATCAGGCATTGTCACTCGTTCAGGGTTCAAAAATCTTTCAAAGAGAAGGTCATACCTTAACGGGTCTATATTTGTAATCCCAAGCGTATACGACACAACACTTCCGGCTGCTGAACCTCGTCCCGGTCCGACGCTTATGCCATTGTCCCTCGCATATTTAATAAAGTCCCATACAATAAGGAAATAATCAACAAATCCCATGGTATGAATTGTCTCAAGCTCATACTCAAGCCTTTCCTTAAGTGACTTGTCAGGCTTGCTATATCTTCTTATAAGCCCCTCATTACAAAGCTTGTTCAGATATTCCCATGCCGTATATCCGTCAGGCACATCATAATGCGGCAGTTTATAGTTTCCAAACTCAATCTCAACATGACATCTGTCTGCAACTTTTTCCGTATTTTCCAATGCTTCCAGTGCATACGGAAAGAGACTTTTCATCTCATCTTCCGATTTGAGATAATACTGACCCCCGTCATATCTCATTCTGTCCTCATCGGTAACTTTTTTCTGTGTCTGTATACAAAGCAAAATATCGTGTGCCTTGGCATCATCAGCCATTATGTAATGTACATCGTTTGTCGCAACAAGTTCAATTCCAGTCTCCTGGCTCATTCTGAGCAGTCCCTGATTTACAGTTGTCTGGTCTGATATTCCGTGATCCTGAAGTTCAAGAAAAAAATTATTTTCTCCGAATATATCTCTCAGTCTTAGAGCTTCTTTTTTTGCTTCGTCATAAAATCCCTGTCTGAGATTTGTTGCCACAATTCCGGCAAGACATGCACTAAGCGCAATAATTCCTTCATGAAACTGCTCAAGTACTTCATAATCTACTCTCGGTTTGTAGTAAAAGCCTTCCGTAAATCCTCTTGAAACAATCTTCATAAGATTTGCGTAACCCTTATCATTTTCCGCAAGCAGAACAAGATGGTTATATCTTCCTTCACCCTTTTCATTTTTCTTATCAAACCTTGACCCCGGTGCCACATACACTTCACAGCCTATTACAGGATTTATATCCGCCGCCTTACATGCTCTATAAAAGTCTATGACACCGTACATATTTCCATGGTCTGTAATCGCAAGATTTTTCATTCCAAGTTCTTTTGCTCTGTTTACAATCTCATTTATCTTGCATGAACCGTCCAACAAAGAATACTGTGTATGGACATGAAGATGTGTAAAACTCATATACACCGGCCTCCTCTTCTTTAAATGCAGCTACATAATAACGAAACTGTTATAATTTATAATTAAATAGTTTTTCAAAAAACAAAAAGCAGACTGCATCATATAATGTAACCGTCTGCTTTCATTTTTTATTTCAGGCAATATCTATCTATGCATTGGCTGTGCTTAAATACTTTACAATATCATCCATAGCTGTCTGTTCGTCATCTCCATTTGCTGAAACTACAACTTCCTCACCTGCTGTAAGTCCAAGTGTCATCATACCCATGATACTTTTTGCGTTTACTTTTCTGTCATCACACTCAACATAGATGCTGCTGTTGTACTGGCTTGCAACCTGAACTAATACTGCTACAGGTCTTGCCTCCAACCCATTCTGAAGCTGAATTTGAATTTTTTTTGTAATCATGTTGTTCCTCCTTTTGTCAGACATCGGATTCAGTCTCTCAACTGATACCCTCTTTTTCCTGTCTGAGCTCATTTGCAATATTGCTTAGTTTTTTCAAACGATGGTTAACACCGGATTTGCTTATGGGATTGTCTAACATCTTTCCAAGCTCCTGCAGTGAACTGTCAGGATACCCAAGTCTTAGTTCGGCAATCTCTCTCAATCCGTCTGATAACGTACCAAACCCCATATTACATTGAATATACTTAATATCTTCTATCTGCCTGGCGGCAGTATTTACTATCTTTGTTATATTTGCTGTCTCACAATTCACCTGTCTGTTTACGGAATTCCGCACTTCTTTGACAATACGGACATTTTCAAATTCCATAAGTGCCATATGCGCCCCTATGACATTTAAAAAATCGACTATCTGCGCTCCTTCTTTTATATAAACAACCTGATATTTTTTTCTCTCAACAATTTTTGCATCAATTTCAAAAGCACTCATTTCCTCTTTTAACTGCTCTGCAAGTTTTGCTGAAAGAACAGCTATTTCAAGATGATATCCCTTTTCAGGATTCGTCACCGAACCAGCTACCATAAATGCTCCTCGAAGGAATGCACGCTTGCAGCACATATTTTGTACTATAAGCTTATTTACCGTTCCAAAATCACCCCATTGATTTTCATCACTCAACAGTTTTATGGTCTTTAACACTTCTATTACAAGTGCGCTGTCTTTTATACATATAAAATAATTTTTTGACTGAACCTGAAGATTATGTGTTCGTATCATTACCTCAGGTGAAGTATCAAACATACACTTTAATAACATATAAGATTTCTTTGCAACTGTCAAGTTCTCTGTTCGCATTTCAATATAATTATCATTTTTAAAATCTTTTTTTATATGTCCCGTAAGTGCAAATATTATCGCAAACTGTGCTATCTGGCAATGCCTTCCCCTGTCTGTCTGTTTTCCTATTTCTTCTTTTACATCACTTGCAAATGACATGTACTACTCTCCCTTTATTTTTGCATCCTTCTCAATATCTCTATGTTCTGTTTTCAGACTGTACGGAAGTTCCTGCATATGTTTTGCCAATGCATTTGCCAATGAAACGGAGCGATGTTTTCCGCCTGTACACCCTATTCCTATGACAAGCTGATTTTTCCCTTCTGTTATATAATTAGGTATAAGGAATTTCACCATATCAAACAACTTTTCGTCAAACTGCTTTGCCTGTTCTGATTTCATGACATAATCAAACACCTCAAAATCATTGCCTGTTTTCTTTTTTAGTTCCGGTATATAGTATGGATTGGGCAGAAATCTTACATCAAACACAAGGTCACAGTCTGCCGGTATTCCGTATTTAAAACCAAATGATAATATCGTGACAAAAAAGTTCTGATACTCTTCATTTTTGAGAAATATTTTATCTATCTCCTGTTTTAATTCGCGTACAAGCATGTGACTTGTGTCCATTATATAATCTGCACGTTTCTTTATAAATTGAAGTTCTTCTCTCTCCGCTTCTATTGCTTTATCAACCCTGCCCTGAAGTGCAAGCGGATGATTTCGTCTCGTCTCCTTGTATCTCTTAACCAAAACATTGCTGTCCGCATCAAGAAAAAGTACTTCATACTTATAACCTTCATTTTTCATCTCGTCGAGAACTTTATCAAGATATGAGAGTCCCTCAAGATTTCTTATGTCTATACCAAGTGCAAGCTTATCAATACTGTCAGTTTCACCTATAAACATTTTTGTAAGTTTTGGTATAAGTTTTACTGGCAGGTTATCAACACAAAAATATCCGATATCTTCAAGCATTTTAAGCACTGAACTTTTTCCGGCTCCTGACATTCCCGTAACTATTACAAAACGCATATCCATCCTCATTTCTCCTGCCTTTTTATCAGGCTTTTAATTCCAACCAAGTTTTCTTACTTCCATTTCAAGAGTAACACCAAATTGTTTCTCAACCTCTTCTCTTACATGGTTTATCACTGCTTTTGCTTCTTCACATGTTCCACCGCCCATATTTACCACAAAGCCACAGTGTTTTTCAGATACCATGACATTTCCGACTCTGTAACCGCGCAGACCTGCATCATCTATAAGTTTTCCGGCAAAATATCCCTCAGGCCTTTTAAATGTACTTCCGGCGCTTGCATACTCTAATGGCTGTTTATCACGCCTTCTCTGCGAAAAATCTTTCATTTTGTCGAGTATTTCACTTTTATTTCCTTTTTTCAATGCAAATTCTGCCGACAAAACAATCATTTTTTCTTTCTGTACAATGCTGTTTCTATATGAAAGTTCGAGTTCATCCTTTGTAAGTTTTACAACTGTTCCATCACTCATAAGCACATCCGCACTTACTATGACATCCTTTATCTCCCCTCCGTATGCTCCGGCATTCATAGATACCGCTCCGCCGACTGTCCCTGGAATTCCTCCTGCAAATTCAAAACCTGTAAGTGAACTTTCCGATGCAAGTACAGCTGCCCTTGAAAGCATTACTCCTGCCTCTGCATATATATAAGTTTCGTCACCGTCTTCTCTTTCTATATTTAAATTCTTAAGATTCTCAGTAGATACAACTACACCGTCATATCCTTCATCTGCTGCTAGAATATTACTTCCATTTCCAAGTATAAAATAATCACATTTTTCATTTTTAAGTAATTCTATTGTTTTTATTATCTTTTCTATATTATCAGGACTGACAAATACTTTTGCCGGACCTCCTATTCTGAATGTAGTATGTCTGCTCATAGGTTCCGACTCTGCTACCTGTTTTTCTCCATTTATATCGATAAGTTTTTTTACAATTTCAGATACGACCATATCGTCCTCCATTCTTTTATTTACCCCATATATTTATATCACAATGGTTATGAATGTTGCAAGCTTTACATTTTGGGGCTGATTTTATGACGCAGGGATTGATATAGTTTTATATAGTTTTATATAGATTTTTAAAATTTTTTTAAAAAGTACTTGATTTTTTCTTTTAGATAGGTTATAGTATAACTCGTCGGTGCGAAAGCATCACTCAAATATGTGCGCGTAGCTCAGCTGGATAGAGCGTCTGACTACGGATCAGAAGGCCGGGAGTTCGAATCTTCTCGCGCACGTTTGATTATCCTCGTATTATGAATTGTCATGATATGGGGATTTTTGTTTTTATCTTTTTATTTATGGTTTTATTTATGGAATGAGGTTTATATGTTTAAAACTTTGATTAAAAAGCTGTCTACTACTCAGATTATCGCCCTTGGTTTTTTAGGTACAATTTTCATAGGTGCTTTTATTCTATGTCTGCCTTTTTGTTCTTCCAATGGCACTTTTACTCCTTTCATCGATGCGTTATTTACTTCAACTACCTCTGTCTGCGTGACAGGTCTTGTTGTTGTCAATACAGCCTCTCACTGGAGTTTGTTTGGAAAAATCATAATTCTTATACTTATACAGCTTGGCGGTCTTGGTATTGTATCTTTCGTCACCGGTATTATGATGATTGCCGGAAGCCGTATTACTCTAAGTGACCGTCTTCTTTTGGAAGATGCACTGAATCTCAGCACACTTAAAGGATTGGTGCGCTTTTTGAAATTTATTTTTAAAGGAACATTTATAATAGAAATAACCGGTGCAATATGTTACAGTTTTGTTTTTATTCCGGATTATGGGCTGATAAAAGGATTGTGGTTTTCTCTGTTCCATTCGGTGTCTGCTTTTTGTAATGCAGGTATTGACCTGCTTGGCGAAAACAGCCTTGAAATATATGCTTCAAATGTATGGATCAATCTGATTACAATGTTTTTAATTATCTCCGGCGGAATAGGTTTTATAGTATGGAAAGATATTATGGACGGTTTTAAAAATCATTTTATAAAAGGATTTTCTTTTAAAAAATGTTTGCAAAAACTCAGGCTTCATACAAAAATAACACTTATCACTACTGCTATTTTAATTTTTGGCGGTGCATTGCTTATATTTCTTCTTGAATATACAAATTCAGATACAATTGGTAATATGAGTTTTTCAGGTAAGATAATCGCCAGTTTCTTCCAGTCTGTTACACTTAGAACTGCCGGTTTTGCTACTTTTTCACAATCAGGATTGAGACACGGTACCGTCCTTTTATGTTATTTTCTTATGATTATCGGCGGTTCCTCAATAGGTACGGCAGGCGGAAAAAAAACAACAACCGCAGCCACCTTATTTTTAAGTACACGGGCAGTTGTAAAAAATAAAAACCACCTTTTTGTATTCAGAAAAAATATACCGCACCAAACTGTCACTAAAGCTCTCGCAATAACAATGGTCAGTATATCTTTTCTGTTGCTGGCATCCTTTAGCCTTTACCAGGCTGAAGGTGGTTCAATGGTCGATGTTGTCTACGAGACAACAAGTGCAATCGGAACTGTGGGACTGACAAGAGATTTCACTCCAAAACTTCATCTTTTAGGAAAACTTATTATAATCATATGTATGTACCTCGGTCGTATAGGCCCGATTTCAATGGTTATCTTCTTTAATAATGACAGCAGGAAAGAACTTGTATCTTTCCCTCACGAAGACATTACTGTTGGCTGATAAATTTAATTCACACAGCTTTTTGTGTTACAAAGAATTTGTGTCTGTGCGCACCTGACTCAAATCTTTTATATTCAGAAAATGTGCGCAGAAATGAGGATTGTATGGATAATTCATTTGCTGTTATAGGACTTGGAAAATTTGGCAGAAGTGTTGCAATAGAACTCACAAATACCGGTGCTGACGTTCTCGCCATTGATATTGATAAGGAACGTGTTCATTCCGTTGCTGATTTTGTAACATGTGCCGTTGCCGTCGATGTAAGAGATACAGAGGCTATGGATACTCTTGGTCTTTCAAATATGGATGCCGTTGTTATAGCTATCACTGGAAAACTTGATATAAGTATTCTCGCCACAATTTATGCTAAAGATGCAGGTGTTGGTACTGTTGTCTGCAAAGCACAGGATGAAACTCACAAAAAAATCCTTGAAAAACTTGGTGCAGACCAGACAATAATGCCTGAACACGAAACCGGAATACGTCTGGCAAGGAAACTTTCTAACAGACGTGTTATAAATTTTATGGAAATATCAGATAAATTAAAAATGGTCGAAATTGATGTAAAAAATAACTGGGTTGACAAGACACTCAGAGAACTTGACCTTCGCAACAAAGAAAACCTGAATGTGATAGCAATCAGAAAAGATACTTCATCAGAATATGAAGTAAATCCCTCTCCCGATATAAAACTCACAAACAATATGACCATGCTTATCACCTGCGATGTCAAAGACCTTGATAAACTTGTGTAATTTTTATTTTGAACGAAAAAAAACTGCCACAGAACAACGATAAAATCGTGATACTCTGTGGCAGTTTTTAACAGTGATTATTTTTTATTTTGTATTGTCAGATAAGTGATTCATAAAGCTTTGTAATATCTTCTACACTTGTCTCTTTTGGATTTCCCGGACGGCATGCATCATCATATGCTGACTGTGCAAGGAATGGAATATCCTCTCTCTTTACGATTTCTTTAAGGTCATCAGGTATTCCAACATCTTTTGAAAGCTGTTTTACGGCATCTACTGCTGCCTTTCTGTATTCTTCCTGTGACATGTTTTCTGTTCCTTCAACTCCCATTGCTTTTGCTATATCACGATACTTTTCCCCTGTAGCTTCTGCATTATATTCCATAACCGTAGGAAGTATGATTGCATTTGCAATGCCGTGTGGTGTATCATAAAGTGCTCCAAGAGGATGTGCCATACTATGTACTATACCAAGACCTACATTTGAAAATCCCATACCTGCAACATACTGTCCAAGTGCCATGCCTTCTCTGCCTTCAGGTGTATTGTCAACTGCTCCTCTGAGTGAACGTGAGATTATCTCAATTGCCTTTAAGTGGAACATGTCTGAAAGTTCCCACGCACCTGCCGTAATATAACCTTCTATCGCATGTGTAAGTGCGTCCATACCTGTTGCTGCTGTAAGACCTTTTGGCATAGATGACATCATATCAGGGTCTACAAATGCCACAACCGGAATATCTTTAGGGTCTACACAAACCATTTTTCTGTTTTTCTGCGCATCTGTTATAACGTAATTGATGGTAACCTCTGCTGCTGTTCCTGCTGTCGTAGGTACAGCAAGGATAGGCACTGATTTATTCTTTGTCTCAGCAACTCCCTCAAGACTTACAACATCTGCAAAATCAGGATTGTTGATAATAATTCCTATTGCTTTGGCAGTATCCATAGAAGAACCGCCACCGATTGCTATAAGATAATCTGCTCCTGATTTTTTGAAAGTTTCTACACCTGTCTGAACATTTTCAATAGTAGGATTTGGCTTAATATTTGAATAAAGTTCGTAGTCAAGGCTGTCCTTTTCAAGAACATCCAAAACTTTCTTTGTAACACCAAATTTCACAAGGTCAGGGTCTGAACATACAAAAGCTTTCTTGTAACCTCTCTGTTTAACCTCTGTAGCAATCTCTGCAACAGCTCCTGCTCCGTGATAAGACGTTTCATTTAAGATAAAACGATTTGCCATAATTTATCTACCTCCTATATAATTGTATTTTTGATGCCACAGATTGCTCCATTGCATCATATAATAATATTATTTTTGTACATAACTGCCAATTATTTTTGCATAATCAACATTTTTATATATACATTATACAAATCATATTAGGATAAATCAATATAAATTTATGGTTGTAGTTATAATTTCTTTTAATCATATTCCTAAATTAAAATACCGTTGCAAAGTACAAGTCCGAATACGGCAGATATGAGAATAAGCACTCCGTTACCTGCCTTAACCTTTAACATAAGAACAAGATTTACTATATAAATAATAAATGTAATTATAAGTGTTATTGCTACCTTGCCGCCTATGGCAAGTCCTGTTGCAATGTTCTGATATATCATTGACACCATTACATTTAATAAAAGTCCGGCTATTATAGGTCTAATCCATCTTCCTATAAGTCTGAATACTGCTATTCCCTCAAATTTTTCATATAAATAATAAATTATACAAAATACAATACCCGATGCAGCCACACTGCACGCAAATCCGGCAAGTGCAACCCCGAAACCTTCAAGTATGCTGTTATTTATATCGTATCCGATGAAATATCCGATTCCGGCAAGTGTTTTACATAAAATCGAACCCGGCAATACATTAACTATTGATACAAGCTGGCTGTAAAACTCACTTTCCTTTATCATTCCGGTACTTACAAACATACCGTCAGCTACAGACAAATATGCATCTCCGCCTCCGAATGATATGATTGATGAAGCAAATCCTCTCAAAAGATAAAGCCATGTATCTTTTGTTATTATTACCGCCGGTATCGAAAGGATAAGCAAAAACAGGAACCATGTAACCATTTCTTTTGTGAATTTCGCGGTTGTAAGTTTATTGCCTGATTTTAAAATTTCCTCTTCAGGTCTTTTTCCTTTGCTCATACCATATCTTGTACAGATGCAAAGTCCACGGATTGCAAGTACAAACATTAACACCTTTAATCCTGTTTCAAGATACGCATTCTGGATAATCCCTGCTTTTCCCACACAAAGTACATATAATATAATTATTATTCCTGATACTAACGTATTTTTAATATTAAATCTGCAATGTGTATAAAAAATCCCAAAGAAGGCTATTCCCAGAACCTGAACTGTTGACAGACCAAATATCGGCGAAGCTTTTATACCGAGTATACTGTAAACCGATTTTCCGCATGATAATAAAAATACAGCTATCATTATCACAAATGCACGCTGAAACCTCTTTGTGCTCTCTTTTTTGGCTTCCTGCATGCTTTTTACGGCATACTGTGTAAGAAGGCAGCTTATAAACGCAGTAAGTCCGATAGACAGACATTCTATCTGTACAAAAAGCTGTTCATCAACTTTTGACAATACAGACAGCATAAGTACAGTCATAAGCACTCCCGGAAAAGCCATAAGAAATGCAGCAAGTGCCATTCCTCTTGCACCATACGCGCGCTTTCCAAGACCTGTCGCAATCTCTACAGGAAGTGCTCCCGGAGTGATACTGGCGACAATAACATCCTTATCATATTCACTTTTTTCAACTATTTTCTGGTCTTCTACAACTTCTCTCTCTATAACAGGTATAAGAGCTGTTCCTCCACCGAAACCAACAACACCTATTTTAAAAATCGAAGCCATCAGTTTAAATTCTTTTTGTATATTTGCCTTCATATTTTAAATTCCTATCTTTTTTCTATATCATATAGGATTACTATGAATAAAGCAACCCTGCTCAAGAAAAAAGTTAACTTATATTACAAAATCAAATACTTTTATTTAATTTCATTACAATATTAGATACATTATATTTAGTAAAATCTGACAAAGACAGTATACAGAATTTTTATTGCTATATACTGTCCTTTGTCTATAAGTGTTTCTTTAATTCCGAATATATATAATCAGCTGTCTCTTCTATTGTTCTGCCTGTAGTATCTGCTTCAATATCAGGTGCTTCAGGTGCCTCATAAGGACTTGAAATTCCTGAAAAATCTGCTATTTTTCCGGCTCTCGCCTTTTTGTAAAGTCCTTTTACATCTCTTCTTTCGCACTCTTCTATAGGTGTACTTATATAAACTTCAATAAAACTGTCCTCACCTATTATTTTTTTTGCATTCCTTCTATCCTTTCTAAAAGGAGAAATAAATGATGTAAGTACAATAACTCCCGCATCATTCATCAGTTTAGATACTTCAGCTATACGTCTTATGTTTTCAACCCTGTCTTCCTCGCTGAATCCAAGATTTTTATTTAATCCCATTCTGACATTATCACCGTCAAGCACCATAGTCTTTTTTCCATAAACAAACAATCTTTTTTCCAATTCATTTACTATTGTAGACTTGCCGGCTCCTGATAACCCCGTAAGCCATATTGTTTTAGGCTGCTGCCCCATTTTTTCGGCACGAACCTCTCTTGTTATGTCCATATTATGCCATGTAAGATTATTTTCCGACTTTGCTGTTGTATTTTTTGATTTTGGTAACTGCTCCATATTTTCCTCCATATTTTGCCAGGTTGTCTGTAATTTATCCCTCCCTAATGTAGTACAACTAAAATTAAATCTTTAATATATTCATTATACTAAAACGCTTGATTTTGCATCAATCATAAATATTAGATGCCACGGATTGCTCCACTATATTACTTTATAATACGAATCTCATTTTTTAATTTATGAACCTCATCATCATATTCAACATATACATGATATTCATCTTTCTCAAAATCGTTTAAAGGAATTGCAAATCCCTCTTTTTTATTCACAAATTTTACATTTTCCATATCTTTGACATATGAATGCTTCTCTCCGATAAAATATATTTTATCTACCGTTCCCGGTCTCATATTACACAAAAACAAATCATCACATATTCTGCCGCCCCCAAAGAAATATCCGTCTGTCTTATTTTCAGACAGTGCCGGCATAGTGCCGTCAAACTTTTCTAAAGGATTAAGTTTTCCTAAAATCGCATTGTCATTTTTCTCCATTGATACGCAATAATCTTTTATATCCGGTGCAAACGGCCATGCATTAGAAAAAACTTTTTTGATACCTGCACCGTGCAGTTTTTCTCCCGTTGCTGCATCTATCTCTTGGATTATACCTCTAACCCCCCCTGTTTGTGTTCTCAGATAGCCTTGAGCGACCAAAAGATACTTTTCGTCTTCTGAATGAAGCACTCTTGAAAATCTTATTGAACTTGGTACCTCAATACATTTTTCAACTTTTAATGACATGTCATTCTCGTCTATGTCTATTATTTTGACCAATGAATTTTTTACAGACCGCTTTCCTCCGGGTACAATCACTTTCCCATCAATTTTGACAACATTTCTTATATCAAACAATACTGCTTTCTGTTTCCCGTTATTGTCCTCCATAAGAGATGTATATTCAGGCAACGAACATATCGGTATCTTTGCGCTCTTCTCATCATTCACAGATATATCCTTTAGTACATATTTTTCTGCTTTACTGTCTTTCCATACCTGCGGCGGTGCTATAATCCACTCAATCTTTTGTTCATTCCAGTCAATATTTATAACAGAATTCAATCTCTTTGCAGTTATGAGAAGCTTGCCACTATTATACTCAATATACGATGTATCAATCCAATTATCGTACTGCCTGTATTCTTCTCCTATAAGGGCATGTATGTCACAATATTTTACAAGCTCCCCCGTATTTAAATTTAATTCTGCTATTCTGTCTGAAAGATGTTCATCATCAGATGACGTTATAAAGAAAAGTGACTCTCCATGCTGGGCTATGGCTCTTCCTATTTTGTGTTCAAGAAGATATGTCTTATAAACCCTTCCCATATAATCTATCTCATGATATCTGCATGGTGTAACTTTTCCATACTTATCAACTCTGTTCGCCGTCTTATCTACAAGAAGAAAATGCCCATTTGCAAGAGGAATCATACCTAATCTTCCCGTTTTTATCTGAAGCGAATATCTTACATCACCATGCCCGTCAATCGCTACAGGACTTCCTATGGCAGTATTTAACAGTATAAATCCAAAATGTGACATTTTCATGTCGTTGTCAGATACCATCTTTCTTATGTTTTCCTGAATCGGAGGCACATATATCTGTAACATTCTGTGCTTGACAACTTCACCATTTTTATCAACAAGTTTAAGGTCTATCTTATTATTTCTTCCTCCATAAAGTCCAAGTATAGGAACTCTGTGTCTTGTAGTAAATCCTGTCTCACCCGTAAAATCACAATCAGGTGTATCACCGAGAACTCTGTACACAACTTTATACTCTTTTGAAGAATTAAACAAAATAAGTGCTGTCTGCTTTGCGACACCATATGGATCAGGTATCACAAGCATATATTTGAATGTGTAAAGATGTCTGTCCAATATCTTTTCAAATGCATAATCCCTTACCTGTGCCTGAAAACTTTTCTGCATTTCCTTTTTGAACGGCGACATTACCCTCTTTTCTTTTCTTTCAAATACCTCTGTCTCGTACATCCTGTCCAATTTGTTAAGGTCACTTACACTGTAAGTCATCTTTCCGCCATTCTTTACTTCAACAAATAATTTTTTCATATTTATTAGCCTTTCAGTTTCATTGTAAGCTGAATCCTCTTTTTCTCAAGATCAACACTCATAACTTTAACATCAACTATATCTCCTACACTTACTACATCAAGCGGATGCTTTACAAATTTACTGTCAGAAAGTTCAGATATATGAACAAGTCCGTCCTGGTGAACTCCTATATCCACAAATGCACCAAAATCAATAACATTTCTTACCGTTCCTTTTAATATCATTCCCGGTTTTAAATCTTTCATTTCAAGCACATCTGTACGAAGTATAGGTTTTGGCATCTCATCACGCGGATCTCTTCCCGGCTTCTCAAGCTCCTTTACGATGTCTGAAAGTGTTATTTCTCCTATGCCAAGTTCCTCTGCCATTTTAGCTTTATCTTTTATACGGTACTCAATGCTGTTTTTAACATTTTTTCCTGACGTTGATGAATTACTCTTTTTGTTATTTGATTTATCTTCATCTTCATTAAATTCAATGCCGTCACCATCACCTAAAGCCTTCATAAGTGCAGCTCCAAATGCTGAATTTTTCTTTTTAATGACAAAGTCTTTTTTCTTTTTCTTCTTTTCAGGATTGGCTGTTTCTGACTTCTTTATCTTATCATTTGTCTTTGCGGCTTCTGCCTGTATCTCCTTTAATTCATCCTGGGAAATTCCCAATTTTTCCAAAAGTGCCTCCGCTGCCTCATATGACTCAGGGTGAACGCTTGTCGCATCAAGAGGATTATCTCCTCCCTCTATTCTTAAAAATCCCGCACATTGAAGAAATGCCTTCGGCCCAAGCTTTGCTACTTTTAGAAGCTGTTTTCTGTTTGTAAATTTACCATTTTCCTCTCTGTAAATTACAATATTTTTTGCTATAGTTTTGCTTATTCCTGAAATATATTCAAGAAGCGATGCGGATGCGGTATTTATATCCACTCCGACTCTGTTTACACAGTCCTCTACTACTCCCGTAAGTGTTTCTTCAAGCTTTTTTTGGTTCATGTCATGCTGGTACTGACCTACACCGATTGATTTTGGGTCAATCTTTACAAGTTCTGCAAGTGGGTCTTGAAGCCTTCTTGCTATCGATGCGGCACTTCTCTCTCCAACATTCAAATCCGGAAATTCCTCTGTCGCAAGTTTGCTTGCTGAATATACCGACGCTCCTGCTTCATTTACAATAATATACTGAACAGGCTTTTTGATTTCCTTTAACATATCGGCAATTATAAGCTCGGATTCCCTCGATGCTGTTCCGTTTCCTACTGATATAAGCGAAATATCATATTTATCAATAAGTTTTTTTACGGCAGCCTTTGTTTCTTCTATCTTATTTTGCGGCTCCGTCGGAAATACTACAGTGGTATCAAGCACTTTTCCCGTACTGTCAACTACTGCAAGTTTACATCCTGTTCTGAATGCCGGGTCCCAGCCAAGTACGTTTCTTCCCTGAATAGGTGGCTGCATAAGAAGCTGCTCGAGATTTTTACCAAATACCTTTATCGCTCCGTCCTCTGCCTTTTCAGTAAGTTCATTTCTTATCTCACGCTCTATCGCAGGTGCTATAAGTCTCTTATAACTGTCCTCTATTGTCTCTGAAAGAATTTCGTTTGTATTCGGATTGTCATTTGTGAGCACCTTTTTCTTCAGATAGCCTATAATTCTTTCTTCCGGTGCCTCAATCTTTACCGTTAGGAATTTTTCTTTTTCTCCTCTGTTTATTGCAAGAATTCTGTGTCCGACAATCTTGTCAAGTTTCTCCTGAAACTCATAATACATCTCGTAAACCGACTTTGCTTTCTCGTCTTTAGCATTTGAAATAAGAAAACCTTCCTGCATTGTTATGTTTCTTATGTACATACGATAATCTGCATTATCGGAAATAATCTCAGCTATTATGTCTTTTGCTCCCGATACAGCATCTTCTGCGGAATTGACTTCCTTTTCCTCTGATATGTAATCTCCGGCTATATTTTCTATAGGTTCTGTAGTTGTCTGCTCAAGGATAATATCTGCAAGCGGTTCAAGACCTTTTTCTTTGGCAATTGTTGCTCTTGTTCTTCTCTTTGGCCTGTATGGTCTGTAAAGGTCATCTACAACAACCTGTGTCTGTGCCTGCTCTATCTGGGCTTTAAGTTCCTCTGTAAGTTTTCCCTGCTCCTCAATACTTGCTATAACCTGTGCTTTCTTTTCTTCAAGGTTTCTAAGGTATGTAAGTCTCTCATTAAGATTTCTAAGCTGCTCATCATCAAGCGAACCATGTGCTTCTTTTCTGTATCTCGCAATAAAAGGAATTGTGTTCCCCTCATCTATAAGTTTTATTACAGCTTCAACCTGCCACTTTTTTATTTCCAATTCCTCGGCAATCTTTGCCGCAATATCAAGTCTGCTTTCCATGTTACTCTCCATTCATTCAAAAAAAACAACAATAGACGGCTATAAAATAGCCGCCCACTGTCAATTTATAAGTAGTGTTATACTACAACGATTTAATTTTTCCGCGCCAACTATTTTTATGTTTCACTATGCATCAAAACGAATCTTATTTATAACATTTCCCATCTCTTTTGCCGCATTTTCATATACTGCTTCAGTGATATCTTTTGTTACAAAACCTGTTTCGTCTGCATAACCTGCATCCACAAACTCAACTTCGCCAAATAATTCCTTGATTTTTGCTTCATTATCAGCTTTGTTTCCTAATACTCTTACAAAGAATTTTGATACTACTTCGTCCATTGGCATAAGCTCAAGTTTATCAGCAGACCAAATTACATTTATATTATTTTCAAGATTTTTTGACGCTTCCATGATGTCAGAAACAACCGCACTTGCTGTTGCAAGCTTTCCTGCTCCCTGACCATAAAACATTACATCACCAACCATGTTTCCTTTTACAAGTATGGCGTTAAATACACCGTCTACGCTGTAAAGAGGATGGTCATGTGTGATAAGCTTAGGTGCTACCATTGCACTTACCTTGTCACCTGCTAATTTGCTTGAACCAAAAATCTTTACTTTCGCTTTGAGCTTTGATGCGTAATTTATATCTCTGTCTGTTATCTTTGTGATACCCTCTGTATAAATATCTTCAAAGTCAAGCTGTTTGCCATATGCAAGTGATGTGAGGATTGCAATTTTACGGCATGCGTCATATCCCTCTACATCTGCAGTAGGGTCTGCTTCCGCATAACCTTTTGCCTGTGCATCTTTAAGTACCGAGTCAAAATCAGAACCGTTTTCTGTCATCTCAGTAAGAATAAAGTTTGTAGTACCGTTTAATATACCCGAAATTTCCTCTATCTCATCAGGAGCTAATGATGTCTGAAGTGGTCTTATTATAGGAATACCGCCGCCAACGCTCGCTTCAAATAAAAAGTTTACATTTTTGTCTCTGGCAATCTGTAAAAGTTCAGTACCAAATGCAGCAACAAGTGCTTTGTTTGATGTTACAACATTTTTTCCTTTGAGAAGACTTGCTTTTACAAATTCATATGCCGGATGAAGTCCTCCCATTGTCTCAACAACTATCTTTACTTCATCATCATTTTCAAGTATTGAAAAGTCATGTACAACATAATTTTCTGCTGGGTCTCCCGGAAAATCTCTAAGGTCAAGTACATATTTTACTTCTATATCCTGACCTGCTCTTTTTGTTATAATATCACTGTTTTTGTTTAATATCTCAAAAACACCTGAACCTACTGTACCATATCCTAATATTCCTACTTTTACCATCTCTTCCTCCATTCCTCTCTTACTTTTCTTTGTCTGCTGATGTAATCCATGCAAGATATGCATTTATAAACGGATCTATGTTTCCGTCTAAAACACCTGTAACATTACTTACTTCCTGACCTGTTCTATTATCCTTAACCATAGTATACGGCTGCATAACATATGAACGAATCTGGCTCCCCCATCCATTATCCTTGACTTCTCCACGGATACCGCTTGCTTTTTCAAGCTGCTCCTGCTGTTTAAGCATATAGAGTTTTGCTTTGAGCATCTGCATGGCTTTATCTTTATTCATATGCTGCGATCGCTCATTCTGACACTGTACCACTATTCCTGTCGGGAAATGTGTGATACGGATTGCCGATGATGTCTTGTTTATGTGCTGTCCTCCTGCACCGCTTGAACGATATGTATCAATTCGGATATCATCATCTGCTATCTCAACGTCAAGGTCTTCCTCTATATCCGGCATAACATCACATGATACAAATGAAGTCTGCCTTTTTCCTGCCGCATTGAACGGTGAAATTCTTACAAGTCTGTGAACACCATGTTCTGATTTCAGATAACCGTATGCATTTTCACCATCTATCTGCAATGTAACTGATTTGTAGCCTGCCTCGTCACCGTCAAGAAAATCTATCATTTCGACATTGAAACCTTTTTTTTCAGCCCAGCGCTGATACATTCGACAGAGCATACTTGCCCAGTCACAGCTCTCTGTTCCGCCTGCTCCCGCATGAAGTGTAAGTATTGCATTACACTTATCATACTCTCCGCTTAGCAATGTTTCTATCCTAAGTGATTTATACTCATCTTCAAATGCCTGAAATGATTCCTCAACTTCCGGCAAAAGACTGGCATCATTTTCTTCCTCAGCTATATCGATAAGTGTAAGTATGTCATCTCTGTCTCCACAAAGTTTTTCATACCTTTCTATAACTGACTTTAATTTTTTACAATCCTGAACAACCGCTGCCGATTTATTCGGGTCATCCCAAAATCCCGGCTCTTCCATGGTGTGTTCCAATTCTTCGACTCTGTCACGCTTATTAGCTAAGTCAAAGTGAGTTCCCCATTTCAAGCAGTGGTTCATCGTAATTTGATAATGAAATTTTTATATTATCAAATTCTACCATCAACTCACCTCTTTCTATAAATAACGGAACATATGACGAAACGCACATATGCCCCGTATTCTGCAAAAATATGCACTTAAATTCTTATTCCAAAGAATAAATATTTTTAACTTTTTATTCTTTGAATTTTTCCATAGAATTTCTGTTCTCTGGAATTTTTATTTAAAATTTTCTTCCACAGCACATTTTGTATTTCTTGCCGCTTCCGCATGGGCAAGGGTCATTTGGCTGTATCTTCTTTCCTTCGCGTGTCTTTGGCTTCGCTGCTACAGTCTCATCTTTGTTTGTTCCTGTAACCTTTGCAACCTGCTCACGCTCTACTTTCTGCTCTATCTGAATATGAGTAAGTGCTTTTACTGTCTCTTCCGTAATAGCATCTATCATTGCATCAAACATGTCAAATCCGGCAAATTTGTACTCAACTACAGGATCTCTCTGACCATATGCCTGAAGACCGATGCCCTGACGGAGCTGATCCATATCATCAATATGATCCATCCATTTTCTGTCAATAACTTTGAGAAGAATAATTCTTTCTACTTCTCTTATCTGATCTGCATCAGGGAATTCTGCTTCTTTAGCTTCATATACTTTTACAGCTTCCTCTTTAAGTCTCTGTATAAGTTCTGCTTTTGTCGCATGTTTTTCTTCTTCCTCTGTAAGCACTATCTTCTGGATAGGCACTATCGGACGAAGTACATTATTTAATTCAGCGATATCCCATTCCTCAGGTGATGACTCATCACCGATAATTGATAATACACATTTTTCTACAACATCAGTAATCATCTTGTAGATTGTGTCACGCATATTCTCACCGTCAAGTACCTTGCGGCGTTCTTTATAGATAACTTCTCTCTGCTCGTTGTTTACACGGTCAAATTCAAGAAGGTTCTTTCTGATTCCAAAGTTGTTGCCCTCAATCTTCTTCTGTGCACTTTCAATGGCATTTGAAAGCATTTTATGCTCAATCTGCTCTCCGTCAGGCATGGCTGAGAACAGTCCCATAAGTCTTTCTGAACCGAAAAGACGCATAAGATCATCTTCAAGTGAGATATAAAAACGTGACTCACCAGGATCACCCTGACGACCTGCACGACCACGAAGCTGATTGTCGATACGGCGTGACTCATGTCTCTCTGTACCTATTATTTTAAGTCCTCCAAGTTCTTTTACTCCCTCGCCAAGTTTAATATCAGTACCACGACCTGCCATGTTAGTAGCAATCGTAACTGCTCCCATCTGACCTGCATCTGCGATAATCTCAGCTTCAAGTTCATGGAATTTAGCATTAAGGACCTTATGAGGTATTCCCTTTTTCTTAAGTTTATCACTGAGGTACTCAGATGTATCAATGTTTATTGTTCCGACAAGTACAGGTTGTCCCTTCTCATGTGCTTCTACAATGTCTGCAACAACCGCATTGAATTTTTCTTCCTTTGTCTTGTATACCGCATCTTCATAATCAATACGGGCAACCGGAAGATTTGTAGGAACTTCAACAACATCCATCTCATAAATGTCACGGAACTCTTTCTCTTCTGTAAGAGCAGTACCTGTCATACCCGATTTTTTAGCATATTTGTTGAAGAAGTTCTGGAATGTAATAGTCGCAAGAGTTTTGCTCTCTCTCTTAACCTTTACATGCTCTTTTGCTTCTATCGCCTGATGAAGACCATCTGAGAAACGACGTCCCGGCATGATACGTCCTGTAAACTCATCAACGATAAGTACCTGGTCATCTTTTACTACATAATCTTTATCTCTGAACATAAGAGAATGTGCTCTCAATGCAAGATTTATGTTGTGCTGTAATTCAAGATTGTCAGGGTCTGCAAGGTTTTTGACCTGGAAAAATCTTTCGGCTTTTCTTACACCTTCTTCAGTAAGGTTTACATTTTTATCTTTTTCATCAACAACATAATCACCTGTTTCCTGCTCTTCCTCATTCATAATGAAATCCATCTTTGAGAGTTCTTTTGCAGTACCTCTTGTGAGCTGTTTTACAAATATATCACAGGCTTCGTAAAGTTTTGTTGACTTTCCGCTCTGTCCTGAAATAATAAGTGGTGTTCTTGCTTCATCAATAAGAACTGAATCAACCTCATCGATAATGGCATAGTGAAGTTCTCTCTGTACAAGTTCTTCTTTGTATACCACCATGTTGTCACGAAGATAATCAAATCCAAGTTCATTATTTGTAGCATATGTTATATCACAGTTGTACGCTTCTCTTCTTTCGTCATTGTCCATCGAATTCAGTATAACACCAACTGTAAGCCCAAGAAACTCATGAACTTGTCCCATCCATTCGGCATCACGTTTTGCAAGGTAATCGTTTACAGTAACGATATGAACACCTTTTCCCTCCAATGCATTTAAATACGCAGGAAGTGTAGAAACAAGTGTCTTACCTTCACCTGTACGCATCTCGGTAATTCGTCCCTGATGAAGAATCACACCACCGATAAGCTGTACACGATAGTGTCTCATTCCAAGAACTCTTGTTGCTGCCTCTCTCACTGTTGCATAAGCTTCAGGAAGCAAATCATCCAAAGTCTCTCCCTTTTCAAGACGCTCCTTAAATTCAGGTGTCTTAGCTTTAAGCTCATCATCTGTTAATTTCTCGAACTCAGGTGCAAGAGCTTCTATTTTATTCACTATCGGAATAATTCTTTTCACTTCATGCTGACTGTGAGTACCGAAGATTTTACTAATTATACTCATGAATTTCACTCCTATACATTATTACTGTTTATGTAGTATTTAACCACCTAAAAAAACTATTTCCTAGTATAACATTAAACAGGGGGTTTTTCAACTACTGTTTTTTCTAAACGAAACAGCCCCGGATAACTCTCCAGGGCTGTCTATTGGCTTAAATTATTTATTTTTCATACTCTCATTTGATATATGTAACACTCTCTCCAAAGTGTCTATCTCATTAATTAAAATTCAGGCTCGATAAGTCCGAATGTATTTCCCTTTCTCTTATAAACAACATTTACTTCGTCTGTTGCCGCATTGCGGAATACATAGAAGTTGTGTCCGAGAAGTTCCATCTGAATGCATGCCTCCTCAGGATCCATAGGCTTCATGCCGAATTTCTTTGAACGGATAATCTTAATCTCGTCATCCTCCTCAATCTCTTCCTCAATGAATGCCTTGCTCAAACTTGCTGCTGACTGCTGTCTGTCAACAAGTTTATTTTTGTATTTGCGTAACTGTCTCTCAATAACCTCCTCAACCAAATCTATTGAAACATACATATCGTCGCTGACCTGCTCAGCACGTACAATGTTTCCTTTCATAGGGATTGTAATCTCTATTTTCTGTCTTTCTTTCTCTACACTCAAGGTAACGTGAACTTCAGTTTCCGGAGTGAAATACCTCTCAAGCTTTCCTATCTTTTCCTCGATTGCTGCTTTAAGTCCATCTGTTACATCAAGATTTTTACCACTGATAATAAATTTCATGACTATCACTCCTTTACAAATTGTTAAATATATTATAACTCACGTTTTCCAAAAAAGCAAGTAAAATTGCACAATCGTTTCGACTTTTTTAGTCTTTTATTATACATTTATCACAAACACGTTGCTGTTAAGTATTTTTTGAAAATTGTATATGTTTGTGTGACAATTCAAATCCACAAAATTTATTGTTAATCTGTGGATTTGAATTTTGTGGATAATGTTGATAACTTCGTGCATAACTATACTTTTTCGCATTTTTCGACATATTACACCGCTTTTTTATGTCGATTTATCAACATTTTTTGTTGATTTAGTGTTCATAACCACAATTTTACGAGATTTTTTTTGCTTTATTCTATCTGTTATCACATTCTCCGTGCATTGTTTTGCACTACTTTTTCTATATTTTTTCTAAATTGTCAGACAATTTAGTCGACTCTATAACAAATTACCATCCGGTGGCTTGACCCGCCAAACACCGACAAAAGGATTGGAAGTGCATCATAAAATTCTTCTTATACAATAAGGTGTTCTGTAATTCATTTTGGATATTTTTACTCCATCTTTCTCATTGCTTGAATGAATTACCTCACCGTCTCCGATATAGATAGCAACATGTCCGACTTTCTTTCCGTTTTTATAGAATACAAGGTCTCCCTCCTGTACGGATGATGAACTCACCTTTGTACCATATGATGACTGTTCCAAAGAAGTTCTCGGAATGCTGTAACCAAATTCCTTATATATACTCTGGGTAAAACCTGAACAGTCAGAACCTTTTGTCAAACTTGTTCCGCCATATTTATATGGGCATCCCAAAAACTTTTTAGCATATTTTACAATTTTGCTGCCGGTAACTTTATTTTTATCCGTATCGTTGTCTGTATCTCCCTTTGCCGCATCGCTGTCAGTTGTCGTTGTGTCATTTTTTGCGGTACTATTTGTAGAACTGCTTGCTTTTTCCGCCTCCTGCTGTTTCTTCTCGTCTGCAAGAATCTTTGTTATTGAAACAGGACGTTTGTATTTAACTCTTAAATTAACATAATCCTTGGCAACATATCCTATATCACCGTCAATAGTAATCCTTACCCAGACTTTTCCACACTTCTTTACATAAAAACTCTCACCTGACGCAATCTGTGTGATAACTTTTGCTTTTTTGTTGGATTTTTCCCTTACATTTAATGAAGAAACACTCTTTTTAACGGTAATATACTGCACTCCATATTTCTTTGCAAGTTTCTGTGCCTCTGCCCCTATTGCCAGATATTCTTTTTTTATGTATCCTCTGAAGCTTCCGCTTTTTATAAGTGCCCAGCCGTTTTTGTAAGTCTTTGTTATTGTAACTGCACTTCCCCTGTAAAGTCGACCCTTTATTTTTCCATGCAAAGACGGCTTATTTCTGATATTCACATAGTCGTTTGCAATCGATATGGCAAGATTTTTATTTGCTGCATCTGCCTTTTCAGTTTTTAATGCAGATGCACCACAAATGATGACAAGCTGCGATGCCACTATCAATCCACATCTGATAAACTTTTTTCTCAAATGTATCTTTTCCATAACCTACCTCTCATTTTTTGTACGGTCGCTGTTCACCTGTACAATGTAAGTAAACAGTACTATATAACTATTTTGTCGCAACAGCCTCTATCTCTATTGCAACATCTTTCGGAAGTCTTGCAACTTCTACACATGACCTTGCTGGATATGGCTCTTCAAAATACTTTGCATATACTTCATTTATCTTGCCAAAATCGTTCATATCACTGATAAATACTGTTGTTTTTACTACATTTGCTGTTGAAGTGCCTGCTGCCTCAAGAAGTGCTTTAAGGCTTGTGAAAGCTCTCTCTGCCTGAACATCTGCAGGTCCTGTTACAAGTTCTCCTGTTGCAGGGTCAATTGGAACAACCCCTGATGTAAATACAAGTCCGTTTACCTCTACTGCCTGTGAATATGGTCCGATAGCCGCAGGTGCTTTGTCTGTACTAATAATATTTTTCATTTAGTCAACCTCTTTTCTGCGCTGATACATAAATCTTCATGAATTAAAATCTTAATTTTTTTATCGTATTATTATCTTTTTGCAGTCTCAACGCTATAACCACAAAATTATTAAAATTTTCTTACATTTTACAGTATAACTCAAAATTGCACAATTTACAAATTTAACTGGATTTTTTTTTATCAAAAATGTATACTTAGTGTAATTGTTTACCCGCTATTTTGACAACAGCTGTCAATCTATGCATCTACGAGTAAATTTTACAGAATTGCAGAATATGTGAACAGAACGGAGGACCCTAAATTTGAGAAACGAATATTCCAAAAATGAAAAATCTTATTCACGTGGCAGACAAGACCATAAGCCTCATAGAAAAAATAACAAAGAAAATGACAGAACATTCAGACATAAAAGAAATGATAAGACAGATGAACAAAAAAAGAAAAGTGCAATCCCAATAGGAAAAACTCAGGAACTTATAGTTGTTAAGACCACAGATTTCGGTGTATTTTTAAATACTCCTACCGGTGATGACAGCGATAAGATACTTCTTCCAAAATCACAGGTTCCAAAAGATACGCAGCAGGGTGATGTTTTAAATGTATTTGTTTACAAAGATTCAGAGGACAGACCTATTGCTACTATGGAAGAACCATCATTAGAGTTAGGTCAGGTTGCCAGACTCTATGTAAAAGAAATAACAAAAATCGGTGCTTTCCTTGACTGGGGTCTTTCAAAAGACCTTCTTCTTCCTTTCAAAGAGCAGCTTTATGAGGTAAAAGAAGATGATGCTGTTTTAGTGACACTCTATGTTGATAAGAGCGACAGACTTTGTGCTTCCATGAAAGTTTACAATCATCTTTCCAATGAATCCCCTTACAAGAAAGATGATGAGGTATTTGGCCGCGTATATGAGATAAGCGACAATTTTGGTGTATTTATTGCTGTTGACGATAAATACTCTGCTCTTCTTCCCAAAAAAGAAGTTTTTGAAAAATACCGCATAAATCAGCCTGTCTATGCAAGGGTTGCACAGGTTATGGAGGACGGCAGGCTCACGCTAAGCGTCAAGAAAAAAATACCTGAGCAGATGAACGATGATGCTTCATTTATATATGAAACTTTACAGAGAGAGAACGGTTTTCTTCCATTTAATGATAAATCCGATTCCGAAGCAGTTAAAAACCGTTTTCATATGAGCAAGAATGCTTTTAAACGTGCCATCGGGCATTTGTATAAAGAAAGGCTTATCACAATTGAAAAAGATGGCATACATTTGAATTAGTTTTTTGTTTTATTTAATGCTGACTGACTCCTTACTAAATAGATGTTATACGAACAATGGCGTTAGAACACCGTAGCGTTACTTAAAGTTACAAATCAAGCACCTTAAGTAACGACGGATGTTCTAACGCCATTTGTTGCATATATCTTATTTTTTATCACGGTAATTATACGCTCTTTACTCCGAAAATTCTCCAAATTTTCTAAACCTTTTATATCTGTCGTCAAGCAATCTGCCAATATCTTTTTTCATCAGCTCCGGCAATTTCTTTCTAAGTGCCTCTCTCAACTGGTCTGTCGTATAATTTAAATTATTTTCTATTCCGTCTTTGTGCTCTTGAAATGTTCTGTCTGATACTCCGTTTTTTATGAGCTCGTTTGCGGTCATCTTCATAAGTTCTGCTGCTTCGCTTACTCTTTCTGCGTCTCTCCATAGGATACTCGCAAATCCTTCCGGTGAGAGCACTGAATAAAGACTGTGCTCAAGCATCCACACTTCGTCCGCAACTGCGAGTGCAAGTGCACCGCCGCTTCCGCCTTCTCCTGTAAATATTGATATTATTGGAGTTTTAAGTCTTGACATTTCCATTATATTTCTCGCAATCGCTTCTCCCTGACCACGTTCCTCAGCACCTATTCCACAAAAAGCTCCTGCCGTATTTACAAGCGTTATAACAGGTCTGTGAAATTTTTCTGCCTGTTTCATAAGTCTAAGTGCTTTTCTGTATCCCTCGGGATTAGGACTTCCAAAATTACACTCAACATTTTCATCAAGAGTATGACCTTTCTGTATTCCGATAACCGTAACCGGAATTCCCTCAAATGATGCTATTCCTCCAACAATCGAACCATCATCCGCAAAAAGCCTGTCACCATGCATTTCCATAAAATTTTCAAATAATTTATCAATAAATTCCCTTGTATTAGGTCTGTCTATCTTTCTTGCAATCCTTACGGATTTCATAGCACTATTCATAACAGCAATCCCTTCCTAACAATATGTCAAGCCACCAGACAGCATTTTGTATGTAAACATACATTTCTATCTGCTTTTGATCTTTGCATCATATTAACAATTGTGCAGTTTCAAAATTGAGATTAATTCATCTCTCATATCTTCCCTATTGACAATCCTGTCAACAAATCCATGTTCAAGTTGAAATTCAGCACGCTGAAATCCTTCAGGAAGCTTCTGATGAATTGTTCCCTGTATAACTCTCTGTCCCGCAAATCCTATTAGTGCCTTTGGCTCTGCAAGAATTATATCTCCAAGCATTGCAAAACTTGCCGTCACTCCGCCTGTTGTCGGATCAGTAAGTACCGTCACATATAAAAGTCCGGCTTCATCATGTCTTCCAACTGCTTCTGCTGTTTTTGCCATCTGCATCAGAGATACTATTCCCTCCTGCATTCTTGCACCGCCTGATGTGGTAAATATTATGATTGGAAGTCTTTTCTCTGTAGAATACTCTATTGCTCTTGTTATTTTTTCTCCCACAACAGAACCCATACTGCCCATCATAAAATGACTGTCCATTATCGCAATTACCGTCTTAAATCCGCCAACTGTGCATTCCCCTGTTACTACAGCTTCATTTATTCCTGATTTTGCTTTGGCTTTCCCAATCACCTTATCATAATCAGGATAATTCATAGGATTTTCAGTAGACAGGTTCGCATCAAGCTCTCTAAAGCTTCCCTCATCACAGATTATCTTTATTCTCTCTGAAGGGTTCATTCTGAAATGTGCCCCGCAGTTTGGACAAAGTTTAAATTCCGTGACTTCCTTTTTGTATATTATGTTTTTGCAGGTATTACATTTTATCCACATACCGTCAGGAATTGACGGTTCCTGGCTTTTTTTGTTTTTTTCAGTTTTTTTCTTTTCTTCTGTTCCGTTTACCGAAAAATAACTTTTCTTTTTGAAAATATTCATATCCTATTTCACTCCAACATCTAATCAACAGGCAGTTACATCATTTTACAATTTTACGTTCTCAAGAAATGATGTATTATACTGACATTTTTCAAATTTCTTATTATTCAAAATTTTATTCTGATATTCTATATTTGTATCTACACCCTCTATTACAAATTCATACAATGCCCTTTTCATTTTTGCTATCGCTTCTTCTCTGTCTTTGCCGTGAACTATAACCTTCGCAAGCATCGAATCATAGTATGGCGGTATCTCATAACCCTGATATATGGCACTGTCAACTCTAAGTCCAATGCCTCCCGACGGCATTAAAAGATAGTCAATCATTCCGGGACAAGGTGCAAAATTTCTCGAAGGATTTTCTGCATTTATCCTGCATTCTATTGCGTGACCGCTTATCCTTATGTCATCCTGTCTATATGATAACTTCTCTCCCGCCGCTATCCTTATCTGCTCTTTTACTATGTCAACACCTGTAACCATCTCTGTTATCGGATGTTCAACCTGAACTCTTGTATTCATCTCCATAAAATAATATTTATCAGAGTCTTCATCATACAAAAATTCAATTGTTCCTGCATTCTCATAGCCTGCTGCTTTCGCAGCCTTTACTGCCGACTCACAAATTTTTGCTCTCGTAGCTTCTGATAAAACCTCACAAGGAGTTTCCTCAAGAACTTTCTGATTTTTTCTCTGCAGCGAACAATCACGCTCACCGAGATGTATAACATTTCCAAAGCTGTCACCAAGTATCTGTACCTCTACATGTCTTGCCCCTTCAATAAGCTTTTCCATGTACATTGAATCATCACCAAATGCAGCCTTTGTCTCACTTTGAGCTGACAAAAAAGCTTCTTTCAAATCTTCTTTTTTTCTGACAATCCTTATTCCTTTTCCGCCGCCTCCGGCAGATGCTTTCACAATAACAGGATACCCCAGTTTGTCCGCCATTTCATATGCACCATCCACATCGGCAATCACACCGTCACTTCCGGGTATAACAGGTACTCCTGCATTGATCATCATTTGTCGTGCATTTGCCTTATTGCCCAGTGCATCTATAACCGAACCCTTTGGTCCGATAAATTTGATATTGCAATCTTTACATACACCGGCAAACATGCTGTTTTCAGATAAAAATCCAAATCCCGGATGTATTGCCTGTGCCCGCTTTTCAACTGCTGCACTGATTATATTATTCATGTCGAGATAGCTGTCACCTACTTTAGCCGAACCTATACAAACAGCCTCATCTGCAAGCTGTGTGTGTAATGCCTCTCTGTCAGGCTCTGAGAATACAGCAACCGTCTTTATTCCCATCTCACGACATGCCCTGATTATCCTTACTGCAATCTCTCCACGATTTGCAATCAAAATCTTGTCAAACATAAAGTTGTCACCTCTAACCAATCATAAATACAAGTTCTGCCTGTGCTGCCACTTTGTCTCCTACATAAGCAGTTCCCTGACCAATACCTGCATTCTTTTTGAGCTTTTCGATTTTAACTTCAAGACGCAATGTATCACCAGGAACAACTTTTTTCTTAAACTTAGCTTTATTTATACCTCCAAAATAAGCAGTTTTACCCTTAAACTCATCCATAGATAATATTGCTACAGCCCCTGCCTGTGCCATTGCTTCAACAATGAGAACTCCCGGCATTACAGGCTCATTTGGAAAGTGCCCTGCAAAAAAAGGCTCATTGTACGTAACATTCTTTATAGCTGTTACTGACTCACCCTCAACAATCTCCTCTACTCTGTCAATAAGAAGAAACGGCTGTCTGTGAGGAATTATACTCATTATCTCTTTAATATCCATTGCCATAAAAAACCTCCTAAGCTCTTTTTATTCAACTCTGAAAAGCGGCTGTCCAAATTCAACAAACTCACCATCTTCTACAAGCACTTCGATGATTTTTCCGCTTACTTCACTTACTACTTCGTTCATAAATTTCATCGCTTCAATGATGCAGACGACATCACCTTTTGCAATTGTATCACCGACTTTAACAAAAGGCGGTTTGTCAGGTGCCTGACTCTGATAATATGTTCCGACAATAGGTGCCGTAACTGTCTTAGCATCGTCTTCAACATCACTTTTTAAATTCTCTTCAAAAGCTTTATCTTGCGTTGTATCCTCAAAAGCTGCACTATTATTTTCAATAGTTGTCACGCTGTCATTATTTGAACCTGCTATAACAGTTTTTGTAGTTTCTTTTTCACTATTAGATACAGAGAATGAAGCATTTCTTCCAAGATGAACACTGTCTCCATCAAGTTTTATCTCCATTTCACCCATATCACTTTTTTCAAAAATAGCAATAAGTTCTTTAACTTCATCAAATTTCATAGGACTACTCCCCCCACTTTTTAAAACAAAGAACTGCATTATGTCCACCAAATCCAAGTGAATTTGATAACGCATATTCAGCTTTTTCAACCTTTCTTGCCTCATTTGGAATGTAATCAAGGTCACACTCTTCATCAGGTGTCTTATAATTTATTGTCGGTGGAAGAATATCTTCCTGTAATGCTTTAACACACATAATTGCCTCAACTGCTCCGGCTGCTCCAAGCAGATGTCCTGTCATGGATTTTGTCGAACTTACTGCAACATCCTTTGCCGCATCACCGAATGCTAATTTGATGGCATTTGTCTCTGTAGAATCATTTGCCGGTGTACTTGTTCCGTGCGCATTAATATATGAAACCTGCTCAGGTTTTATGCCGGCTTCCTCCATGGCAATCTCCATAGCCTTTGCGGCTCCTGCTCCGCTCTTTTCCGGAAGTGTAATATGATATGCATCACTTGTTGCGCCATATCCAACTATCTCTCCGTATATTGTTGCATTTCTCGCAAGCGCATGCTCAAGTTCCTCTACGACAAGTACTCCTGCTCCATCTCCAAGAACAAAACCATCCCTGTCCTTGTCAAAAGGCTTGCAGGCATCTTTCGGATCAGGATTTGTTGAGAGTGCCGTAAGATTGGTAAAACCTGCAATGCCAATCTCGCAAAGTCCTGCCTCTGCTCCACCTGTAATAACAACATCTGCATAACCGTGAATAATATTTCTGAAAGCTGCACCTATACTGCTTGTAGCTGTTGCACATGCTGTAACTATATCTTCATTAATTCCCTTTGCACCAAATCTTATGGCAATGTTTCCTGCTGCCATGTTTCCGATTGTCATAGGTATAAACATAGGTGAAACTCTTGAAGGTCCTTTTTCTCTCATTCTTGTAACCTGCTCCTGCATTGTCCCAAGACCGCCTACACCTGAACCAAATATGACTCCGACTCTCGATGCGTCCTCTTTCTCCATATCGATACCACTGTCATCCATTGCCTGTACGGCAGCACCCATCGCATATACGGCAAAAGGATCATTTCTCTTTATATCTTTTTTTGTCATATATTTTTCAGGGTCAAAATCCTTAACCTCTCCGGCTACTTTCACCTTAAAATCAGTAGTATCAAACTTTGTGATATTCTCAATTCCACATACACCGTTTTTCGCATTTTCCCACATGCTGTCAACTGTACTTCCAAGCGGACTTACAACACCCATTCCGGTTATTACACATCTTCTTGACATAATTCCCCCGTTTCTACAGCTCATTGCTGATTTTGTTAATCTAAACCATCATTTTCCATTATATGATGTTGGTGTCAAAAGATATTTTGACCCTTACACCATTATATATACTCTACATTATCATACCGCCGTCTACATTTAAGACCTGACCTGTAATGTAATTGTTTTTAGCCAAAAATACTGCCGCATTTGCTACATCTTCCGGTTTTCCGGCTCTGCTAAGCGGAATAGAGTTAAGGATTGCATCCTTTGTCTCATCAGCTAAAACTGCCGTCATATCTGTTTCTATAAATCCCGGTGCTATCGCATTGCATGTGACACCCCTCTGTGCAAGTTCCTTAGCTGTCGCTTTTGTAAGACCGATAACTCCTGCCTTAGATGCCGCGTAATTTGCCTGACCTATATTTCCCGCAACTCCGGAAACCGATGACATATTTATTATTGCACCACTTCTTTGCTTAAGCATCACACTGCTTGCGTGACGTATCATATTGAATGAACCTTTAAGATTTGTATTGATAACAGAATCAAACTGTTCCTCCGACATTCTCATAAGAAGCATATCATTTGTAATACCTGCATTATTTACAAGAACATCGATTGTACCAAACTCTTTTTTAACATCTTTTATAAAATTCTTTGCAAAATCAAAATCGCTCACATCCCCCTGAACAGGCATGCATTTAACACCACAATCTTCAATCTCCTTAATAGTTTCATCAGACACATTGCTGTGATAATTAAGAACTATGTTGCAGCCCTCTTTAGCAAAAGCAATTGCAATTGCCTTGCCAATACCCTTGGCAGCACCTGTCACTATCGCTGTCTTTCCTTTTAACATCTTGTCCCTCCTAATCTGAAATTCTGTTACTTTTCTATCTATGCTAATCTTTGTATATTTTCATCTGTCATTATCACTACTCTCTAATTTTTTTAAGAGCCTTTTCAAGCGATGCCGTATCCTCAACATTCACATTTACAACACCCTTTACTGTTCTCTTTACAAATCCGCAAAGAGTTTTACCCGGTCCCAATTCTATAAATGTATCTGCTCCCGCATCATACATATTTTTTATTATGTGTTCCCAGCGTACAGGTGATACTACCTGTTTTGCCAATGTAGGAACTATCTCACTCTCATTTTTAAGTGTTTCTGCTGTCACATTTGTATATACCGGAATTTCCATCTTTCCTATGTTCATCTTTTCAAGTTCAGGCAGAAGTTTGTCTGCTGCCGGCTGCAAAAGACTTGTGTGGAACGGTCCGCTTACTTTAAGTTTGACAGCCATCTTCGCCCCTTTTTCCTTTGCTATCTCTGCCGCCTTCTCAACTGTAGCAGCATCTCCTCCGATTACTATCTGACCCGGTGCATTATAATTTGCAGGAACTGCTACACCTCCAATTTCCTTTACGGCCTCCTCACATGATTTTTCTACAAGTTCTGTATCAAGACCTATTATCGCAAACATTCCTCCTTTGCCATTCGGAACTGCCTCTGCCATAAATTTTCCTCTTTTTTGCACAAGTGCTACTGCTTCCTCAAATTTCATTGCACCACTTGCAACAAGTGCCGAATACTCACCAAGACTAAGTCCTGCTGTCATATCCGCATTTATTCCATTTTCCTGCATGACTTTCATAGCTGCAATGCTCATTGTAAGTATTGCCGGCTGTGTAAACTCTGTAAGTCCGAGTTTCTCCTCATCAGAAAAACATATATCTTTAATTGAATATCCCAAAACCTCATCTGCTCTATCAAAAACTTCCTTTGCAACGGCATAATTGTCATACAAATCTTTTCCCATGCCAGCATACTGTGCACCCTGTCCACTAAACATAAATACTGTTTTCATTTACAATTTCCTCCATCTTAAAGAATAAAATCCATATATTTATATATTTTAATTAAATCAATCCCTCTTCAACCCGAAATCTTCTATATTACATAAAAAAGTAAAGAGATAGCGCCGGCAGGCGGATATAATTATCAACCTCCAGCGCCACCACCCAGTTGTACGAGTACAATCGTTTGCTTTAGTTCTTATGGCTTTCTACAAAATCAACTGCATCCTGAACTGTGACAATTGACTCAGGGTCTTCAACTGATACATCAAATTCGTCTTCAATATCGTTGATAATCTGGAATAAATCTAAAGAATCTGCATCAAGATCCTCTTTTACATTTGTCTCCAATGTGATTTCATCAACATCCTTACCTGTCTGCTCAGCAATAATTTCTCTGATTTTTTCAAATACCATGGTTTTTCCTCCTAAAAATAGATTAAAATATATATATTTTTTTGTTATGAAAACTTTATCAGAACACATTATGATAAAGACCCGCCTGACGGATAATATTTATCGCAATGCCTAAAATAAAATTTTCTAATAACCTTTTACCATGAAATGAGCATGGTTCCCCAAGTCATTCCACCGCCAAAACCTGTGAGTAGAAGCTTGTCCCCTCTTTCTATAAGCCCCTTCTCATTAAGTTCATTCAAAACTATCGGAATACTCGCAGATGAAGTATTTCCGTACTCAGACATATTCATATAACACTTGTCATGGGCTATCCCAAGTTTTCTAGAAATAATATCAACAATCCTTGCATTTGCCTGATGTGGTACAACATACTTTATTTCATCTGCTTTTACTCCTGCATTGTCCATAACTCTCTCTATACTCTTCGTGACAGCTTTAGTTGCAAATTTAAATACTGCCCTTCCATCCATATTCACATACCAAAGATTATCTTTCTCATGTTTAATATCATTGAATGCATTTGAACATCCGACATAACCCTGCGTCAATATATTCCAAAGTTCTCCTTTTGCACCGAGTTCTTCTTCTAATATACCCATATCCTCTGATTTCTCTACATATGCACCACCGGAACCGTCTCCAAACAATACACAGGTCGCTCTGTCCTTCCAGTCAACAATCTTTGATAATGTCTCTGCACCTATAACTATTGCATTTTCATACATCCCTGTTTTTATGTATTTGTCTGCTATACTGAGTGCAAACATAAAACCGCTGCACGCAGCATTTACATCGAATGCAACTGCATTTATGGCTCCAATCTCTTTTTGTACCATACATGCAAGTGACGGTGTTCCATAGTCGGCTGTAACGCTTGCAACTATGATGAGGTCAACATCCTCAGCCGCAACTTCAGCCCTCTCTAATACCTGTCTTGCCGTATTTATCGCAAAATGCGAAGTATTCTCTCCGCCTGATATATGTCTCTTCTTTATGCCTGTTCTCTGTGTAATCCACTCATCACTTGTATCAACTATTTTTGACAAATCATCATTTGTTATAACCTGTTCAGGCACACTTGCACCTGTCGAAATAATTCTCGTCTTAATCATTTTATTTCTCCATTCTCAAAACGCTTTTCAACAAAACTGTCAAGATTATCCAAGGCTTTCGCTACAACATCCATTTCACTTTCACTCAATCCCTTTATAAGAGCAAATACTATATCATTGTGAAACTTCTCATGCAATGAATATATTTTTTTTCCTTCTTTTGTCAGGGCTACCTTGACAACTCTCCTATCCCTCTCAGTTTTATAGCGTTCTACAAATCCTTTTTTTACAAGATTGTTTATGGCAACTGTCAGTGTCCCGACAGTAATGCTTAACTGTGCTGCAAGTTCGCTCATGCTTTTTAATTCTGCAACACCTATCGCCGCAATAGTATGAACTTCCGTCATGGAAATCTTGTCACCGTACTCATTTCTTATCGTATGCGCTTCGACCTCCATAATATTATCAAATAATTTTATTAAATTAGCACTTATAGATCCTAAAACATTATTCATTTGTTTTTCCTTTACCAACATACAGCACTACTAATTTTCACTAAAATAGTTTGTATATCAAACTTTATCAAACAATAAAAAGTATATTCTAAAATCTACCAATTCGTCAACCATACTTTTGTTGTGTTTTTTCACAATAAAAGAGCTGTATTTTTGTGCATAATTAACAAAAATTACAACTCTTTTATTTTTCATTTAATCTTTATGGTATTTATTTTGATATTCAAAGCTTTTACTTTCCATGTATAATAGTTTTTAAAACCATATCGTATTTTTTTAATTATTATCTTCTTTTTTATTCTCCTCTTTATGCTTTTTTAAAAGCTCGAGTGTAGCAAGTAAAACATCATCCTCCCAAGGCTTAGGTATGAGATATTTAACACCTATTGCCCTGACCTCTTCCAAGGTTCCTGTATCACATAATGAACTAAGCATAAGGATAGTTACATCCGGGTCACTCTTTTCCAGAATTTCTGCTGTCTCTATTCCGTCAATTCCCGGCATGATAATATCAAGAATAACTATGTCCGGATGAAGCTCCTCATACATTTTTATTCCTTCTTCACCACTTTTGGCATAGCCAATAACCTCATATCCGTTTTCTTCAACTAAATCTTTTATCTGCTTAGAAGCAAATGGTGAATCATCTACTACAATTATAGTTGTTTTATCCATTTTATGTCCTCCTTTGACAAACAAATTAATCTGTGATCGTATAATGAATTGATATTTTAATCTGTCCAAACTCTGACTCATAATATAAAATTTCATTTCCCGTTTTTCCGGGTTCAACACTTATACTATCAACATCTAAAGATAATGTAGGGACAGTAAGTCTCGATGAAACTCCCATCTGATTATTTATTTCAGATAATGCCCTTCCACATACGATATTTACATATTCATTTATATACAATATCTTTTCGTCCTCTGAAGGCATCTTCCCTCCATTCATATTTTTTATGATAATATCAAACATCATAGACGAAAAACCGCATATTATAGTTGATACAAACTTTCCTTTAGTATGTACCAATTCCAAATATTTTATATCTGCTTTTTTATCTGCCTTTCTGTCAAGTTTCAATGAAACTATCTTTTTTGAAACATTAACAAATGCATCATCAAAAATTTCTTCAACCTTCACATCAGTCAATGCAATCCCCCTTTCATAAAGACGGAAAACTAATTCTTTAGGAAACGCATTTTACCGTTTGGATCACCTGTTTTCTTTTGCTTAGCGACTTTATTCTCAGTTCCATACATTTTTGAAAGGTCATCGCGCATACTGTTTTTGCACTCCTTGCAAAATCGACCTGTCAAAATTGGCTTTCCACATTTTTCACATGATATAGTTATGCCTGAATCTTTTGAAAATGCAAGTCTTTCTTCTCTAACCCACTTTTTAATCTGCTGAATCGGCACATCCATCTCCTCTGATACCTTTCCCATATTTGCCGTAGGATTTTCATAAATATAATCTCTGACTTCAAAAAATTTATCCTCAAGTTTTTTATTGCATGCAGGACATATTGGTTTTCCTACAAACTGAAACAATTTACCACAATTTTTACAATTTCGTACATCCATTTCTATTCCCCTCCTTGATCATCCTTTCCTATGCAGGCACATAGAAAATAAATTTTTTTCACACCTGCCCTTTTTAACGCAGCAGCACATTCGTTTATAGTGCTTCCTGTTGTATATATATCATCTACAAGTATAACACACCTTAAATCACGATACAACAATTTGGAAGTTTCTGATACAAAAAATGCATCTTTCAAGCATTCTCTCCGCTTGGCTTCACTCAAATTTTTCAATGCTTCTGTATTTTTGTTTCTCTCAATAAAGTTGTCAATAACAGGCAGCTCCACTCTATTTCCTATCTCATCCGCAATTATCTTTGCCTGATTATACCCTCTTTTTCTATATCTCTCGCGATGAATAGGCACCGGAATAAGACACTGTGCTCCTATGGTCTCTATCCATTTTTTGTGTTTTTTCACAATCTGCTCTGCATAGTAATTTCCATATTCTCTTCTTCCCCTGTATTTAAAAGCGGCTATTGATTTCTGCATATATTTATCATAGACAAATGCCGCTTTTCCCTGTAGATAAAAATGTTCTCTCTTTTCACAATCTGTGCAAAACTCTTTTCTTTCATCACCTATCGGTTTCCCGCACTTCATGCAGTACGGTCTGACTGCCTTTTGTACTATTCTCTCACATTTTACGCATGCTGTGCAATCAATTCCTACAGGCAATACATCATCGCATATAGGGCACCTGTGCGGATAAAATATATCAAGCATGCTCTTTGCAATATTCTTAAATGTATTATTTGTAACTATTTATACTCCTCCATTTCTATTATGCGTCTGCAGAGCGTTGAATACCTTTTCTGCTCATTTACATTTTGTATCATCTTTCTTATCGTGTCGGCACTGCCGACTATAGTAACACATTTTTTTGCTCTTGTTACTGCCGTGTACAGCAGGTTTCTGTTTAAGAGCATCCTTGGCCCCGATATAATCGGAAGAATTACCGCCGGATACTCACTTCCCTGCGATTTATGTATTGTTATGGCATAAGCTAATTCCATCTCGTCCATATCACTGAAACCATACTCGACGATTTTTCCTTCCTCATACTCAACATAAACTACTTCTGCCGCTTCTATTATCTGTTTTATTATTCCGGTATCACCGTTAAACACTCCTGTTCCCTCGTCAACAACATCATCAAATCTGTTCTTTTTCTGCCATTTTATCTGATAATTATTTTTTATCTGCATGACCTTGTCATTCTCCCTGAAAATAACACCGTGAAATTCATGTTCATTTTTTCCCTGCATTTTAGGATTCATGTATGCCTGTAATACCTTATTTAAATTTTCTACTCCCAGTTCCCCTTTCCTCATCGGTGTGAGTACCTGAATATCATAACTTGTTGCATCGACATATGGCGGCAGATTTTTCATTATAAGTTGAATCGTTACATTTATAACATCCCGGCTGTTATTTCTCTCCAAATGAAAGAAATCCATATTTTTATTGTCGAGTTTTATCTGCTCTCCGGCATTTATCTTATGTGCATTTGTTACAATCTGGCTCTCCGCTGCCTGTCTGAATATCCTGCTCAGTTTTACTACATTGCAAAACTCTGATTTTATCATATCCTTAAGGACATTTCCGGGGCCTACCGACGGAAGCTGGTTCACATCACCAACCATAATAAGTCTCGTACCCGGTACAATAGCTTTTAAGAGTGCATATAACATATAAATGTCCACCATGGAAAACTCGTCTACTATTATTACATCGGCTTCAAGAGGCTTTGTTTCATTACGTTGAAAATGCATTCCGCTTTTGTCATCATCCAGTGAACCTCCGTCTATCTCCAGCATTCTGTGTATTGTCTGTGCTTCCATTCCGGAAGTTTCCGACATTCTCTTTGCTGCTCTGCCCGTAGGCGCAGCGAGAAGTATATCGAATCCTTCACTCTCCATAATTTGAATAATAGTATTTATAGTTGTTGTCTTACCTGTTCCGGGTCCGCCGGTAATTATCATAATACCATTCTGCACAGCTTGAAAAACAGCATCCTTCTGTAATTTATCAAGTTCTATATTATCTTTTTTCTCTATTGCAGCTATCTTTTTTTCGAGTACAGCCGGTTTTATCTTATACGGAATATTTAAATCATGCAGCATTCTGGCACAATTCATTTCCATATAATAGAGATTGCTCTGATAAAGCATTCTCTCTCCGTCATATTCTTCTATGACAAGCTCTTTGTTTAATGTAAGATTGTCTAACTCTTTTTCAACATTTTCTTTCTCTATGCCAAGCAGATATGCAGTCTCTTCAACAAGTTCATTCTCTGGAAGATAACAATGACCGTTTGAACCCGATTGCTGCAGAACATATAGTATTCCCGCTTTTATTCTATACTCGCTGTCCTGATAAAATCCCGCTTTTAATGCTATCGCATCAGCAATTTTAAAACCAATTCCTGTTATATCTTCTGCAAGCTTATATGGATTTTTCTCCATAATCTCATAAATTTTTTCTCCGTAATATTTGTAAATCTTTACAGCCATATTTACAGATATTCCATATTCCTGAAGATATATTACAGACTGGCGCATCTGCCTTTTATCATTAAACTGCTCGGCAATGCTCATGGCCATCTTCATGCTGATGCCCTTTATCTCGGCAAGTCTCTCCGGCTCTTTTTCAATTATGTCAAATGTTTTCTCACCAAATCTTCTTACAATCCTCGCTGCCAGTGCTGCACCTATTCCCTTGATAGCTCCTGAGCCAAGATATTTTTCTATTGCAATTGAACTGTTTGGTCGTTTCGTCTCATAACTTTCAACTTGAATTTGAGGTCCATAACTTTTGTGTACTGTCTCCCTGCCGTTTATTACGAGATACTCTCCCTCTGATACAAAAGAAAAATATCCCACACAGCATACCTCGTCATCCTCATCATCTTTCGGTTCCGGATTTGAAAGATAAATAACACTATAACCATTTTCTTCATTTCTATATGTAATTCTCTCTACATATCCCTCTACCTGTTTCATATATGATATTCCTCATTTCAAAAAGTAATAAAGCCGCCACACAAAATGTGCAGCGGCTCATTTTAAAATTTGCTCACGAATCTTTTGGCTCTTCCACGAATCTCTATGCTTTTATTTTATATTGTATGTACCTTTTAATGAATCATATAACTGCTGTGCCAAACCTATGCCTCCGTTATCTGTGACAATATCAGCATACTCCTGATTTAATGTGTCAGAGAAATACTGCATATATTCTCCCTGCTCATCCTCATTATCAAGTGTTTTCTTAGACTCTTCAATAATTTTCTGAACAAAATATGACTCAAAATCTTTGCATACTTCCATAAGCTTTTCATCATCTGATGAAGAATTTGTACTCTTCAATGCACTTTCCAAAGAATCAGCTGATGTAGAACTAAGCTTTGATGAATATGAATTGTACATTGATGAAATATCTAAAACAGAACTCATACTCTACCTCCTGACTATGACCTCAAATTGTTTGCCTGCTGAAGCATCTCATCCGATGCTGTGATTGCTTTTGAGTTCATTTCATATGCTCTCTGTGTAACAATCATGTCTACCATCTCGTCTACAGCCTGTACACTTGAACTCTCGAGATAACCATTCTTAACAATACTTCTCTGGAGGTTTGCATCCTGTCCTTCTATTCTTGGAGTACCTGAAGCTGCTGATTCTTTATAATAGCTTTCTCCGATTTTTTCAAGTCCTGCCGGATTGTTATACTGTGCAATTCCGATAGAAATTCCAAGATTCTGTGCATTTCCTGCTGCATCTGTATATTTTATGTTTCCATAGTTGTCAAAAACAAGTTTATTTGTGTTTATGTTTGCATCGAAAGTGATAGGATTTCCTGTCGAATCCAATACAGCATTTCCGTCTGATGTACAAAGTGAAAGACCACCTGCTGCATTTACTGCAAGCTGGAAGTTTCCGTTTCGTGTATATGATATACTTCCGTCAGGCTGCTCTATCATAAAGAATCCATTGCCTTCAATAGCGAAGTCAAACTGACCTTCTGTATGTAACATATTTCCCTGTTTAAAAGATGTTCCGATTGCTGCAACTTTTACACCAAGACCAACCTGTGCACCTATCGGTTTCTGCTGACCGTTTGTATCAGTAGTCTCTTTCTGTATTGACTGGTACAAAAGAGAACGAAACTCTGTTGTCTCTCTCTTGTAACCTGTAGTATTTATATTTGATAAGTTGTTTGATATTGTATCAAGACTTGTCTGCTGGGCTTTCATACCCGATGCAGCAGTCCAAAGTGATCTCATCATATTGACTCTCCATTTCCGTCACTGTATAGACTATTCTCTGTACAGAAAACCATCTCTGTCATATGTATAATAAACTTATACATAAACCAACAATCCTATAGTTTAAATTATACCTTACCTACGCTTGAAACCGCCTGAGTAAGTAAATCATCCTGTGTCTTAATCATCTTCTGGCCTGCTTCATATGCACGCGTAATTGTAATCATGGAAACCATCTCGTCAATAACATTTACATTTGACTGCTCTGTAAATCCCTGAAGGATAGTCGCTGCAGAACTCTTAGTCGTAGCTCCATCAACTGCCGTATACATATTGTCTCCATATAATTCAAGATAATTGTAATCGTCAAAGTCCGTAAGGGTAATGGTATCTACCTGTACTCCATCCGCATATATTGCCCCGTTGAGTTTTATGGCAATATCTGTGGCATCCACGGGAACCTGAACATCACCGTTAGCACCCTGAAGTTTGTTTCCGTCAACATCAACTATATAACCATCGCTTGTAATTGAAAACTGACCGTTCCTTGTATATTTGATTGTTGAATCTCCATTCGCATCAACAACCTTTATTGCAAAAAATCCATCTCCCTGAATAGCCATATCGTATGTGTTGTCAGTTTCACGAAGTGAACCCTGATCCCAGTTCATATATGTTTCGCCGATTTTTACACCGGGATTTGATACTCCTATCTCCCTGTCAAGATAAGCCTCTGAACCATCTTTTATCTTTGTCATCATCAAGTCTTTGAATGACCTGCTGGTAACATTTTCTTCTTTGTATCCTACTGTCGCAGAGTTTGCAAGATTGTTCGATATAATGTCAAGTCTCTTTTGTTCATTTACCATACCCGTGTAGGCAGTATATAATCCTCTAACCATCTACTATCCCCTTTCTAAAGGAACAAAAAATACATTTATTTTCCTAATATAAATATATATCGTCAAAATCAATATATATATTTAGTCGTCATCACGTTTTCCGCTCAAAAATTCAACAAACTTTCCTGTACCGATGGCAACTGCTGTCATTGGTTCTTCTGCTGTCATTGTTGTGATGCCTGTCTTTTCTTCTATAAGTTCTTCGAGACCGTATAACAAACTTCCGCCACCTGTAAGAACAATACCTCTGTCTGAGACATCGGCTGCAAGTTCAGGCGGAGTCTTTTCAAGAACACTGTGAACCGCTTCAACTATCTGTGATGTAATCTCTTTGAGTGCTTCAAGTGTCTCATCAGATGTAACTGTAATAGTCTTTGGAAGTCCTGTAACAAGATTTCTTCCTCTTACATCCATAGTTACAACTTCAGGACGCTGATATGCTGAACCAATCTTTATTTTTATCTCTTCTGCTGTTCTCTCACCGATAAGAAGATTGTGAGTTTTTCTCATGTATCTTACAATGGCATCATCAAAATTGTCACCGGCAATTTTGATAGAGGTACTTACAACTGTTCCTCCAAGAGAAATAACAGCTATATCGGCTGTACCACCGCCTATATCTACTATCATGTTTCCACATGGTTTTGAAATATCTATTCCTGCACCGATTGCAGCAGCTATAGGTTCTTCGATGATGGCAACTTCTCTTGCACCAGCTTCGTAGGTAGCATCCTCAACTGCTTTCTTCTCAACTTCCGTAACACCGCTAGGTACACATACACTGATACGAGGTTTTCTGAAACGGCTCTTTCCGCATGACTTCTGAATAAAATATCTAAGCATTTTCTCTGTAACAGTATAATCTGAAATAACACCCTGACGAAGCGGACGGACTGCTACGATATTTCCGGGTGTACGGCCAAGCATAAGTCTTGCATCCTCACCTATAGCCTTAATTTTGTTTGTATCTCTGTCAAAAGCTACTACTGAAGGCTCCCTTAAAACAACGCCTTTTCCTTTTATATAAACAAGTACATTTGCTGTACCAAGATCTATTCCGATATCGCTACCTACCATCTCTGTTTCTCCTTTCGATACATTTATAACTTTAATATTTTTATTTTTCTTCATATTTCTACATATTCCAATTTATTATATACTATTTTCCTGCAATTTAAAAGTCCCTTTTCAATTTTAAAACGAATTGTAATATTTTTGTCATTTTTGACTAAATTTGCTATACTGTTTATATTCTTTATATATATTTTTATCAGAATAAGGAGCGGTCACATGTCAGACAACAAAAGCAACAACCATGAACTACATATTATAAGCAGGTATCTCGGTATCCTGACATCCAAATATATTGTATTTTTACTTTTGGTATTAACTCTGTATCCAATGAACGTAATACCCGGATATATACTTCTTGCAGGCATTGTTTTTCCTGCAGCATTAAAATTCGCCATATATGACAATTCTGCTGACAGTAAAAATGATGACAACAATATCAAAGATTTCACTCTTTATCCAACAGCCAAAAAATATAAATTTACATATACAAAATACCGCTGTGAATCTTATAATTTTATACTTATAATGATTCTACTCTTAATTTGGCAATTTACTTTGGACAAATCCGGTATTTTCAGTTACCCAAAAAATATTGTTCCCAGTCTTATACTTATCATATACATCTTATCAAGATTTTTAGGAAGTATTCTTTTTAAGATAAAATTACATATTGATTTTATGAATATGAAAATATAATTTTTCAAATTCTAAAGCTAATTATGACATATAAATATACATGATAATTTTTATATTTATATGTCATTTACACATGATACATAAAAAACGGTTTAAAACTATCTGATTATAGTTTCAAACCGTTTTTATTTTATTATTTTTATTCTACATATTTACTCCGGTTGACTGCATTGAAGCTTCCAGCATACTGTCAACATCACTCTCAAATGAGTCAAAATCAAATTCTCCGCCTACAGCTTCAGCCGCCTGCTGTAAGGTGCTTCCCTGTGTACCGGAAGTACTTGACGTACTTGCTGTTGTTCCCGATGCCGATGCAATATTTGATGTTCCTTCTGCTTTTGCCTTTTCAGTAAAGTAATTATAAAGTTCCTGAACTGTTTTATATGTAACAGAAGCTTTATCTTCACCGTTGGTGTCAGCCTCTTCAAGTGCATTTGACATATTTTCAGCCATTTTTGCCGCTTCTGTCTGTTCAGAAGAAAGATATGTCTTTAATATCTGAGAAAAACTTGTAAGTGCACTAAGCGACGAACCATCACTGTCTGTTGATGAATTTCCAACTAATGACGATAATCCCGTAAGCGATGATGTACCTGTAAGTCCTGATGCCTGACTCAAAAGATTTGAAATCCCCGATAATCCGCTACTGTCACTGTCACTTGAATCACCTGACAATGCGTTTAACATCGTACTTGTCGAATTGTTATTTATAAGATACTGATAATATGAATCTCTCTCACTTAAACCGCTAAGTCCTGAAATAGACGATAATGCTGATAAATCTGACATACTTACCCCCCTGTAATTATTATATATATAATAAGATGTTGTAGTCAAAAGCTATTTTGCCCACTTGCATTATAATATCATTATCTAGCTAAAACAGCAATAAGTAAACAGCAGATAATGAAAACAAAATCTATTTTACATACAATCAATTATTTTCATCTGAACATTTCCACTCCAGTTATTTATCTCCGGCTGATACAATATACTTATCTGCTGCCCGTATTTTCCCTGTTTCATCTGCTCCCACTCATCTTTGCCGTATTTTTCTTCTATCACACGTGAAAGACAGTTATCTGCATGAAAATCTACCGCTTCATAAAGCAGACCCTCGTCTTCAAGTTTTAGTTTTGCTATCTGATTTTCCTTTCCACACAGATACATTGATTTTATTTTAAGTTTTCCTCTTGCAAATATGGCACTGTCGTTTGACTCTCCAAAAGGTTCCATATAATGTAATTGTTCTACAAGATTTTTTGTTGCTTCCAATAATTCAAGTTCCATATCAAAACTTATTTTCTCAACAAGTTCCTCGTCAGTAAGATTACATTGCTCATTTAAAGCATCCCTAAATTTATCAAGATTTTCTTTTGGCAGCGAAAATCCCGCCGCCAATGCATGACCTCCAAATTCCGTCAAAATTTCCTGACAATTCTGCAAAGCCTGCTGCATATGATACCCGGGGATTGAACGTCCTGAGCCTTTAAGTCCTTTTTCTCCGTCAGTAAGCACATATGCCGGTCTGTAATATTTCTCTCTTATCCGCCCTGCAACTATCCCCGCAACACTCTCATGACAATCTTTCAGGTATATTACAAGCACCGGTTTTTCAAGAGCTTTCATTTCCTCAATCTGAGCTATCGCATTATTTGTAGCCTGTGCAGTAAGTTCCTTTCTTTCCTCATTGAGTGTTATAAGTTCATTTACAAGTTTTACAACTTCCCTTTCATCTGTCGTTGTGAGCATCTTTAATCCCAATGCGGCATCATCAAGTCTGCCCGCTGCATTTATGCACGGTCCTATCCGAAATCCCAAATCGCCTGACCTGACATGCTCTGATAATTCAAGGATTTCCAACATTTTCCGCATCCCCAAATTTTTCAGATGTGGTGTGTCATTCAATATTTTTAAACCGTTGCTTACAATAATACGATTTTCATCGGCAAGCGGAACAACATCGCATACCGTCGCAATTGCCGCAAAAGGAAGAAGTTCGTTTATATATGACTTATCATTTTTTTTCTCAAAAATATAACTCATAAGTTTATAAACAACACCAGCACCACAAAGCATATTATACGGATATTCACAAGCTTTCTGTTTTGGATTTACAACTGCGTCGGCGTCCGGAATTATCTCCGTTCCGTCATTGTCAGGAACTTCATGATGGTCTGTCAGAATATATGTAATCCCCAGTTCCTTTGCCCTGCTTGCAGCACTCACCGCCGATATTCCATTATCACATGTAATGATAAGACCAATTCCGTCCTCTTTTGCCTCATCAACCATATAATCACGAATACCATATCCATCTTTTACTCTGTGCGGAATACGGCATGAGACTTCTCCCCCAAGCATCACAATCCCTCTGTATAAAATATAAGATGACATAACTCCGTCAACATCATAGTCCCCTATAACCCTTATCTTCACATTATTTTTTATCGCATCCATCAAAATCTCTGCCGCTTTTGTAACATCTTTCATAAGTCCGGGTTTATACATTTTTTCCATGTCCGGAAATAAATATGCATCCATATCTTTCCATGTATAAAGCCCCCTGTTTACGAGGACTCTGGCAAATACTCCTGAAATATTATATCTTTTTGCAATAGCCGCAGTATCGGCATTACATTTTTTATACATCCACTGTTTCATCGGAAATCTCCTGCTGTTTTAAATATTCTTTCACATATTTATTATACTAAACCGTCCAAACATATACAATTATCATTTTTAGGAGACATTTCAAAATATCTATGATAGTATTATAATATTATCAAAAAACACGAAAGGATTTCACTTATGAACTGGCTCAAATATGAATTACATACAAATACACATGATGCTCCCATAATAGGAAACATTCTATGTTCTATGGGTATAGATGGATATGAGATAACAGACCATGTTCCTCTTACCGAAAAAGAGGAAAAGCAGATGTATACCGACATTCCTGCGGACATGGGCGTTGATGACGGAAGTTCCATTCTCACTTTTTATACAGAAGTTCCCGGCGAAGAAAAACCTGATTTTTTCAGTACCGGTTCTTCCATAAGAGATGAAAATCTGACAGATGAAAATAAAGAAGTTTTAGAACCCGAAGTTCTCATAAAAAGATTAAAAAAGAAAATCAAAAAAATTAAAAAATTTACACATATAAAAATGCCACAGATAAATTATTCCATTGAAGATGACAGTCAGTGGAAAGACAAGTGGAAAGATAATTTTAAGGCATTCAGGGTTGCCGATGATATTATCATAAAACCTACATGGGAGGAAATCCCTGAGGATGCTTCTGAAAACGACATAATCATGCAGATAGACCCTGGTTCCGCTTTCGGAACAGGTACGCATGAAACAACAAAACTTTGCCTTTTATCTCTCAGAAAATATATCAATCCCGAAACAACACTCCTTGATGCAGGATGCGGCAGTGGAATACTTGCAATCTGCTCACTGTTATGTGGGGCAAAATCTGCTTTCTGTCTTGATATAGACCCATATGCTGTCGAGGCCGCTGTTGAAAATGCAAAATTAAATAATATAGGTGAAAACCGCATAAAAGCAGCTCATTTAAATATACTTGAAGATACTGAGAATGTGCGTAGTGAATTGAAAGACCCCGTTGACATTGCAGTTGCAAATATACTTGCCGATGTTATCATTCCTCTTTCTGACTGTATTGCTGACTTCATAAAACCGGGAGGGCTTTTTATCTCATCGGGAATACTTGCTGATAAAGCAGACCTGGTTGAAAATGCACTTCTTAAAAACAATTTTGAGATTATTGAACGAAATACCCTGGGTGAATGGGTCTCATTTGTCTGTAAACGCAGTTAAAAAAACAGCAGAATGTCTTTTTTAGACATCCTGCTGTTTTTTTAACAATAAATTCTAAAAACTTATTTAGTCTTTTTGACTGCTTTTCCTGTTTTATTATGTGTTGCTTTTTTGATTGTATACCAAAGTGTACCTGTTATACATACTGATGAATATGCACCACATATGATACCTGCAAGAAGTGGTATAGCAAATTCTCTTACTGATTCTACTCCAAGAATTGCAAGCATGAATACCATGAAGAATGTTGTAAGTGATGTATTTATACTTCTTGTCAATGTCTGAGTTATACTGTCATTTACAATTTCTGTCATTCTTTCTTCACTAATTGATGAACGTCCGCCCATATTCTCACGGATACGGTCGAATATTACGATTGTTGCATTTATTGAATAACCTACTATTGTAAGCATACAAGCAATGAATGTGTTACCTACTGAAATTCTTGCTGCAGCATATACCAAAAGAACTACAATTACATCATGAAGCAATGCAAGCACAGCACTTCCCGCAAATACAACATCTTTAAATCTGAACCAAATATAGATAAGCATACAGATTGCAGCTATAATTACAGCAAGTACGGCATCACGTTTCATCTCTCCTGATACTGAAGCACTGATACTCTGTATCTGAATGTTGCTTTCTTTTATATTGTATTTCTTTGCAAGTTCATCGGTAACATTTGCTCTCTGTGTCTCAGTAAGTTCAACTGTCTTGACATTAAGTTCATTTGAACCTGCAACCTCAGAGATAACAATATCACTTGAGCTGCTGTTCTTCGCAAAAATAGATTCAACTTCTTTCTTAAGACTTGCATCAATTTTTGTATCTTTTCCAAATGGAATATCATATGTTGTTCCACCAAGGAAGTCAAGTCCATAATTAAGAATGTTTCCTGAAGCAGCTTTATTAACAATAAGGCAAACTACACAAGCGAGGATAAGCACCCCTGAGATAACAAAGAATTTAACTCTGTTCTGTACAAATTTAATCTGTCTTCTCGGTTTCTCAACACCAAAGTATTTGACATCGTCAACACCGAGAGAATACATAGCTTTAAGGATATACTTTGTAACATAAAGGGCCGTGAACATTGAAAGGATAATACCAAGTGCAAGTGTTGTTGCAAAACCTCTGATTGTTCCTGAACCTTTTATATAAAGTACAAATGCTGCGATAAGAGTTGTCACGTTACCATCAATGATGGCAGAAAGTGCTTTCTCAAAACCAAGTTTAATACTTGTCTGAACCGACTTGCCTTTCGCAAGTTCTTCCTTAATACGGGTAAATATAATAACATTGGCATCTACCGCCATACCTATGTTCAATATAATACCTGCCACACCCGGAAGTGTCAGTGTTATATTCAATCCATTGAGTGCTACAAGCATTAACCCAAGATAGAATACAAGTGCTATAGATGCTGCAACTCCAGGAAGTCTATAGAATATAAGCATAAATATAACTACAAGTGCAAATCCTATCGCACCTGCGAGTAAACTTGTCTGAATAGCATCCTGACCAAGCTGTGCCCCAACTACCTGTGACTGAATTTCTTTAAGTTCTACCGGAAGTGCACCTATACGAATCATTGACGCAAGTTCTTCTGCTGATTCATAAGTATCAAAACTTCCTGAGATAACGGCTTTTCCATCTGTAATCTCAGCCTGAACATTTGGTGCTGAAAGAACTTTTCCGTCATATACGATATAGATTTTCTTTTTAGAAGGATATGCTTCTGCTGTTGCATTTGCAAATAACTTTGTACCCTTAGCATTGAATGTAAGCTGTACAACATATTCCTTGTTTTTTGTAACCTCATCCTGCTGTGTACCGGCTTCTGCCTTTTTAATATGCTTTCCTGTACATACTGTCTTTGTATACTTAGGATTGTTGTTTTTATCAAATGACATGTCATCTTCTGCTACAAAATCGAGTGAACCCTCTTTACCGAGTGATTTAAGAACGTCATCAGCATTCTCAACACCAGGTATATCGATTTCGATACGGTCATCTCCAACCTGTACTACCGAAGATTCTGTACTGTAAACTTCAGCACGCTGCTGCATCATCTGAATGGTATCTTTCATCTCTGTTGCTGTTGGATTGCCCTTAGTCGCCTCATAAGTAATACTTACACCACCAGCTAAGTCCAAACCAAGTTTAATGTTTTTGGCACTGCCCTTATGTGCACTAGTGATACCAACTAATGTTGTATAAGCACAGAGTCCGATTACTGCTATTATTATGAGTAAATGCAATAATCCTTTTTTCTTGTCCTTCATGCTGTTTTTTCTCCTTTAACTTAATACTTATAACATGATTTCGCGGTTTACCGTACAATAAGCCACGCTAAATTGCATTATAACATAGAGAACAACATGAATGCAAATTTTTTTACTTTTTCTTAAAACTTTTTAACCTGACAATATCTTTGCTATTGTCTGCCGCTAGCATATACCTTTCCTGCTTCAGCTTTTATGCCCTTGTAATAAAACATTTCATCTACCGTGACAAGTTCATAACCTTTCTTTTTAAGCCGTGGTACCAATTTTTTCACCGCTTCTGCTGTGCTCGGATACAAATCATGCATCAGAATTATATCACCGTCTTTTACATTTTTACACTCAGCCAAAACCTTCGCTGCATTTCTCCACTTCCAGTCATCAGTATCAATACTCCAATACATCATCGGGATTTTAATGTTTTTGCGCATCACATCGCTTATATTTCCATAAGGCGGTCTTACAAGTGTAGCATGACATCCTATAACCGACTGCAGCGCATTATTTGTTTTCGTCATCTCTGCAGATAACTGTTTCTTTGTCATTTTACTTAAATCCTCATGGTCAAAAGTGTGACTCGCTATCTGATTTCCCATATTGTACGATGCCTTTAGAACTTTACTGTAAGCATTAACTCTGTTTCCGACAACAAAAAATGTTGCTCTCGAATCATATTTTTTCAAAACTCTTAATATTTTGCTTGTAACAGGAGTATAAGGTCCGTCATCAAAAGTCAAGGCAATCATAGGTTTATTCTTATCAAGATTTTTTCTTATCCATTTCTTGCTGCCGCTTCCCATGGAATTATCTTCTTTCACCGTGGCAGTCGGTGCAGCGGTAGGCTTACTTTTTTTGGCTGTGTCCTTTTTTCCTTTATTTTTTTCACTGCTCTTTTGACTTACATTTTTATCCGAATAATTTTTTATACCTGAATTATTTTTTCCATTTAATTTTATAATGGCAACAACAAACACAATAAGAATAACAACAAGCGCAATAGCAGCATTTATAAGTATCATTTTTGTTTTTCTGAGTTCACGCTCCCTGCGTCTTCTGCTCCTCATCTCCCTGTCCCTGTAACTTCCTCTTCTCATTTCATCATTTTGTTTCATAAAGTTCCCTGCCTCCACTCATATATTTCGTAATTCATAATAACACACTTTTCATAATATGTGATTACATTTCTATTAAGTTTTGCTTATCATGTCTGTTTGTGAGTACCTGCCCCAAACATCCCTCCTGTCATTCCCGATACAGCACATATAAGAGCATTTCCGACAACATTTATCCCTGGGGTTCCTGTTTTAAATATAACGATTCCAAATAACAGCAATACCGAAAAATATATAACTCCTGCCGCAAGTCCCCACAAGAATTTATTTTTCTTAAACAACTTTCCCGCTATTATTCCACCCAGAATATTTACGACAATATATGTCCCTGTCACAACTGCACTTATCGCTTTTTCATCATAAGCATACTTCCATATTATTCCCGATGACACAAATAATATCACTGTCGTAAGAATAATTTGTGTCAAAAGAATAATAACAATATTTTTAATCACTTTTTCCACTTTGATAAAACCCCTTTTTTTCAATATCTATTCATTTTGTCACAATTTTATGTTAAGATTCATAAAAAGAAAAAATAACAGCAACATAACTTTATTATTAAAATGTATGCAGAAAAGAGGTTATAAATGAACAATACAAACGGAACCGTAGATTTACATACACATTCAACTTTCTCCGACGGAACATTTTCACCTGAAGAACTTGTTAAAAAAGCAGTTGAAAAAGGTCTCACTGCATTTGCACTTACTGACCATGATGCTGTCGGCGG
>FR887337.1:0-7891 GCA_000436755.1 Clostridium sp. CAG:253 | reverse complement strand
TGTCGGCGGCATAGAAAGTGCCGCTGCTGCCGTAAAAGAGCAGAATGCTCCCGTTTTATTTGTCCCGGGAACTGAACTTTCGGTCGGTTATAAAGATGGAGACATTCATATAGTAGGACTTTTTATTGATTACAAAAATCCTGCATTTACAAAAATCTCTAATCTTCTGGTTGAAAGAAGAGTTGAGAGAAACAAAGAAATGGTTGCCAAATTCCGGGCAGCTTCAATAAATATGACTTACGAGGAACTCCAGGAAGGAAATCCAGACACCGTAATCACCAGAGCACATTTCGCAAGATGGCTCATTAACCACGGTGTAGTCAAAAACACTGCCGAGGCTTTTGATAAATATCTTGATATACATTGTCCTTACTATGTTCCAAGAAAATATATAACTCCTGAAGAAGGTATTGAACTTATCCTCGAATCAGGCGGTGTTCCAATACTTGCACATCCCCTCCACTATAAACTCGAAGAAAAGGAGCTTGAAGCCCTTATCAAAAGACTCAAAGCCGCCGGTCTGAAAGGTATGGAGGCAAAATATTCAAACCACACTACTCAGGATGAAGCTTATGTCAGAAAACTCTGCAATAAATACGAGCTGCTCCCAAGTGGAGGTTCAGATTTCCACGGTACCAACAAGCCGGCAATCGATATGGGTACAGGCCGCGGAACTTTAAGTGTTCCTTTTGAGTACCTTATCAATATTGCCAAAGCAGCAAAACCGTCTGAATTTACAAAAAAAGTTTTGGATTTTGCTGAAAAACATTCATAAAAAGATATAACAAAAAAGCTGTAGACACTTTGATACGCTACAGCTTTTTATTATTAAGATTATTTTAGATATTTTCAACTTAAAGAAATTTATTTCAAAGAAATTTATTTCTTTGTTGTCTTAATTTCTTCTTCCTGCTTGTCTATCTCAACGATATTTTCTTTTTTCATTGGGATACGGCAGTTCTTATTGTTTCCAAATTCAACTATAACAACTTCGTCCATAATATCTATTACAACACCGAAAAATCCGCTTGTTGTAAGTATGCTGTCTCCTACTGCAAGTGTAGATACAAGTGCATCATGCTCTTTCTGCTGTTTCTTCTGTGGTCTGATAGCAAAGAACCAGAAGATTGCAATGATAGCTGCATAAATTACAACCATGCTTATTATACCCTGTGTTCCGCCTGCTTTTGTTGCCAATATTGTAGTCAAATTCATTTTGCTTCCTCCTCAAGCTGTTCTAATTTCTTCTTTTTATATTCTTTAAAACACCCTTTTTCAATGGCGTCACGAATTTCTTCCATCATATTGTTATAGAAATAAAGATTATGAGTTACCATAAGTCTCAGTCCAAGCATTTCTTTCGCCTTCAAAAGGTGTCTTATATATGCTCTGCTATATTTGCGGCATGTCGGACAATCACATGTTTCATCTAAAGGTCGGTCATCAAGCTCATATTTTTTATTCATGAGATTCATCTTTCCATGATTTGTATACGCATGACCGTGACGGCCGTTTCTTGCCGGATATACACAATCGAAAAAGTCAACACCACGCTCTACTGCTTCCAATATATTTGCCGGAGTTCCAACTCCCATCAAATATGTAGGTTTATCTTCGGGCAGATACGGCACTGTTTTTTCAATAATATCATACATTTCTGCATGACTTTCACCTACGGCAAGTCCTCCAAGTGCATAACCGTCAAGATTTAACTCCGATATTCTCTTTGCATGTTCTACTCTTATATCTTCAAAAATTCCGCCCTGATTGATTCCAAAAAGAAGCTGCGATTTATTTATAGTAGTATCAAGGGAATTAAGTCTGTCCATTTCATTTTTGCATCTCTCAAGCCATCTTGTAGTCCTGTCAACAGAATTCTGCATATACTGTCTCGTAGCAGGATGCGGCGGACATTCATCAAATGCCATTGCAATTGTAGAAGCAATATTTGACTGAATCTGCATGCTCTGTTCAGGTCCCATAAATATTTTTCTTCCATCTATATGAGAATTAAAATAAACTCCTTCTTCTTTTATCTTTCTTAGTCCTGCAAGTGAAAAAACCTGAAATCCGCCTGAATCTGTAAGAATAGGTTTGTCCCATACCATAAATTTATGAATACCACCCATTTTTTTGACTATTTCATCACCCGGTCTGACATGAAGATGATAAGTATTGCTAAGAACAACCTGTGTTTTTAAGTTCTGCAAATCCTCAGTTGATACAGCACCTTTCATTGCGCCAACTGTCGCAACATTCATAAATACAGGTGTTTCTATCGTTCCATGTACCGTTTCAAGACGACCTCTTTTAGCACTGCCGTCCTTACATAATATTTTATACATAGTTACTCCATTCTTTTTCCTTTTTCCGTGTATCGCCCACTTTATATGCACTAAGGATATTAACACTCAATACGCATCTATGTCAACCTCTCCATAATAAACTTAACTATAAAATAAATAACTATAAGAGGAAGAATTATCCTAAAGAAAATTCCAACTGCTACTGCACCTAATGCCAAAACCAGCATAGCCACAACAACAATTATTATTATTCCCAGCAATTTGTCATACCATTTTAACGAAAAATTATGATACCCTTTATCGTAATTGTCACTATCATCGTATGATGAAGTATAACTGTCGTCTCCACGATACTCTTCCCTTGCCTGCTTTGTATAAAAATCTGCCATAGGTCCTTTTTCGGCAACAAAACTGTCTATAATGGTTCTTGCAATAAGTCTCGGATCTCCAAGTTCTTCAAGAACCTGACTTTCCGTTTTATCATTATTTTCAATATAGTCTTTATAATAACTTATATTTTCATTGATAACGTCAGAAGGTACATTTCCCGCCAAGCTATCCCTAAGTATGGATAAAAATTCATTTTTAGTCATATAAACTCTCCTTCCTGGCATTATAGTTTTAAAAAAGTTTAAGTTTCCATAATCAAAATTTTATAATCTTTATAAAGGAAAAACAACTTTGCAACAATAAATGCTGCAAAGCTGTCAGATAATACTTTGTTTTGTCCTCGCGGATTGCTTTATTTAGCTTTTCCAACTGATCCGAAGAGTTCCATCTTCTCTTTAACAGTTGCTTTGATTGCCTCAGCACCAGGAGCAAGAAGTTTACGAGGGTCAAATCCCTTTCCTTCTAAGTCCTTGCCAGCTTCGATGTATTTACGTGTAGCTTCCTGGAATGCTAACTGGCACTCTGTATTTACATTAATCTTTGCAACACCAAGTGAGATAGCTTTCTTAATCATATCAGCCGGAATTCCTGTACCACCATGAAGAACAAGTGGCATATCTCCTGTCTTAGCCTGAATGGCATCAAGTGTCTCAAAGCTGAGTCCTGCCCAGTTTTCAGGATATTTACCGTGAATGTTTCCGATACCTGCTGCAAGCATTGTAACACCGAGGTCTGCAACCTTTTTACACTCATCAGGGTCTGCACACTCACCGGCACCGATAACTCCGTCTTCTTCTCCACCTATAGAACCTACTTCTGCTTCAAGAGAAAGACCAAGAATATTACATGTATTTACTAACTCTGTTGTCTTCTGAACATTCTCTTCGATCGGAAGGCTTGAACCATCAAACATGATTGAAGAAAATCCTGCATTGATACAAGCTTTTGCACCTTCAAATGAACCGTGGTCAAGGTGAAGTGCTACAGGAACAGTGATGTTTAACTCTTCAAGCATTCCCTCTACCATACCAACGATTGTTTTATAACCACACATATACTTTCCTGCACCCTCAGATACACCAAGGATAACAGGTGACTGTAATTCCTCTGCTGTCTGTAAAATAGACTTTGTCCACTCTAAGTTGTTGATATTGAACTGACCTACTGCATACTTACCTGCTTTAGCCTTTGTAAGCATTTCTTTTGCTGAAACTAATCTACTCATTTTAAAATCCTCCATCTTTAGACTTGTCCCTGATTTGATACAGGAACTTTAATTACCTAAAGCCCATAACTCAGGACTTTTCAGGCAAAACTACTCTCAATCAGTTTTATTATATACTATTTCTTATAAAAATCAAATCATTTTTCGCATAAGAATTTTATCTTATCCATATTTTCTTTTGCAATCTCTTTGCCCATCTCATACGTCTGCCTTAACTTACCCGTATCGCTTTCAAGACTGTTTAATTTATATTTTGGTCTTAGTATAACTGCTTTGCCTGTTTTTTCAAGCTTTTCACACAATCGTACCGACTCGTTATATTTGTCACATCTTTTCAATAGTTCTTCCGCAATTGCCGGATATTTTAACTTCATTATTTTAGCCATATTTTTTTCCGATTTTCTAGGCGTTTTTATAAATCCCTCGGGCTGTGTAAGAACTATAAGCATTTTATCGCATCCGTCCTCAAGACATTTGTCTATCGGAATTGGATTTGACAATCCTCCGTCATAATATTTTCTTCCGTTTATCTTAGCCGGAGGACACGCTCCCGGAAGTGCACATGTGGCACAAAAGACCTCAAACGTCTCATCTACATCTTTCTGGTCAAAATAATGCACTTTTCCTGTTTTTGCATCTGTAGTTACAATAACAAACCTGCCATCATATTCTTTGAATGTTTTCATATCAAATACATCAAGTTTATTTGGTATCTCCCTAAATACAAAATCCAGTCCGAAAATACTTCTTTCCTTCAAAAAATTTCTCTTGCTCAAATAGCGTTTATCATTTCGATATTTTTCAAGTATTCTGATATTTCGCTCCGGCTGCCTTGATATATATGACGCTGCATCTGCTGCCCCTGCCGACACTCCTATACAATACGGAAACATTATGCCTTCTTCAAGCAATGCATCCATAATGCCGCAACTGAAAACCGGTCTGAATGAACCACCCTCAAATAATACTCCTGTCATGATTCTGCCTCTATAATCTTTCTTATATGCTCATCACCTGTTACCTGATATAAAAGTTCCATGCATTCAACTCCCGAAGTCTTATCACCCTGCTCAAGCTCAAGTTGTCCCGCCCTAAGAATGATAGTGAGCGTTGTCTCTGATATTCCATCCGGCAGTTTTAATTTTCTTATCTCTTTCTGAATTTTATCCACTGTATACTCAGGGCACTCTCTTTCAAGCGCCGTTTCCAAAAAGTTTAGTTCACTGTCAGCCGTTTTGCTGTGGCTGAACATGTTGCTGTATGTGTAAAGCACCATGGCTTTCTCGGGTTCTTTCTTCTCTACATAATAATACCCTATATTTCTGTAAAAATGAGCAATGTCTGCTCTCGTATATATAAATTTATGAAGTTCCTTTGTTGTCTCTTTAAGTTTTTTAAGTTCACCGAGCTGCTTTAAACATTCAGTTTTTTCCCAGTATATATCCATATCCACTGCATTCCATTCTGCCGCCTTTACAAGCTTTTCATATGCTTTATCAAAATGCATTCTCTCCATATATTTTTTTGCAAGGGAATGATACATGCGATGCACCGGATATCTGACTGCCTCATAATCTCTTGTCTTAAAATAATACTCAAAAAGATAAAATTCCAAAATGTGATTTGCACATAAAACCCTTTTGTCACCTGCTTTAAGCTCTTTAGCTATCTCATCAGCTATTTCCGATGCCTTCTCAAGTTTGTTGCTTTTTTGGTACTGTTGAAATAATCTTATGTTTTCTTCGATATCCATGGCGGTGCCTCCTTGTTGTGTAGTTTATATCACTATACCACCAAAAAACAAAACATGAAAGAACTTTACAACGATAAAAAATTTCATTGTGGTTATTTAACGCAAAAATTGATATAAACTTTCCTGCCACTGAACTGCTATGCACCAACTGAAACAAAGTGCCAACCGCCTCCTTTGCCATTCGCTGAAAAGTTTATATCAATCTCTTCTATTTACATATGCTTTTTTATGAACATCCTATCCTGACAATAAGTTTCTCTGCTTTACGCATTCTTATTGTAAATTTTGCTTTCAAATGTTCCGTCTTCAATATTTATAAATCTGATAAAAAGCGATACCTTGTTATCAGCATTCAAACTGTTCCATACAAGTTCTCCAAATTCATCCATATCATTTGGTATATCAACAAGTTTAGGCTCTCCCTCAAAACTTGGGAGCGGATTTCCGTCATGCATATATGTATGAATAAATCTTCCCTCACCTGCTATCGGATTCTCATAATCAAATGTATATCTGTTACAGCAATCCGGATTTCCGTTGTTACTCTTAAGAATAGACATTGAATAATCAAATCCACCATCCTCAACATGAAGAATAGCTGAAATTCTAGGTGTGAAGTTTGGCTCATCCGGCTCAAACTCTCTTGTACAAAGTGACTGCTCAAAAGTTGAGCCATCCTGCATAAGATCATATACAGTATCTGTCTGGTCACCGTTTGTCACTATTGTGTCATTGCCGAGGACACGGACAGGTGCATATATTATAAGACTTGGGTCTGTAAGTTTTGAAGGATCAAATGCCTGTGTACGGATTCCGTCACCGTCTGTTACAAATACCCTGTTTCTGCTGTTTTCACTTCTGCCCATGATAAAATATGCAATAGCTGCATGTTTTCCGTCAGCAGTCTTTCCTACAACAATGCCACGACCCGGATATGCGTTTGATGTTAATTCATTTTTTAAAGATAATTTTTCCATAAAAACCTCCGATATACTATTTTATTTTAGTGGTGGAAAAGTCTGAGACCTGTAAATGCCATAAGTATTCCAAATTCGTTACATGCATCTATAACCGCCTGATCATTCTTTGAACCGCCTGCCTGTGCCACATATTTAACTCCACTCCTGTTTGCACGCTCAATATTGTCGCTAAATGGAATAAACGCATCTGAACCAAGTGTAACTCCATCAAGATTTTTAATCCACTCTGCACGCTCTTCTCTTGTCATCGGTTCAGGTTTTTCAGTAAAGAACTGTTCCCATTTTCCATCAGCAAGAACATCCTGATAATCATCTGAAAGATATACGTCAATAGTATTATCTCTGTCAGGCTTTCTGATGTCATCCTTGAACGGAAGATTAAGTGCCTTTGGAGACTGACGGAGGAACCACTTATCAGCCTTATCACCAGCAAGTCTTGTACAGTGAATACGTGACTGCTGGCCTGCTCCGATTCCGATTGCCTGACCGTCTTTTACATAACATACTGAATTTGACTGTGTATATTTAAGTACGATGTTTGCAATTATCATATCGTTAAGTGCATCTTCTGAAAGCTCTTTCTTTTCAGTTACAATATTTTCAAAAAGCTCTTTTGTTGTCTTTACTGTATTGTGCCCCTGCTCAAATGTAATTCCGAATACATCTTTTGTCTCAAGCGGTGCTGCTTCATAATCAGGGTCAATCTTAATAACACAATAATTTCCACGTTTCTTTCCTTTAAGAATTTCAAGAGCCTCATCCGAATATGAAGGTGCAATAATACCGTCAGATACAAGTGTCTTAAGATACTTTGCTGTCGCAACATCACACTCATCTGAAAGTGCAACAAAATCTCCAAATGATGACATTCTGTCTGCACCTCTTGCTCTGATATAAGCTGTGGCCATAGGAGTAAGTTCAATATCATCATCTACAAAATAAACTTTTTTCATAGTATCTGTAAGTGGAACATCTATAGCAGCTCCTGCCGGACTTACATGTTTAAAAGAAGCTGCCGCAACGTGACCTGTAGCCTCTTTTACTTCCTTAACAAGCTGCCAGCTGTTAAATGCATCCAAAAGATTTATATATCCCGGATTTCCATTTAATACCTCAAAAGGAAGGTCACTTCCATCCTTCATAAATACTCTTGCTGGTTTCTGATTTGGGTTACATCCATACTTTAACTGAATTTCGTTCATTGGATAATCTCCTTTCGTAAATAAAAAGATAATAT
>FR887336.1:138954-153297 GCA_000436755.1 Clostridium sp. CAG:253 | reverse complement strand
ATATGTAGTTATCCTGTAAAACTAATAAATATAATTATTACATATTCAATATTTTTGTTTATAGTAGAATTTCTAATAATAAAAAACATATTCAAAAGGAATGTATATATAAAAAATAATAATAGTATTAAATTTAATTTAAAATTTCATTCAAAAACAATGTATGGGATTAAAGCTGAAATGTATAAAGTATTTATAACAAAGAGAGCAATTTTAGTTGTAATAGTCGTAATAATGTGTTCAAAAATGTTTATACCGAATATAAAACCTGACTTGTCCAGTGATACAAAAATATATTATAAACAGTTTATTGAAAAAATTCAGGGAGAATATACAAAAAATAAACTAAATTATATTAAAAATGAAAAAAGGAAGATAGAAAAAGCAAAAAAACAATTAAGAGATGAAGAAATAGAGCCAGAGGCTTTTGAAATTATACAGAAAAGAACAAAAAGCGAAAAAGCTTTACGGAACGTGGTTAAATATTCAGAGTATTTAAAAAATAAGGATAATGGTAAATTTGTTTATGCAGATGGATATCTTACAATGTTAGGAATGAAAAATAAGAAAAAAATTGATTTGCCTTATATGTGCATGTATTTGATTGTCTTTATTATAATATCAGTGTCAATGTGGAGTTATGACATAGAAAACAATATGACAAAAATACTGTATATAACAAGTAATGGAAAAAGGAGTATATTTAGACAGAAGTTTATTGCACTTTTTTTTTCAAGCATAATAGGTGGCTGTATATATTTTTTGTTGCAATATTTTAATGTTAAGGAAAACTTTACTCTTTATGAAATAAATGCATCAGCATATTGTATTCCGGAATTGGAAAATATACCAAAAGAAATTTCAATAGGTATGTTAATTGTGATTTGTTTGACTATTAGAATGTTCTATGTTTTTGTTTCTGGGATAGTGTCCGGAATCATTTATAAAATAACTGGAAATAAAAATGGAACAATAGTTATAGTATTAATTATTATGATTGTTCCAATATTAATATACGATATTGGATAATAATAAAAAAGGTGGAGTTTTATATGGATATAAAAATAAATAATTTGAAAAAAATGTATGGAAATAAAGTGGTTTTTGAAAATTTAAATTTGCAGTTTAACACAGGTGTATATGGAATTTTAGGTCCAAATGGTGCAGGCAAGTCATCATTTATTAAGATTCTTACAACTAACATTTTGGAATATGATGGAGAAATATTGGTTGATAATATTGATATAAAACAAATGACAAAAGTATATAGAAGTATGATTGGATATATGCCTCAGCAACAGGCGGTATATGATGAGTTTACATTAGAACAGTATTTATATTATATTGGAAGGCTTAAAGGCATTAGCAGATGGAGAATAAGTAAAGAAATTGATGAGATTGTAGAAAAAGTTAATCTTAGCAAGGTAATAGACAAAAAAATTAGAACATATTCAGGTGGAATGAAGCAAAGAGCGGTTTTTGCACAATCAATTTTGGGTAACCCTAAATTACTTGTTCTTGATGAACCATCAGCAGGATTAGATCCGGGAGAAAGAGTAAATCTTAGAAATATAATAGCTAAAAATAGTAAAAATAGGATTACAATAATTTCAACACATATTGTAAGTGATATAGAGTATATAGCGGATTATATAATATTGATAAATAAAGGAAAAATAGTAAAAGTTGGAACACCTGATGCGTTAAAAACATCAATAAAAAAACGTGTAGGAGTAATGTATCTTTCAGAAGAGGAATTTGATAAAATAAAGATACAATACAGTACAAGAATTATTAGCAAAAACAATGAAGTTATAAAAGTTAATATTATTGGAGATAAATTGCCAAATCATTGTTTAATTGCAGATATTGACGATATAAATTTAGAAGATGTATATATATATTATATTGAAGAAATGCACACAAGGAGAAGAAATTGAAACACAAAATTTTATTGGTTGAAGATGACAGAAGTTTAGGTGAAAGTATAAAAGCTCTGCTTGAAGAAGCAGATTACAATGTGTTTTTGGCGGATGATTTTTATGCTGCCGAAAATTATATTTATAAGGATTTTAATGGAGAAAACGGTATCGATTTATATATTTTTGATATTATGCTTGGAAAGGAAAACGGTTTTTTGTTGTGCCGCAAAGTACGGGAAAAAAAGAATACGCCAATAATATTTTTGTCAGCACTTGATGATGAGGAACATGTGATAGAGGGACTTAATCTTGGGGCTGACGATTATATAGCAAAGCCTTTCAGAAAACGTGAGCTGCTGGCGAGAGTGTCAGCAAACATAAGGAGAAAAATGCGTGAGCAGGATAAGAAGATAATAAAAAGCGGGGAGTTATCTTTTGTGACTGCGGAGGAAAGGCTTTTTTCAGGCGGGAGAGAAATTGAACTTAGAAAAACCGAGCTTGAATTGTTTAAATATATGATACAAAGTAATGGCAGGCTTATAAGGAGAGAACAGCTTTTAGAATATTTATGGGACAGCGTAGGAGTGGATGTTGAGGATAATACATTATCCGTCCATATGAGCCGTCTGCGGAAGAAAATCGGGAAATCTGCGGAGGGGGAATATATAGAAACGGTTCGTGGCATTGGTTATAGATGGAAAATTCAAATATCGGAAATGGGGGAAATATGAGCGGATATACGGATAAGAAAAGATATGCATTTTTATACATATCAGCTGTTTTTTTTATGATGTTTATATTTATTTTTGTGATATACAGGGAAAAGTGTGACAGGAAAAATGATTTTAAAATAATTGTGGGTGAGGTTTATGACAAAAGTCCGGAGGCGGCTGACATTATATTAAATCAGGCTTTTGAATTAAAAGAGAATACAAAATTAAAAACAAATACTGCCATAAATAATATATCAGGGAGTAGTAAAGTTATAAAGAAAGCAATAAAGCAGGCTGACAGGGCAGCGTATTCACTTGGGTATACGGATAAGGCATATGATATTTTATTTGATAAGGATTTTAGCGGTATAAAGAAATATGAATTGTTAAGCTGTGCATTTTTTATATTACTTGTATTATTTTCGACGTTAAGTATATATTTTTGGAAGAAAAATATTATCATGTATCTTAAAAATGTTTCTGAAAGAATATCTTTAGCACTCAGCGAAAAGAAGAAGTTTAAAAAAGCTGACGGAGGAAGATTTTATTTTCTTGAAAAAGATATTGAAGATTTGATAAACATTCAGATAAATCTTAAAAATTATATAGATAAACGAGAAACAGACATGCAGAAATTTATGGAGAACATAGCACATCAGATAAAGACACCTCTTGCGAGAATTCTTTTAAATCTTGATATGTTAAGTTCTCTTTTTGAGGAGTCTTTTTTAGAAAATCATTATGAAAAAGATGAGAAGGCGGAGGACAAAAAAAATGCGGATAAACTTATAGCAGACAGTTTAAGTTCGGGTGAAGAAATAAAGAGACACATTATGATGCTTCTTAATCTGGCAAGAATGGAAGCGGGAAAAGTGCATTTCAGAAAGGATATTGTTGATCTGGCTTCAATTTTAGAAAAAATTGTTGATAGATTTGGCAGAAAAAATTTTGATGCAGATACAAATTCCATGGGTGAAGTTTACATTGTGGGTGATGAGGAATGGCTTTTTGAGGCAATATCAAATCTTGTGGATAACAGTATTGCACACGGAAATTCACAGAAACCTATACAGATAAGAGTGAGGGAATTTGATACAGATGTGAGGGTATCTCTAACTGATTTCGGAAGTGGGATAAGTAATGAGGAAATTTCAAAGGTATTTGACCGATACTATACAGGCAGTGACAGTGATAGTTATTCAACGGGAATAGGAATGAATCTGGCAAGATATGTAATAGAGGCTCATTACAGTGATATTCGCTTGTCAAGCAGTGATAAAACAGGTATTAAGATAGAATTTAATCTGCCAAAACCTGAATTGAAACAGAAAATCCGCACGGTGTAAGATTGCTGTAATGTCTGACTGATAAGATAGTGCAAGGGTAAAAAGCAGATAGCAATGAGAAATACGTGTCATCAGATGATATTAAAAGACAATATGGAGCTAAAGAGTGAACAAAAATTTTAGTGAGGTTTTAAAAGTGCGTAAAAAAAGAGAAAATATACATATAAATCTTATAAAAACAGGGGTTAGGCGGCGAAAACGGGATGGAATTTTTATGCGTACAATGACTGTTATCGTGGTGTTTTTTTTGACGGCGACACTTCTTTTTATGGATAATGCAAATGAATTTCAGATGCAGACAAATTATGATTATTATGGTGAATGGCTGCTTCGTACACCGGTATCGGATAAGATTGACAGTCCGTATCTTGAGAAAAGCGGTGAGATATGGACAGGCGGTGCGATTTATTGTCTGACTGACAAAGAAAAAAATTTATCTAAGAACGATACTAATACGGTAAAATTTGTAAATCCTGTGAGCAGTCTGCTCATGGCGGGAAAAAATATCGGTTCTATGGATAAAGAAATGATAAAATATGGTCACATAAGGTTAAAGGGTGGGAGGTTTCCTAAAAAGGATAATGAGATTGTGCTGGAGGAAAGTGCACTAAAAGCAATTGATGATAAATGCGGGATGGGAGATTACATAAGTTTTTATGTGGCATCTGATGATGATACGGTAAGTCTTGCGCTCAAACATAAAAAACTAAGGTTAAACAGAGTGACATACAGGATTGTCGGAATTATCAGGGAATATACGTCGCTGTGGAATGGCGGAGAAAAACTGCCAAATGCATTTGTGACAAAGAGTGCATTTGTAAGTCTGAATATGACAAAATCAGGCTATGCATTTCGTAGCATCAGAAAAAAATATGCAGGTGCGGATGTATGCGATTTCGCAGCTAATCTTATTGAGAGCGTGCAAAAAAGGATAACTGACAGGTTATCAGATGGTTCGGATTTTGATGAATGCGGTTATGCGGTAAATGATTATGCGTATGGAAGCTCATTTTTTGGAAGCAAATCAATGTACCGTAATATGACATATATACTTATGGTACTTGGAAGTGCTGTAATGGCATATGTCATGACGGTATATTATTCAAAACGAAAAAAATTTTATCTGAGACTTTTGGAAATCGGTGCGGACAGAAAAAAGGTATTTAAAATTTCATTGTGTGAAAGTCTGTACTATGTACTGCCGGTGGCGGTTGTAAGCTTGTTTATATCATATTTTACAGCTATGTCGGTTGTCTATACTGTGGCAAAAAGAAACGGTATAAAATACTTCTTTATTTTTAATGGAAAAACTTTATTTATGATAGCGGCAAGTTTTATAGCGGTGTTCGTTATATCATATATTTTTTCTTGGATAATGCTTGGCAGCAGACGCATCACTTGGGAAAAGAAGAATCTTTCGGCGTATGCAAGCAGGCGTTTGAAAAAAAGAGCAGAGAGGAGCAGAAAATTAAATGTCTGTGAGTATGAAAAAAGGCAGAGAATATGTTCTTTGTTATCTGTATTATTCATGAGAATAACAGGCATAGGAGTTTGTATCTGCATATTTATATGTTCTGTACAGATAAATTCAAAGATTAAATTATTTAAGTCTGTTTGTATTGAAAATAGAGATTTTGCTGTACATACAAAAGAAAGAAATTTTGAGATAAAAGAAGCGAAAGTTCCGGCAAAAAAGCATATGGATGAAAGTGAAGGAAAAGTAACAAATTATATATATGCGGGTGAGGGGACGCAAAAGATTTACATGAAAGATGTTTTTTCAAGTGAATTTACTGAGTTTTTATCTGAGATTAAAGGGGTGAAGAAAGCAGAATACAGTCTTTGGGATGACTCACATATTTTTTCGTGGAATAAAAAAGGTACGGCTGATTACTATAAAAATCATTTGTCTGAGGGGGCAGAATATATTGACACATCGACTGCGGCAGGGAAGGAGTATGCATATGAATACGATTCCTTAATGTATAGGGGAATTTATTATAAAAATGCGAAAGGTATATGGAATATTATCAGCGATAAAACAGACAAAAAAAGTACAGATTATGATGAGTTTAACAACGGAAATGAGATAATATTGTTTGAACAGAAGTACAATCAGACAGAAAGTGGGGACAAAAAAGGATTTGATGAAACTATAAAGAAAGGTGATGTGCTGAATATACAGACAAAGGGAAAAGATATTAAGGTCAGGGTCAGTGATATACTTGCAATTGAAGATTTTGATTTTATGGGACTTGGAGATACAAAGCCGTACATGATAGCCGGAAGTAATAAACTTGCAGAAAAAATAGCCGCACATGATGGGATAAAAGCGGGTTATAATAATGTAAAGATTGATTTTTCGAGGGTATCGGATACAGCAGCAGTGGATAAAATACTTGAGAGGAAGTGCGAAAATTTAAATTATGAAAGCGAGAGCAATTATAAGAAGATAGATAAGGCTTTTAAAGTTATGATAAGAGAGACGTTAACTTACAGAACTTTAGCAGTGATAATAACCGTAATCTACATATTTATATTAGTATGTATTCTTTATGAGGAATACGAGAGAAAAAAAGCCAAAAGAAAGCTGTTAAAAAATCTGGGTGTACAGCCAAAAGAATTTACAAAGTCCGTATTGAAAAACGGTTTGAGAGAAGCATCGTATCTTTTGATAAGTCTGCCAATATCATATGTTATTTACGGGATTGGCTTTATTTTAGAATGGCAGAGAGAATATGGAGAGCAGTATAGTCAGAAAACAGGAAGTTTTAGTTATGCCGATGCGGAGTATATAAGAAGTTATTTTTTTAATAGGAAGATATTTGAACTAAGTGAAAGAAATTTTGTGTTCTACAAACTGGCTGACTTGGTGGATATTTATAAGACAGGGGCATTTTTTGCGTTAATGTTTTCGGTCGTTGTTATAAGTCATTATGTGCTTGGAAAGGAGAAAAGGTATGTCGCAAAAAGTTTTAGAAGCGAGAAATATTTCAAAAACTTATAAAGGGGAGATAGAGGTTAAGGCATTAAAGAAAACAAGTATCAGTTTTGAGCGGGGAGAGTTTTGTGCGATAATCGGAAAAAGCGGTTCGGGAAAATCAACACTTTTGAGGTGTCTTGCGACACTGGATGTGCCTGACGAGGGAGAAATTTATATTGACGGTGAACTTGTGACAGGCAAAAGTGTATCAGAACTTGCAAGGATAAGGAGAAGAAAGATTGGGTACATATATCAGGATTACAATCTTTTTCCGGAGTTTACTGCATATGAAAATATAGTCCTGCCGATACATCTCGATGACAGACGGGAAAACAGGGAAAAAATAGAAAATCTGATGGAGTCGCTCAATATATTAAATTGTTGTGACAAGTTTCCTACGCAGATGTCCGGCGGACAGCAACAGCGGGTGTCGATAGCACGGGCACTTGCAATAGAACCGGATGTGATACTTGCAGATGAGCCGACAGGAAATCTTGATGCAAAAAACGCAGAGAACATAGCAGAGTTACTTAGAAAATCGTCAGAAATATATGCCCAGACAATCGTGATGGTGACGCATGATGCGCAAATGGCTGAGTATGCTGACCGTATTATAAGGATAAAAGACGGTGAAATTTCTTATAATCTTTGACAAGTAAATGGGGGCAGGTATAACATGATGATTGCAGGAATGTAAAAATTGCATGGCAATGAAGCAATCTGTGGCATTAGTTTGAGGAAAAATACCTTTTGACACTAATATCATTATAAGAAAAAGAAAGAGAGAAGATATGATAAATTTTGATAATATAGGTTTGGTTGATTTACATCTGCATCTTGATGGCTCACTGTCTGTCGATTCGGTGAAAGAACTCATGCAGATTCAGGGAATTAAAAATTGTTACAGTGATAGTGAACTTTTGGAGAAACTTCAGGTCTCTGATGGATGCAGAGATTTAAATGAGTATCTTGAAAAGTTTGATTTCCCTATTACGCTGCTTCAGACAAAAGATGCTCTCGAGACAGCTTCATACAATCTTTTGGAAGAATTAAAGACACAGGGAGTTATCTATGCGGAGATAAGGTTTGCTCCGCAGTTCCATACAAGTAAGGGATTGTCACAGGAACAGGTTGTTAAGGCGGTTATTGATGGAATGAGGAAATCAGAACTTAACGCAAATCTCATTTTATGCTGTATGCGTGGAGAAAACAATCACGATGAAAATATTGAAACTGTTTCGGTCGCAAAGAAATTTTTGAAAAAGGGCGTTGCTGCAATAGACCTTGCAGGAGCGGAGGGGCTTTTTCCAACAAGCGATTATAAGGATGTTTTTGAACTTGCATCAGAATTAGGTATTCCGTTTACGATACATGCAGGAGAAGCCGCCGGCTTTACGAGTGTTGAGACAGCTGTAGAGTATGGTGCTGTCAGAATAGGACATGGTGTACGCTCGGTAGAAAGCGAAGATTTGTTGAAAAAACTTTCGGATAAGGGGATAGCACTTGAACTTTGTCCGACAAGCAATCTTAATACAAATATTTATAGAGATATAAGTGAGTACCCTATCAGAAAGCTTATGGATGCGGGAATTACAGTTACGGTAAACACAGACAATATGACGGTTTCAAATACAAATATAAAAAAAGAACTTAAAATTCTGGCTGATGCATTTAATTTTGATGAAAAGGATATAAGGAAGTTTGAGGCAGATGCAATAAGGTGTTCCTTTGCAAAAAATGAGTTAAAAAATAAACTCATAAGCCGAATTTAAGAATATTAAATTAAAATAATGACAAAATTCTACAAATGTAGTAAGAAATATAATATAAAAAGTTAATGTTAATTCATGCCAAATTGTATATATTTTACCAAAATGGAAAATAATATAAAATGAAATAGTGTATTTTGACTTAAAAAATCTGATAAAATGCAAAAATAGTTTTGGGTTTTATAAAAAATACACAATTGTTCTGTTGACATACAAAATTGATGGTGATATACTTTTTTATGAATTGTAACAGTTTTGTAATAATAATTGAAATGAGGATTAAAATGAATAGAACACATTGGATTAAGACGGCGGCAGGCTTAGGAGCCGCATGCTTTATCACAATAGGTATGAATTATACGGGGGCAGAAGCATCAGCAAACACAAATGCTTTAGACAATTATTTTATACAAAAGGATGATGTCAGCGATACTGTAGCGTTATCTGAGAGTGCTGACAGCATTCTTCTTTCTGAAAATTATTTGAAAAAAGTATTTAATGAAAAGAAAACAGCAGATGTACACAAAGAAAAAGCAACAGTGACAAAAGAAACAGCAGATACCCGGCAGGCAGCAGTTGCTACTCAGGCAGCTGTTACTACAGGTGCGGCAGTTACCGCATCATCTGCAATTGCCACTACAGGTACAGCCATAAGTACTCCTTCAGCGGTTTCTTCTCCTAAGGAGAATAAGCAAAATATTGAAAAAATAAAAGCCGCAAAGAAGAGAAAAGCACTTGACAAAAAGTGGAAGAACACAGCGGTTGCGATTTCAAGCGACAATGTCATAAACATAAGAGAAACTCCGTCAGGAGTGGGTAAGAAACTTGCCGAGATGGAGAATGGTGACGCTGTAAAAGTGGTCGGAAAATCAGAAAGCGGAAAATGGCTTAAAGTTAAGTCCGGAAAAGTTAAAGGTTATGTCTGGAAAAAATCACTTGTAAAGGGTGGTGTAAAAGTAGAAAAACTTGCAGATAAATATGCGACAACATATGCGGAACTTAAGAGTGACGTGAAAGTACTCAATCTTAGAAAAAAGAAAAATTTATCAGCAACAATTATTACACAGCTTAAAGATGATGATGTATGTAAAGTTGAAAAAGAAGGAGAAAAGTGGCTTAAAGTCAAAGTAAACGGATGCAACGGATATGTTGCAAAAGAGTACACAAAGACATACAGCAAATTTGATACGGCAAAAGCATTAAAGACAGAGACTAAAGATTTGGCTGCAGATGACAGCCGGACTACAGATGCGGCACCTGCTTTCTCAAAATCAGATGAAAAACTCGGAACACAGATAGTAAATTATGCATTGCAGTTTGTAGGAAATCCTTATGTCTGGGGTGGAACAAGTCTCACAAACGGAGCAGACTGTTCAGGATTTATATTGAGCGTTTACAAGAAATTCGGATACAGCCTTCCACATAGCTCTGCAAGTCAGGCAACATGTGGTAAAGAAGTTGATATTAAAGATTTACAGCCGGGAGACCTTGTATTTTATAAACACGGCAGCAGAATCGGTCATGTTATTATGTATATAGGTAATGGCAAAGCTGTGGAAGCTATGGGTAAGAAATGGGGAATAGTAAAATCAAACGTTAATTATTCCAGAGCATGTACAGCCAGAAGAATTATATAATCAAATAATACGTGGCGTTTGTAAGGAAAAATAAAAAACATCATTTATAATTTTGACATATAAATGATGTTTTTTGTTTGTTTATTTTTATGTAGATAAAACTCTATGTAGAAAAAACTCTATGTAGAAAAAACTCTATGTAGAAAAATCCGGTATATTGCATCAATGACTTTCAGTTAAATAACGCAGGATAAATTTTCAATGATACAATAAATTTGTTATCAGTCATTTTCTATTATAGGTTTGATAGCAGGACTTAATAACGGATATAAAATACTTGCTATTATAAGTCCACTCACGCCCTGGATAATATTTGCAGGAATGCTTGCAGCTGCTCCTGCGAGTGTATAGATAGGTATTTCACATACAAAATATCCGAGCGCAACTAAAACTATGTCGATTATACCGCATAAAGCAACAGTAATCTGTTTTGAAACACGGTCTTTTCCAAATTTCTGGAAAACAAATCCGGAAGCAAAGGCTATAAGTCCTTTTATAACAAAAGTTATAGGTACATAGATAAAATATCCGCCGATAAGGTCAGAAAGGGCAGAACCGATTCCACCTGCAAACAATCCGTATACAGGACCTAAGAATACACCTGAAAGTATAACAATTGCGTCGCCGGGGTGTATGTAACCGCCGGTTCCCGGTGTAGGGATTTTTATGATATATGTTGCTACGCAAGATAATGCGGCAAACAGGGCTGCCATAACAAGTTTTTTTAGAGATTTGTTCATTTTTTCCTCTTTTCTGCAATGCTTTTTCTTTTTGTAAAATGTATTTGTGATTAACATGCGAATCGACAAACAAAAAGAATAATAATATATTTTAAATGCCTGCTAAATAGTCAGATTTGAAAAAAATAAGAATATCAGATAAATATTAACGTTCAGTCATAAATATGAAATAGAGGCTTTGTATAATTGATTTTATATTTAAGATAGGTTATAATTATAAGAAAATAAAGGGATTACCGGATATTTGAAATTAAAAGGAGAAGAGGTGGGAAAATTGATTGATTTAAACACGACCATGATAAAAGTATGTGGTTTGACAGAAGTGAGAGAAGCTGAATATTTAAACAGGTTCAAAATTGATTTTGCGGGTTTTGTATTGTTTTTTCCAAAAAGTAAAAGGAATATCAGTATAGAAAAAGCAGAAGAAATTATGAAATATTTAGATAAAAATATAAAAAAAACAGCGGTTGTTGTATCACCTGCAAAAGAACAGATAATTGATATCTGCAATTCAGGGTTTGATTATATACAGATACACGGAAAAATAGAAGAAGAAGTATTGAAAATGGCACAGATTCCGGTGTTAAAGGCTTTTAATGTTGACGATATGGATGAGATTAAAATGTACAGTTCTAATGAAAAGATTGCAGGTTATGTATTTGATGCAGCGGAGCCAGGCAGTGGCAGATCTTTTGATTGGGATATACTTAGTCAGATTGAGCGTGATGGCAAATTGTTTATTTTAGCGGGAGGATTAAATCCGGACAACGTACGAAAAGCTGTTGCGGCTGTAAATCCTGATATGGTAGACGTATCGTCAGGTGTTGAAAATGATGACGGATTTGGTAAAGATATATTAAAGATTGAAAAATTTGTTAAACAGATAAGGAATTAGTTTTGGCTTTTATACTTTAAAACTTCAATGGATTAAGGAGGAAGATATAATGAGGAAGAGAGTATTGGCAGGAATACTTGCGGTAATTATGGCAGGAAGCATTATGACAGGGTGTGCAGGAACAAAAAAAACGGAAAATAAAAGTTCTGTTTCTGGAGAAAACAAAAATAAATCGACTTCTGAAAAGGTAGAGCTTACTATTTGGGCAGGAAAAGAAGACAGGGATTATATCAAAACGGTTTCAGAAAATTTTATAAGTGAACATAAGTCTGAGGCTGACATTATAATAAAACATACGGATATGGTTGAGGGAGAGTGCCGGTCAAATCTTCTCGGTGATGTTTTGAAAGGTGCAGACGTGTATACCACTACAGATGGTGATATAAGTGCGATAGCAGCAGGTGGTGCGGCAGATCCGATTGAAGATGCCGAGACGGTAAAGGCAGAAAATCTTGAGGCTGCTTCAAATGCGGTTACGGTAAATAATACAATGTATGGTTATCCTATAACAGCAGATAACGGATATTTCCTTTATTACAACAAAAAGTATCTCAATTCAAATGATGTCAAGAGTCTTGAAAAAATTTTGTCAGTTGCCGCAAAAAACAACAAGAAATTTGCTATGGATTGGACATCCGGATGGTATCTGTATTCTTTTTATGGACAGACCGGTTTAAAAGTGGGGCTGAACAGAGATGGTGTTACCAATTATTGTGACTGGGATTCAAAAAATAAATCAATTAAAGGTATAGATGTAGCAAAAGCACTTATAAAAATTGGTAAAAACAAGGGATTTGTGAATACAACAGACTGGCTTGGAGGAATAAAAAAAGGAAAAGTTATTGCCTGTGTAAGTGGAATATGGGACGAAGCCGCAATAAAGAAAATGTATGGAAAAAACTATGCAGCGGCTAAACTTCCTACATACAACTGTAACGGAAAGAAAGTTCAGATGTCGACATATTTTGGTTACAAAATGCTTGGCGTAAATCCTTATTCAAAAAATAAGGAGTGGGCACATAAGTTTGCACGCTATATTTCAAATGAAGAAAATCAGAAACTCAGATTTGAAATGAGAGGTCAGGGACCGTCAAACATAAATGCAGGAAAATCTGATGAAGTAAAAAAATCACAGGCAGTACAGGCAATTCTTGAACAGTCAAAATGGTCAGAATTGCAACGTCTTGGAGGAAATTTCTGGACACCGGCTACAAAGCTTGGAACGGCATTTGCAAACGATTCCGTAAAAGGTGACCTTCAGAAATATCTTGACAAAACAGTGGCTCAGATAAAAGCTTCTGTTGTACAGTAAGGGGGAATGAAGATTATGAAAAAAACAATGAAATCAAGTATTCGTTTTTGGATATATTTACCGATTGTTATTTTAGGAGCAATAGCAGTAATTTCAAATGTTGCATCAGAGAGGAATATACGCAAGGTAAATGACAAAGCTACAGTTATTTCTGACAGATATCTTTTAGAAATAACAGAATTATCAAGTATAGAAGCAGTTTCAAAAGACATTCATTCGGCAGGTTTATCTCATATTGTAGCGACAGATTCAAAATCTATGATAGATTATGTCAATTCCATAAATAAAAAGAAAAGTCAGCTTGATAAAAAAATTCAGGAGTTGGGAGAAAATTCACAGGGGCAGGAAAGTGTTTACAATAATATAATAAAAAATTACGCTGCATTTAAAGATTCTATTGCTACCATGATTGCGCTTAGTGCAGATACGAAAAATGAAGCCGCATTCAATATTGCAAACAGCAAACTTAAAAAAGCATCCGAGGCTATGTATGCCGGAATAAACAGAATGGTAAACAATGTACAAAAAGAATCACAGGATGCAAAGAAAGAGTTGAGCCGGGATTATGTGATTGCATTTGCTACAAGTGTAGTATGTATTATAATATGTGTGATTGCATTTGCATTTGCAGCAGTAGTGGTTCAGATAAGAATTATATCACCTATTGTTAAAAGCAAAAAAGAGATTGATGAGATTATTGCTGATATAGACGAAAGAAAAGGTGATTTGACTAAGAGGATTACCATACATTCAAATGATGAAATTTCGGCTCTTGGTGGTGGAATAAACACATTTATTGAGAGACTTCAGGGAATACTTGGAATGGTTTCTGAGAGTTCAAACAATATGGACAGGATTGCAGGAGAAGTTTCCGAAAGAGTACACTGTTCAAACAACAGCGTATCAGATTTGTCATCATTGACAGAAGAACTTGCAGCTACCATGACTCAGATAGGAAGTGATGCATCACACATAAATGATAATGCATCATCTGTAAATAAAGATGTAGTAGTGATTGCAGACAGA
>FR887336.1:93390-138926 GCA_000436755.1 Clostridium sp. CAG:253 | reverse complement strand
AAGAGATAAACGGTTATTCAGTAGAGATGAAAAAGCATGCTGAGAATATGGAAAATATGGCCAGAACCAATATGGATGTCACAAAAGAGAAAGTGGATCAGATTCTTGAGGTATTAAATAAAGCAATTGAGGACAGCAAGAGTATAGACCAGATAAATGACCTTACAGGCGATATTTTAAATATTGCACAGCAGACAAATCTTCTTGCACTTAATGCATCTATAGAGGCAGCGAGAGCAGGAGAGGTCGGACGAGGATTTGCGGTAGTTGCACATGAGATTGGGGATTTGGCAGATGCCAGCAGAAATACGGCAAATCATATACAGGAGATAAATTCAATCATAGTAGAGGCGGTACATAGTCTTGCGGAGCACTCGCAGGATCTTATAAAATATTTAAATGATTCCATTATGGAAGATTTTTCTGATTTTGTTAAGGCAGGTGCCGAATATCGTGACAACGCTACATATATTGAAGATGCCATGAGTGAGTTTACAAAGAAAACCGAGAGACTTAAAAACAATGTTTCGCAGATAGCAACGGCAATAGAATCGATAAGTGAAGCTATTGATGAGGGTGCTCAGGGTGTCAATGGAACAGCAGACAGTGTACAGGATCTTGCGGCCGATATAGATACTATTTCAAATGAAATGAATGAAAACCAGGAGATAGCAGGCAGTCTTAAAAAGGAAACAGAAATATTTGTGAAATTATAAAATACAGGAGAAGGATAAGCGGTGGATATTGAACAGAGAACACGGACGGCAGAGAAACTTAAAAAACGTATAGAGGCTTCTGTATCGCCTTTTCACAGCATAATTTATGCCATAGATGAATTGGAAGAGGTAGGATTTGAAAAGCTTGAGCTTGGCAGCAGATGGAAAATTGAGAGAGGCAGAAGATATTATGTAAATGTTTATGGCTCTACACTTGTTGCTTTTGCAATTGGTGAGAAGTGGTTCGGTGAAAATTTGAGATTTGCGGCTGCTCATTCGGATTTTCCGTGCCTCAAGATAAAACCTTCATGCCAAATGGAGGCAAACGGTTACGTTAAGATGAATGTGGAAGTCTACGGTGGTGCCATTTTAAATACATGGCTTGACAGACCGCTTTCTGCAGCGGGAAGAGTTGTCTTAAAGACCGATGATGTTATGGAACCGGAAATCAGGTATATTGATTTAAAAAAGCCTTTGTTTATTATTCCGAATCTTGCAATTCATATGAACCGGGAGGTTAATAAGGGAGTTGAGCTAAACAGGCAGAAAGATATGATTCCTGTTATGGCATTGTCGGATGATACAGATGATGAATTGAAAAAGGACACATTGAATAGATACATTTCAAGAGAATTAAATGCAGATGAGAAAGATATTCTTGATTATGATATGTTTTTATATCCGGTTGAGACACCGTGCAGTTTAGGAATTTCAGGAGAACTTTTTTCGGCAGGAAGACTTGATAATCTTACATCGGTTCAGGCATGTATAAAAGGAATAAAGAAAAGTGTACCTGTAAATGGTATCAATATAGCTGTTGTGTATGACAGCGAGGAAGTCGGAAGTGCGACAAAGCAGGGTGCAGGCTCAATACTCACAAGAAGTATAATTAAGAGGATTTTTAAGAACTTTGATTATGACAACGAGACAATGGAATGTGCATTTGCAAATGGAATAGGTCTTTCAGTTGACGTTGCACATGCAATCCATCCTAATGTGCCGGAGAAAAATGATCCGACAAACAAACTTCTCTTAAATCATGGATTTGGAATAAAAACTTCGGCGGCAGAAAGATACGCGAGTGACCCTGTAGTAATTGGAATTATTAAGAGTTTGTGCGAAAAATACAATATAAGATATCAGAGATTTGTAAACCGTTCGGATATTCCGGGAGGAAGTACACTTGGAGCTATTGCAGTGGCAAATCTGCCTATCAGAATGCTCGATATAGGGGTGCCTGTTCTTGCAATGCATTCTTCAAGGGAGACTATGGGAATTGATGATCAGTTATATCTTGAAAGGATACTGGAAGAATTTTTTGCCGCTTTACAAAATGATGGTAATAATCTAAAATAGATAAAAAACAAACATAAATAATGGAGGACATACACTATGAAGGAATTTTCACCGATTAAGGAAGGAAAAGTACGTGAGGTTTATGACAATGGCGACAGCCTTATTATTGTTGCAACAGACAGAATATCAGCATTTGATGTTATTCTTAAAAACAAAGTGACAAAAAAGGGTGCCATACTTACACAGATGTCAAAGTTCTGGTTTGATTTTACAAAGGACATTGTTCCAAATCATATGATTTCAGTCGACGTAAAAGATATGCCTGAATTTTTCAAGGATGAAAAGTTTGACGGAAACAGTATGATGTGTAAAAAACTTGATATGCTTCCTATAGAGTGTATTGTTCGTGGATATATCACAGGAAGCGGATGGGAGAGCTATAAGGAAAATGGTACAGTGTGCGGAATCAAACTTCCGGAAGGACTTAAAGAGTCAGACAAGCTCCCTGAACCAATTTATACACCGACTACAAAGGCTGACATTGGAGATCATGATGAGCATATTACATTTGAAGATACAGTTGAAATACTTGAAAAGCTTCACCCCGGAAAAGGTGCAGATTATGCAAAGCAGATTAAAGACTGTACTATTGAACTCTATAAAAAATGTGCAGATTATGCATGGAGCAAGGGAATTATCATAGCTGATACTAAGTTTGAGTTTGGCCTTGACGAAAACGGAAAAGTAGTTCTCGGAGATGAGATGCTTACACCGGACAGTTCAAGATTTTGGCCAGTAGAAGGTTACAAGCCCGGTCAGGGACAGCCTTCATTTGATAAGCAGTTTGTAAGAGACTGGTTAAAGAAGAATCCTGACAGTGACTATCAGCTTCCTGATGAAGTAGTAGATAAGACAGTAGATAAGTATAAAGAAGCATATCTTCTTCTTACAGGAAAAGAATTTAAATAAATTTCTCTGATTGAGATTGAATTTGTGGATTTTTCTGTATACACACATAAAATAAAATGCTGTATATTCCAAAATGAATATGCAGCATTTTATTTTTGTAAGTTGTAAGTATAGTAAGTATATTATGGGGCACGTTTCTATTCTGAAATTTTATTGTAAACCCAGTCAAGATACCAAGGTTTCTCACTTACAACTTTTATTTTCTGATATTTTATATTTATATGTTTATCAAGTTTATTTTTTTGTGAGTATCTGAATTCATCTGTTTTCAGACCTTTTTTATTGTATTTATATTTTGTGGTTGAAGCAATTTTTTTACACTTTTTGTCTGTGTAGTTATAAACTGTCGTAATCTTTCCGTTTTTATTATAATTATATTTATTGATATAATAAATTTTGCCCTCCTTTGAAAAATATTTTTCAGTTACAAGCTTTCCTTTTTTGTAAAAATATTTTATATAAGAAGTTGCATCACCTTTTACTGAATAATTTGTCTGCTGGACAATATTTTGTTTTTTGTCGTATGTGTATCCTGATTTGCCAGACTGTGTAGTGCCATTTGAATATCCTGTTTTTGTGTCAATCTGTTTGTTGTCATTGTAAGTATAATCGTATTTATAAAGGACTTCATCAGTTGGAGAGTATCGGTATTCGCATTTTAATGTGCCGTCATCATACAAATCCATTTTGTAGTATTCTGATTTGGCACCTTTTGAATCAAAACTTGAAAATGATGTAAGATTGTTATCGTCGTTTATTTCTGTTTTGTATGTGATACCGAGTCCCTGAGTGTCATAACCTTCGATTTTGACAAGTTTATTGTCCTCGTAGTCAAAGTTGTAATAGTGGTCGATAGTTTCATTTCCGTTGTATATATTGTAGCTCTTTATAACATAAATCGGCTTGGTTGGTGTTTCGCTTTCACTTGTCTTAGCAGGCTGTTTTGTTTCAGGAGAGTTTGTATCTGAAACTATCTGTGAAGAAGAATTTTCTTTTTCGGTTTTGCTTGAACTTTGGCAGCCTGAAACTGATGATATAACAAAGAGACAAGATAATGTAACGGTCATTATTTTTTTTATCCTGTTCATAAGCATAAATCTCCATTTCTATTGTACATTGTTTAAAACTTTCTTGATTTTATAAATTTGTATTTCAGCTTGATTCCTTTTCTACGAGTGTCCAGGAAACAGTTTCTGAATTTACTTCATTTTTATCTATAAGATTAAGCATCTGCATTGCCGCCTTTTGACCGATTCTTCTCGTCCCGTGTGCAAGAGATGTAATTTTGATAGGAGACAGCTCGCTTAACTGGCTGTTGTCAAAACTTACTACGGCAATATCATCCGGAATATTTACGCCTTTATTTAGAAGTGTTTTTACCAGATAATAGGCTATCTCATCATTGTAACACACAACGGCAGTACATTTTTTGAGTACGGTTTCACAGAAACTGTCAAAAAATATGTGATGGTCATTTAGGAGATGCTCTCTGGAATCAGTGTCAAACCAAAGGATATTTTTGTCAGAAAAGCTTAAATTTGCATCTGTAAGAGCCTTCAAATATCCGTTGTATCGTCCATGTCCCTGAAGGTCATCAATTTTAAAAATCCCGGCAATATTAGTATGCCCCTTATTTATAAGATAGTTTGTAAGCTGATAGCCGCCGCCTAAATTATCATCGGTTATGGAAGTGTGCTTTTTGAGCTGAGGGTAACATCCGTAAATAAAAAGTATCGGTATATCCCGCTGTTCAAACTGCTGATACAAATCTATATTTGGTGACGGAAGAGCGGTTTTTGAACCTTCCATTATAAGACCGTCAATATTTAACTGCAGAAGATTTTGCAGGATTTTACGTTCTTCGTCCACACGATTTTGTGTAGCATATACATAGACAGCATAATTTTTTTTACTTAGGCTGTGCTGAATGTCTTTTAAAACATTTGGAAATATGTAGTCGTTTATATAAGTAGTAACTACTGCAATACTATTGCTTTTGATATTCTTTTTCTGTTTCACGATACGAGAACCGCTTCCCTGACGGCGCTCTATCATACCGTTTGCAACAAGTACGGCAAGAGCATTGCGTGCTGTCTGTCTGCTCACGTTGTTTTTTGAAGCTATTTCTAATTCAGTTGGAAGAAAACCGGTGCCATTGTATGTACCCTGAAAGATTTCTTCCTGAAGTTTATTTGCTATTGTTAAATACTTGGCTGGCATAAGTACCCCCCTTTTTTGTTATATTTTTTTCAAATATATTATGTTATGTATATTGTACTACAAATTTAACGGATTTGCAATTTATTTGTATTGTATGTAGCGACGTGAAAATACAAATATATAACAAAAGAGAGATATAAATTCAAAAAATAAGATTATATTTAAATGTTTTTATATGAAAAATTAAAATGATTTGCATAAATGTGCATATAATGTATGTGTAAATCAGCAAATAAATATAATTATTAAATAAAAATATAATCAGAATAATAATGAGATAAAATTTGAAATTAGATGATAATATAAAAATAGCCAAAATTCTATAAATAAATATGTGAAAAATAACTAATATGTATTTTAAAAAGATGGTTGCTATAAAATTTGTAGACTAAAAAATGCACAAAAAAATACAATATAAGTCAAAAATGATTGACAAATGTATTCGCAATGACTAATATATTATGTATAAAATAAATTGATTTAAGCACAATCAATAAAGGAGGAGTAAATTATGAGAATGAAGAAATTTTTAGCAGCAACACTTACAGCAGCTATGGTATTTTCGCTTACAGCTTGTGGAGGTTCATCAGATTCAAGTTCAGGAAAGGGAGATACAGCTTTAAGTTCAAGTGACAGTTCAGGAGACAAAATTTCAATCGGATTTGCACAGGTTGGACATGAATCGGATTGGCGTACAGCAAGTACAGAGTCATGCCGTTCAACATTTTCTGAAGAAAACGGTTATGATCTTAAGTTCGTTGACTGCGACAACAAATCAGCAGACCAGCTTGAGGCAGTAAGAAACTTCATCGAGCAGGAAGTTGATTACATAATCATTGACCCTATCGTTACAACAGGATGGGATACAGTATTGAAAGAAGCAAAGGATGCAGGTATTCCGGTACTTGTTATTGACCGTGAAATAGAAGCTGATGACAGCCTTTACACTGCTTGGGTTGGTTCAGACTTCACAGCAGAAGGTCAGGCGGCAGGTGCATGGCTTAAAGCATATCTTGATGCAAAGAAGATTACAAAGAAAGTTAATATTGTAACTATCGCAGGAACAAACGGTTCATCAGCTCAGATTGGACGTACAAAAGGATTCAATCAGTATGTTAAGTCAAACGGATGGAATCTTCTCGATGAGCAGGACGGTGATTTCACTCAGGACGGTGGTCAGAAGATTATGGAGTCATATCTTAAATCATACAAAGATATTGACGTAGTTGTATGCCAGAATGACAATGAGGCATTTGGTGCAATTGATGCATTAAAGGCAGCAGGTAAGACATATGGTAAAGACGGAGACATTATCATTATCTCATTTGATGCAACAAATGCAGGTCTTACAGATGTTAAGGACGGATCTATCAATGCAGACTTTGAGTGTAATCCTCTTGCAGCACCATATGTTGAGGACATTATCAAGAAACTCAAAGATGGCAGCCAGCCTGAAAGCAAGAAGATATATGTTGATGAGTCTTGCTTCGCTTGTGATGATACAGTTACAACATTCAAGACTGATGAAGACAAAGAAATCACAATGACGGTTGTAGATGACAGTGTTCTTAAGGAGCGTGCATACTAATAAAAAGTATGTCAATGAATGAAAAAAGTTTAGAAAATTTAAGCAATAATAATATCAGAGAATCCGAATAGCATTTTTGAAGGTACAGCATTTTGTTGGCGGGTTGCCCGAGAGGGAGTGAACGGTGACGCTGTTGAATGCTGTACCGGATTCTCTTATTTTGTTAAAAATATATGAAAGCTTTAAGGTGTTTTTCGAAAAATTAGATTTTTCATATGTTTTTAAGAAAACATGAAAGGAGACGGTGCAGATGAAGGAAAATGAAGTTTTAACCATGCGTGGTATCAACAAAACTTTTCCAGGAGTAAAAGCATTAAGTGGTGTTGACTTTACACTTAGAAAAGGTGAGATACATGCTCTTATGGGTGAAAATGGTGCCGGAAAATCAACACTTATAAAAGTGCTTACCGGTGTATACGATTTTGAAGCCGGTGAGATAAGAGTTGATGGGATTGAAGGACCTGTCATAAATCATTCGACACAGGAGGCACAGCAGAAAGGAATAGCAACAGTTTATCAGGAGGTAAATCTTTGTCCGAATCTTACGGTTGCCGAAAATCTTTTCATAGGAAGAGAGCCAAGAAATGCTCTTGGACTTATCCAGTGGAAAAAGATGAACAAGATGGCACAAAAGATAGTCGATGATCTCGATATAGACATAGACGTTACTGTAACTCTTGAAAATTATTCGGTTGCACTGCAGCAGATGGTCGCAATTGCGAGAGCGGTAGATATGGATTCTAAGGTTCTTATATTAGACGAACCGACTTCTTCACTTGATGACAGTGAAGTAGAAAAGTTGTTTAAGATGATGCTTAGGTTGAAAAAAGAGGGTGTAGGAATTGTATTTGTTACACATTTCCTTGAACAGGTATATGCGGTATGTGATATGATAACTGTTTTGAGAAACGGTGAGCTTGTAGGTGAGTATCCGGTAGCGGAACTACCTAGAGTAGAACTTGTCGCAAAAATGATGGGTAAGAACTTTGATGACCTTGCTTCAATAAAAGAGGCAGAAAGTTCAGTTAAGGATGAGGTTATCATAGATGCAAAAGGACTTGGACACAAAGGAAAAATCAAACCGTTTGACCTTATCATACATAAAGGTGAAGTTATTGGTCTTACCGGTCTGCTTGGTTCAGGACGAAGCGAACTTGCCAGAGTAATCTACGGAGCTGACAAAACACAGAGCGGTACGCTCAAGGTAAAAGGAAAGGAAGTTAAAATAAATTCACCTATAGATGCCATGAAACTAGGAATGGGATTTCTTCCTGATGACAGAAAGGCAGAGGGTGTAATTGCAGACCTTTCAATAAGAGAAAATATAATACTTGCAGTTCAGGCAAAAAGAGGTATGTTCAGACTTTTGCCGAGGGCAGAGCAGGAAAAGATTGCAGACAAATATATCAAAGAAATACAGGTTAAGACGCCTAGCATGGAAGTACCTATAAGCCAGTTGTCAGGTGGTAACCAGCAGAAGGTAATTCTTGGAAGATGGCTTGCAACAAATCCTGATTTCCTTATACTTGATGAGCCTACAAGAGGTATTGATATAGGTACGAAAACAGAAATTCAGAAACTTATAATAAAACTTGCAAAGGAAGGCAAGGCGGTAATATTTATCTCATCTGAGATTGAAGAAATGCTTAGAACGTGTGATAGGATGGTTGTACTTAGAGACGGAGTCAAGGTTGGAGAGATTGAAGACGAAATGACGCAGAATTCTATCATGAAAGCTATTGCGGGAGGTGACAAGGATGAGTAAGGAGAAGAACTCGTTTTGGAAAAAATGCACTGGAAGTAAATTGTTTTTCCCTGCTGTATGTTTGATATTAGTAATTCTTGTTAATGTAATTAAATCACCAAGCTTTTTACAGATTTCAATAAATAACGGTGTATTATATGGAAGACTGATAGATATAGCAAACAGAGGAAGTGAGATAGCCATACTTGCTATAGGAATGACTCTCACGATAGCCGTATCAGCAGGAACAGATATATCTGTAGGTTCGGTTATGGCACTTGTTGCTTCATGCTGCTGTACATCACTTGTAGGATATGGAGTAAGTTCAGCATCAGCAGTTAAACACCCTATCATATTCGGTGTACTGTTTGGAATACTTATAGGCGGTATCTGTGGATGTTTTAATGGTTTTATGGTATCNGTTTTAATGGTTTTATGGTATCAAAACTTAAAGTACAGCCTATGGTTGCGACGCTTGTACTTTATACGGCTGCAAGAGCGATAGGTCTTGTTGTAAGCAACAACCAGATAACTTATGTGCGTGTAAAAGAGTACAAATATCTCGGAAACTTCTGGCATATAGGAAATTGGGAATGCCCGATACCTACTCCGATATTTGTAGCCATAATATGTGTAATACTTGCTACAATCCTTCTTAAAAAGACAGCGCTTGGAATGTACATACAGGCTGTTGGTATAAATCCAAAAGCAGCGAGAATTATGGGTATCAATTCAGCACTTATAATTTTTATATGTTATGTAATATGTGGTCTTGGCGCAGGTGTTGCAGGAACAGTTGCATCATCAAGAATTTATTCGGCTGATTCAAACAATATAGGTTTGAATTTTGAAATGGATGCAATCCTTGCAGTAGCACTTGGAGGAAACAGCCTTGCAGGCGGTAAATTCTCACTTGCAGGTTCTATCATCGGAGCATATACAATACAGGCACTTTCTACAACACTTCTTGCCTTTGGTGTAAAGACAGAGCAGGCACCTGTTATCAAAGCTATTGTTATTATTATAATTGTTGCGATTCAGGCTCCGGCAATTCAGAGTTATATTAAAAACAGAAAAGCACGCAAGGCTAGTGCTACCGGAGGGGAGGCTGTTGCGAAATGAAGAATAAAAAAATAAAAATTGGCGGCAATAATCTTTTATTGCTTATTACGATAGTTCTTTTTATAGTTATGTACGGTATAGGATGTGTTGTGTATGATGATAAGGGATTTGGTCATTTTCAGACATTTTTAAATCTTCTTATTACAAATGCAGGTCTTATATGTGTAGCCTGTGGTATGACATGTGTAATGCTTACAGGCGGAATCGACATCTCAGTAGGTTCACTTGTCGGACTTGATTGTATGATAATGGCATACGGTATGACAAATCTTAAATGGAGTCCGTTTGTTGCAATAGCAGTTGTACTTATTGTAGGTATTGTGTTTGGTGCGGTTCAGGGATTTCTTATTGGTGTACTTGGTATTCAGCCGTTCATCATATCAATGGCAGGAATGTTCTTTGCAAGAGGTATGATAGCTGTTATCACTACAGAAATGGTAAATATCAACAATGCAACATTTGTAAAATGGGCTGATTGGAAACTTGAACTTCCATTTGGAGGATATACAAATAAACATGGTGTTATGATGAATCCTTTCATCAGAATGCCGGTTATTATGGCACTTATTGTAGTAGCCGCTACATTCATAATATTGAAGTTTACAAAGTTCGGACGTTCACTTTACGCTGTTGGTGGAAGTGAATCATCAGCAAAACTTATGGGATTGAATGTAAAAAAGACAAAGATGAAAGCTTATATGTTATCTTCATTCCTTTGCTCAATCGGTGGAATTTTATATTGTTTGAACAGTATGTGCGGATTCGTCGCTCAGGCAAAATTCATGGAAATGGATGCGATAGCTTCATCAGTAATCGGTGGAACACTTCTTACAGGTGGTGTCGGAAACGTAATAGGAACATTGTTTGGTGTACTCATTAAAGGTACTATTGATACACTTGTACATACAAACGGTAAACTTCTTTCATCATGGTCAAGTATCGCTATTTCAGCATTGCTTTGCTTCTTTATAGTGCTTCAGGCTGTATTTGCACTTGTAAAAGAAAAGAGAAAAGAGTGATAGGAATACAATGTTAAACACTGTCGGTTCCACTACAGGTGTGAACGGTATCCAAATTGAGAAAAAAACCATATTTTTATTTGTAACAATACTTGATTAAATCTTGAATTTAAGGTATTATTAGTATGGTGTTAAGAAAAAACTAAATTATTTTAGGAAAAAATATCATCTGATGTTTTGGGCGGTCTTAACAGCCGGAAACATCAGATGTTGTTGCATTAAAAACAAAAAAATATAACGAGAGGAAAAGGAGAAAAAGATGGAAGTAAAAAATTATAAATTTTGGTTTTGTACCGGTTCACAGGATTTATATGGAGATGAGTGTCTTGCAAATGTTGCAGCACATTCAAAGCAGATAGTTGAAGCGTTAAATGCTTCTGGAAAACTTCCTTTTGAGGTTGTGTTAAAGCCAACCCTTATTACAAATGAACTTATCAGAAAAACATTTAATGAAGCTAACAATGATCCTGAATGTGCAGGTGTTATTACATGGATGCATACATTTTCACCGGCAAAGTCATGGATTTTAGGACTTCAGGAGTATAGAAAGCCATTACTTCATTTACATACACAGTTTAATATGGAAATACCATATGATACTATAGATATGGATTTCATGAACGAAAATCAGGCGGCACACGGTGACAGAGAGTACGGTCATATCGTTACACGTATGAAGATTGAGCGCAAGGTTGTTGTAGGACACTGGTCTGACGAAAAAGTTCAGGAGAAGATAGGCTCATGGATGAGAACAGCAGTAGGTGTTGTTGAGAGCAGCCATATCAGAGTTATGCGTGTTGCTGACAACATGAGAAACGTTGCCGTTACTGAAGGTGACAAGGTAGAAGCTCAGCTTAAATTTGGCTGGGAAGTAGATGCATATCCTGTAAATGAGATTGCAGAGGCAGTAGCAGCAGTTTCAGAGTCAGATACAAATGCACTTGTCGATGAATATTATGACAAATATGACATTTTGCTTGAGGGCAGAGACCCGGCAGAATTTAGAAAGCATGTCGCTGTACAGGCTCAGATAGAAATCGGTTTTGAAAGATTTTTAAAAGAAAAGAATTATCAGGCAATAGTAACTCATTTTGGTGACCTTGGTGCACTTAAACAGCTTCCGGGACTTGCTATTCAGAGACTTATGGAAAAAGGTTATGGATTTGGAGCAGAGGGTGACTGGAAAGTTGCAGCTATGGTTCGTCTTATGAAAGTTATGACAGCAGGCATGAAAGATGCAAAAGGAACATCAATGCTTGAGGATTACACATACAATCTTGTTCCGGGCAAAGAGGGAATACTTGAAGCTCATATGCTTGAGATATGTCCGTCAATCGCAGAGGGACCAATTCAGATTAAGTGCCAGCCGCTTTCTATGGGTGACAGAGAAGACCCGGCAAGACTTGTATTTACATCTAAGAATGGTCACGGTATTGCAACATCACTTATTGACCTTGGAAACCGTTTCAGACTTATCATCAACGATGTTGAGTGCAAACAGACAGAAAAGCCAATGCCAAAACTTCCGACAGCTACAAACTTCTGGACACCGGAACCTGACCTTTATACAGGAGCAGAGGCATGGATTCTTGCCGGTGGTGCACATCATACAGCATTTACATATGACCTTACGGCAGAGCAGATGTGTGACTGGGCTGCTATGATGGGAATTGAGGCAGTAGTTATAAACAAAGATACAAATATCAGAGATTTCAAGAGAGATCTTATGCTTGGTGACATTGTTTATCGTTAGAAATCAGGAGGAAAATATAAATGAAAGATATAATTGAAAGCGGAAAGACAGCCCTCGGTATCGAGTTCGGTTCTACAAAGATAAAAGCAGTTCTTATAGATGAAAACAACAACCTTATTGCGACAAGTGGTCACAAATGGGAAAACAAATATGAAAACGGTGTATGGACATACAGCCTTGATGACATTTGGACAGGACTTCAGGACTGCTACAGCAAACTTGCTGCAACAGTAAAAGAAAAATATGACGCTGAAATCACAAAAATCGGTGCTATGGGATTCAGTGCAATGATGCACGGTTACATGGCTTTTGACAAAGATGATACTCTCTTAGTTCCATTTAGAACTTGGAGAAATACTATAACATCAGAAGCTTCTGACAAACTTACAGAAGTATTTGATTTCAATATTCCACAGAGATGGAGTATTGCACATCTCTATCAGGCAATTTTAAATAAAGAGAGCCATGTAAAAGACGTAGATTTCTTCACAACTCTTGCCGGATATATTCACTGGCAGCTTACAGGCAAAAAAGTTCTCGGTGTAGGTGATGCATCAGGAATGTTCCCTATTGACAGTACAACAGGAACATATGATGAAAAAATGCTTGGTCGGTTTGATGAACTTGTTGCACCTGAAGGATTTTCTTGGAAACTTAAAAATATCCTTCCGGGAGTTTTGTCAGCGGGCGAAGATGCAGGCGTTCTGACAGAAGAAGGAGCAAAGAAACTTGACGTTTCAGGAAAGCTTCAGGCAGGAACTCCTATATGCCCTCCTGAAGGTGATGCAGGAACAGGAATGGTTGCAACAAACAGTATTGCTGTAAGAACAGGTAATGTTTCAGCAGGAACATCCGTATTTGCAATGATTGTTCTTGAGAAGAGACTTAAGAAAGCATACAGACAGATAGATATGGTTACAACTCCTGTAGGAGATGCAGTTGCAATGGTACATTGTAACAACTGTACATCTGAGATAAATGCATGGGTTGACCTTTTCGGTGAGTATTCAAAGCTCATGGGATTGGAAGTAACACCCGAAGAGATATTTGACAAATTATTTAAACAGGCATTGCTTGCAGAAAAAGACGGTGGCGGAATTGTTGCTTACAACTATTTCTCAGGCGAGCATGTAACAGGATTTGAAGAGGGACGCCCATTACTCGTAAGAGAGACAAACGCTAAATTTAATCTTGCAAACTTCATGAGAGTACAGCTCTATACAGCACTTGGTGCATTAAAGACAGGTCTTGACATTCTCTTTAAAGAGGAAAAAGTTGAAGTTGACTCAATCTTTGGTCATGGCGGATACTTTACAATAAAGGGTGTAGGACAGAAGATTCTTGCAGGAGCCATCAACACACCTGTATCAGTTATGGAAACAGCAGGAGAAGGTGGAGCATGGGGAATCGCAATCCTTGCATCATATATGGTAAATAAAAAAGACGGACAGTCACTTCAGGACTACTTAAGCAAAGAAGTATTTGCAAACCAGAATGGTGAAGTCGTAGACCCTGATCCAGAGGATGTAAAGGGATTCGATGAATTTATTGAGAAATATACAAAGTGTCTTGCAATCGAAAGAGCAGCAGTTGATAATCTTAAAAATACAAGATAGTATATAGTGATTAGACAGTTTTAAGAATATTAAAAGCCGGTGAATCATATCATAATGATTCACTGGCTTTTTTCTTGCTAACTTTTTTTTCACATAGTATAATTAATGATGCAATGAGCAAAAGATATTCAATGTTGATTATACAAAATAACGTAAGGAGAAAGATATGACTTTTACAGAGAAAATTGAGGATATATTACCTGAGATAGACATAGATACAGGACTCATGTACTGTGGTGATGATGAAGAACTGTTTGAGGAAGTGGTCGGAGAATTTATTGATGGAGAAATGACAGCTTCTATCGAAGAAAATTATGAAAATGAAAACTGGAAAAATTATCAGATACAGGTTCATGCGGTTAAGGGAACAAGTCTCACAATCGGTGCCAAGAAACTGCATGAGGAAGCAATGGAGATTGAGCAGTCAGTCAAAAAAGGTGATGTCGATTTCGCAAAAGAGCATCACGAGGCATTTATGAGTCATTATAAAAATGTTTTGGAAGGGCTTAAAAGATGTATAGAGTAATGATTGTTGAAGATGATGACATTATAGCGGGGACAGTAAAAAAACATCTGGAACAATGGCAGTATTCGGTTCATATAGTATCGGATTTATCAAATGTAATAGGAGAGTTTACAGAGTATTCTCCACATATTGTTCTTATGGATATAAAACTTCCGTTTTATAATGGGTATCATTGGTGCAGTGAAATACGCAAAGTCTCAAAACTTCCTATTATGTTTTTGTCATCTGCTTCAGATAATATGAATATAGTTATGGCTATGAATATGGGAGCAGATGACTTTGTGACAAAACCATTTGACCTTGAAGTGCTTACGGTGAAGATACAGGCACTTATAAGAAGAAGCTATGATTTTTCTGTCGGAAACAGTGTTATATCTCACAGGGATGCCATGTTAAATCTTACTGACGCAACAGTTGTTTATAAGGATAAAAAACTTGAACTGACAAAAAATGAATTAAAAATCTTGCAAATGCTTATGGAAAATAAGGAAAAAATAGTTTCGAGGGATGATTTGATGGCTAAAATCTGGGAAAGTGATGATTACATAGATGAAAATACGCTTTCAGTTAATGTAAACAGATTGAGGAAAAAGCTTTCAGGCATAGGACTTGATGATTTTATCATAACGAAAAAGGGACTTGGTTATAAACTGGGATAGTGTTATGCCACGAAAATCAGAATGCCAAATCTATAGAAGAATGGAAAAAACGTATGAAAATATTTATTTCTTATATAAAAACAAATATATTGTGGGTTATTTTTTTCATAGCACTTATTTTGTTCCAGACAGTGTATATGCACTTGGCCGGGATTAGTCAGAATGACTGTATATACGGACTGATTCTTGGAAGTATAGTTTTTTTAGCAGTATTTTGTAGTGCATTTGCAGTGTATTTTAAGAAATATAAAAAGCTTCAAAGAATTGAAATGCTTGATATTGATGAGCAGTCTGATATGCCGGAAACATCGGACTGTATTGAGCAGTTGTACCAGGATATAGTAGAAAATCAGGTTATAAGCCGAAAACAAATGAGGGCAGATAAAGATAAGACAAACAGTGAAATGCTGCAATATTACGGAATGTGGGTGCATCAGATAAAAACACCGATAGCGGCAATGCACCTTTTATTGCAGACCGATTTAAGTATGGCTGCTGATAATGAAAGTGCGGAAGAAATATATTTCAGAGTCAGTGAATTAAAAAAAGAATTGTCAAATGAACTGTTCCGAATAGAACAGTATACAGAGATGGCATTGGAGTATCAGCGTGTACAGTCAGAATCAAACGACTTTGTACTGGGAAAAATAAAACTCGACAAAGTTATAAGGGAGTCCATAAGAAAGTATGCAAAGATATTTATAAGAAAGAAACTTTCAATGCATTATGAGGGAACTGACATAGCAGTTGCAAGCGATGAGAAATGGCTCAGTTTTATAATAGAACAAATTCTTTCAAATGCAATTAAATATACAAAGGCAGGGAGTATTACGATAAATGTATTGCCAAATGCTTTAAACAAAATAGTTTGTCTGGAAATTGCCGATGATGGAATTGGAATAAGTGCGGAAGATATACCGAGAGTGTTTGAAAAAGGATATACGGGCTACAACGGACATGAAAATAAGTCATCAACAGGAATCGGACTTTATCTTTGCAAGCAGGCAGCAGATAAACTCGGACATAGATTAGAAATTGAATCAGAGAAGAAAAAGGGAACAAAGGTGAGGATATATTTTTATACGTAAATTTCCGTTTAGGGGAAAAATCAACCATAACCATTTAGACACGAAAATCGACCATTTAAGCATGATTTAACAAATTGTCAAATAAATGTAATATAATAATCCAACGAGTCAGATATGATTTAGAAAAAATGTTATATGAAGAAAACACAGGGAGAGGATTGTTTATGTTAGAATATTTGATTGATGATTTGGTTATCTGGGCATATAGGAATGAATTGCTCAAGGATTATGAAAAGAGATATGTTTACGAATATGCTATACAGGTTATATTGTACAATATGATGCTGCTTGTAGTGACATTTCTGATAAGTGTATTTACTAACAATATTCAGAGCTTTATTATGTTTATGATATTCTTTGTAATGCTTAGAAGAAATCTGGGTGGTTTTCACTTTAAAAATAAATATATCTGTATGACAGTGTCAATAAGTATGTATGTTATAATCACATTTTTTGGCGGTGAAATATTTCTGCTATATGAGAACTATATTTTTATAATATGGGGAGTTTTAGCGATATTATGTTTGTTTATGCCGGCATTGAAGGATAAGAATTATAATAAAAAAGTTGTAAATGTAATGATTTGCATTCATATTGTGTTGATGTTTACAGGGATTTATCTGAAAATGCAATGTGTGGCATGGGCAGTATTATTTAATATAGCTGTGTTGTCTATGTTTATATTTCAAAAATTCATGGAAGTTTTAAATTGGAATGCGGAAGAGGAAAAATAATGGTAACCATAGTGCTTTGTGATGATGAAGTTGAAAGTTTGCAAAGAACTGAAGCTGAAATAGAAAGAATAAAAGAAAAATTACCATATCCTGTCGATGTGGTAAAGTATGCGGATACAGATTATCTTATGGAGAGAATTGATAATCGTGAGCTGCAAAGTGATATATTGATAGTGGATGTAGATATGCCTAAAATGTCAGGGCTTGATATAGCGAAATATATAAGGCAGAATAAATTGGATATTATTATAATTTTTCTGACGGGGCATGATGAATATGTATACAGTTCCTTTGAATTTGCACCATTGAGGTATATAAGAAAAGAATTTATAAAAGAAGAATTATTGTATGCTCTGCTGGCAGCCTGCAGAAATGTTGACACTAAAAGAAATGAGTATGTGTGGATAAAAACAATAAATGGAGACTACAATGTCAAAACAAGTGAAATTTTGTATTATGAAATTGAAAATAGAAGGTGTAACATATATATGTCAGATGGGGTGGTGTTTAGCACAAAATATAAAATAAAAGACATTAGGAAATTGATAGAGCTGAAAGACGATGCGTTTGTACAAATAAACAGCGGCTGTGTTGTGGGAATCAGACACATTAAATTTATGAGTAAAGGTGACATAGGAGTTAAAACGGATAAAATATTGCAGATAGCAAGGCGGAAAAAGGCTGAAGTAGAAAAAATTGTGTTAGATTACTGGGGGGATAAGTTATGAATACATATGTGCTGAGTGTTTTGTTAAATTTGGTTTCATCTCTGATGGAACCTTTTTTTTCGATAGTATTTGTAAGTGCATTTATGGGTGAAAGGTTTGATAAACGAAAGAAAGATATAGCGGTTTTGACAATAATAATACAGTTTATTTTTTGTATGTTTGCAGACAAAGTTGCGATATTTTCGATTTTAAAGTTTTTAATTTGTCATTTGATTAGTTTAACCGGTTTGTGGGTAATATATTTGAAAAATTATGACAGAGTATTTTTTATAACCATAATAGATATGGTGTCAATTGTGTTTATTGATGGTATTACATCATATGCCATAGCATTTGTTATTCAAAAACCGTTAAACATCATTTTGCAAGGAACAAGATATCGTGTTATTGGAATAGTACTGGCATTGACATTTAAGTGTGTTTTTGTTTTTGGAATAAAAATATGCTTTAGGGATGCGAGAATGCTGAGAAGAAACAGCATGATAGTCATAGCACTTTTGTCATCAGGTATTATGGCACTGTCATTATATTTATATAATGACTGCTTAAAAAAAGCCAGTGTCTCTTTCATGCAAATGCTTATGGCTGCTATTTTAACGATAATGTATATTTTAGTTATATTCAGTATATTTATGCTAGATGACAATAGAAATAAGGGCGAAGAACTGGCACTTATCACTTTACACAGTGAAATTTTAAACAATTCACTTTTAGAGGAACGGACAACATTTGACATGTGGAGAAACAGGCTGCATGATTATAAAAACCAGCTTATTTATATAAGAGAATTATTGGAAAAACAACAATATAAAAAAATATCAGAAATTGTGGATAAAGAGATTGGAGAATTAAAAAGACAGTCAATATATATAGAAAGCGGCTATCTGGGAATAGATGCGATAATAAATTCAAAACTTATGTATGCACAGGGAAAAGGCATACATACGATATACAATATTAAGATACCGGCTGGGCTAAAAATTGATGATGAAGTTGTGGCTTCGGTTTTGGGAAATCTTATAGATAATGCAATAAGAGCTTCATTATTAACGGAAGAAAAATATTTTGAGATAAACATTGTATATGTATTTGAAAATCTTAATATAAAAATATCTAACAGTACAAGCTCTAAAAGAATAAATTTTGAGAAGAGCAGCAAGTCAGAGTCAGGGGTACATGGAATAGGGATAAACAGCGTGAGAAACAATGTAAAAAGATTGCATGGCACGTTTGACATATCGCAGCGTGAAAATATAGTGGTTGCAGCAGTAAAAATACCTGTAAAAAAATAGATACGGCTGATTGGTGACCATTTAGACACGAAAAACGACCAAATAGACACAATTTTACACAAGAAGGATTTAATGTGGTAAGGTGTAAGTGTTTCGAAACAAATAATGCTTAGGAGGTGAAAAGAATGTTTGGAAAGAAAGTTGAAGAATTTTTGGAAAATGTGGCTGTAAAGCATGCAACAAGTGCAAGCAGTTTAGTATTCTATGAGCCGAAGGTGCCAAAGAAACTTATGCAGATTATTAAAAAGGAAAGTAAGTAGGACTTAAGGAAAAGTATTGAAAGAAAAGCACAAGATAAGTTAAAGTACAAAAGAAATTAGTAATGTTTTTATAATAGGGGGAACAATATAATCTCTCACCCTTTAACTCTACCCGGGGTGAGAGATTTTTAAAATTGTATTAAAAGGAGTGAACAGGTATGAAAAAATATTTTTTGATTTTGATTGGAATTTTTGTTTGTCTGGTCTGCGTTGACGGCAAAAAAGCAGATGCATATTCGGTTGAGCTGCAGAAAGATGGAATATATGCGGAAACATTACCAAAACCGGTTGTAGATAATTCAGTTGTTTTATTTAAAAAGTACGTAGATAAGGCAAGAAAATATTATAAGAAGTATAAGAAGAATAATGCATATACGCTGCTTTCTAATGTACCGGAAGAATATCGTATTTTTATTCCGATTGTGAAAGATATTGAGCCATCAGATAAGATTGTAATAAAAACTCCGTTTTATATTTATGACCCTACAGACGCTGCGGGAAATACAAGTTATGAATATTATTTTGTTGCAGAAAAGAATGGGAAGAAAATGTGTATATTCTGCATTACTATTTCTACAGATAATAAAAAAATTTACTTTTATTATGACAATGTAATAGATAAATATTCCAAATTTAATGACAAGATGATGGAAGAAGGTGCCATAATTTATGAAATTGATGGTGTTATCTATGAGCAGACAAAAAACAAAAAAATTGTGGTATTAGACCAGTCAGACCATAGTGGGGCAACGGAAATGATTGGGGATATTGATACTAATCTGGAGAAGATGATTGAAAAATTTAAAAATAAAAGTTTCGATGATAAAAAGGAAGAAATTTTTGAGTGCCTTGCCGGAGTAAAAGAAGAAAAGGTTGTCAAAAAGTCGGAAGAAAATTTAAAACTTGATTTGAAAGATGAGTATGTAGGTGATGAAAGTATAGAAAATAACAGTAGTAAAAAAGGAATATATATTGGAATTGCTGCTGCTATTGCAGCTATTATCGGAGCAGGTGTCATGGTGAAAAAATACAGGATAAGATAGCTAAAGGAGCTTTCGATGAAATATATATTAAAAAACATTAAATCTTTTGCAAAAGATTATACAAAAATATTCGTATTATTGATTGTTACAATTGCGGCATCAACTATGATAATTCATTTGTCGTATGGAATGTTTCGTGAGTATAAGGATAGGAGTGAATTGAGTAAGAGTGTAACAAATAGGATAGATTTAAAACTTAAAAGCTCTTATTCAAAAAGGATTGGGTCAGATACAAGCGGTACGTTTGAAACAATGGGAGATTTGAATAGTCAGATATATGATAGGACCGACGATGTACGGGATGTAACTGTGCAGGATGTAAAAAAGTTTGCCAAAGAGCTTGATTTTGAAACGGCAAATAAATTGTTAAATGTTCAAACAGGTATTTTACAGGAAAAATATAGATTTGAGACAAATTTTTTGATTGCGAAGGGAAAGATTACAAACAGTGCCGAGTATGGATTTGATTCACTTTATAATTTTACTTTCGGATACCAAACAACGAATACATTTCAATATGGAAGATATTTTAGTGATGAAGAATATTCCGACGGAAAAAAGGTGTGCATAATGTATGGTTTTCAAAAAAATCTGCGTGGTGAATATTTGGAAAAAAAATTGTCAGATGATGGAACTGTGATTATTGATGGGGAAAAATATAAGATTATAGGACTTCAAAATGGTATCGGTACAGGATATATTCCTATTACAGCGGTAAAAGGGGAAAGTGTTCTTCTTGATAAAATTACTTTTCAGTTTAAGGATAATATATCTCTGCGTGAAGTTAATTTGTTGTTGGGAACGGCAAAAAAAGTTTTTGGAGACAGCGTTGATGCTGAGTATAAACTGGTACAATCGGATGAAAATGGTTCTTTTTATAGTACGGTTTTAATTCTTATAGTTATGGTATCAATGGTAGCAGCATTTAATTTTTGTGCATTGTATCATTATATACTGATGACACGTCGAAGAACACTAAATATATTGAGAATATGCGGATTGAGTTATAGTAAGAGTATGTGGCTTTATCTGGGCGAGTGTTCAATATTATCAGTTGTGACATATTTTGTAACCGTTGTTTTATTCCGATTTGTACTTATGCCTTTTTTGAGTGGAAAAGTAAATGTGTTTGATTTTCATTATAAAATGCAGGTATATGTTATACTTTTTATTGTTTGGTATTTATCCTCTTTTTTGCTTCAATATGTGATGATTAGATGGAACTTAAAAAAGATGGTTGTTATTGCTTAATCATATAAGGATGGGGAGGAAAACGGTATGACATGGAAATATGCGATGCGTGAATGTAAAATGCATATTGTGATGTCTGTTTTATGTTTTGTACAGGCAGTATTTTTGTTTGCAATTGTTATTGGAATGATTTCAATTTTTATGAGCAGATATTCGGGGTATCAGCCTGTGCAGAAACTCGTAGAACAGAAAGGATTTATCTGTAATATGACAGGCAGCCAGCATATAGCAGATGGAGACTTAGAAGGAAAGATGGTAGAGAATTCAGAGGCGTATGAAAAGATGTTGAAAAATGCGAAAGTCTGTGGTCAATACAGCGTTAATGCATTTGTGGGAGAAGAAAATGAGGAAATTGAGGAAAAACGTAAGGAAGGTTCTTATTTCCAAAATTTAAGAGCATATGATGATGAATTGATTAAAGGATTTGAGCCAAAGCTGCAGTCGGGAAACTGGTTGAAACAGGAAAATAAAAATGGCAGCCAGCTTGAAGCTGTAGTGCTGCAAAGCAGTGATAAATATAAAACAGGAGATATGGTATATCTTGATAACAACTCTGTAACTAAACTAAAGACTAAAATACCTGTAAAGATTGTCGGTATTATTGACAGAAATTCAGATATTATTTATCAGTCAGCTAATAACAGAAGTTTTATAGATTACCGTATACTTTTCAGTAATATGGTGGCGGAATCAGAGGATTTGAAAAAAATTTCCTATGTGGATGGTATAAATAATTTTCTGCCTGAGACATTCTTTGTATCGAAAAAGAATCTTGACAGTGTGCAGGAACATTATGCAGCTAAAGAATCAGAAAAAAATCTGTCCGATAATTATGAAAATGTTTTAAAAACAAAGAAAGAAATTTTTATGACGAGCATGGAAGGAATAGTTTTTATTACAATGGATAAAAATTGTTCAGATGCAGTATATGGGTATAATAAAAACAGGATTGCGCAGATATCGCAGTTTAGTTTTTTACATGAACTTGATTATATAAAAAACAATACATGGCAGAATATTATGGCAAATATTTCGGAACTTATTCCAGCAGGCATTGGGATGATTATATTTACAGTCATATCATTTGTTACGCTTTCTACTCTTATGTATCAAAAAAATATGCGTAAATATTCTGTTTATTATATGTATGGTCTGACCTGGCATAATATATTTAAAATCCATATTACATATATTTTTATGATTATTTTTGCAGCGTTGATATTTGGAATAGTGGTAATTTATGCTGTGCACTTTATGGGGATATGGAATATGACAAATGTTAATGTTGGAGTCGTGCAGGTGGCAGGCTGTCTTGTTACAATGGTTTTGCTGATGTTTGTGGCTTCACTTATGTGTCTTTCTATGGTTAATGGGAAATCGGCAAAGAGAATTATGCAGGAGGTTGAGTAGAATGTTTTGTTTAAAGAATATTGTAAAAACCTATAATAAGGGAAAAAGCAATGAATATGAGGCACTTCATGGAATATCAATGGAGGTAAAGGATGCCGAACTTACAGCAATTATCGGAACTTCCGGTGCGGGAAAGTCTACTCTGCTGCATATTCTTGCATGTATTGACGGATATGATTCAGGGGAGTATACGATTGACGGCGAGGATGTAGGCAGGATTTCGGAAAAGCAGATGGCGCGGGTCCGCAATGAAAAGATAGGAATGGTTATGCAGGATTTTGCTTTGATTGAGGGATTCACAGCGTTAGAAAATGTGTTGATTCCGTTGGATTTTGAGAGAAAAGATAAGCGCATAAAGAAAAAGGAGCGTAGACAAAAAGCATTGGAAATGCTGGAAATGGTAGGAATGAAAGAATACGCTGATAAACCTGTAAACAATTTGTCAGGCGGACAAAAACAGCGTGTTGCGATAGCAAGAGCAATAGCGAATAAGCCGTCAATGATATTGGCAGATGAGCCTACGGGAGCTTTGGATACTGAAACGACAGGCGAAATCATGAAGTTGTTTATTGAACTTAATAAACAGGGAAGGACAATTGTTATTGTTACACATGATATGAAAGTTGCAGAACAATGTAACAGAGTGATAAGGATTGAGGATGGAAAAATAGTTGATTAAAATGCTGCTGATATGGCAGAGAGGATACGAAAAAAATACCGTATCTTACAAAAATGTAAGAAATAAAAGAGAAATGTAAGCTGTTTCGATAGCGGACATTTCTTTTTTTTGTTAGGATAATCTCAGAACAAAGAAAACATTGTGTATAAAGAAAGGTGGAAGACATGGCAATATTATCAGTTTCAAATTTAAAGAAAACTTACACAACAAGATTTGGCGGCAGTCAGGTACAGGCACTTAAAAATATCAACTTTTCCGTAGACAATGGAGAATATGTTGCTGTTATGGGAGAGTCAGGTTCAGGAAAAACCACTCTGTTAAACATTCTTGCGGCACTTGATAAACCGACATCAGGCAATGTGCTTTTAAACGGAGTAAATCTTTCGACAGTCAGGGAAAAAGAAATATCTGCATTCAGGAGAGAGCATCTTGGTTTTGTTTTTCAGGACTTTAACCTGTTAGATAATTTTTCACTTAAAGACAATATATATCTTCCGCTCGTACTTGCGGGAAAGAAACATAGTGAGATGGAAGATAAACTTCGTCCGATAGCAAAAATGCTTGGTATTGAACAGATAATTGAGAAATATCCATATGAGGTTTCAGGCGGTCAGAAACAGAGGGCAGCAGTTGCAAGAGCACTTATAACAGAACCGGAACTTATACTTGCGGATGAGCCAACCGGGGCACTTGATTCAAAGGCAACTGATGACCTTTTGGGACTTTTCAATGAGATAAATGAAAACGGTCAGACGATAGTTATGGTAACGCACAGTACAAAAGCGGCAAGCCATGCAAACAGGGTTTTATTTATAAAGGATGGTGAAGTATTTCATCAGATATTCAGAGGAGGTCTGTCAAATGAAGAACTTTATGCAAAAATTTCCGATACATTGACGGTACTTACAACAGGGGGAGATAAAGTGAACGATTAAAAATTTTAGAGATATTAGAAAAGGGAGTAATCACAGATGGGTAAATTATATTTTAAACTGGCAAAGACAAATTTGTCTAATAACAAACCGTTTTATATACCATATATAATTTCAAGTATAATTACGGTTGCAATGCTCTATATGATGTCATTTTTAAGTGACAATAAAGGGCTTAATAAGATAATGGGAGCAGACAGTCTGGCAATCATATTCAGACTTGGTGTCGGAATTATAGTAATATTTTCATATATATTTTTGTTTTATACGAACAGTTTTATAATAAAAAGAAGAAAAAAAGAGATAGGTGTTTATAATATTTTAGGAATGGAAAAAAGGCATTTATCAAAGGTACTTTTTGTCGAGACAGTGTATTCTGCAGCAATCTCTCTGGTATGTGGAATTATCATAGGGATAGCATTTTCAAAATTTATGCTTATGGTTTTATATGGAATTATAGGAATACATGAAACAGTAGAATTTTTTGTTAATATACACGGGATTATTTTATGTATAGTTTCATTTGGAATATTGTTTCTGCTTACATTTTTATATAATTTTATGCAGATAAAACTGGCAAATCCTATTGAACTCCTGCGTGGCACAAGTGTAGGTGAGAGAGAACCAAAAACAAAGATTTTGATGACAATAATAGGAGTAGTATGCCTTGCAATAGCTTATTATATAGCGATAACAACCGAAAATCCGCTAAATGTACTTACACTTTTCTTTGTTGCCGTGTTGTTAGTCGTAATCGGAACATTTGCAATATTTACGGCGGGAAGTATCGCATTGTTGAAATTGCTTAGAAACAATAAAAAGTTTTATTATAATAAGAAACATTTTATGGCAGTTTCAGGTATGCTTTACAGAATGAAGCAGAATGCGGCAGGACTTGCAAGTATATGTATTCTTTCGACTATGGTGCTTGTGGTTATATCAACTACGGTAAGTATGTATGTTGGAATACAGGATGAACTTGCAGCGAGATATCCTAACGATGTATGTGTCACGGTTGACTATAACAGTGTAATTGACAAAAGCAGTGAAATAGAAAAAGCTATATTTGATGAAATTGATAGTGCGGAAGTAAAAAATAAAAAAGCGTTTTCGTATTTATCAGTTTTTGTAGGGCAAAAGGGAGATAATTTTACAACTGATAAAGAACATTTATCATTTCAGAACTCATATCTCTTTTATATACTTTCAAAAGATGATTTCATCAAAAGGGATAATAGTTTTAAAGATAAAATAGGGAACATTTCAAAGGGTGAGGCAGTAGTTGTTTTAAATAAAAATTATGATAAAAGAGAGATAAAAGTATTTGGTCAGAGTTATAAAGTTAATAAGAGCTTTGAACACACATATGATGATAATTTATATGTGCTAAGTACGCTTAATGGTCTGGGATATATAATTCTTGACAATAACGAGAGTGTGCAGGAGTTATATGATGTGCAGGAGAAAGTGCTTGGAAAGGGAGCAAATTACTATACAAATAAAATAAGATTTGATTTTAAGTCCGGTAATAAAAAGCAGAAAATAGCAGCTTATAAAAAGGTAGACAATGCTGTGAAGAGATATTTTAAAGATAACAAAAATGATAAAAAGGAAATATCGTCGTATTGGGTTGAAAGCAGACAGGAAAATGAAAAGAATTTTTATCTTTTATATGGTGGACTTTTCTTTCTGGGAATTTTTCTCGGAACAATGTTTTTGATGGTAACGGTAATGATAATCTTTTATAAACAGATTACAGAGGGATATGATGACAGAGAGCGCTATCAGATACTTGAAAAGGTTGGAATGAGTAACAGGGAAGTAAAAGATACAATAAAATCACAGATAAGGATAGTTTTTGTTCTTCCGATATTTGCGGCAGCAATTCATGTGACAGCAGCATTTCCAATGGTGTACAGACTTCTTCAGATGCTTAATCTTAATAATGAAAAATTGTTTGCAGGATGTCTGGCAGTCACGATAATTGTATTTGCGGTTATCTATTATCTTGTATTTAAGGTGACGTCAAGGGCTTATTATAGGATTGTGAAATAGGAAATTTTAAGAATATTAAATGAAAGAGTTTAGGATTAGTAACGTTTTTTATTAAAAGAATGATAAAACACCCCTGAGAAGTCATATTTTTCAGGGGTGTTTTTTGTCTGAACAATATATTGTTATAAACGAGTATATTTACTAAATATTTTCAGGAGAAACACTTTCAGCTTCCGGTATTGTATCAGTTTCAATTGGAAAACTAATGATAACATTAAACTGGTCGCCGTCGATTTTTATGTTAAATGTGCCGCCGCAGGCTGCTGTAAATTCCTTTGCTATCGAAAGTCCAAGTCCATTGCCGTCAGTGTTTCTTGACTTATCGCCGCGAACAAATCTTTCAAGGATTTCTTCCTCTTTAAAATACATTTCATATGATGCTGTATTTTTTATTGTAAGTTTTACAGTATTATTTTCGGTAGACTCAGTTATATAGATTCGTGTTCCTTTCAGGGAATATTTAAGTGCATTTTCTATAATATTCTGCATTACACGATATATCCTGCTTCCATCTGAAATTATCAAAACATCTTTTTCAGGAATTTTTAACTTTATGTCAAGTCCGCTTTTTTTGACAGTGTCCTCCATATCAGTGAGAGTCTGTACTATCAGTTTGTTAAGGCTGAGACTTGCTTTTGCTATAACAAGTTCACCGCTTGCTGTTTTTGCAAGTTCAAATACATCATATACCATATTTTTTAAGCGGACAGCTTTTTTGGAGATTATTTTGACATAATCGATTGCTTCAGGTGGCAGGTCATCTCGTCTTTCAAGCAGATCAACATAGCTTATAATTGAAGTCAGCGGTGTTTTTAAATCATGTGAAACATTTGTTATAAGTTCGGTCTTCATACGTTCACTCCTGATTTTTTCATTCAGATTTTTTTCAAATCCCTCGCCGATATTTGAGAGTCTTGTTAAGGTATCGTAAAAAGCTGTATGTGTTCCGGCTGATGTATCAAGTTTGTAGTTACCACTGTATAATTTTTCTATATTATCTTCAAGAAGTCTGCATGAAGATATAATTTTTGATGAAAAATAATGATATGTGCCAAAAATTATAAAGTATATCAAAAAACAGGTGACAAACAATGTTTCATAATTTAAATGCGTCACAAAATATGCATAATCATACCACTCAGATGGAACCCAGTCGGAAAGGGTGTTTAGTGAACAGCCAACCGGAACGAGGTTTGTAAAGTATTCTGCACTGGCTGTTATTATAAGCATGACGACAGTCAGCAGTGCAACTGATACGACTGAGCATGCAAATAAAATTTTTACGCCTTTTTTAGTATTTAGCGGATAGTATACATGTCCAATTAAAAAAGTTTTTATTGTACCGAAAACCTGTTTTAAGATTTTTACATACATTTTAATATGTTTTTTAACTATTAGGTGAACATATAGTAAATAAATTATTGCTATAAAAGCGAGAGTATTTATAACTTTTATGAAAGTGCAAAAAGTATTCCAGTTTGTTTTTAGTTTATTAAATACACTGACTTTATAGATAAGGATTACAACAGCAGAGTCACCTGCTTCATAATCAAACATTTTTTTGTATTTATAGCCGTTTGAATCAAGTATTGCAGCGTTAATGAGATCAGTATAGTTTGAAACTGAAACTATACGCTTTGTTGATGTATTAAGATACTTTTTAATACAATTTGTAAGTGCGGTCTTTTTTCGGACATCGTATGTCTGCATCATCATTTTGTTTGAGTTGACAGTATAGGCAATGTTTTGTAAAACTGAATTTAATGGGCTGTTGTGAGCTTCATAATCAATAGATATCTCCACACTTTCGCCTATATACATTTTAGCATACAGGTATGAAAAATCTTTTCCAATTGATTTTTCTTTTTTGGCGCCATCGATAATGTCGTTTTCATATGCACATATTTTCTTTATGTCGCTGTTTATATGTCTTGCGTATGCTGCAGATTGTCCATATTCGATTCCTTTTGATGCATCATGGTAAATTCCGTTTTTTGAGAGCAATATTATCAATAACCCTGCTATTATAAGAATGGCTATTGATATAAATATAGGTATTTTTTTAATTATATTTTTCAATTTTGTAACCAATTCCCCACACCACCTTTAAATATTTTGGCTCGCTTGGATTTATTTCAATCTTTTCGCGAATTCGTCTTATATGTACCATAACAGTATTTTCAACGCTGTAGGCTGTTTCGTTCCATATATGTTCATATATTTCTTCTGCTGAAAATACACGTCCAAGATTATGCATAAGATAATTGACAATCTTGTATTCTTTTGCCGTCAGTTTAACGGCCTCACCATCTACAAAAAGCTGTTTTTTTGTTACGTTTAGTTCAAGACCAAGATTTCTTATTATTTCTTCATTTGAAGAAATATTGCCATATGAACCGAGTTTCAGGTATCGTCTTGTTTGCGACTTTACTCTGGCTAACAGTTCTGATGGGGCATAAGGCTTTGATATATAATCGTCTGCGCCCATACTTAATCCGAGAACAATGTCGCTTTCCTGTGTCTTTGCTGAAAGAAGTATAATAGGAATATTTTTTTCATTTCGGATTTTCATGGTAGTTGTAAGTCCATCCTGGTTTGGCATCATAATGTCAAGGATAATAAGATGAACTGAATTTTGAGTTAATATATCTATAGCCTCTAAACCATCGTAAGCCTTTAAGGTTTTGTAGCCTTCGCTTTCTAACAGTTTACAGATAGCATTTACGATTTCTTTGTCATCATCAACGACAAGTACATTTATAGTTTCCATTTGTTTCTCCTTTGCTTAAGCTTAAGTATAATTATATATTAAACTATAGGTCTGATATTTTCCAAAGATATTTCTTACGAATTTCTTAAATGATGGTGTTTGTGAAAGTTTTTCGGGTTATAACCGCAAAAGTATAGTAAAAGTAAAGCTTTTCGGGTTATAATCGCAAAAATGTTGAATGAACTTGCGGATCATATTGCCGGATATATAAATATCACGGCACCTGCCAGAAAGACTGCATGATTGCCAGATGTTTAACATAAGTTCAATATATCCGAAGAGCAGGCAAGACAAAAAACAGAAGTGTTGTGGAATTAGTATATAAAGAAAATGTGCATCAATGAAAGCAGTGTAAAAGTTATAAAAACAGCCATATTGTTATTCTATTACTTAAATAATAATATGGCTGTTTTTGGTTATAATCTAAATCCTAAAAATTACATTCCGATATGGGTTCTAAGTTTTCCTTTAATCTCAGCGTCAAGTTTTTCAACAAACTCATCAAGAGGAAGAACGGTTGTCTTTTTCTCTCCGTGGAGACGGAATGATACTGTTCTCTCATCTTTCTCATTAAATCCGACTACGAGAAGATAAGGAACTTTCTGAATCTGTCCCTCACGCATACGATAGCCAAGTTTTTCAGAACGGTCATCAAGGTCTACACGTACTTTGTTTGCTTTGAGAGCGTCACAGATTTCTTTTGCGTAAGTGTTAAGTGAATCATCATCTGTCTTAACAGGCATTACGCGAACCTGTACAGGAGCAAGCCATGTTGGAAGATTACCCTTTGTTTCTTCAAGAATATATGCCATAAAGCGGTCAAGAGAACCAAGTATTGCACGGTGAAGAACAACAGGTGTTTTCTTTTCACCATCTCTGTCAATATATGAGAGATGGAATTTGGCAGGGAGACAGAAATCAAGCTGGCATGTAGAAAGTGTAATCTCATTACCAACAGCAGGCTGGACATTTACATCAAGTTTTGGACCATAGAAAGCAGCTTCTCCGATTTCTTCTGTATATTCGATGCCAAGACCATTCATAACATCACGGAGTGCAGCTTCTGCCTTGTTCCACATTTCATCATCATCATGGTATTTCTCTTTGTTTTCGGGATCACGAAGTGAGAGTACGCAGCGGTAATTCTCAATACCAAAATCTTTGTATGTGTTGAAGATAAGATCTACAACTTTTGTGAACTCATCTTTAATCTGCTCAGGTGTTACAAAGAGGTGGGCATCGTTCTGGCAGAAATGTCTTCCTCGCTCAATTCCCTTTAATGTTCCGCTTGATTCATAACGGAAATCATGAGCGATTTCACCGATACGGATAGGGAGGTCTTTATATGAATGTCTTCTGTTCGCATATATCATCATGTGATGAGGGCAGTTCATAGGACGAAGTACAAATGACTCGCCTTCCATTTCCATAGGAGGGAACATATTCTCTTTATAATGATCCCAGTGACCTGATGTTTTATAAAGATTGACTGTTCCGACACAAGGAGTCATAACATGGAGATAACCGAGTTCTCTTTCTTTATCTTTAATGTAGTTTTCAAGTTCCTGCCAGATTGTGTATCCCTTTGGTAAGAACATTGGAAGTCCACGTCCTACAAGGTCATCGACCATAAAGAGATTCATATCTTTACCTATTTTTCTGTGGTCTCTTTCTTTTGCCTCTTCAAGAAGTGTGAGATGGTTTTCGAGTTCCTCAGGAGTAGGGAAACATACACCATAAATTCTCTGAAGCACTTTATTGCTGCTGTCACCTTTCCAGTATGCACCTGAGTGACGGATAAGTTTGAAGTTACGGCAGAGTTTCACGTTGTCAACATGAGGTCCGCGGCAGAGATCAGTAAAATCACCCTGGTCATAAACAGTGATATTTCCGTCTTCAAGGTCTGAGATAAGGTCGAGTTTGTATTCATCATCCTTAAACATTTCTAATGCTTCTGCTTTAGAAACTTCTCTGCGGAAAATTTTCTTTCCTGATTTTGCAATTTTTTTCATTTCTTTTTCAATCTTAGCGATGTCCTCATCACGGATAACATCTTCACCAAGATCGATATCATAATAAAATCCCTCGGCAACTACAGGGCCAACCCAGAATTTTGCCTGTGGATAAATGTGTTTGATAGCCTGAGCCATAAGATGTGCACAGGAATGGTTTAATGTGTTTAACTGTTCATCTTCTTTAAAATTTACCATTGTTAAAGTCTCCTTTTTAATTTTTAGTGAAATATGAGAAGTTCTATTTTGTGAATAGATAATTTGTGGCGGATGTGTATCATATTATTAAAAAACACCCTTGGATACGAAAAATTCATATCTAAGGGTGCATACACACGATTCCACCTTGATTTTAACTCAAAACAGCTTATAACGCAGCCATACGGTGACGCTTCAAAATATTTATAAATATTTCTTCTACGCACAGCTTAGGAGTGGTTTTCATGAGATTTTTCCATAAACGGCTCACAGCAAAATACCGTTCTCTCTGTAAGGTCAAATAACACTACTCTCTCCATCAACGCTTTTAAAATCTTCTTTTAAAAAACTCCATTTATTCTAACATAATGTTATATCAAATTCAATAGGTGAATAACAAAGTTTTCATAAGTTTTTATAAGTATAATTTTTCACATTTTCCACATACTAACTCCAAAGCTAATATATAGCAGCAAAGGAGCAGCTATTTGAAAAAATCAAATAGAGAACTCTTGGAAAATTAGATATTGGAGGAAAATAATGTGAAAGCTACAGGAATAGTACGAAGAATAGATGATTTAGGAAGAGTAGTTATTCCTAAGGAGATAAGGCGCACATTGCGCATCCGTGAGGGAGACCCGCTTGAAATATATACAGACCGGGAAGGAGAGGTTATCCTTAAAAAATATTCGATGATAGGAGATATAGGGCAGTTTGCAAAGCAGTATGCAGATGCGCTGGCTCAGACAACGGGTTATCTTATAATAGTGACAGACCGGGATATTATAATTGCAGCTTCAAGCGGTGTCAAAAAAGATATGGTGGGAAGACACATAAGCAGGGATTTGGAGAAGGCTGCTATGGAGAGAAAGATTATACTGTCGGATAATACGAAACCGGATTTTTGCAAAGTTACCGATGATATGGACGGAGATTATATAGAGGCGGTCGCACCGATTATATGTAACGGCGATGCGGCGGGAACGATAGTGTTTTTGTCAAAGAATACAGAGAGAATATTTGGCGAAATAGAGCAGAAAATGATAACTGTTGCAGCAAGTTTTCTGGGTAAACAGATGGAGGGGTGACATTTAATAAGAAAAAAGGCTAAAAAACCTTGATTTTATGGGATTTTTGCTAGAAAAAACCTTGACAAACATGTATAATGAGGGTATAAATAGATTTGTAAGTTTTTGCAATTGAAAATTGTAAATTGTAAGAATAGGAATGGGAAAGTGAAGCGGAGGATACCGCTTTATTCCAAGAATACAAATATCGAGGAGGATTTATCCATGAACAAGACAGAGTTAGTAGCAGCTATGGCTGAGAAAGCAGAACTTTCAAAGAAAGATTCAGAGAAAGCTTTAAAAGCATTTATTGATGTGGTTACAGATGAGTTAAAGAGCGGAGAAAAAATTCAGTTAGTTGGATTTGGTACATTTGAAGTTGCTGAGAGAGCTGCAAGAGAAGGAAGAAACCCTTCTACAGGTGCAACAATGAAAATTCCTGCATCTAAGGCTCCTAAGTTCAAAGCAGGTAAGGCTTTAAAGGATGCTGTAAACAAATAATAGTTTACCAAGCTTAGCGAGGTATTTTTCTGATTTTGATTTAAAGTCAGAAAAGCAAATTTGAAAGCAGACTTAATTTAAGGGCAGGTTCTTTGAACCGGCCCTTTTTCTGAAATCAGAACATTATAATAAAGTATTGGGTATAGAATATAGCAGGGAAGAGAGGATTAAGATGAGGTTAGATAAATATTTAAAGGTTTCCAGACTTATAAAAAGACGTCCTGTTGCAAATGAAGCATGTGATGCAGGAAGAATTACGGTAAACGGAAAAGTTGCAAAAGCATCTCTTAATATTAAACCGGGAGATATTATTGAGATAAGCTTCGGAGACAAACAGGTAAAAGTAGAAGTGTTAAGCATTGAGGAAACATACAATAAAGAAGCGGCAAAGGAACTTTACAAAATGCTGTAATATAAATGATACCCTCCGGCATATATTGATTATAAATATATGCAAGGAGGGTGTTTTTGTGGAAGAAAAAAGTATACAGAATAATGCGGGAGCAAAGGGAGTACATAAGGTATATCTTAATGCAAGAAAATCGGCGGTTATGTCGGGTGTTAAAGATGTACTTTCATTTGATGCAAAAGAGGTTTATCTTGAGACAAATCAGGGCGTGCTTTTGATAAAAGGTGATGAATTGCATGTCAACCGTTTGTCTCTTGAAAAAGGTGAGGTTGATGTAGACGGAAGAATAGACAGTTTTGCATATTCGGATGTTGAGGATAATACTAAAAAAGCAGCGACGTTCTTTGGGAGACTTTTTCAATGAGTGAAATAATATATGGACAGGTCAGGTATCTGTTAGCATCAGCGTTAAGCGGTATGGGCTGCATGTTTTTATATAGTATTATAAGAATGTTTGAACTTTTGCTGAAACTGTGCATGCCTGTTAAAATTATAATTGACATTATATTTTGGACTGGCATTGCAATCCCGGTATTTTATATTTTTTACAATATAAATTCAGGAATAATAAGATGGTACGGGATTGTTATGATTATTTCAGGGGCAGTTTTATATGAGAGGGGGATATATGTTCCTGTAAAGAAAAGCGTTGAAAAAATCGTAAGAAAGGTATATAATAAAAACATATTTCGTAGACGAAAAAGCCTTTAGAACGGGCGTTCGCAGGGAGGATGGTGTTAAGATGGCACGCCAGCATTATGGTCATAAAAAACATATGAATAAATTTACGATTATGGGTATTGTTTTATTGTGTGCAGTGCTTTGTTTCACTGTCCTTTATCGTAAATCGGCATTAGAAGCACAGTGCAAGGAGTACAATGCACAGATTACGGAACTCAAAAAAGAGAAAAAGAGCGTTGATGAACGAACAGAAGAGTTAAAGAAATTTGAAAAATATGTTGATACGGACGAGTATGTTGAAAAAATTGCGAGAGAGCGTCTCGGTCTTGTATACAAAGGTGAGATTATATTTGAGCCTGATGATGCCAAGTGAACAGTGACCATATAAAACTAAATGTGAAGGACTGTTTATTTATGATTTAAGTTCATAAAAAACAGTTCTTTTTTTTGAGGTTGAGTTTTGACAAAATATACCATTTTTGTTTTATATACTTTCCCTTATCAGATTAGCCGTAGGGCATGAAAGGGAGAATATAATGAAGTATATTGGCAAAAAACTTTTTGTACAGATGATAATAGGTTTTTTTATGGGACGAATCGGAATCTGCGGTATTTGTGTGCTTGGTATATCGTATTTTGCGGCAATATTTGCGGATATGGATGCAAAACTTTTAATCGCTCTCTGTGTTATAGCGGGAATGTTTTCAAATCTTTCTATTGAGATGTCCCTGTGTGGAAGTATGGTAATATTATCAATGCTTCTTATATATGATACACTTGAGAGACAAAAGATACATATACAGCCGTTACATTCGGCACTTATTGCGGCAGTAACTTTTGTTATATACGGCGGTATAAAACTATATATGTTTCCGTACAATGAGTATGATATACTGCTTCTCATGTTTGGGACAGGTCTTGTATTGTCATTGTCGAAAGTGTTTAATGAAATATTTAATTATCTGACAGATGGCAGGAAAAGCAGGACAAAAGAGTACGAGGACATGGTTGAAAACAGGCTTAATGATTTTTCGCATGTCTTTGACAGAATTTCAAAGGTCATGTCGGATGATGTGCCTGAAAACAGACAGATATGCGGCAGGGACATAAGAAAAATTTTCAGGGAAATGTCCGAAAATGTTTGTGCAAGATGTGAAAAATATGAGGAGTGTTCGGGACAGACAGCTATATGCAGACCTGAAAAATTCAGAAGTCTTAGCGTTTCAGGGGATGGTTTTATAAAAATTGAACAGATGCCGATGGAGTTTGCAAGAGATTGTATCCATCCGGAACGTTTTTTAAATGAGGCAAATCAAAATCTTCATATTGCGAGAAATATAATGGGTTACAGAAACAGAGTCAGGGAGAGCAGAAAAGCTGTTGCAAGCCAGATGAAAGAGATAAGTGATGCAGTAAAAAATATGCTTGACAGTATGCCTAAAATGCAGAGACTTTCAAATGAACTAGAGGAAGTATTTCAAAAAGAATTCAGGAAAAAAAGAGTTATATGTAAAAATATATATGCATATGAAAAACAGGACGGACAGATAGAGATAATAATGAATGCCAGAACCACTAAGGGAAGGCTTGTGACGGCAACGGAATTGTCGCGGATAATGAGCAGAATAATGCAAAAGAAATTAAAACCGTCCGATGCATCAAGAAAAGTAATAGATACAGAATTTGGTGAATATATTTTTGTTGAGGAGACAAAGTATAAAGCAATAACAGGAGTTGCGAGGATGACAAAGGATGAACAGGATGTTTCGGGAGACACATTTTCAATGATAAATCTTCAGAGCGGGGAGCTCTTGATGGCACTTTCAGATGGGATGGGAAGCGGGACAAGCGCCTTGGATGAGAGCAAGAACGTCATAGAGCTTTTAGAACAGATGTCGGAAGCAGGATTTTCTCAGACTTCGGCGATAAGGCTTATAAATTCGCTTTATATGTCAGACCAGGAATTTGAAAGCTATGCAACACTTGACATTTCGCTTATAAATCTGTATAAGGGAGAGTGCAGCTTTTTGAAAAACGGAGCGGTGGGAACATATATATTAAATCAGGGAAAAATGTATTGTATAGAGGGACAGTCATTACCGATGGGAGTTATAGGAGAAGCTGAACCGTATATCGGGAAAATGAATATATATTCGGGAGATTACATAATAATGATGACAGATGGGGTGGCAGATATGTTTTCTGATGAAAAGTATAATTTAGAAAAATACATAGGACAGATAGATGCAGTAAATCCGGGAGATATGGCTCAGGCAATAGTAGACGAGGCTGTAAGAAGAAATTCCGGATACATAACCGATGATATGAGTGTTATAGTTGCCGGAGTATGGGAGAACTAAAAAGATGAATAAATATATTTACGAAAGGGTAAAATCATTTTGTGATGATAATGCCCTGATAGAAAAAAATGACGGTATAGTTGCCGGAATATCAGGCGGGGCAGATTCCGTATTTTTGTTTTTGTATCTGTTACAGGTACAAAAAGAATATAATTTAAGATTGTGTTTTGTTCATGTAAATCATGGAATACGAGGCAGTGAAGCAGACAGGGATGAACGGTTTGTAGAGGAATTGTGTGAGCAAAACGGTGCCATGTATAAAGTTTTTTATAAAGATATTCCCAAAATGGCACAGGAAATGTCAATGACTGAGGAAGAGGCCGGAAGAGTATATCGTTATGAATGCTTTGAAGATGTGCGTAAAGAGCTTGGTTACAATAAGATAGCAGTAGCACATCATCAGGATGACCAGGCTGAAACGGTTTTGTTCCAGCTTCTGAGGGGCAGCGGATTTAGGGGACTTGGCGGTATGAGGGCAAAAAATACCGATGTCATAAGACCGCTTCTTGCAGTAAAAAAACAGGAGATAGTTGAAACTCTTGAAAAAAAGGGACAGAGCTATTGTACGGATTCGACAAATAATGAGGACGAGTATGCCAGAAATCAGATAAGAAATCATCTTATACCATATTTACGGGAAAATCTGCAAAAGGAAACTGTAAGTCATATTGCGAAAACCGCTTCATATATGCAGGATGTTACGGAGTTTATAGACCTGCAGACGGATATGGTCTGGGAAAGTGTGATAGAATGTAAAGAGGGCAGGCCTAAAGAGATAAAGGCATATCTCAGTGAAATGAAAAAGCTGCATGTTGTATTGCAGCGTGAGATATTTATGAGAATGATTGAATATATGTCGGGCAGAAGAAAAGATATAACAGCGAGACATATAGATGCACTTACAAGGCTTATCATAAGCCAGACAGGGAGAAAAATAAATCTGCCGTACGATATAGTTGCAGCAAAATATTATGACTGTATACTTATGTCACATAAGGACAGATGGTATCACAGTTCGCAGAGTTTTACGGAAGTATATGAAGAAAAGATATCGGCAGGACAGGAATATAATGTGACATTTACCAATAACAATAGTCATACAATATCATTTCATACGGAAGAAACGGGCATAATGACAGACATTATCAAAAAAAATAGCTGTACGAAATGGTTTGATTATGCTAAGATAAAGAATATGCCTGAGTTAAGATATCCAAAAGAGGGTGACTATCTTTGGCTCAGGACAGACGGTTCAAAGAAGAAGCTTAGCAGAATTCTTATAGACAGTAAAATACCGGCTGATGAAAGAAAAAATATACTGGTTCTCGCAGACGGGGCACATATTATGTGGATACCTGAACTTTCGAGATGCAGTGCATATTATTATATTAACGATAAGACTAAAAAGATGCTTTGTGCAAGCATACATTAGAGAAAGGTGGAAACAATGAAGGAAGAAATTGGTGTTATGTATTCTGAAGAAACTCTCAACAAGAAAATCGAAGAGATGGCTGAGCAGATAAACAGGGATTATGCAGGTAAGACAGTTCATTTAATCTGTGTTCTTAAGGGAAGCATATTTTTTTGCTGTGAACTTGCAAAGAGACTTACTGTACCTGTCACATTAGATTTTATGTCTGCATCAAGCTATGGCAATGCGACAAAAAGTTCAGGCAAGCTTAAGATAAATAAAGATCTTGATGAGGATATTAACGGACTTCATTGCATCATAGTTGAAGATATAGTTGACTCAGGACGTACACTCAGCATGGTAAAGAAAATGCTTGAGGGAAGAAACCCGGCAAGCCTTAAACTTTGTACATTGCTTGATAAGCCTGACAGACGAGAGACAGATGTTCATGTGGACTATACGGGATTTGAGATTCCGGATAAATTCGTGGTTGGATTTGGACTTGATTATGCTCAGAAATATAGAAATCTTCCTTATATAGGTGTATTGGATTTCATTGAGGAATAAAATAAAAGGTAGAGGAGACAATTCATGAAGAAACAGATGAAGATGAGTGGAATAGGCTTCTATGTTCTTGTGCTTGCAGTTATTTTTGTTGCAGTATGTTTTTCAGGAAACATAGAGAGAAATTCCGGTGATTCTTACAGTATCAGCAGTTTGAAAAATGATGCTGGTAAAAACAATATTACAAGTGTTTCAATTGATCAGAACCAGGAGATACCGACAGGTGAAGTTACCGTAAAGCTGAAGTCGGGAAAAGTGGTTGATTTTTACGTGTCAGATGTAAAAGAAGCTCAGAAGATACTCGATGATGCAAATGTATCATACAGATTAAATGATGTAAAGAAAACATCATGGGTTATAACAACATTACTTCCATATGGTCTTGGATTTTTGGCGATATTTTTCCTGTTTTCTTTCCTGTCAGCACAGTCTGCAAATTCAGGTGGCGGCAATGCCAAAATGATGAATTTCGGAAAGAGCAGAGCAAGGAGAATTGACCCTGATGACCCTCATGCAAAAAAATTTAAAGATGTTGCAGGGCTCAAGGAAGAGAAAGAAGAACTTGAGGAAATTGTAGATTTCCTTGCAAATCCGGGAAGATATACGGATGTAGGTGCACGCATTCCAAAGGGAATACTTCTTGTAGGCCCTCCGGGAACAGGTAAAACACTTCTTGCAAAGGCAGTTGCAGGTGAAGCAGGTGTTCCGTTTTTCAGCCTTTCAGGTTCGGACTTTGTTGAAATGTTTGTCGGTGTAGGTGCATCGAGAGTAAGAGATATGTTTGCAGAAGCAAAGAAAAATGCGCCTTGTATAGTGTTTATTGATGAGATAGATGCTGTAGCAAGAAAAAGAGGTTCAGGTCTTGGAGGCGGTCATGATGAACGTGAGCAGACATTAAACCAGATGCTTGTCGAGATGGATGGTTTCGGTATAAACGAAGGCATAATAGTTATGGCGGCTACAAACCGTGTAGATATACTTGACCCGGCTATTTTGAGACCGGGAAGATTTGACAGAAAAGTAAATGTCGGCTGTCCTGATGTCAGAGGACGTGAGGAGATACTTGAAGTGCATGCAAAGGGCAAACCTCTCGGTGATGATGTTGACCTTAAAAAGATTGCACAGACAACAGTTGGATTTACGGGAGCTGACCTTGAAAACCTCTTGAATGAATCTGCAATTGCATGTGCAAAAGAGGGCAGAAAGTTCATTGAACAGGAGGACATCAGCAAATCATTTATTAAAATCGGAATAGGAAAAGAAAAGAAGAGCAAGATTATTTCAGAGAAAGACAAGAAGATAACTGCATACCATGAAGCAGGTCATGCCATTCTTTTTCATGTACTTCCTGATGTGGGACCTGTCCACATGGTTTCGATCATTCCGACAGGGTCAGGCGCGGCAGGATATACAATGCCTCTTCCGGATCGTGATGAAACATTTATGACAAAAGGCAAGATGAAACAGGATATAATTGTAAGTCTTGGAGGAAGAATTGCTGAGTCAATCATATTTGATGACATTACAACGGGAGCGTCACAGGATATAAAACAGGCTACAAACACAGCAAAAGCAATGGTTACAAAGTATGGTTTCTCAGAAAACTTGGGAATGATAAATTATGCTGACGAAGATGAAGTGTTCATCGGCAGAGACTTTGGAAGAACAAGCAGAGACTACAGCGAGGATGTGGCTAAGACAATTGACAATGAGGTTAAGGCAATAATTGACGATGCATATACACAGGCAAAATCAATTCTTGAGGAACACATAGATATTCTTCACAAATGTGCAAAACTTCTTATGGAAAAAGAAAGAATTGACAGAGCAGAATTTGAAGCTTTATTTGAAAAAGATGGAGAGGAAGTTTCGCTTGATAAAGAGAATGTAGTTTCAGAAGAAGTTGATGTAGAGCCGGGTCAGTTCTAAAGGTAAATATATAATAAATTGCACAACTGTATTGTTAAAAAACATTTCTGTTTTAGTCAAATTTTTGGGGAATGATAAAATAAAAGCAAAATGCACAAAAAAACATTAAAAAAAATAGTAAGTTTGTGCACACTTATTTGTTATGGCTTGCTATACTTACAACTGTAAACCCCAATACATTATATAGTTTTTGCTACACCCCATAAGTAACAAAAATACCTTCTCCAAAAGAGAGATTGCAATATTTGCAGTCTCTCTTTTACTATGCAAAAATAAGCGTGGTTTCGTTGACCATACATACATAATTATGCTATACTAAAAAACATAAGATGAATGCCGGCGGTTATTGATGACGGTATTCAAATAAAAAGAAATTTTCGTGAAAATATTCACAAGGAACAGGAAAGGAAATATTATGGGATTATTACAGGATTGGAGAGAGTACGCATATGGCGTAGAGATTAATTCAAAAGCAGGAAAGGCAATTTGGGATAAATATTTCAAAGAAGAGAAAGCAGTGTATGAAAGCCTTCTTTCAAATCCATCAGATATAGTTAGCGGAACAGTTAAAGAACTTGCAGACAAATACAACATGGAACTTAATTATATGGTTGGATTTCTTGACGGAATAAATGACAGCCTTAAAGAGCCAAACCCTATAGAGGATATGACTGCAGATACAGTTGTAAAGCTTGATATTGACCTTGAAAAACTTTATTACAACATGGTAGAAGCAAAAGCAGAGTGGCTTTATGAGCTTCCACAGTGGAACAATCTTCTTTCTGTTGAAAAGCGTAAGGAACTTTATCATGAGCAGAAAAAGTCAGGAACAGTTGTCAAGGCTAAAAAGGTAGGAAGAAATGATCCTTGTCCATGCGGAAGCGGCAAAAAGTACAAGTATTGCTGTGGTGCAAACAAATAGTAAAAATAAATAAAAGTGTTATTTGACGAGCCGGTTTATCTTATACAGATGCCGGCTCAAGGTGGAGGTGCCGGAAGTGACAGAAGATAAGGAAGAAAAAAATTGTTATACAAGCAGATATAAGGCATTATTTACTAACGCCGAAGACATGATATTATTTTTTGATGCTGACGGGTTTGTGTGCGAAAAAAACGACGCCGTCTGCAAAAACCTCGGATGTACCATGGATGATAAAATTTATATGCAGGATATTTTTAGAACATGCATGTCTTTGAAAGATGGTAAGATAGATCTTATAGGTCATAAATACGGCATTAGTTTTGAGACAGTTGCATACAGAACAAATGAGACATGCTTCTCTGTTGTTGCGTATCTTGCACAGCTTCAGGAGAGCACAGGCTGTTATGGTTTCTGCAAGATTCATGACATAGTACAGCAGAAGGAGACAAAGAAAGAGCTTAGAACAGCCAAAATGGAAGTTGAGGAGACGCACAAAGAGAGAAACGAGATGGTTGCCAATGTCACTCATGAACTTAGAACACCTGTAAACGGTGTTTTGGGACTGGCACAAAATCTCCTTGATACCGGACTTGATTCTGAGCAGCGTGAGACAATAGAGCTTATAATACAATGCTGCAACAATATGATAAAGATTATAAATAACATTTTGGACTTTTCAAAAATACAGGCCGGCAAATTTACTATAGAGTATACGGAATTTAACTTTTATCAGATGATGGACAACATAGTGAAAGTAAACAGGACACAGGCAGAGTCAAAAGGGCTGAAGCTTATCTGCAATGTCGGAGAAGATATTCCTGAACTTATGACCGGTGATGAACTTCGTGTAACTCAGGTATTAAACAATCTGTTATCCAATGCGATTAAATTTACCTCAATGGGGCAGGTCACACTGAATGTTGTAAAGAGTTTTGAGACAGAAGAGGAACTTGAACTGTTTTTCATGGTTACAGATTCAGGAATAGGCATTTCAGAAGAGGAAAAAGACAAGCTGTTTAAAAGCTTTTCACAGGTAGACGCATCAATTACAAGAAAGTTTGGAGGAACCGGTTTAGGACTCAGCATTGTAAAAAATCTTGTTGAAATGATGGGCGGAGACATCAATGTTGAAAGTGAGAAAGGAAAAGGAAGTACATTTTCATTTTCAATAAAAGTTAAAAAGATAGTATCAGAGGAAGACAATAAAACAGAAGAAAAGACTGAAAAAGCTGAGGAAAAAACGGAGTATTCATTTAATTACAGCGGAGGTTTTCAGCTCGATGAAGAAGAGGAAGAAAATAATCTTTATAAACTTGGCTCAGAGGAAAATATAAAAGCCATAGATGAAAATTGCGAGAAGCTTGTTTTGTGTATAGAGATGGAAAATTGGAACAGGGCAAACAGTTTTGCAGATACGATAAAGCTGCTTGTGGCAGATGATCCGATGAATTTAAAGAGAAAAGCTTTCAGACTTCAGATGACGGTGAGAAAAGGTGACCATCAGGCGGCATTAGATGATTATGAAGTATTAAAAAAAGCTATTGAGGAGTTTAAACTACAGTTAGAAAGGCGGTGATTTGGCATGACAGTAAGCATGCAGGCGAATGAGCAGCCCAATATACTGATAGTGGATGATATATCTACTAATCTTGTTATTCTTTCTGAAATGGTAAAAGCGACGGGGTGCATACCCAGACCTGTTACAAATGTGAAGCAGGCGCAGACGGCTATTGAAAGAAAGATTCCGCAACTTATATTATTGGATATCTCAATGCCTGATACAGATGGTTTTGAATTTTGTGCCATGTTAAAAGCTGACGTAAAAACGAGGGACATTCCTATTATATTTATTTCTGCACTTGATTCGGTTGAGGATAAAATAAAAGGATTTAAACTCGGAGCGGTTGATTATATAGCGAAACCTTTTGAGAAAGAGGAAGTTACGCTCAGACTGAATACGCACTTGAAAATTTACAAACTTCAGCAGGAGATGGAAGCGTACAACAGAAAACTTCATCAGGTAGTAAATGAACAGTTGACAAGAGGTGCGGAAGAACAGAAAAATATTTTAAATACAATCGCTGATATGTTAGATATGCAGTCAGATATATATGAAAGAGGTACTGACAGAATATCAACAAACTGCAGAATGCTTGCGATAAGTTTACAATTTTCACCAAGGTTTGATAAATTGATATCAAGTGCATTTATCGATGAGATAGAATCAGCATCAAAACTTTATGATATTGGAATGTTGTCTGTAAGTGAAGAAATCACAAACAAAAAGACAGAACTTACGGCAGACGAATTTGAAAAGATAAAGGAACATACTATAGCCGGTGCAGACTACCTCAAAAAGATAAACAAGGATAAGAATAAAAATGAGTATCTTGAAATGGCAATAGACATTGCTAAATACCACCATGAAAACTGGGATGGAACAGGCTATCCAGAAGGAATTTCAGGGACGGATATACCTCTTTCAGCTCGTATAGTGGCAGTGATAGATACTTATATGGCATTAAACAGCGACAGAAGCTACAGAGGGGCATATACGAGAGAAGAAAGCCTTTCTATTATGAAAAGTGAGGCAGGAAAACGATTTGACCCTTCAATAATAGACATCTTTTGTAAAATTCAAAAGCAGTTGCAATGTGGAGATTAGCGGGATATGGCAGGAGGAAATGTTATGGATTCTATGATGGGAATATTTTATGAGCAGAGTTCCAGGCTGATAGGTGAATTGAGAACTGACTTTTCTAATTATCATGATGAAGAAAAGTATGGACAGGATTTGATTCAGGAAGTATTCCGCGTCGTACATACATTGAAAGCAGATGCCGCTATGATGCTTTTTGACGGAATTGCATACATAAGCAAGAAATTTGAAAACTTATTGTATTGTTTTAGAAACGGTCCGAAGGTTATTGAGGATACAAAGAGATTTGATAATGTACTTTGTGAATATATGAATTATGTTGAAATGGAACTTACAAAGATACCGTCGGGAAAAGTGATGAAAGAACCTCCTGAGCACATTGCAAAAGATATTGATGATTATATCGTTAAACTTAAAAAACAGTATAAACTTGCCGAGAGCAATCTTATGAGAGAAAGCAATATATCAGATTCACAAAAGAAAGCAAGACAGATTTATTATATTCCGGGAAATATGGTGTCAGCAGTGACGGAAAAAAAGAGTGACAAAAAAGAGGCGGAAATACAGACAGCAGAGCTATATAAAAATGATACGGAAAGTAAAAACGGGGTAATTGTCATAAAAAAATCTGAGGTTTCCAAAATACGTTTAGCGGTAGCTGAACTGGATAAAATCGTTAAGAAATTGCACAGCGGAGATTTGGTAAATGAGGATTTTATTAAAGAGATTGGTGAAGTACAAAAGGAATTATCCTGTGTGACTGATAAGTTAACAAAAGGAGATTTCTCGGTTGTTGCGAAAAAAATGGAACTGCTTGTTGATGAAATGTCAGAGACATTACATAAAAATATCAGGCTTTCTGTAAAAGGAGAAGAATGCATGATAGATAAAACAAAGCGTGACAAGATATCGTCAGCACTTATTCACCTGATACGCAATGCTGCCGACCATGGGATAGAAGATTTGGAAACAAGGGAAAAATTCGGAAAATCTCCTATGGGTCTTATCAAACTTGAATTTTCGCAGACAGGTGATAATATAAAGATTACGGTAGAGGATGACGGTGCCGGTATAAGTTCTGAAAAAGTGTTGAGTGCTGCAAGAAAAGCGGGGGTTATAAAAGACGAGAAAAAAGAATATTCAAGACAGGATATAATGAATCTTCTGCTTATCAATGGTGTAAGCACAACAAATGTACCAAATGATTATTCCGGAAGAGGTGTCGGAATGGATGTTATGAACCATAATATAAAAGAATTAGGCGGAACTCTTAACATAACGTCAGAAGAGGGATTTGGTACAAAGATAGAAATAACAGTATAGATAGAATTATAAATAAAATATATAGATTAT
>FR887336.1:77407-93328 GCA_000436755.1 Clostridium sp. CAG:253 | reverse complement strand
GTTTATCGGACAGCCTTTATATCCTAAGTGCATCAACAGTTTACAGAAGCTGCATCTGAACATCTTTTGTAAGAACATCAGTATAGCTGAAAGAAACTGTTTGAACTGTATCATCTAATTTGTTTTCAACTTCAACAAGGAAGATGCTTGGATAAGTCTCGCTGATAACACCCTCTGTAATGTCAATTTTGTGTCTTCCGCGGTTTGCACGGATTTTAACTCTGTTTCCGACATTCTTATCAACCGAAGATTTTACTTTTTTAATATCTGCTTGACTCATGTTTCACCTGTACCTTTCAAAAATAGATTGCTTATAATTCAATCTGAACAAAATGCTACAAGAGAAATTATATCATAAAACTAGGAATAAGTCAATTTGAGCACTTTCTGGCAGCATTGACATATAGGCAAAGTTAATATAACATAATTAAAGACTAAAAAATTAAGATAGATAAAAACAGGAGGTGAAGTATTGAAACATATAATGATAGACCTTGAGATGAATAAAATAAAAAAGCAGTACAGAGAAGATAAAAAGCTCTCAAATGAACTGATTGAAATAGGTGCGGTAAAGATGGATGATGATTTTAATGAGGTTGACAGGTATCAGACCTATGTAATGCCTGACTACGGAAAGATGGATCCGCACATAATAAAACTTACAGGTATAACCGATGATAAATTGGAGGGTGCGCCAAGATTTAAAGAAGCTATGTGTGATTTTGAAAAATGGATAGGCGGCGGAGCTGTTACATTTTATTCATGGAGTCTCGCAGACATAAGACAGTTTCAAACTGAATCTTCATTTAAAGAATACGACTCTGAGACACTGAGAAAGATGGAAAAAAACTGGATAGATTTTCAGGAGGAATACAGCAGGCTTCTAGGGATAGACAAGAAAATAAGACTGAAACAGGCTGTGGCATCGGCTGATTATGATTTTAAGGGAGCTGCACATACGGCACTTGCGGATGCGGTGAATACAGCAGAAATACTTAAACTTTCTAAAAAACCGGATGAGTTTGAACGTGTCATGAAGCCGATACTTGACCTTTTTAGAAAGGATGAAAGCGGCACGACGCTTCTTGATATGTGTCCCGATTTTTTTGCAAAGGCATTAGAAAATGAAGAAATAAAAAAGAATGAATAGATGTTAAAAAATATCTATTCATTCTTTTTTGTTTATTTACATTTTAACATATGTAACATTTTAACAAATGTAATAAAAGGTATTGTAAGCTTTTAGCGTACCGTTATGCGTACACGAGCTTTCTTTCCGTTAAATGATTTTAATGTAATTGTTGTTCTTCCGCGTTTTTTTGCCTTAACTTTTCCGGATGAATTTACTGTAGCAACAGATTTTCTTGATGAGTAGTATTTTATTTTTCTGCTGTAGCATCCTTTTGAAAATCTGACTTTGATTTTAAGAGAATGACCACGGCGCATAGTTGCCTTTTTATAAGGACGGCTTGATATACGTTTTGGAGCATTGTATACATTAACTGTATATGTTGCGATATTTCCGTCATTAGAAATAGCAGTTATTCTAGCACTTCCCTTTGAAATGCCTTTTATTTTGCCTGAAGTCTGGTTTACTGAAACAACTTTATTATTGCTGCTTTTGTAAGTTACTGTCGAACTGTCTGTTTTGTTTGAAAGTTTTGCTTTTAATGTATAAGTTTCACCTTTACCTATTTTGACTAAGCTTTTAGAAAATGAAACTTTTGTATTTGTGGTTGCAATTCCGTTTGATGTAAAAGCCTTTATTGGCAGATTGTTCATAACTCTGTTGTCTATTGTAGTGCAGTCATGCCATGACCATGTTTTGTCATCATTCGCATAAATAAAGCTCTGTCCCTGTTTGCTGCTATATGAATAAAGCACACCATCAATTGTTTCTGATTCGTCCTCATAAGGAATGTATGCTTCGTGTCCTGATGAAGAATCATATTTATATGTAATTGTTACGGCAAACTTGCTTCCAGGTGTAAGTGTGCAGCTTGTAGGGAGCTTGACTGTGTGGTAGCCGCTGTAATCTGCTGTTCCGGATACTGTACATGAACTTGCAAGTGTACCCGTATCAGGAGTGTCACCTGTAAGGTTTTTATATATTTTTACAGTATATTTCTGATTGTCTGTTATCGTGTAGAAAGATACTGCGTTTAGAGTTTCCTCAAATGATGAGCCGCTTGTAAATACATTTGCACCGGTAATATCACTGCTTGAGAAAGCTGCAGCGTTAGACCAGCCGTTGCCGTCATACTGATAGATATTTTCATAGTTTGCAGTAGATTCAGCAGCCATTGTGTAAATATCTGATAATGACGGTTCTTCGTAAGAAACCCAGAAGTAACCGTTGTCATTGTAATCTGAACCATAGCTGTTTGCTATAAGCCATGCACCGTTTGAAGAAGGTCTGCTTCCTGACTTAAAGTTATTTTTTGAATAACTGTCATCCCATCCGATAAGAGTTACGCAGTGGTTGGCAGCCTGAATAGCTTTCTTTCCTGTAAGTTCCGTCTGATAGTATGATTTTCCGGAATTTGTTCCTGTCTCAAATCCAACAGAATCGTAGTAGAGAGAAACATTTAAAGCACCCTGATTCATAATAGCTTTTTTAATAGTGTCTCTGCTGCTGTTGTCAAGACAGTCTGCGTTTTGAAGATGTGCGTATGAATCATATCTAAGGCTTTCTCCGTTTGATTTCATTGTGTTTATCATCTGCTGTTCATCGGAAAGAGTATCAGCAGTAAACGGAGCGGCACTTTCACTTTCTGCACCTGACCATGTTGCCAGTGTGAAAATTGCAGAGAGGGCACTTCCACCGGCATCATATGCATTAAGTGTCTGTGAAACACCTGATGGGTAAAAAATGTTAGATGGCGGAGTTATACCTGTGAGAGTGTTGCCGTCACCGTACATGCTGCTGTTTGCATCAGTAATTGGATTGTATGTATACCAGGCGAGGTGGCTTTCAGAGTAATCAGCTGTATCAGCTGTATTCAATCCATTTAGGATGGAGTTTGATTCCATAGCTTTGAGTGCTGCAAATGCCCAACAGCTTCCGGTGATACCCTGATCCCTGACAGATGTAACCTGATTGTAATTTCTAAGGTCGTATGAAGATGGAACAGAAGTTGCTTCTTTTCTTTTTGAAGATGCAGAAGCAGAAGAGGTATCAAAATCTATTGCATTACCGTTTTCATCAACATATGAATAGCGTAAAAGTCCGTCGTTATTTCCTGACACTACTCTTGATACTACAGACATGTTATCGAGGGTAGTCTTTTCTTTGGCAGAAACCAGCGATACGCCACTTAAACCGGAAAGTGCAATACCGGCTGCAAGAGCCGTGCAGAATATTTTGTTAATTTGATTGTTTTTCATAATCTTTATCCTTTCATATAGATTGATAAAATTTTTGCCGCCGTTCACGACAGGGTAAACAGTAGCAGATTTTTGGATACGTATAAGTATCCTTATATAGGATAACAGAAATATCATAAATATTGTATAAAGATTTTGTGAAACTTCTGATATTCTATGATAAATATTGTGTTTTTATGATATAGTACCATTGTGGCAAAAAAATTGCGGATTAAAAACAGGAAAGGACAGGGTATAGAAATTGGAAGAAAATAACAGTAAATTGAGAAAAAAAATATGTGTTCATCTTTTAGTGTGCTTATGTATGGTACTTGCGGTGGTTTTTGTTGTTCCACCTCTTTTTAAACTGTTTCTGCCGTTGATTGTTGCGTGGCTTATAGCGATGCTTGCAAATCCTCTGGTACATTTTTTGGAAAATAAGATAAAGATAATGCGAAAACACGGTACAGTTATAGTTATAGTTGTCGTGCTTGCACTTATATGTGCTGCAATTTATGGAATTATTTGTTTTACTGCTGTTCAGGTGAGTTCGCTTGTAGGAGAACTTCCGGAATTGTACCAGTCGGTAGTTAATAATCTTCAAAGTGCCATGAGCAGTCTGCATGATAAATTTAATATAATTCCTGCTGACATACAGAGTATGTTTGGAAAGAGGAATATGCAGCTTAACGAATATATACTGACGGCACTTAAATCATTAAAATCAAGCCCGGTATCAACAGTCGGAAATGTGGCAAGTTCACTTATAGACTTTTTTGTGCTTCTGATATTGACACTGATGATGACATACTTTTTTGTGGCTGACCACGATAGGATTAAGGAGTCAGTAGCAAAACATACTCCGGACTCAATAAAAAAAGGATGGCAGATGGTAAAGGACATTATTGTCAAGGCGATTGGCGGATATTTGAAAGCATGTTTTCAGATAATGATAGTTATATTTGCCATATTGTTTATTATATTCCTGCTTATGGGACAAAAGTACGCAGCACTTATTGCGTTTATCACGGCGTTTCTTGACTTCCTGCCTTTTGTAGGTACCGGAACGGTTCTTACACCGTGGGCTGTATATTGTGTGATAACCGGTAATTATTCATCTGCATTGATTTTGGTCGGAGCATATTTTATAACACTGTTTGTCCACAGAATTTTAGAGCCTAAACTTATAGGTGACAGTGTCGGCATGAGCCCGTTTCTTACGCTCATATCAATGTTTATTTTCTACAGGCTTATAGGAATGCTCGGTCTGATAATCGGAATACCGGTAGGAATGGTACTTCAGGCGTTTTACGAGGGCGGAGTTTTTGATAATACGATTCGGGGAATAAAAATTCTTGTGAGAGATATAAATCAATACAGAAAATTTTAAATAAAAATGGAGATTGCGAAGTCAGTGCAATCTCCGTTTTTGATATTAAAGAAATTATTAGAAATGATATTTTTTCTGCTGTGCCCTGCTTATCATAAAATCACGGGCTGCAATTGTCTGGAAAGCAGCATTCATAATGTGGAAAAGTATAACTCCGATAAGTATGCCGATGATTGAAAATACGCAGTCATCAATATCAGCACGGCCAAGATTTGTATAGTATTGTATAAATTCAAGGGCAGCAGGAAAAAGGATGTATATGATTATTCTAAAAACAAAATTTAATTTTCTGAGAGCAACACGTATCATATATCCGAAAGGAATACCGAGACATATAAGCTCTGCTGCATATAAAATAAAATCATAAAGAGGCTTTCCCGCTTTTAAAGTCTGTTCTATATAATCTGCCGTTGCCATAAAAGGCACAAAATTGTGTGCGCCAAAGGCAAGTTTGTGATAAGGCGGAACGATAGGTGCAATAAAGTATTGTTTTACTATCACAAAAATGTATATAAAAGTGAAAAAGATGCACATGCGGTTGAAAAATTTATGGTAACCGTCAAATCGTGGACCTCTGTCAAAAAGGTCACGCAATGTACAATATAAAAACGGTACAAGCCAGTTTATAAGAACAAGGCATGGAAGCCAAAAATCAAAAGTTATCCATTCATTAGGCTGTATAAGATAAATTACTATTGCAAAAATGAGAGTTGTGACAGTCATGCTTGCTGCATGTAAAAAATTGTAGTCATAATTCAGGGATGACTCTAAAAAGAAATGTGCCAAAAGTACAGATGCTGCGGCAGCAAATATGACAGATACATAGTGCATGGGTACAATGTAGTAAAGGCACATTGTCGTGATAAGTGAAAGCAGGCTGAGCAGTAGTACAAGACTGCTTATGTTTACGGTTCTTTTATTCATAATAATCCTCATTTCTGCACACATAAGTTTGTGTTTTTTATAAATTTAGCCGGTGTGCTTGACTAAACCTTCTTATAATAATAATCAGAAAAAAAAATAAGTCAATATAAAATGGAAAAAGTTGTAAGCTGTTTTATATTAAATTGCGATATTTCAAATAATGTGATATTATAAGAGTAGTGTTAAGGAGAAGAATAAATTTTTTTATATTTTGGATAAGAGAAAAAAAGAGGCACGTGATTATGAAGACAAAAAAAAGATTTAATTTTAGAAAAATATGTTATCTTATGCTTGTTCTCTCAGTTTTAGGTGGTATTTCAATGAGCTATTGCTTCGGAAATGAATTAAAAGAAAATAATGTAAAAAATGCCAAGAAAATAGTTAAGAGCAGTGCATGTGTGGGAAGAGCATATTTTGAGGAAATTATTAAAGAGAGGATTTCAGGACTTGAGTTGCTTGCAGGAAAGCTTTCAAATACTGACGTAAGTAACAGAAGTGAGATGTCATCAGCATGCAAAAATCTTAAAAGATATTTTGATGATGTTTCACTTGTGGGCACAAACGGTGTCAGACTTTATGGCAACTGTGTCTATAAGGAGATAGCTGGAAGTGAAGGGTACGAGAAGGCACTTTCAGGGGTGTCGAATGTTGCGACAGAGGTTACATTGAACTATATTGGCAATGATGAAATATGCTTTTTTGTACCGGTGAAGTCAGGAAAAGCAGTGCAGTCAGTGCTTGTAGGTTCCATGCTTCTTGAAAACATGAGCAACAAATTATACAATTCAGGATTATCGAAAGAAGGCTATGTTTTAATATTGTCGGAGAGCGGTGATATTATTTCGGCGACGAGAGATATATGCGATATAGGTCTTGAAGCTGATACGAACTTTTTTTCGTATTTAAATGACAGCAGAATTTTTGACGGATATGACAGTCAGAAAGTGAGAAACAGGATAAAAGATAATTCTGAGACAGATTTTCAATACAGATACAACAAAAAGAATTATGTGATTACGACGATTCCGGTAAGTGTAAACGGATGGTCATTTGCTTATATATCTAAAGGAAGAAACAAGAAAATAGCTGACATAGTGATTACAAGCAAATGCATGAATTATCTTAGAATGTTGTGTGTTGAACTGCTCATTATCATGGTGATGCTTATATATGCAGCAAGGAGCAGACAGAGGCTGATAAAGATACAGGAAACATATGACGCTGTAAGCAGGATAGACAAGACAATGATATTTGAATATACGTTTTCTCCAAAACGCTTTGCACTTAAAGATAAATTTGAGAATATCATTGACAAAGACATGAAACCCCTTATGGGAGAGGCAGTGTATGACGTATATGAATATATACATCCGGATGATTTGTCTATCAGAAGAAAACTAAGAAAGTTCTTTGAGAGTAAGGAAACATTTTTTACTTCGGAGGTCAGAGTAAAGGGCAAAACCGGAGAGTATGACTGGTACAGAGTCTCAGGTTGTTTGGAGAGAGAGGAAAACGGTTCGCCAAAATATTTTGCCGGTAAACTTACGGATGCGTCAAAGCAGATAACTATGGAAAAAAATCTTGTTCAGCGTGCGGAAAACGATATGCTGACAGGAGTATTAAATAAGAAGACCATGGAAGAAAAGATGAGTAATCTTCTTTCTGAAAATAAGGCTGACAGATATTATATATTTTATATGGTTGATTTAGACAATTTTAAAAATGTAAATGATACATTAGGACACATATATGGTGATAAGGCGATTGCCGATACAGGAGCAGAGCTTACAAAAGTATTTAAGAATCAGGCGCTTATAGGACGACTTGGCGGTGATGAATTTGCTGTTTGTTCAAGCTATGATGCGTTTGACGAGGAGAGCCTGAAAAATTATATCATAAAGAAAGCAGAGCAGATTAAGGAGGCAAACAGACGCAGTTATACGGATGGCGCAAATGTTGTGAATATAACAAGCAGTATAGGAATTTCTGTTGCACCTGTAGACGGAACTGACTTTGAAACTATTTATAAAAAGGCCGATTCAGCATTATATAAGTCAAAGAAAACAGGGAAGGACCGTTATACATTGTTTAATGGAGAGTTATGGAAGATATGATGAATTATGTGTGTGCTTATGAAGTTGTAGCATTATTTTTGATTGGACTTGTTACCTTTTTTTATCATTATAAAAATTGGCTTCCTATGTATAAAAATAGTTTCTTTTCAAGCGTTTTGCACATACTTCTTATTGTTATTCTCTTTGATGTTATGAACAGAATGGAAAATTTAGGGATTATAGAGCTTCCAGATACTTTTGTTGCTGTTCTTACGTTGTCATCTTATATAGGGGTGATAATTTCGGCTGTGTTGTTTTGGATGTACTATCTGGCGCAGACACTAAGGCTTGGTTTTCTTAAAAACAAATATTCTTTAATGATGTATATACCGGCAGTTGTGATGGTGATTGCTGTTGCTGTTTCGGCATACAATGGCAATTTGTTTTTGATACAAAGCAGACAGATGCTTAATAACAGCGGAATAATAAAAATATTTCCAATAGTAATAATATTTTATATTTTTGCGGGTGCATTTGTACTTGGAAAAAACAGAAAAATTATCGAAAAAAGACAATACATATTTATGCAGATTTCAAACATCGTAATGGTATGTTTTGTCGAACTGTACTATGTACCTCAGAAAAAGCTTATGCTGATATACTACTGTGTGGCAGCACTTGTTATTATGTATTATTTAATAATACATAATGTAGATATGTATCTTGTGAGTGTCAGCGGATGCTTTTCTATGGCAGGATTTAAAAAAGTAATTGAAGAAAAAGTTACATACAAAAAAAGTTATTATTGTATTTCAATCTGTATAAGCAATATGGAAAATATGTCAAATTATTGCTTGGAGGACGAGATAAACCAGGTACATACTGCTATCGGAAATTATCTCAGGGCATATGGCGGAAGACATAATGTCTATCATATACACAGTTCGGAATATATTATTATGGTGGACAAAGAATCAGAAGCAAATAACTTGTTTGTCTCATTCAGAAAAAATCTTCCAAAAACGCTTAGGATAAATGATAAGAATATAAGCATGTATTATAAATTCTATATTGCAGGAAATTCAGAAGCTGAATATACACTATCGGAGTTTATGAGAATTATACTGAGCATGAAAAAAATTACAATGACTGATTCGCTTGACAGGGAGATTGTTGTCTATAGCGGAAATATAAGGGAAAGAATTGAGAAAGAACTTGAAAATATAAGAACCATCATGGCAATGATTGAATCTGACGAGTGTGAACTTGAATGTATGCCGATATATGATATTAAAGAAAAAGACGTAAATGAGCTTGAGATTAATCCTGTTGTCCGAGTGGGTGACAGAACGCTTTCGATTGAAGAAGTATGGGAAGTTTCAAGGGAAATAGGATGCAGCAGGGATACAAATATAATGTTCCTAAAAAAAATACTCCAATTTTCAAGTGAGGAAAAACTTTTTGAAAGAGGAATTAAGCATGTAAGGATAAATATGGCATCGTTTCATGTTATCAGTGAATCAATATGTGAGGAGTACATGAGTTACATCAATGAGTACAATATAAATCCTGATAATATCGTTTTTGAGCTGTTTATCAATGAGGATATTCCGGAGGATGTGCTTGCAAAGGGAATATCATACCTGAGAAAGAGAGGTTTACATGTCTGCTGGGATCAGTTTGGCACAAATGCATGCGATCTTAAAAACTTCATGGAAATGCCGTTTGACTGCGTTAAAATAAATAATATGGTTGTTTCGATGTATTGTAATGAAAAGAGTACGCAGCTTATATATATAATTCGCATGTTTAGGGAGAGGGGATGGATTGTGTGCCTGGATGGTGTCAGATATCCGGATGGATTTGAGATGGTGAAAAAGATGGATGTTGATTATATTCAGGGCAGAGAACTTATGAAGTTTGTACCCGAGGACAAAATCAGAGAATTCCTCTTAAAGAAAGGAGGAATTTTAGGTGATATATAATGCATATTTTGAAATGGCTACAGCTGTGATGCTTTTTATTTTAATCATAGTATATTTCTGGAAGAAAAATCTGCCGGTACAGAGCAACAGATTATATTTAAATGTGTTGATTCTGCTTGTTATAGAGACATGTCTGAGCGCAGCACAGTGTTATTATGAGTGCCGGAATGATATAATGTCTTCATTTGCTGCATATGTTGTAAATTCAGCAGCTTTTACTGTGGGAATAATATTTATTGCAATGTACAATAATTATGTATTGTCTCTGTTTCATTATAAAAAGAAAATAAATGCGTATTGTATAATAAGTTATTCTGTCATAATAATTGCTATTCTTTTTGTCTGGACTAATCCGTTTACAGATTTATATTTCTATGTGGATGAGACAGGAACTTTTCGGGCCGGTATGGCAAGAAACATTATGAATGTTTTGTATCTGTTTATAATATTTCTTACATTATATGTAGCATGGGATAAAGGAAAGAAAAAAAATCCGGGGCTGCTGCGGCTTATTTTAATAGTAGATATACTTATTACAATTTCAGAAATACTCGGAAACATTTTAAAGATGAACATGGAAGTGACTATGGTAGTGGCTAATCTGTGTGCGTATCTTGTGTATTTTTCACTTAGAAGTCCTGATTATTACGTCGATATAAGAACAGGCAGATTTAATCTTAATGGTTTTATAGAGGTACTTAGAGAAAAATATGATTATGATGAAAGCGTTTCATGTTTTATTATAAGAGTAAAAAATTATCATGCGATATGCAGGATATATGATGAAGAAAGTCTTCAGGAAGTTCAGAAACAGATTGCAGAGATAGTCAAATTTAAATCGGGTGACAAAGATATATATCACATAGGTGCTGCCACATTTGCCGTTCTGGTGGACGGAACTGAGGAAGTCAAAGAACTTTATGAGAAGCTGGTGAAAGTTATGCCTTATCAGTGGAATTTAAAGAGAGAAGCGGTTTCTCATGAGTACAGTTATTATTATGTGACATTTCCGGAGGATTCGGATGACATTGAGGACATAATACAGCGTATTCATTATGCAAGGTCAGACCACAAAGGCCACCATAAGCCGAATGAGCTTATACATCTGCGCACTGAGGCTCTTGCCGATGCGACAAGATTTAAGGAGGTTGCCCACAGGATAGAGGAGGCAATTCTTGACAATTCGCTGGAACTGAATTTTCAACCGATATATTCATTTGCGGAAAACAGGATAACATCGCTTGAAGTGCTTTCAAGGCTTAAAGACGAAAATCACAGATACATAAATCCTGAATATTTTATTCATGTTGCAGAGATAAACCATACAATAATACAGCTTAGCAGGCAGATGTTTGAGAAAACATGCCGGTTTGCGGCAAACAATAATATATTTGACAGAGGAATAAATGATATGAATATAAACATATCACCTATTCAATGTCAGGATGAGCATCTTGTTGATGAACTGAAGCGTATTGCGGCAAAATACAGGATACCGTTGAAGCGTTTTCATTTTGAGATAACAGAGAGTAAGCTTACAGATGCAAATGCTGTATTTGACACATTGACAAAGCTTAGAAAATGTGGGGCAAAGGTGGCACTTGATGATTTTGGAACAGGATATTCCAATATTGCCAGTATCATGCTTATGCCGATAGATTTTGTAAAGATTGACAAGAGTCTTTTATGGTCGTATGCGAGTGGTGACAATGAATTTTTAAATGAACTTATGCCAATGATAAGAAGTGAGGGCAAAAAGATTATCGCCGAAGGCATAGAAACAGAAGGGCATATAGAGATATTGCGAAAGATGGGTGGAGATTTCCTTCAGGGATATTATTATTCAAAACCTCTGAATGAGAAAGATTTTATAAGGTTTATAGATGCTCAAAATGAGAAAAGTAATAAATAATAAATTAGGAGGCTATAGATGGCAAAGAGTATAAAAAGTCTTGAAGAAGTGAAAATTCCTAAGACATATGAGTTGGTAAATGGAGAGTATGTAAAAGAAGTTGACAGCTTTATGCTTACGCTTAAGCATAAATTGAGTGGTGCGAGAGTGCTTATATTCAGCAATGAGGATGACAATAAGGTATTTGATATTGCTTTCCGTACACCGCCAAAAGATGCAACGGGAGTTCCGCATATCATAGAACATACTGTTTTATGCGGTTCGGAAAAATATCCGGCAAAGGATCCGTTTGTAGAATTGGTGAAAGGTTCACTAAATACTTACCTTAATGCGACAACATATCCTGATAAGACTATGTACCCTGTTGCAAGCTATAATGACAAAGACTTTGCAAATCTTATGAGCGTATATATGGATGCTGTTTTTTATCCTAATATTTACAAACACGAAGAGATATTTAAACAGGAAGGATGGCATTACGAGCTTGAAAGCAAAGACGCACCTATCACTTACAACGGTGTTGTTTACAATGAGATGAAAGGTGCGTATTCTTCCGAGGAAAGTGTCTTGGAGAGATTTACAATGAACAGTCTTTTTCCTGACAATACTTATGCTCATGAGTCAGGCGGAGACCCGAAGAATATTCCTGACCTTACCTATGAGGATTATCTTGATTTTCACAGGAAATATTATCATCCGGTAAACAGTTATATTTGTATTTACGGTGATGTCGATATAGAGGAAAGACTTAACTGGATGGATGAAAATTATCTTAAAAACTTTCCGGCAATAATTGTTGATTCGCATATTGAACTTCAAAAGCCGTTTGACAGGATGAAAACTCTTTCCACTGAATATGCGGTAGCGACAGATGCAGACTGCTCTGAAAAGACTTATTATTCATTCTGCACGGCTATGGACATAACACTTGACCAGGAAAAATGCAAGGCGTTTGAGCTTATTTCGTATGTACTTCTTGAAATGCCGGGAGCACCGCTTAAACAGGCAATTCTCGACGCAGGTATAGGAACGGATATAGATGTAGATTTCTGTGATATTTTAAGACAGAGCATGTTCAGCATTACCACAAAAAATGCAAAACCGGGACTCAGAGAGAAATTTTATGAAGTAATAATTTCCAAGCTTAAGGAAATTGTGGCTGAGGGAATAAACAGAAAAGATCTTGAGGCAGCGATAAACGGAACTGAGTTTAGAGAAAGGGAAGCTGATTTTGGCGGCTTTCCAAAGGGGCTGCTATATGTATTAAAAACATTTAAGACATGGCTTTATGACGACAGCAAGCCATATGACGGTCTTGTATATGAGGATGTTTATAAGAATTTGAGGGAGAAACTTGAAACAGATTATTATGAGAAACTTATAGATGAATATATCCTTAACAATCCTCATGCCGTACTCGTGGATATGAATCCAAAACCGGGACTTGCGATTGAAAATGAGAAAGCACTTGAAAAGAAACTTGCAGAATATAAGGCATCGCTGAGTGATGAGCAGATAGATGAACTTGTTGCACAGACAAAGGCATTAAAGGCATATCAGGAAGAGCCTTCGCCTAAGGAAATACTTGAGAAAATACCCCTTTTGAAAAGAGAAGATATAGGAAAGAATGTAAGACCTGTGCACAATGAAGAAAAAGAGTTGTGCGGCATAAAGACCGTACATCACAATGTACACACAAACGGAATTATATATCTTGATATGATGTTTGATGTTGACAGTCTTTCAGAGTATGTGCCACAGATGAGTTTTCTTGCGACACTGCTCGGATATATGGATACAACAGAGCATACTTACAGGGAATTTGATACGGAGACTAACTTCTATTCAGGTGGAATAGGTTCTGATTTAAATATCTATTCCATATATGATACTGATGAGGTTAAGCTTAAATTCACCGTAAGGACAAAAACTCTTGCAGGACGTATAAAAGATACGACAAAGCTTATGGCGGAAATGATGTTTAAGACTTTGTTTACAGACGAGAAGCATTTGAGAGAAGTTGTGGCAGAAACACGTTCCAGACTTAAAGTACGTCTTATGTCAGCAGGTCATCAGGCAGCAGTAAGTTACAGCATGGCAGGACTTACACTTGACGGATGGTATAACGATTATTCAATGGGAATAGGTTATTATGATTATCTTGTAAAGCTTGATGAGAACTTTGACAGCGAAAAAGAAAAACTCATAAAAGGCTGCGAAGAGCTTGTGAAGGCTATGTTTAAAAAGGAAAAAATGCTTATATCATGCACGTGTGATGAAAACGATTATGGTTTGCTTGGAGGTGCAATATCGGAATTTGATAGTGAACTTGAAAACTTTGAGAAAGAAAACAGTGCAGACATTTTGGGACTTGAGTGCTATAAGCCTGATGTGAAATACAGAAAGACAGCATTTTCTACTCCGGCTGAGGTGCAGTATGCCGCTGTATCAGGTTCATATAAAGATGTGCCGGATGTAAACGACGGTGCAATGATGGTAGTAAAGCATCTTTTGAGTTACGGTTATCTCTGGAATGAGGTACGAGTTAAAGGCGGGGCATACGGTGTTATGTGCAGATTTTCAAGAGCAGGTTCAGGAAGTTTTGTATCGTACAGAGACCCAAATCTGTCAGCAACTTATGATGTATATAAAAAGGCGGCAGATTTCCTTGAAAATTATGATGCGGATGAGAGAGAGGTCACAAAGACTATCATAGGAACAATAAGCGGACTTGATACACCGCTCACACCTTCGATGGACGGAAAACGCTCAATGTCAATGTACCTTATAAAGACACCGCTTGAAGTTATACAGAAAGAAAGAAATCAGGTGCTTGCATGCACAAAAGAGGATATAAGAAATACGGCTGATGCGGTTAGGAAGATTGCAAATACGGAAAATATTTGTGTTATCGGAAATGAAAAGCGTATAAAAGACGAGGCTTCATTGTTTGAAAGTATTAAACCGCTGTCATAATATAAGTTATTTTGAGTGGAGAAAAATTTACAATAAAATATACGGAGGATTACAGATTTTATGAAGAAATTCAAATCAGGTTTTGTTACGCTTATCGGGCGGCCTAACGTTGGGAAGTCTACTCTCATGAATAGACTTATCGGTCAGAAGATTGCAATTACGTCAAATAAGCCACAGACGACAAGAAACCGCATCCAGACTGTTTATACCGGTGAGGAAGGACAGATAATCTTTTTGGATACACCGGGTATTCACAAGGCTAAAAATAAACTTGGTGAGTATATGGTTTCTGTTGCAGAGCGCACATTAAAGGAAGTTGATGTTATTTTATGGCTTGTTGAGCCGACAACTTTTATCGGTGCAGGGGAGAGACATATAGCTGAGCAGTTAAAAAATGTTGATACGCCCGTTGTGCTTGTTATAAACAAGATAGATACGGTATCAAAAGCTGAGATACTCACTTTTATTTCAACTTACAAGGATTTGCTTGATTTTGATGATATAGTTCCGGTATCAGCACTTAAAGGCGAAAATACGGATGACCTTATGAAAACAATATTCAGTCATCTTGAGGAAGGTCCGTGTTATTATGATGAAGATACTATTACTGACCAGCCGGAGAGACAGATAGTGGCAGAGCTTATAAGAGAGAAAGCTTTGAGAAATCTGAGTGAGGAAGTACCTCATGGTATTGCAGTAGGCATTGACAGAATGAGAGAACGCAGAGGAAACAATATCATAGATATAGATGCGACTATTGTATGTGAGAGAAATTCACATAAAGGCATTATTATAGGTAAACAGGGAAGTATGCTTAAAAAGATAGGTTCGGATGCGAGAAAGGATATTGAGAATCTGCTTGATTGTAAAGTTAATCTTAAACTTTGGGTTAAAGTTAAGAAGGATTGGAGAGACAGTGATTTTCTTATGAAAAACTTCGGATATGACAGTAAAGAAATAGACGAGTAAGATTTTGAAATTATGATATTTTGAAACTTTAAAAATTATAAGATTCATACTATGTGCCGGCAAGGCATATAGTATGAAAACTCCATATATGGAAATAAATGCAGGAATATAATTGTTCCGTCATACAAATCATATAAGTATAGCTTGAACAACGAAAATACGGACAGACAGTCGTTGTCTGTTGATAAAAAAGGCTGGCTGTACATGGAAACGCTATACGGCAGCCACAAGGGAGGCTTCTTTATATGAGTATGGAAATGATGAAACAGAGTGAAGATTTATGGACAAAATTTGTGAGTACAGGTAAAGTTGAGGATTATCTGAAATACAGAACTGAAACCAAAA
>FR887336.1:74382-77347 GCA_000436755.1 Clostridium sp. CAG:253 | reverse complement strand
AGAGACAATGGCAGAGACAGTTACATTTACAGGGATGGTTCTGATTGCATCACCGATGAAAGAATACGATAAAAGAATAGAGGTTCTCACAAAGGAGAGAGGGCGTATTTCGGCATTTGTGAGAGGTGCAAGAAAGCCAAACAGCGCCCTCTCGGCATGTACGGTTCCGTTTACGTTTGGAAAATTCACGTTTTATGAGGGAAGAAACGCATATAATCTTGTCAGTGGTGAGATAGGTACATATTTTGAAGAGATAACTACCGACTATGATGCGCTTTGTTATGCCTCATATTTTGCTGAAATGATACAGTATTTTTCAAGGGAAGGGATAGAGGCGGCAGAGGAACTTATACTCATGTATGTTACCATGCGTGCATTGAAACACCGGCTTATATCGTTTTCACTTATCAGAGTAATATTTGAAATGAGACTTATGATGATAGAAGGCGAGAGTATCGAGGTGTTCGGCTGTTTAAGATGCGGAAATAAAGAAGCATATAGTGTATATTTATCTGAAGGTGGACTTATATGTACCGAATGTGCTGCGAAAGAAAAAAAGTTTGCAAATGAATATCCTTTGAAACTGGGAGCAGATGCAAAATATACTCTGCAGTATATTTTGACAAGCCCTATGGAAAAGCTTTATGCTTTTACTGTTACAGACAAAGTTTTGGAGGAATTGAAAAGGTTTATGAAGAGTTATCTTGCTAGGTATCTGCCTCATAAATTTAAGACTTTGGACTTTATTGTCTGAAAACATTGCAATAAATGAGGTTCAATGGTATATTTTTGTATAAGTGTTTAAGATATGCACAATAATTTTAAATCAATTAATAGAAATTGGAGGAATAAACGACATGGAAAAGACAATGGACAAGATGGTTGCACTTGCAAAGGCAAGAGGATTTATTTACCCGGGTTCAGAAATATATGGCGGACTTGCAAATACATGGGATTATGGAAATCTTGGTGTTGAACTTAAAAATAATGTTAAACAGGCATGGTGGAAAAAATTTATCCGTGAAAGCAAGTACAATGTAGGAATTGACTGTGCAATTCTTATGAATCCGCAGACATGGGTAGCGTCAGGTCATCTTGGAAGCTTTTCAGACCCACTTATGGACTGTAAAGATTGTCATGAGAGATTTAGAGCAGATAAGATAATTGAAGATTATATGCAGGAAAACGGCATTGAGATAGAAGGAAGCGTTGACGGCTGGTCAAATGAAGAAATGCAGAAGTACATCGAGGAACATGAGATTGCCTGCCCTTCATGCGGAAAGCACAATTTCACCGAAATCCGTCAGTTTAACCTTATGTTCAAGACATTCCAGGGTGTTACGGAAGATGCAAAAAATACGGTTTATCTCCGTCCTGAAACAGCACAGGGTATTTTCGTAAACTTTAAAAATGTTCAGCGTACATCACGTAAGAAAGTACCATTTGGTATCGGACAGATTGGTAAATCATTCAGAAATGAGATTACACCGGGTAACTTTACATTCCGTACAAGAGAATTTGAGCAGATGGAACTTGAATTTTTCTGTAAACCTGATACAGACCTTGAGTGGTTTGCATACTGGAAGGATTATTGTATTAACTGGCTTAAAACACTTGGTATTAAGGAAGACGAGATGCGTGTCCGTGACCATGAGAAAGAAGAACTCTCATTCTACAGCAAAGCGACATCTGATATTGAATTCCTTTTCCCATTCGGATGGGGTGAACTTTGGGGAATAGCTGACCGTACAAACTATGACCTCACACAGCATCAGAATGTATCAGGAGAGGATATGAGCTACTTTGATGATACAACAAACGAAAAATACATTCCATATGTAATAGAGCCGTCACTCGGAGCTGACCGTGTTACACTTGCTTTCCTCTGCAGTGCATATGATGAGGAAGAACTTGAGGGCGGTGATGTTCGTACAGTAATGCATTTCCATCCGGCAATAGCACCTGTAAAGGTAGCTGTACTTCCACTTTCAAAGAAGCTTTCAGAGCAGGCTGAGGAAATTTATACAAAACTCAGCAAAACATATAATTGTGAATTTGATGACAGAGGAAATATCGGAAAGAGATACCGCCGTCAGGACGAAATCGGAACACCATTCTGCATCACATACGATTTTGATTCTGTAGAAGACGGAGCAGTAACAGTGCGTGACAGAGATTCAATGGAACAGGAGCGTATCAAGATTGATGAACTTGAAGCTTATTTTGCAGACAAGTTTAAATTTTAATTGAAATTCAATAATCGCAGAAATGAGGCTTAAAATGAGAAAATACAGAAAGGCTCTTACATTCAGTTATGATGATGGTATAGAGCAGGACAGAAAGTTAGTCGAGATATTCAACAAATACGGAATGAAAGCGACATTCAACTTGAATACGGGTATTCAGACACCTGAAAGCAATTTTGAGATAGAAGGTGTATATATAAACCGAATGAAGCAGGAAGGTCTTGAAGAGCTTTACAGGGGACATGAGATAGCCACACATGGTCTTACACATGCAGCGCCTACAGGAATGACAAAGGAACAGCTTGACAAAGAATTCCTTACTGATATGAGCAATATAGAGCGTATATACGGTACATATCCTGTAGGAATGGCATACGCATACGGCTGTGTAGACGATGAAGTGGTGAAATATCTTAAATCTATAGGTATTAAATACGGAAGAACTGTCGAAGCGTCACATTCCTTTGAGATACCGAAAGAGCCGTTAAAATTAAAAGCAACATGCCATCATGATGATGATATGCTGTTTGAACTTGCTGAAAAGTTCCTCAAAGCTGAGCCAAAAGAGAATGAGCAGATGCTGTTTTATGTATGGGGTCACAGTTATGAATTTGACGTAAACAACAATTGGGACAGAATAGAAGAATTTTGTAAGATGATGTCAGGAAAAGCTGATATATTTTACGGTACAAACAGAGAATGTTTGGTACAATGAATAA
>FR887336.1:70355-74309 GCA_000436755.1 Clostridium sp. CAG:253 | reverse complement strand
GGCTGTATATATACTGCCTCTCCTGTTGCATGTTTTTATTCAAAATTACAAATTTCAAATCACTTAAATATTTTCTTTAGATTAGCTATCTCCTTTGATGCTGCTTTACGGCTTAAATCTGCATACGAGAAAAGCACATAGCCGCTGACTTTTTTAGTACTTCTTCCATATAGGACTTCACGTTTAAGTATTGTATTGCTCTTAGACCAGCCAATATCTGAGACTGCTTTTGCCTGCGATTTTGATAAGCCTGCTCTGTATCCTGCAAGACCTATATAAAGTTTTACATTTTTATTTCTCGGAAGTTTTGCCCATCTTAAACATGTCTTCTTGAAAGGGCATGTTTTGTTGGTGAAGGTCCAGTATATCTGGGGACAAATATAGTCAATATATTTGTTTGAGTTCATCCATTTTTTGACATCACAGTAGTAACTCCAGCTAAGATAAAGATTATCTATATTTCCGGCGGGGCTGATACCAAACTGTACCTTTTTCTTTGTGGATTTTACGGTTTTATATACATTGCTTATGAGAAGGTCTACATTTTGGCGTCTCCAGTTTACGATACCGTAATATTTTCTGTTATTTTTCTTTCTGTTTCTGACATATGAATTGTATTCGGTTCTGTCAAAATTTTTTCTGTATTTACTTCCGAGGTTTGGATAGAAATAGTCATCAAAATGTATGCCGTCAACATTGTAGTTTGTGACAATCTCTTTCACACCTTTAGTTATAAGATTTCTTACATCGCTTTTGGCAGGATTGTAATATAATCCTCCGTTAAATTTAAGGACATTTCTGCGTTTCGCTTTTGAAGACGATTTTGCCCATTTATAGGCATATGAATTTTTCGGAAGTGAATTAACATTTGTAGTTGATGATGATATTCTGTATGGATTAAGCCATGCATGAATCGAGAGATTCATGGAATGAGCACGGTCAACCATTATTTTCAGTGGGTCAAATCCGGGATTTTTTCCGGCTTTACCTGACGAATAAACCGACCACGGAAAATATTTTGAAGGATACATGGCATCTGAAAACATACGGACATGTACAAAGACTGTATTGTATCCTTTAGATTTACATTTTTTAAACATGGTATTTACATAGTTTGTAAAACTTTGTTTTGTGTAACCTTTGCTGCTGTAGCTTAAAAATGAAATCCATACACCGCGTACTTCATCGCCTGTGATAGAACTTCCGGTTGAGATAGCACTTCCGCTTGAAACTTCGTCTCCGGCAGAGGATGAATCATCAGGAATAGTTGTTGTACTTGCAGCATATACAGCATTTGAATATGTATTGTCATATTGCGAAGAATTAAATTCAGTATGTTTTTTTTCTACAATGCTTATTATGATGGAGCAGCACAAAAGAAGTGCGACTGCCATAAAAAGCGGCTGTTTACCGGAAGAATTATTTTTTTGATTGTTAGTTATCATTATTATTTCCCCTCATTCCCATTATTTTGCCTAAATCAAAGATAATATACAGATGTATTATATAACACATTAGCTGAAGTGCCTGTCTCTAAAAAAGAGGCAGGCACTTCATTTTATACATATAATATTCAGTATTAGTTGTTGTCTGACTGATATTTAAGTGCCGCACCGACAAAACCTTTGAATAAAGGATGAGGTCTGTTTGGTCTTGACTTAAATTCAGGATGAGCCTGTGTAGCAATAAACCAAGGATGGGTTGGAATTTCACACATTTCAACAATTCTGCCGTCAGGAGAAAGTCCTGAGAGAAGAAGTCCTGCTTTTTCAAGGTCTTCACGATAGTAATTGTTTACTTCATAGCGGTGTCTGTGTCTCTCATGAATTGTTTCTTCACCATAGAGTTCATATGCTTTTGAGTTTTTATCGAGGACGCAAGGATATGAACCAAGTCTTAATGTTCCACCGATATCCTCAATTCCATCCTGTTCAGGCATAAGGTGAATAACAGGGTGTGTAGTCTGAGGGTCAAGCTCTATACTGTGTGCATCGTGGAAACCTACAACATGTCTTGCAAATTCTACAATTGCAAGCTGCATTCCAAGGCAGAGGCCGAGGAATGGAATATTGTTTTCTCTCGCATATTTGATGGCAACAATTTTACCGTCAATACCTCTGTCACCAAATCCTCCCGGAACAAGAATTCCGCTGACATTGCCAAGAAGCTCAGAAGCGTTGTCCTCAGTTAAGTCCTCTGAAGGTATCCATTTGATTTTGACATTGCTCTTATGTGCAAGTCCGCCATGTTTTAATGACTCAACAACACTGATATAAGCATCATGAAGTGTTGTGTATTTGCCGACGAGGGCAACAGTTACATCTTTATCAAGATTTTTAAGTGTGTCAACCATATTCTGCCACTCAGTTATGTCAGGTTCTGGGCAGTCAAGACCGAGTTTTTCACAAACAACATCTGCAAGATGTTCTTTTTCCATGGCAAGAGGTGCTTCGTAAAGTGTTTCAACATCAAGATTTTGTAAAACACTCTTTGTAGGTACATTACAGAAAAGTGCAATCTTATCTTTAAGGCCTTCTTCAAGAGGAAGCTCGGTACGGCATACGATAACGTCAGGCTGGATACCCATTCCCTGAAGTTCTTTTACGCTAGCCTGTGTAGGCTTTGTTTTCATTTCTCCTGATGCCTTGAGATAAGGAATAAGTGTTACATGGATAAGAATTGCGTTGTCATGACCTATGTCATGCTGAAACTGACGGATAGACTCAAGGAAAGGCTGGCTTTCGATGTCACCAACCGTACCACCTACTTCTATGATGGCAATTTGAGTATCTTTGCATCCGTCATTGCGGTAGAAACGGCTCTTTATCTCATTTGTGATATGAGGAATTACCTGAACTGTACCTCCGCCGTAGTCTCCGCGGCGTTCTTTGTTGAGAACTGACCAGTAAACTTTACCTGTTGTAACATTTGACTGTTTTGTAAGGCTCTCATCGATAAAACGCTCATAATGTCCAAGATCAAGGTCTGTCTCGGCTCCATCATCTGTTACGAAAACCTCACCATGCTGCACCGGGTTCATAGTACCTGGGTCAATGTTGATATATGGATCGAACTTCTGCATTGTTACACTATATCCACGCATTTTAAGCAATCTGCCTAAAGAAGCTGCTGTGATACCTTTTCCGAGACCGGAAACAACGCCACCAGTTACAAATACATATTTGACTGCCATTAAAATATCCTCCTTGTATTTTGAAATTTAAATTGTATGTTCATAAATATTGTCAGGTTGTCATCAACATAATCTGTCAATAACAAATATCTTCTATTATAACTCATAAAGTATATAATGTTCAATTAGTAATTATGTCAGTTATTGAAGTTTTTTTTGTGGAAAATATACAAAAAAGATTCCAAGTTTATAGTTTATAAAGATTATTTCACAATTTATTCAGATTGTAGGTTATTGATTTATATGGAAACTAGCTTTATAATGATACGGATAGAACGATGATTAGATATACGTTAGAAATGGATAAAAAAGCGGATACATCGTAATAATAAAACGGGGAGGTCTTGCAGAATGGAAAATAACAACCAGGATCCGAAAAAAAATCAGAATAGAAGAAGCATCGTAGTTTGTTTAATTGTTGCATTAGTAATTTTTCTAATGTTTTCTTTTATGAACAGTCAGGTAGAAAAAGCTTCAAATAAGGAAATAACATATGACCAGTTTTTAAATATGTTAGATAATGGACAGGTGTCAAAAGTTGTCATAACATCAGATGAGATTAAGATAACACCGGCACAGCAGGCAAATAATATTTATAAAGTCACATATTACACAGGGGTTATATCTATGGATTATAACCTTATAACAAGACTTGAAAAAGCAAATGTCGAATTTTCAAAAGAGGTAACATCAGGTTCATCAAGCCTTATGTATATGCTTATCACGACATTTCTTCCTATATTATTGCTTTGGGGCGGTTT
>FR887336.1:50536-70326 GCA_000436755.1 Clostridium sp. CAG:253 | reverse complement strand
TTTATTCTTTGTGTTCCGCATGATGTCAAAAAACTCAGGCGGAGTTATGGGGGTTGGAAAGAGCACCGCAAAGATGTATGTCCAAAAAGCAACGGGAGTTACGTTTAAAGACGTGGCAGGACAGGAAGAGGCTATGGAATCCCTGAATGAACTTGTCGATTTTCTGAATAATCCCGGAAAATATACTGAGATAGGTGCAAAACTTCCGAAAGGTGCACTTCTTGTAGGACCTCCGGGAACAGGTAAAACTCTTCTTGCCAAGGCGGTTGCAGGAGAGGCAGGTGTACCTTTTTTCTCCCTTTCAGGTTCAGACTTTGTTGAGATGTTTGTAGGTGTAGGTGCATCGAGAGTAAGAGATTTGTTCAAACAGGCACAGTCTATGGCACCTTGTATCATTTTTATTGACGAGATAGATGCGATAGGAAAGAGCAGAGACAGTCAGTATGGTGGTGGCAATGACGAGAGAGAACAGACACTTAACCAGCTGCTCTCAGAGATGGACGGTTTTGATTCATCAAAGGGACTTGTAATACTAGGAGCTACAAACAGACCTGAGGTGCTTGATAAGGCACTTCTTCGTCCGGGGCGTTTCGATAGGAGAATAATTGTCGAAAAACCTGATTTGAAAGGTCGTGTAGATATTCTTAAAGTGCATGCAAAGGATGTGCTTATGGATGATTCCGTTGATTTTGATGCCATTGCACTTGCAACAAGCGGTGCGGTAGGTTCAGACCTTGCCAATATGATAAATGAGGGTGCCATAATGGCAGTCCGTGCAGGAAGAAAAGCCGTAAGCCAGGCAGACCTTTTTGAGGCTGTTGAGGTCGTAATAGCAGGTAAGGAAAAGAAAGACAGGATATTAGGAAAAGAAGAAAAGAGAATAGTTGCTTATCATGAGGTAGGTCATGCACTTGTAACAGCATTACAAAAGGATGCAGAGCCGGTACAAAAGATTACTATTGTTCCAAGAACAATGGGTTCGCTTGGATATGTAATGCAGGTTCCGGAAGAAGAAAAATATCTTATGAGCAAAGATGAGATATTGACAAGAATAACGACACTTTTCGGTGGACGTGCCGCAGAGCAGATTGTATTTAACTCAATCACAACAGGAGCGTCAAACGATATAGAGCAGGCTACATCACTTGCGAGAGCGATGGTAACACAGTATGGAATGACCGACAAATTTGGAATGATAGGACTTGAATCGGTTCAGAATAAATATCTTGACGGAAGAACAGTGTTAAACTGCGGTGATGCGACTGAGGCAGAGATAGACAAAGAAGTTATGCGTATTCTTAAAGAGTGCTATGCGAAAGCAGAGGAACTTTTGAGAGGTGACAGGGATGCACTTGACAAGCTTGCTGAATTTCTTATTGAGCATGAGACAATCACGGGCAAAGAGTTTATGAAGATATTCCGAAAAGTTAAGGGAATAGAGGAACCGGAAGGTGACCTTTATGATGCGATAGTAATAGATGTTGACGGAACTTTGCTTGATTCTGAGAAACAGATAAGTGAAAAGACTGTCGAGACGATTGTCGATGCACAGAAGAGAGGCAAAAAAATAGCGATTGCATCAGGACGTTCAATAGCCGGTATAAGAAAGAACGTCGCAAAGATACAGCTCGAAAAGTATGGTGGATATGTTATAGCATATAACGGAACTACAGTAGTAAACTGTAAGACCGGTGAATGCATTTACAATCAGATGGTTCCGGGAGAAATACTTAGCCAGGTCTATAATGAAGCTGTCAAATCGGGAGTTTCAATAGCTGTTTACAATGATGCTGCAAAAGAAATCATTGTCGGAAACGGTTTAAACAAGTATGTTGAATTTGATGCCGTTGCCTGCGATGTTGCAGTTAAAGAATCAAATGATTTTGTGAAAACTGTTAATTTTGGTTTCAATAAGATATTGCTCAGCGGTGAGCCTGACAACATGAAGAATGTAGAAAAGCATATGCTTGAAATGTTCGGAGACAAGGTGAATGTATTTCGTTCAGACCCTCATTTTGTTGAACTTCTTCCAAAATATGTTGACAAGGGTGTTGCCGTTGAAAAACTTATGCGTTACCTTGGCATAAACAGGGAAAAGGTTATCTGCGTAGGTGACAGCATAAACGATATGTCGATGTTAAGATATGCCGGAATGGGTGTTGCAATGGGCAATGCACAGGATAAGGTAAAACAGTCAGCAGATTATGTTACACTTTCGCATGATGAGGACGGAGTTGCAAATGTCATAGATAAATTTATGACTCCTGCTTCTAAGGAAAAGGACGACAATGTTTGATATTCAGGAAGAATTAAAAAAATTGCCTGCCAAACCCGGTGTTTATCTGATGCATGATAAGAGTGATGCCATTATTTATGTCGGAAAGGCTATAAGTCTGAAAAACAGGGTCAGACAATACTTTCAGGCAGGCAGAAGGGTTTCGCCGAAGATTGAGAGAATGATTTCCCAAATACATCATTTTGAGTATATAATCACGGACTCTGAGGTAGAAGCACTTGTACTTGAAAACAATCTCATAAAAGAGCATGAACCTAAGTACAATACGATGTTAAAGGATGATAAGACATATCCTTATATAAAAGCAACGGTTTATGAAGATTTTCCGAGACTTATATATTCAAGACAGCAAAAAAAGGATAAATGCAAATATTTTGGCCCGTTTACAAACGTGACGGCGGCAAAAGATACTCTTGAACTTGCACATAAAATTTATAAGATAAGGACATGCAGGAAAGTACTCCCAAGAGATACGGGAAAAGAAAGACCATGTCTTAATTATCATATAGGAAAGTGTAGTGCACCGTGCCAGGGATATATAAGCAAAGAGGAATACTTAGAAAATTTCAACAAGGCATTAAAGCTTATAGAAGGGGATTACAGACAGGTAATCGAATATCTGGAAGAAAAGATGTATGCTGCGTCTGAAAAAATGGAGTATGAACAGGCGGCGGGCTACAGGGATTTGATAGAGAGCGTTAAAAAGATGTCCGTTAAACAAAAGATAAATGATTTTGGCGGAATGGACAGGGATGTTGTAGCACTTGCAAGAACAAACGAGGAAGCGGTTGTGCAGGTTTTCTTTATAAGAGAAGGAAAACTGATAGGTAGAGACCATTTTCATCTCAAGGGCAGTTACGGCGAGAAAGAAGATGATATGCTTCAGGCATTTATTAAACAATTTTATGCCGGAACACCTTTTATTCCTCGTGAAGTCATGGTAGAATATGAAGTGACTGAATCAGAGTTGATAGAAAAATGGCTTAGTGAAAAAAGAGGTGGAAAAGTCAGCATAATTGTGCCGAAAAAGGGACAAAAAGAAAGACTTGTCGAACTTGCTCATAAAAATGCCGCAATGGTGCTCACAAAAGATATGGAAAAGATAAAGCGTGAGGAAGAACGAACGACAGGTGCGATGAAACAGATATGCGGCTGGCTCGGACTTAAAGATATATCACGTGTAGAATCCTATGATATATCAAATATAAGCGGATTTCAGTCAGTTGGTTCAATGGTAGTGTTTGATGACGGAAAACCTAAGAAAAGTGATTATAGAAAATTCAGAATAAAAACTGTCGAGGGACCAAATGATTATGCGAGTATGTATGAAGTGCTTAAACGCAGATTTAGTCACGGACTTTTGGAAATAAAGCAGCTTGACGAGAAGGAACTTTCAACTGAATTTGGAAGTTTTACAAGATTTCCCGACCTTATCATGATGGATGGAGGTGTTGGTCAGGTTCATATAGCAATGAAAGTTCTTTCAGAATTAAATATATCCATTCCGGTATGTGGAATGGTTAAGGATGATAACCACAGGACAAGAGGTTTGTTTTTTGATGAACGTGAGATACCTATAGATATAAACAGTGAGGGATTTCGCCTCATGACAAGAATACAGGATGAGGTGCATCGTTTTGCTATAGAGTATCATCGTTCTCTGAGGAGCAAGGAACAGGTAAGGTCAATACTTGATGATATAGACGGCATTGGAGAAAAAAGACGTAAGGCTCTCATGAGACATTTTGTCTCTATGGATGCAATAAAAAATGCATCGGTTAATGAACTTGCCGCAGTGGATGGAATGAACGGGAAAGCTGCTGAAAATGTATATAAATTTTTTCATAAAGGAGGAAAAAATGAATGATGCAGGGAGAATATAGTGTATATCTTAAGGATATGATAGAGGCACTAAAATTGGAAAATTGTACACCTGATGTTGATATTGATGATATTATGATTACGCAGAATGAAGTAAACAGACCGGCATTACAGCTTGCCGGATACTTTGATTATTTTGATTCAAGCCGTATTCAGATTATAGGTCATGTAGAACACACTTATATGCAGCAGAAGGGTATGGAACACAGTGCAGCCATGATGGAAAGGATTATGGCAGGAAGTGAGGACAAGGGACAGCCGCCATGTATTGTATATTGCAGGGAGATATGGATAGAGGATGAGATTGTCGCACTTGCAAACAAGTATCATGTACCTCTTTTAAGAAGCCGTAAGGCGACATCACCGTTTATGGCAGAACTCATAAGATGGCTTGGCGCAGAGCTTGCACCGAGATGTTCGGTTCATGGAGTTCTGGTTGATATATATGGTGAAGGAGTTCTGATTATGGGTGAAAGTGGAATCGGTAAATCTGAAGTAGCACTTGAACTTATTCACAGAGGGCATCGTCTTGTGTCAGATGATGTTGTTGAGATAAAAAGGGTAAGTGACAATTCGCTTATTGGAAGTTCACCCGATATTACAAGACATTTTATTGAACTTAGAGGAATAGGTATTATTGATGCAAAGGCACTTTTCGGTGTTGAGAGTGTTAAGGACTGGCAGGAGATTGACTTAGTCATAAAACTTGAAGAGTTTAATAAGGAGCAGGAATACGACAGACTTGGACTTGAAGAACAGTATATAGAATTTCTTGACAGTAAAGTTGTATGCCATTCAATACCAATCAGACCGGGCAGAAATGTTGCAATCATATGTGAATCGGCAGCAGTTAACCATCGTCAGAAAAAGATGGGATATAATGCGGCTGTAGAACTTTACAACAGAGTAACTAACAATCTTGCAGAGAAGCGTAAGGAAAAAGAGTAATTTACGAGACTGCTGAAACGAAAATTATATCAATTATTTTATTCGTTGTATTAGAGAGGTTGAATAAATTTGGAGGGCACACAATATGTTATTTGTAAAAACGGAAGATTTGAAAGCAGGGATGCGACTGGCGAAGCCGATTTATAATAAAAACGGTGTAATGCTGTATGACAGAAATTCTAAGATAACAAGTCAGGGTATAATAAGTGTAAATAACTTTGGATTAATCGGTATTTATATACTTGAACCGGCTGAACCTGTTCCGCCGATGTCCGAGGATGATATTGAATTTGAAAGATTTCAGGCAATGTCTGTATTTACCATAAGAGAGATACTTGACGCATATTCAAAAAATCAGAAAGAAAAGGATATGTATCAGTTTATAAACCAGCTTTTAAAGAAATATGGTTCACTTCACCACAAAATAAACTTTATACAGAATCTTAGAAGCAATGAAGATTACATTTACAAACATTCTCTCAATACAGCTATATTATGTGCACTCATATCAAGCAGATTGGGCCTTGAATTTAAATCACAGCTTGACATTGTGGCAGCTGCACTTTTGCATGATGTAGGTGGTCTTATGATACCGGGCAATATCAGAAGAAAGCGCAAAGCTGACATTACGGAAGATGATGAGAAGAAAATATCACAGTGCTATCAAAATTCATATATTGCGTTTAAAGATAATACGGATCTTTCGCCTGACATAAAGAGAATACTTTCAGCTTCAATAGCAGTTCTTCATCCTGACATACCGGCAGCATCAGCAAAAATGCCTACGGTTATAGGTGCTGAGATACTTAAGGTTGCATATAATTTTGATAATATGACAGCAATGAAGTTTGGCGACGAACCTTTATCGGAAATAGCGGCAGTAAGATACCTTTTAGAACATGTTGATGAGTTTGACAAAAAGGTTGTTGACGCTCTTTTGGATAGTATCAACATATTAAGTCCGGGAGTGTGCGTAGAGTTTACAAACGGAGATAATGGTCTTGTGGTAACAGCCAATGACAGCAACGTGCTTGAGCCATTTGTATTATCATTTAAGGATAATAAACTTTATAATCTCGGAGACAGTGCAGTTGCCCGCAGTATGCAGATAAAAGACATCATGAAAACAATGGATAACCGTCATGTGGTTGACAGTGATCTGCTTAAGCAGTACACAGGCAAAACAATAAATATGGGTTAAAAATAAAAGAAGACAGAAAAGAGGAACAATATGTACATTATAGCAGGTCTTGGAAATCCTGAGAGAAAGTACGATGGAACAAGGCACAATATTGGATTTTCAGCCATAACGGTTTTGGCAGATAAGTATGACATATCGCTAGACATAAAAAAACACAAAGCGATATGCGGTAAGGGTTATATAGAAGGTCAGAAAGTTATTCTTGCCATGCCTCAGACATATATGAATTTGAGTGGGGAAAGTATAAGAGAACTTGTTGAATACTACAAGATAGATCCTGAAAAAGAACTTATAATCATATATGATGATATTAATCTTGCACCCGGCAGGCTTCGTATAAGAGAAAAGGGAAGTGCGGGAGGGCACAATGGTATAAAAAACATCATCAGCCATCTTGGAACGCAGGTATTTCCGAGAGTAAGAGTAGGTGTAGGTGAAAAGCCAAAAGGATGGGATCTCGCAGATTATGTTCTCGGAAGATTTTCAAAAGACGAAGAACCTGTTATAAGAGAAGCACTTGACAATGTCACGCAGGCTTGTGATATTATTGTAAATGATGATATACGAACGGCGATGAATAAGTTTAATTAAATATACTCACAGACATTTTTGTCTGTGAGTTTTGTTGTCATAAATCGTAAAAAAATTTTATAAAAAAGCAATTAGTAACGAGGAAGGGGGTTAAGATATTGAGTGAACTGATGAGGGCATTTACGGCACCGTTAGAGGAGATAAATGCATATAAAGAGGCAGTGGATGACATAAAAAAACAAAAGTTTCCGCTGCATGTTTCAGGGTGCATAGATACGCAGAAATGTCATATGATATACGGATTGTCACAGTCTGAAAACTGGAGAGTGATAATTGCCGAGAACGAGATAAGGGCGAGGGAAATCTATGATGATTACAGATTGTTTGATAAGAGTGTAATGTATTATCCTCCAAAAGATATTATTTTTTTTGGAGCGGATATTCAGGGAAATGCGATAAGTACGGAAAGATTGAAAGTTGTCGATGCATTGTTAAAAAATGAAAAGGGAACGGTCATTACAACAATAGATGCAGGTCTTGACTGCATAATGGACAGCCAGACATCAAAAAATGTACGATTTGTTATTAACGAAGCTGATATTGTTAATCTGGAAGAACTTGAAAAGAAACTTGTGGATATGGGATATGAGAGGCAGACACAGGTTGAAAATCCGGGTGATTTTTCGGTGCGTGGCGGTATAACGGATATTTTTCCTATTACAATGGATTGTCCCGTCCGCATAGAGTTTTTTGATGATGAGGTAGACACGATAAGGGCATTTGATGTACAAAGCCAGCGTTCGATTGAGAGAATGGATAGGGTTGAGATAACACCTGCATCTGAGATGACATTGTCAGAAGAGCAGCTGAAAAAGGCGCTTTTCAAAATAGAAAAAGAGTATAAAAAAATGCTCGAAACTTTCAGAAAAAATAAAAATCATGATGCAATAAACAGGCTGACTGATACAGTGGAACAGATTAAATTGAATTTTGATATGTATCACGGACGTATGGGACTTGAAGGTTTTACAAAATATTTTGACATACCGACAAGCAGTTTTTTTGATATTTTCGATGCGGAAAAGACAATATTTTTTGTAGATGAGCCTGTTCGCTGTATAGAAAAAATCGAAGCTGTTGAAAGCGAATTCAGGGAGAGCATGCAGGGCAGACTTGAGAATGGATATATTCTTCCGGGACAGCTTGATGTTATCTATTCGTCGGAATATGTAATGGCAAGGCTTGAAAATAAGCGTACAGTTTATCTGTCACTGCTTGACGTGCTGCCAAAGGGAATAAAGGTTAAGGACGAACTAAACATATCCGTGCAGTCACTTACATCATATAATCAGCATTTTGAACTTCTTATAGAAGACATAAAGAAATGGCGTGAAGGAAAGTACCGTGTACTTATTTTGTCGGGCTCAAAGATAAGAGCCGAGAGACTTGCAAAAGATTTAAATGAGTATGAGATACCGGCGTTTTATCGTGAAAAGCTTGAGGCTGAAATAACCCCCGGTGAGGTTATGACAAGTTATGGCTGGCTTCGCAGAGGATTTGAGTATAAGGCGCAGAAGTTTGTGGTTATAACCGAAGGTGATATGTTCGGTGCGAAGCAGAAACGCAGGAAAAAGAAACAGAAAAAATTTGACGGCAAGGCAATACAAAGCTTTAACGAATTGAATGTAGGCGATTATGTAGTACATGAGGAACATGGACTTGGAATTTACAAAGGTATAGAAAAAATAAGAGTTAACAATGTCACTAAAGATTTTATCAAGATAGAATACGGTGACGGCGGAAACTTGTATGTACCTGTATCCGGGCTTGATGTATTGCAAAAGTATGCCGCACAGGATGTTGCTAAGAAGCCGAAATTAAATAAACTCAATTCTTCCGAGTGGAAGAAAACAAAGAGCAGGGTAAAACATGCCGTAAATGAGGTCGCACAGGAACTTGTGCTGTTATATGCCAAAAGACAGCAGACGCAGGGTTACCGTTTTGGAAAAGATACAGTGTGGCAGACGGAATTCGAAGATCTGTTTCCGTTTGATGAAACGACAGATCAGCTCGATGCGATAGATGCTACAAAGAAAGACATGGAAAGCGAAAAAATTATGGATCGTCTTATTTGCGGGGATGTTGGATACGGAAAGACGGAGGTTGCCATAAGGGCTGCATTCAAAGCCGCAAATGACGGAAAACAGGTTGCTTTTCTTGTGCCGACTACAATACTTGCACAGCAGCATTACAATACATTTAAAGAGAGACTTGGAGATTATCCGGTAAGAGTTGAGATGCTCTCAAGATTCAGAACGCCCGCCCAGCAGAAAAAGGCGCTTGAGGGATTGAAAAAAGGTCAGGTAGATATAATCATAGGTACACATAGGCTATTGTCAAAGGACGTTGTCTTTAAAGATTTGGGACTTTTGATAGTTGATGAGGAACAGCGTTTTGGGGTTGCACATAAGGAAAAAATAAAGCAGATAAAAGATAATGTGGATGTGCTTACGTTGAGCGCAACACCTATTCCGAGAACACTTCACATGAGCCTTGCAGGAATAAGGGACATGAGTGTATTGGAGGAACCTCCTGTTGACAGACTGCCTATTCAGACTTTTGTCATGGAACACAATTCAGAGGTTATCAGGGAGGCAATAAACAGAGAACTTGCGAGAAACGGACAGATATTTTATGTGTACAACAGGGTAAAAGGAATAGACGGGATGGCTATGGAAATTCAAAAACTTGTACCCGATGCAAATGTTGCATATGCACACGGACAGATGAGCGAGAGACAGCTCGAAAAAATTATGATGGCATTTATCAACGGGGAGATTGATGTTCTTGTAGCAACGACAATAATAGAGACAGGTCTTGATATATCAAATGTAAATACCATTATTATTGATAATGCTGACCAGATGGGACTTTCACAGCTTTACCAGTTAAGGGGAAGAGTTGGAAGGTCAAACAGAAATTCATATGCATTTCTGATGTATAAGCGGGATAAGGTACTGAAAGAGATTGCGGAGAAGAGACTGGCTGCAATAAAAGAATTTACTGAACTTGGTTCAGGAATAAAAGTAGCAATGCGTGACCTTGAAATAAGAGGTGCGGGAAATCTTTTAGGTGAAGCACAGTCGGGACATATGGAAGCAGTCGGATATGACCTTTATTGTAAAATGCTCAATGATGCCGTAAGACATTTAAAGGGAGAAACTGATGTTTCAGAGGAATTTGAAACAGAGATAGACATAAATGTAAATGCATATATTCCGAATACTTATATAAAAAGTGAATATCAGAAGCTTGACATGTACAAGAGGATAGCCGCAATTGAAAATATCGAAGAATACAGCGAGATGCAGGAAGAGCTTATTGATAGATTTGGTGACATGCCGGTGGCAGCAGAAAATCTTTTGCGTGTTGCGCTGCTTAAGGCTGATGCACATAAAGCATATATAAATCGTATAATTCAAAAAGAAGATGGCATAAGATATTATCTGTATGACGGAAAGAAGCCTGATGCAGAAAAATTAAAGAAGCTGATTGACGAATATCAGGGAAAGATAAAGTATGTCGGAAACAAAGAACCGTATCTTCTTTATGTTATGAAAAAGGATAAAAAAGCCGCGCCATCGGGCAGTTTTTACAGAATGCCGTCGAAAAACATGATAAAAAGCGAAAAAAAGTTGACAGCGGATGAAATTTTTAATATTGTTGAATGTGTTATTAAAAGCATTGGAGGATTATATGATAAAAAATAAATTTACTAAATGTGCACTTGGCGTTATGCTTGCGGCATCAGTTTTGTTGTCGGGATGTGGAAAAAGTGCTGAGACATCAGATAATAATACCAAAACAGTAAAAAGTGTGCGTCTTGAAACAGGGGATATTACGCAGAATTCTGTCGTTATGAAGATTGGAAATACAGGCGTAAAATATGAGGAAGTATTGAATTATGCATATCTTCTGAAAAATCAATATGAGGGAAGTTTTGGAAAAGCATTATGGAATTATAAGATAGATGACGATACAAATATAGGGGACAAGGCAAAAAAAGAAATAGTCAGTATGATTACCCAGCTTAAGATTATCTGTGAGAATGCCGCAAAACAGGGCATCATGCTTGACGGTGACGAGAAAGACCAGGCATTGCAGGATGCACAAAAACTTGTCAATAAGGCAGATAAAAAAGAAAAGAAAAAGTATGCACTTACTGTTCAGAATGTGCAGGGAATGTTTGAGGACAATATTCTTGCCAATAAAATGTTCTATGTTGCCACAGATGCGGCAGATACAAATGTCACTGATGATGAGGCAAAACAGATTAAAATCCAGTATTTAGAACTGATAACAAAGGGAACAGACAAAAACGGCAGAAAAATCAATATGGAAGTATCAGATAAGGCGAAAACATATAAACGCATTAAAGAAATGCTTAAAGAAGCCAAAAAATCAGAAAGTTTTCTGGATTATGCAGAAGCAAATACTGACAGCAGCACAAGTGAGGCAACAATAGGGAAGGACACAAAATTATTAGACAAAGAAGCAATAGATGCTGCATTTTCTTTGAAAAAAGGAAAAATGAGTAATGTAATAGGGGGAAAGACAGGATATTATATTATCTATTGTGTAAATGACAATGATGAAGATGCGACATATGCGCGCAAAGAGGAAATTATAAACGAGAGACAGACAAAAATGTTTAAAGAAAAATATGCAGAGTGGCTTTCAGAGTCAAAAGTAGACATAAGTAATAAGTTTTGGGATGTCTTTACGATTAGTTAGCTGGAAAAATATAGCAGTTTGGCTTTGTATTTTATATTTTTTTGCTGAATGGTTACGTTTTTTAAAAGTTCATGTTTTTTTCATTTACATAAACACTGCAATTTGTTATAATTATATAATGAGACCGAAGAAAAGGTAGGTGATTAAGTGAAGGCGGAACATATAAATCCATTTATCATTTCAGTCAGTAAGATTATGAAAGATATTTGTATGCTTGACTTAAAGATTGGCAAACCTTTTATAAAAGATGATAAATACGAGGAAGATAGTTCTTTGATAAAACTCGGAATTATCGGTGCCCTGAAGGGTGAAGTTGTTCTGAATCTCCACTATGAAACAGCACTTGCGGTTATATCAAAGATGATGATGATGCCAGTTGCTGAGATTGATGCTATAGGGCAGAGTGCCATATCAGAGCTTGGAAATATGATTGCGGGCAATGCGGCTACGGTATTTGCCAATAACAGTATTATTATAGATATTACAACACCTGATTATTGTACAGGCAAAGAATATCAGACAAGCAGTAAGCAGATGTTTTGCATACCGTTTGCGTCTGATATAGGAGAACTATCAATAAATGTATTTATTGAAGAGTAGGTAGCTTTCAGGCTGCAGATGTGGAAACGATATTGAAATGTTGATGAATTGGGAGAGGATTTTTATATCCTCTCTTTTACTTGAAATTACTTGAAATCAGATGAAAGGAAGTGATGAGTTGGCAGCATATAAAAGATACAGAAAAGAGGACAGTGTGTCATATTCACTGGGTATCACACTTACTTTTGAACTCTTAAAGTTTAAAACAGAGTATGTAAACAGGGTATTTGTTCATTCTGCAATGAAGCAGGGAGATACGCTCGACAAACTTCTTAAACTTTGTAAAGACTCAGATATAGAGGTTGTATATGCGGATAAGATTTTTAATGTTTTATCGCAAAAGGAAAATTGTTATGTGATAGGCGAATTTAGAAAGTTTGAATCAAAGCTTGATAAGGAAAGTTCGCATATAGTTCTTGTAAATCCTTCAAATGCCGGAAATATGGGGACTATAATGAGAAGTGCTCTCGGTTTTGGAATGAATCGAATGGCGATAATAAGACCTGCCGTTGATGCATTTGATCCTAAAGTGGTAAGGGCATCCATGGGAGCGATATTTTCAACTGAGTTTGTATATTTTGATTCATTTGATGAATATATGAAAGAATATGGTGACAGGGAGCTGTATCCTTTTATGCTTGATGCAAAGATGAAACTTCATGATGTCAGTCCCAGGGATAAGTTTTCTCTTATATTTGGCAATGAAGCTACGGGACTTCCGCATGAATTTTCAAATATAGGGCAGTCTGTTATTATCCCTCATTCAGCCAGAATAGACAGTTTAAATCTTCCTATAGCTGCAAGTATAGCAATGTATGAAGCAACTAAGGCGGATTTCTGATTACCACACAAAAAATATATGCATGGTAATTACTATAGATATTTAGGTTAAAATATAGAAAGGAAGTTATAAAAATGGCAAAAATTGATATTATCTCAGGATTTTTAGGAGCAGGAAAGACTACACTTATCAAAAAGCTTGTAGCAGATGCATTTCAGGGTGAAAAACTTGTTATTATTGAAAATGAGTTTGGTGAGATAGGAATAGACGGTGGATTTCTTAAAGAGTCAGGTATCCAGATAACAGAGATGAATTCAGGCTGTATATGCTGTTCACTTGTAGGTGATTTTGGGAATGCACTTAAAGATGTGCTTGAAAAATACAGTCCTGACAGAGTTATCATTGAGCCTTCAGGTGTAGGTAAGCTTTCAGATGTTATAAAGGCAGTTAAAAATATCGGGGATGATGTAAAGATAAACAGTACGGCAGCTGTAGTTGATGCATCAAAATGCAAGATGTATATGAAGAATTATGGTGAGTTTTACAATAACCAGATTGAGAGTGCCGGAACAATAATTTTAAGCCGTACACAAAATATATCAGAAGAAAAACTTGCAAAAGTTCTTACAATGATAAAAGAAAGAAATGACGAGGCTTCTGTTATAACAACACCATGGGATGAGATAGACGGAAAGATTGTACTTGAGGCAATGGAGAAAGTAAATACTCTTGAAAAAGAACTTCTCGAGGAGCATCATCATCACGACCATAACGGAGAGTGCGGCTGCGGACATGACCATGAGCATCATCATCACGACCACGACGGAGAGTGTTGTTGTGGACACCACCATGAACATGGACACCACCATGCAGATGATGTATTTACAAGCTGGGGAGTTGAGACAGCTCACAAATTTACAGAGGAAGAACTTAAAGATATTGTATCAAAACTTGCGAGTGACAAGTCATTTGGGGAGGTTCTTCGTGCTAAGGGAATTGTTGCTTCAGATGAGGGAGAGTGGTTCCATTTTGACCTTGTACCTGAAGAGACAGAGCTTAGAAGAGGCGCAGCAGACTATACAGGAAGAATATGCGTAATAGGTTCAAATCTTAACGAAGCTGCAATAAAAGAACTTTTTCATGTAGCATAAACAGATACAAAACTAAATATAATTGCACGACCTAAGTAAATTTATTGATAGTTTTGTAGAGTGATATTTGGTATGTGCAGCTTACAGTTAGTATGTAGGAAGGATTAATATGTTTGGAAAGAAAAAAGAAGAAATGATGGTATATGTTGTCATGGGATTTCTTGAGGCAGGAAAGACAAGCCTTATAAGAGATCTTATCGTTGACGACATGTTTGATGATAAGATTAAGACACTTATTCTTGCATGTGAGGAAGGTGAGGAAGAATTTGAGGAGGCTGACCTTAAAAAAGGATGTGCTGTATGCGAATATATTGAGGATGAGGACTCTTTTAACGGAAAAGTTATCCAAAAATTTTTAAAGAAGCACAGACCGGACAGAATAATTATTGAGTACAATGGAATGTGGTCTGCGGCAAAAATTCCTGAATTTTATGACGAACTTGAAGAAATCTGTTTTGACAGGGAAGTTATAATGCAGACACTTGATGTTGTAAACGATGAGACATTCTTACTTTATATGAAAAACATGCCTTCACTTATGGTTGAGCAGTTCAAAGTAGCAGAAATGATAATTGTCAACAGATGTACTGTAGAGAATACAAAGAAATCTGCCATAAGAGGAAGTGTTAAAGCTGTAAATCCTCGTGCTCAGATAGTATATGAGTCGGAAGACGATGCATTTTATGATATGAAAGAAGAAATGCCGTTTGATATAAATGCGGATGTTATTGAGGTGAGCGAAGGCGATTTTGGTCTTTGGTATATTGATATGATAGACCATCAGGAAAATTATGACGGAAAAACGCTTAAACTTACGGGAATGATTCAGAAACCAAGCGGACTTGACAAGGGATTTGCGGTATTTGGAAGATATGCAATGACCTGTTGTGCAGATGATGTACAGTTTATGGGATTTTTGTGCAAAGCAGACGATTGGTCGCAGATTAAAAGCGGTCAGTATGTCACTGTGACAGCACGCATGGAGTACAAGTTTATGGCTGAATACGGCGAGGAAGGCCCTGTATTTTATGCGGAGAAAATTGTACCTGCAGAGAAACCGGAAGATGAGCTGGTGTACTTTAATTAGGCTAGTCTAGTGGTTAACAGTGACAGAAAGGTGACATATATGAGTAAAATTTTAATAATCGAGGATGATGCGGCTATTGCAGAGCTTGAAAAGGATTATCTTGAACTGAGCGATTTTGAGGTTGCTATTGAGTCAGATGGCAGTTCGGGTGCGGCTCACGCTCTTGATGAGGATTTTGACCTTATCCTTTTGGATCTTATGCTTCCGGGGATGGACGGTTTTGAAATCTGCAAGTATATAAGAGAGAAAAAAGATACACCGATACTTATGGTTTCGGCAAAGAAGGATGATATTGACAAGATAAGAGGACTTGGTCTTGGTGCAGATGATTATATTACTAAGCCGTTCAGTCCGAGTGAGCTTATAGCGAGAGTAAAGGCACATCTTGCACGCTACAAGAGACTTACTTCTTCCGGAACTCAGGAAAATGATGTTATAGAGATAAGAGGACTTAAAATAGATAAGACTGCAAGAAGAGTTTATATCAATGGTGTTGAGAAAAACTTCACCACAAAAGAGTTTGATCTTTTGACATTTCTTGCGTCAAATCCAAATCATGTATATTCTAAGGAAGAGTTATTTAAGGAAATATGGGAGATGGAGTCTGTAGGTGATATAGCTACTGTTACAGTGCATATCAAGAAGATAAGAGAGAAGATTGAAGAGAGTACATCGAAACCTCAGTATATTGAGACGATTTGGGGCGTAGGTTATCGCTTTAAAGTGTAATTTAGTTGTATAAAAAAATAAAGCCGGACTGTTTTGATGATATAACAGTCCGGCTTTTTAGACTTTTTAACAAACCAAATTCCTGCTTTACCGGGTGTCATCCTTGACTTTGAGAGTAAAGTAAATACTTGTTCCGGTTCCCGGGGTACTTTTTGCCCATATATTTCCACCGTGGTCAAGTATGATTTTTTTGACTATGGCAAGTCCAAGACCACTTCCACGTTTAGCGGAATTTCTTGAAGCATCGGCTCTGAAAAATCTGTCAAATATGTTAGGAAGATCTTTTTCTGAAATTCCCGGTCCGTCATCTGAAATCTCAATACGCACAAATTCTTCAGGTTTTACAGGAGGATTGACATCGGTACCATCTTTGTTTATCTGCCTGTAAAGTGGTTTTTTATGTTTGTGCGGTTTATACGAAAGAGCAATTCTTATATTACCATGCTCCTTGTCTTTGTATTTAAGGGCATTTCCTGTAATATTATTTAAAACCCTGCGAAGCTGCTCCGGGTCGGCAGATACCAATATGCCCTCAGGAGCAGTATTTTCGTAGGAAACATTCATATTGTTTGCTTCGTAATCAAAAGATATTGAATCAATATAATTTTCAAGATATTCAGCAATATCAAATGTGATAAAATTGTATGGAATTGAATTCTGCTCTATTTTTGAGAAGAGTGACAATTCATCTACAAGATATGTCATATCGTTTGCTTTTGAATAAATTGTTTTAAGATATTTCTGCTGTTTCTCAGGTGTCTTTGCAATGCCGTCTATAAGTCCCTCGGAATAGCCTTTTATGGCTGTGAGAGGTGTCTTTAAATCGTGTGATATGTTGCTCATCATTTCACGTGTATCATTTTCGTATTGGATGCGTTCTTCAAGCATTGACTTGAGACGGATACGCATTTCTTCAAAATCACGGCACAGTATACCGATTTCATCGCAGGAGTTTACATGAACGGGATTATCAAGATTACCCTCGCCTATCTGCATCGTGGCAATACGAAGAATATTTAAAGGTTTTATAATACTGTGGTATAACCATAGTAAAAGAATACAAGCTGTTGTAAACAAAATCAGGGTGAAAGCAATTGCTATGTCCTTCACGGAACTTTCCCATCTTGGTATGAGATTTGAGAGTTTTGTTATAAGAAAAAGCTGCCCTGAGGTGCCGTCTGAAAAATAGAAATCTTTGCTGCGTGTAAGTGTTGAACTTTTTGGGTCTATAAGGATATTGTCGTTTTTGCCCTGCGAATATTCGCTGAAAGAAGGAAGGGTAGAAATACAATCATAAAAATCCATGTTTCCTATGTAATATTCTTTCTTTCCTTTAAATACTACGATAAAAGAATCCTTAGACGATATGGAACGTGAAGTATCATCCAGAAAACTTTTATCAAGAAGCTTGTCGGGAGTTTCATCGGCAATTTTTACAAGTTTATTGTAATCATTTAATGTAAGCTTATAAAGAAGCTGAACCGGATTTAGGACAAGTCCGTAATCATAGTTGTTTTCCGTCTGTGTACTGTAATAAGAAGATAATATGTCGGTTTGGTTTTGCACAATTAAATGAAAGCAGACTAAACCGGCACAAAGCGGAAAAATAGCAATAATTAAAAAAGAAATTATAAGTTTTCCTCTGATTTTCATATAAAGCCTCATTTCTGAGCAGAATATTGTATAAGTAAATAATCAAAGCTATTTGTTTTTGCTCAGAAACAAATAGCTTTATAAAAATTATATTTAGTATGCATTTTTGTTGACTTTTCGTCCGAAAAACGTGAGGAAAAGTATCTTGAAATCAAGTGCCAGTGTCCAGTTTTCGACATAATAAAGGTCACATTCAATACGTCCTGTTATGGAAGTATCACCTCTGAAACCGTTTACCTGTGCCCATCCTGTCATACCCGGGCGTACCTGATGTTTTATCATGTATCGTGGAATTTCTTCCTTGAATTTATTTACAAAATAAGGTCTTTCAGGTCTTGGACCGACAAGGCTCATGTCTCCTTTCAGTACGTTAAATATCTGAGGAAGTTCATCGATATTTGTCTTTCTCATAAATTTACCGATAGGAGTAACTCTAGGGTCATCCTTGGTGGTCCATGCTTTCTTTTCTTCGCTTTCTTTCTGCACTTTCATTGAGCGGAACTTGTACATATCAAATTCCCTGTTGTGAAGACCGACACGCTTTTGTTTAAATATAAGCGGTCCTGGTGAAGTCACTTTTACTATGATAGCAGTTATTATCATAGGTATGGCAAAAAGAATGAGTGCAACAGTAGCACCGAATATGTCTACTGCACGTTTCAAAAATATATTGTATGATGAACTTAACGGAACATGGCGTACATGTATGACAGGAATTCCGTCTAAATCTTCAGTATAAGGTTTTGTCGGGATAATATTATTGTAATCAGGAGCAAATTTTGTGTGAACTCCCGATTTCTCACATACGGCAACAAGTCCTTCAAGTTTTGAATACTCATCAATACTAAGAGTGATGACAATCTCGTCAAATTCATTGGACGAAAGATATTTTTCAAGTGAATTTAATCTGTCAACGACTTTGACGGTTCTGTATTCGTGACCTATTTTTTTGTTGTCATCAAGTATGCCGTGGATTTTGTAACCCCATTCAGGATGAAGCCTCAGACGTCTTATATAATTTTCTGCTGTTCGGCTGTATCCGACAATAAGCACATGCTTAAGATTTTTGCCCTCTTTTCTCATTTTTCTGAGAATTGAAATAACAACAAGTCTGAAAGCATAATCAATAAAAATATTTATACATACGAAAATACCAAGTAAAAGTCTTGCGTAATCCCATTGTTTGAAAAAATAAAGTGCTGCAAGACAGTAGATAATGCCAAAAAAGTTTGATTTGATAAGGCAGAAAAGCTCTGCACGCCGTCCGCTAGTTCTCTTTGGATCATACATGCCGCAGAAACCGTAAATAATCAGATAACAGGGTACTATCATTGTGAGCAGGTTCTGATATTGTGAAAGGTCTTTATAATAACCTGCTGGTGGGGCGATAATGTGCCATCTGATTAGCGGGCTGTTAAATTCATCTAATCTAAGGACATATGCCAAATTAAATGATAGGTATATTATTACTGCATCAACAATAATATGCAGTATATTTAATAATCGCTGATTTTCTTTAATCAATTTTTCATCCTCTCAATCTCTTGTAGCTTTTGTGTGTTAACAATAACGGTACAACGAAAATTTTTATAAGTCATTTGGCGAAATGTCAATTATACATCACGCCAGTATGTTGTACTGGATTTATCATATAAATTATGATAAAATAGTTAATTGTTTAGTTGCTGTTCGTATCATAAGTGTGAATAGCAACATTGTTTGTGCTCTAATCATTATATAGGTTATGATTATTTTGCGCAACAATAAAATCTTTTATAATATATGAAATGAAAAAGTTATATTTTCTTCACAACTTATACACAAAAAGCTGTTAGAATTTGTTTTACAAGTAAGAGAAAATATAAAGGGAGGTACCGATAATGGATGAGAATAATAATTTAAACGGGACAGATGAAAATCAGTCTCAGGACGGATATACAGGTGAATACGGAAACTCAGTGGAAGGAGATGGGAACACTTTAGACTCATCAATTTACAGTTATTCATATAAAGATGGTGAGAATAATGCACAGTCAACACATTCAGGTGACTATTATGCAGGCTCTCAGTCAGAAAATTATGCATCACAGAACAGCCAGAGTTATGATAGTGGGCAGAAAACAAATCCATATGATAAC
>FR887336.1:45756-50525 GCA_000436755.1 Clostridium sp. CAG:253 | reverse complement strand
AATCCATATGATAACAACGCAAATACAGGATACAACAGCACAAATCCATACGATAACAACGCAAATACAGGATACAACAGCACAAATCCATACGATAACAACGCAAATACAGGATACAACAACACAAATTCTTATAATAATCAAAATGGATATTCTTTTAATGCGGGTCAGGAGAAAAAGCCTGACGGTAAAAAGAAAGGTTCATTTTGCAAAAAGCTTTTGGTATGTGCAGCGTGTGCGGTATTGTTTGGCGTTATAGCTGCGGTATGTTTTGAAGGAGTATGTTACATTTCAAGCAATGTTTTAGGAATAAATACACCTTCTGTAACGACAAGTGAGCAGATAGGAACAACTACAACAAGCAGCAACAATAACAAGGTTGTAACAGGGGCGGCGGTAAGCGGAACAACAGATGTGTCATCAATAGTTGAACAGACAATGCCTGCAGTTGTAGCTATTACATGCACAAGTGAGTCAACTAACTATTACAGCCTGTTTGGAAACAGCCAGCAGCAGGAGACACAGAGCAGCGGTACAGGTTTNACAGAGCAGCGGTACAGGTTTCATAATAGGACAGAGTAAGAGTGAACTTTTAATTGCAACAAACAATCATGTTATTGACGGTGCCAAGACTATTTCAGTTCAGTTTATCGACGATCAGGTTTATGAGGCATCTGTAAAAGGTAAAGATTCAAGCAATGACCTTGCTGTAGTAGCAGTAAAACTTAGCAAGATAAAAAAATCAACAAAGGGCAAGATAAAGATTGCTGACGTAGGTGATTCTGACAGTCTTAAAGTCGGAGAAATGGCAATCGCAATCGGAAACTCATTAGGATATGGCCAGTCTGTAACAGTAGGTTATATCAGTGCAAAAAACAGAGAGATTACAGAGACTTCAGAGACAGATGGTTCAACAAATTCAATAAAAGCAATTCAGACAGATGCAGCTATAAACCCAGGTAACAGTGGTGGACCGCTTATAAATCTCAAGGGCGAAGTTGTTGGTATCAATTCAGCTAAGATTGCAGATTCATCAGTAGAAGGTGTAGGTTATGCAATACCTATTTCACAGGCAACACCTATTATAGATGAACTTAAAGATAAGGAAATTTTATCAGACTCAGAAAAAGGATATCTCGGAATTTCAGGAAGAACAGTTGGAAGTGAAGCAAGCAGTTACAATATTCCAAGTGGTGTCTATGTTGCAGAGGTATCAGAAGGCGGAGCAGCCGAAAAAGGCGGTGTTAAAGTCGGAGATATAATTACAGCAATAAACAATCAGGATGTAAGAAGTATCGAGAGTCTTAAAGAGAAAGCAAACAGCTACCGTAAGGGAACTGAAGTGGAACTTACATTAGAGAGAAGTGATGACGGAACATATAAAGAAAAGAAAGTAAAAGTTAAACTTCAGGGTTCAAAGTCTTTGAATGGGTTGTCACAGGGAAACAGCAGCTCAGGAAATTCAAATAATGACAGCAACAGCGGAAATAATGGTTATGACCAGGGAAACGGAAATAACAACGGAAGCAACGGTTATAATCAGGGAAATGGAAATGATGATTCCGATGACGGAGATTACAGCGGATTCGGAAACTTCTTCTCTAATCCGTTTGGAAATTAAACAGCATAGTGCTTTATGCACAGACAAAGATAATTAAGCCAGTCGTACATTTTTGTGCGGCTGGCATTTTAAGGATTGGGAGGTAATAAAAAATGCAAGCAGATAAAGAAGGGGAAAATCTGTCTGTAACGGAAAGAGAATTTAATTCGGAGAGCATCGGGAAAAAGAGATTTAAAAATGATATAAAAAAAATTCTTATCGTTTTATTATTTTTGGCGTTATTGGTATGGCAGTTTTCGACGATGGAGCTGTTTTTTAAAAAGACGATAACTGATTTTGATATTGGTATTATAATAAAAAATATAGCTTTATTTGGTGTTGTCAATGTTATATTGACAGGCTTGTTTCACAGAATGAAACCGGCATTTATGATAACATATGTGTGCACATTACTTATTGGAATTGTAAATTACTTTGTTATTTCTTTCAGAGGTTATGGCATTGTTTTTATGGATATTTATGCTATAAAAACGGCGGCAACTGTTGCGGGTTCATATAAATATGGAATAGATATTTATTTTTTTGCAGGGATAGTAAGCTGTATTGCCGGCATTGCGGTATGTGCAGTAATGCCTCGTAAAAAAAGAAAATATTTAAATCTAAGGGATGTGTGCGGTTCTGTTGTTGCAATCTTATCTTCGGCAGTATTTATCGTATGGCTGAACACATCCTCCGCATTTTTTAATAATGTGAGTTCACTGTCGTGGGACCACAGCATAGGAATAAGTGATTACGGATATATACTTTATTTTGTTGCAAATGCAGGAGAGGCAGGAGTACAGGAGCCTGACGGTTATTCAGTACAAAAAGTTGATGAGATATTATCTAAATATAATGAAGATAGTATAAATTATACATCTCATACAAAGTCGCCAAATATTATAATGATAATGAATGAATCGTTTTCGGATTTGAGCGTGTTAGGCAATTTTAGAACTAACAGGGAAGTTATGCCCTTTTTTGACAGTATGGATAAAAATGTTGTCAAAGGTTATGTTGAATCGTCTGTATATGGCGGATATACGGCAAATTCCGAATTTGAATTTCTAACCGGATGCACCAAAGCTTTTTTGCCGGGAAATCCTTATTTGCAGTATATGGACGATTATCTGCCGTCGATTATAAGCAATATAAAAGAGCAGAATGGATATGGAAAAGCCATAGCAATGCATCCGTACAATCCGTCAGGTTACAACAGAAACAGAGTATATCCTTTGTTTTATTTTGACAAATTTTTAAGCATAGACGATTTTAAAAATTCTGTACTTGTAAGAGATTATATTAGTGATAAGTCCGACTATGAAAAGATTGTGGAACAATATGAAAATAAAGATAAGGACAGTTCATTATGTCTGTTCAATGTAACCATGCAAAATCACAATCCTTATGATGATACAAGTTATAAATTTAAGAAGAAAGTTGAGGTTACAAATTTTGAGACATCGCCTCAGGTAAGTCAATATCTTTCTCTTATAAAGATGTCTGATGATGCGTTTAAAGAACTGGTAAATTATTTTAAAAAAGTAAAAGAACCGACAATTATTTTATTATTTGGAGACCATCAGCCGCATCTTCCGGATTCTTTTTATCAGGATGTGTTTGGAAAGACACCTCTGCAATTTGACCAGAGCGACAGCATGAAAGAACATCTTGTTCCGTTTGTGATATGGGCAAATTATGATATAGGAGAAAAATATATAGAGAGGACATCGATAAATTATTTGTCATCAATATTGCTTGAAAAAGCCGGTTTAAAAATGAGTAATTATAACAGGTACCTTCTTGATTTATACAATGATATTCCGTCGATAAGTGCGACAGGATTTTATGACAAAAACGGTGATTTGCACAAAATATCGGAGGCAACCGGGGAATATGCAGAGAAAATTAAGGAATATGAGATGATACAATATAATTATCTTTTTGACAAGAAAAACAGGTTGGATAAATATTATAATGCAAGTGGCAAAAGCAGACAGCAATGAAGCAATCCGTGGCATTAGTTGGGGTCCAAACAGGTATAGATGTAGTTTTGAGGGAGGACATATTGACAAATTTAAAAAAGACCAAAGTATGTATATGTGATGATGACGAGATGTTTAGTAACAGTTCAGCCGGAAGGCTGAACTGTTACCTTTTTTTGGTATAAAAATTTATTTTTGGCTTTATTTTTTTAAGAGATTATGGTAATATGAAAACGATATGGGATTTTGATATCAATAGTGATTTAAAAGAGAAAATAACGAAAGGAAGGCTAAATTCATGAACAGAAGAACTACTGAGATTTCACAGTGTGAACTTACGGTTATGAAGTGTATTTGGGACCTTAAGAGTGAGGTTACATGCGCACAGGTTATGGAGAAGTTAAAGGAAGACTACGGTCTTATATATAAAGATACGACTGTATATACTTTCTTAAAGAATCTTATAAATAAAGGATTTGTTACCTCAGAAAAGAAAGGCATTACATATTATACACCTGTAAGAAGTGAAGTAGATTACAGAACAGACATTTTAAAGCAGGCTAAAAAATTCTGGTTCAATGATTCAGTAACAGACTTTGTTGATGCAGTACTTAGTTTAGATAAGGTTACAGCTGCTGACAAGGCAAAGATAAAAGAGATGGTTAAATAGTAAATTATATATTATAACATTATAAATTAAAAATAAGCTATACATGTATTTTGTGTATAGCTTATTTTTGTATTTGGTATATTGATAAAAATTTTTATGCATTTTCACTATCGTATGCTTCTTTTACTGCAACGGCAAGCTGGTCTGGACAGGATGTTGGTTTAAAACCACATCGTATACCTTTAAGTTTACTTTCAATCTGTTCTACAGTAAGACCGTCAACGAGTGATGAGATACCCTGAAGATTTCCGTTGCATCCGCCTGTAAATTCTACATTTGATACAATGTCTCCGTTTAAATCAAATTCAATCTGTGTTGAACAAGTTCCTTTTGTTCTGTATGTGTGTTTCATAAGTGTTCCTCCTTGTATCTTAAATAAGTAATGTTTAAATTTGTGAAAATACTTCACCAAGACTACACTGTAACAACAAATCTGCATTGCTGTCAAGAGGTGTTGAAGATTTGTTTATAAGTACCAGATGTCTGCCCTTAAAATATTGTATAAGACCGGCGG
>FR887336.1:19449-45740 GCA_000436755.1 Clostridium sp. CAG:253 | reverse complement strand
GGCGGCCGGATAAACGGCAAGAGATGTACCGCCTACAATAAGCATGTCGGCATTTGATATGGCATTGACGGCTGTGCTGACTGTTATATCGTCAAGACCTTCCTCATACAAAACCACGTCAGGTTTGATGATACCACCGCATTCGCAGAGAGGAACGCCCTGACTGTTTTTGATATAATCTGCGTTGTAGAATTTGTGACATTTTTCGCAATAATTTCTGAGAGTAGAGCCGTGAAGCTCATAAACCTTCGTGCTGCCCGCTGCCTGATGAAGACCGTCAATATTTTGGGTGACAACAGCGGAAAGTTTACCGGATTTTTCAAGTTCTGCAAGTTTTATATGTGTTATATTAGGCTTTGCATTTTCAACAAGCATCTTGTCTTTGTAAAACTTGTAAAATTCCTTTGTATTTCTGATAAAAAAAGAATGACTTAAAATAGTCTCGGGAGGATAATCATACTTCTGATGATAAAGTCCGTCTACACTTCTGAAATCAGGGATACCGCTTTCGGTAGAGACACCGGCACCGCCGAAGAATACTATATTATTACTTTCGTCTATCCATTTTTTAAATAAATCCAAGTCTTTTTTATCAGGCTGCATAAATGTTCCTCCTTTATAAAAACGGACATCTGTCACAGATGCCCGCTCGTTAGTATTTAATTTGACAGTGCTAAACCTGCCAGATTTGCCATTTCAATAATTGATTTTTTTGAAACTTTTTTTCCGCAATATTCAATAAGGTCATCTTTTGAACCGTTGAATATGTCAACCGGTTCATATTTTGTCAGGATAATCATATCATCCTTTACTGAAATTTCAAGAGAATCTCTTTCAGCAATGTTTAAAGTTCTGCGAAGTTCAATTGGCAGTGTAATTCTGCCGAGTTCATCTAATTTCCTTACTATACCTGTTTCCTTCATGTTGCTCTCTCCTTCCTAGTCAAGTGTTGTATGAATGTGTATTTGTATAACAAGCGCATACAACTGCAATTATGTCTTTAAGCAATGTTTTCTGGTTGAAATATAGTTTGTATAATATGCAGTAGTATTAAATGGAAACTGCATGCTATATTGATTTTGAATATAGCACATATTACAAAAATTGGCAATATATTATAAAAATTAGGGAAAATAATTCTTTGGGCTTAAAGCTTGATTTTATAAATATGATATAATAAAATATCTGTAATGAAGTAATTGGTAAATTTAAGCAAATCTGAATTTTTGAACCGCTTGGCAGATTTGTTTAATATAAAGTGGTTCAGGAAAGAGGCGAATGATGAAGATAACAAATATTTCAGATATCAACGAATTTTTCAAAGTAGTTGATAAATGCAAAGGTCGTGTGGAGCTTACATCATCAGAGGGAGACAGAATCAATCTTAAGAGTAAACTTACACAGTTTGTAGCGATGGCTCAGCTCATGAATACAACATATGTAAAGGAACTTGAGATTGTAGCATCAGAACCGGAAGATGCCAGCAGAATTCTTGACTATATGATGAGTGGAAAAGTCTGATAAAAAGTCTCATATTATATTTGGGATAAAAAACGGAGAATATGCATAAGATAAATTTTATTTATAATGCATATTCTCTGTTTAATTTTGGTTTAAATTTTTATAATATTATCAAATAAACTGTCAATAGGTTTTTCGTTTGAATTTGCCGAGTTCGAGTGGGAAATGATTAAAGTGCGGAATACACAATATCTCGTATAACTTGTATATCTCTGTAACCATTGCCGCCGCATTTCTGTATGACATATATTATTGCAAGGTTTTCTTTTGGGTCTATGGCAACATAGCTTCCAAGCCATCCGTCCCATCCGTATTCTCCTTCTGAGCCAAAACTCTGGCTTGCGGGAACATCCATCATAACACGCATAAGGTTTCCGTAGCCGTATCCTTTCAATGTATCCCAATCATACATTGAAAGCTGTTTTGGTGTGAGATTGTTCCTTGTCATGATTTCAACTGTTTTTCTTCCAAGTATGCGTACATTACCGAGAGTTCCTTTGTTTAACATCATATTTACAAATTTTGAATAATCGTCGATTGTTGAGACAAGTCCGGCACCTCCCGATTCAAAAAGAGGTTTCTTTTTGTGCATATATGTAAGACCTAAATGCTGCCATGTACATGGTTCCATGGTTTGAGTTTCAGGCATATACTGATAATTCTGCATAAAACGGCTTTGTTTTTCTTCAGGAACGAAAAAGTCAGTATCATCCATGCCAAGTGGTTTAAATATTGTTTCTTTGAGATAATCACTGTATTTTTTGCCTGTTATAACTTCGATTACGGCACCGAGAACATCGGCACAGAAGCTATAGCACCAGCCCTCGCCGGGATGAAATTCAAGAGGCTGTTCGCCGATCAGTACGGCAAGGTCATATGTAGATGTAGGCTTGCCGGCTTCAACATCAGCGTAATATTTATCAATCATATCCTGCATTGCTTTTCCGGCAGGAAAAGAAGCGTCCGGATATGTAAGACCTGCTGTCATATTGAGAAGATCCTGTATAACGACTTCTCTTTTTGCGGGAATATATCCTTTTTCAGTAAGCACCGTTTGATTTTTGAAACTTGGAATAAAATTGCTTACAGGGTCAGAGAGAGCGATAAGTCCTTTTTCGACAAGGGTCATAACAGCGACTGAAGTAACCGGTTTTGTCATGGAATAGCATCTGAAAATAGAATTTTTTTCCATGGGAATGTGTTTTTCTTTATCGGCTTCACCGTATTCATTTCGATATACTTCTTTGCCGTCTTTTATAATGCATATAGCTGCACCTACATTACAATCCGGATTTTCTGATTTACCTATAAGTGTAGATGAAATGGCATCATCAAGTCTTTTTAATATATCAGTGTTCATATTTTCCCTCGATTCGTATTTTTTGTATTATATGATGCAAGGGTCAAAATACCTTTTTACCCCAACATCATTATATATAATAGATTAACACACTGAAATGGAAAAAAATACTGCATTTTTGGTAGTTCAATAGTAGTATAAGTTAGATAAAAAAATACATACTATCATATAGAAAGCTGCATGAATTAAAAATCATTGTTACTGAGTTACTGACAGTATCACAGGTGTAAATGACAGCATATTACTTATTGCAATTACAAAGGAGGTTCATATGATGGGAACAGGTATGAATCATTTTCAGGTTTATCTGATAATGTTTTTGACAGGTGGTTTTCTTTATTGTGGTATAGAAATTGTGTATCGTGGGTATTCACATATATCCATGTTATTTGCAGGCGGTTTATGTTTTGTACTTGTAGGAGCAGTTGAAAATATTCTGGGTGACGGTGCTTCACTTATAGGACAAATGATAATATGCGGATTGATGATAACGGGAGTTGAGTTTATTGTCGGCATGATAGTAAACAGGCAGATGCATTTAAATGTGTGGGATTATTCAGGACAGCAATATAATTTTAAGGGGCAGGTATGTCTGCTATATACAAATTTGTGGATTTTGTTGTCGTGTCCGGTAATAGTATTACATGATTACATGGAATATATTCTTTTGGGAAGTCAGCTGCCTAATTATAAAATATGGTAATAAATTATTTATGCACAAAAAACGTATGCAGAAATGAGGGGTAATATGGAAAATATTGTGACTAATGCATTTAAAATAAGAAAGACAGACGAATACGAGAAAAATATACCTTTTAATTATTTGGCAGCATTTCCGGATAAAAGTTTTAAGATACCTATTGTTGATGTATTTAAAAAAGGAAAAATATTTGGGAGCAGCATTGATTTCTCGAAAATAGTTTTTATGCCTATAGGTGCAACGTCTTATTCTGATGCATTAAACATGGGGCAAAAAATAGTAACAGAAATTAAGAAAAGAATCAGATATAAGACAATGTCGTCTATTGAAGAAAATAATGCAATTTTAACAAGGGATGTAAGAGGTTATCTTTATGATATTTTTGATGTGTTTGAAATGATGACTGCTGCAATAAAAAGCTGCGGATATGAGGTAGGGAAGGATATAGTGTTTATGCTTGATGCGGATGCGGGAAAGTTATACAGGAAAGAATCGGATATGTATTATTTTCCAGGGGAAACATTTAAGAGGAAAGAGAAAATAAATTTTCAGGGAAATACGGAGGAGAAATGGCAGAACTATATCGAAAAAGAAGTTGGATGTCAGTGTGAGGGTGTTGAGTACAGGACATGCTGTGACAGTCCGGCATTTAGCATGGAAAGCCAGTGTGACAGGGAGTTGCCTGAATTTGAAAGGGGTGTTGACAGAGCTTTCTATCCGATTGTTTCGATGTATGAGCAGGAGAGTGATAAAATATTCGACGATTTGCTGCCGGAAACACCTGATACAAAATCTGTATCTGTACTTCGTTCATCTTCCGAGATGGCAGATTATTATAAGCAGCTATGTGACCGTTTTCTGATAATAGGAATTTCCGGTGCCCTTGCAGTAAATGATAAAAAGGGATGGGATATTCTTGACGACAGTCTTGGTGACAGCGTTGTGTTTTTGGATGAGGGAGCATTTTAAATAAAACAGAACAATAGGGTAATGAATATATAAAAAGTAATAAATTTAAGGTTTTATTTTTGCTAAAGATATATTATCATGGACACTACAGATAAAATTGTGGAGGAAATATATGTTTGAATTAAATCAGAAAAATTATGCACAGGTTGCCAGGAGAGCTGCGGCAGAGGGATGTGTGCTGCTTAAAAATGACGAAAAGGTACTGCCGCTAAAAAAAGGTACAAAAGCAGCTGTTTTTGGTATCGGTGCATTTTATTATTACAAGGGCGGTCTTGGTTCGGGAGGACTTGTAAATACAAAGTATGTTGTGAGCATTCTTGACGCATTAAAAGAAAGTGACTGTATTGAAGTAGATGACGGTATTCTTGAAATCTACGAGAAGTGGATTAAAGAAAATCCTTTTGACGAGGGAAACGGATGGGGAAGTGTTCCGTGGTCACAAAAGGAAATGCCGTTGTCTAAGGAGATTATAAGTGAGGCTGAAAAAAGAAATGATACAGCCATTGTTATCATAGGAAGAACAGCAGGAGAAGATCAGGATAACAAAGCAGATGCGGGAAGTTATTATCTGACACAGACAGAGAGAGAACTTATAAAAAATGTTACAGATACATTTGAAAAAAGTATTGTTCTTCTGAATGTCGGAAATATCATAGATATGAAGTGGACAGACGAATATAAACCATCTGCTGTTATGTATGTATGGCAGGGAGGACAGGAAGGCGGAAACGGTGTTCTTGATGTAATTACGGGTAAGACGGCACCAAGCGGAAAGCTGACTGATACAATCTGTTATAATATAGAAGATTACCCTTCAGCTCCATATTTTGGTGATGCTGATAAGAATTATTATGTTGAAGATATATATGTAGGATATAAGTATTTTCAGACGGCTGCAGCGGATAAAGTGATGTATCCGTTTGGATTTGGTATGTCATATACTGATTTTGAGATAACAGGTTCGGTTAAAAATGTTGATGAAAACAGTGTGATTGTTGATACAGCAGTAAAAAATACAGGTGATTGTTCAGGAAAAGAGGTTGTACAGGTTTATATCGAAGCACCGCAGGGAAAACTTGGAAAACCTGCACGTACTTTTGTCGGATATGCAAAGACCGTTGAGCTTGAGGCTCAGGATAGCCAGAAACTTACAATATCTTGTCCTAAATCATATTTTGCGTCATATGACGATTCAGGAATTACAGGTCATAAATCTGCATTTATTCTGGAAGAGGGAGAATACAAAGTATATGCAGGAAACAATGTTGCGGAGGCTGAATATATCGGAAGTTTTTCACAGGAATTTCAGGTGATAGAGCAGCTTGAAGAAGCACTTGCACCTATAGAAGAATTTGAGAGAATGCATCCGGTTTCAGCTGATAAAGCAGATAATTCTGAAAAAGACAGCGGAGATAATACAGGAAATTCAGGTTTATATGAGATGGAATTTCAAAAAGTTCCTACAAGAACAGTAAATCTTTCTGAGAGAATTGAGAGTGAGATGCCGGAGGATATACCTCTTACGGGTGATGAGGGATACACTCTTAAAGACGTTGCGGATGGAAAGATTGATATTGACAAATTTATAGGACAGCTTTCAGATGATGACCTTATGTGTCTTATGAGAGGTGAGGGAATGTGCAGTATGAAAGTGACGCCCGGAACTGCTGCCGCATTCGGAGGACTTACTCCTTCACTTGAAAGATTTGGAATACCTGCACTTTGCTGTGCTGATGGGCCTTCCGGAATAAGAATGGATTGCGGAACCAAGGCGTTTTTACTTCCGATAGGAACATTGCTTGGTGCTACATTTAATGATGAACTTATCGAGGAACTTTTTGAATATTTTGGCGCAGAGATGAAATATAACCGTATTGACACTATTTTAGGACCGGGAATGAATATACACAGGCATCCTCTTAATGGAAGAAATTATGAATATATTTCAGAGGACACGATTCTTACCGGAAAAATATGTGCGGCAGAACTCAGAGGACTGCATAAAGCGGGCGTAGAGGGAACAGTAAAACATTTTTGTGCAAACAATCAGGAATTTCGCCGTGCAGATGCGATGGGCGTGATTTCAGAGAGAGCACTCAGGGAAATTTATCTAAAATGCTTTGAAATAGCGTTAAAAGAAACGGGATGCAGTTCTGTAATGACTACATACGGACCATTTAACGGTCTTTGGACATCGGGGAATTATGACCTTTGCACAACGGTGCTCAGAAAAGAATGGGGATTTGAAGGAATCGTAATGACTGACTGGTGGGCAGTTGCAAACTGGGAAGGAGAATCACAGGACAGAAGAAACAGGGCGGCAATGGTTCAGGCACAGAATGATATATTTATGGTGTGTCCTGATACGGAAAGAGAGAACGCTCTTGACAATATCAAAGCAGAGTATACGATAGGAAAGATAACAAGAGGGCAGTTCCAGAGAAATGCAAAGAATGTACTTAAATTTGCACTTAACAGTCTTGCAATGCAGATAAAAATTGGAAAAGTAACTCTTGAAGAATACGCACCTGAGTGGGATACAAGCTACAGACCTGAGGGTGAACTGGAGACAGTTGCGGCAGAGAACGGTTCTTTTGTTGTATCAGATGAGCTTGCATTAAAAATGCTTGAAGATGATGGAATGTATTTCAATGCAGTTGATGCAGTGGAAGGAAATTACAGTGTAAAAATAAATATTACGTCACAGCACAATGAATATACACAGATACCTATATCTTTGTTCGTTGACAATGATTATCGTGGAACGCTTTCATTCCAGGGAACAAATGGAAAAGCTGACGAGAAAGATATGCCTATTGGAAAGATTGGAGTGGGAGAGCATTATATAAGAGTGGCATACAGACCACATGGCATAACGATGAATGAGTTTGTGATTGAAAAGGAAAATACACTGTCATAGAGAATAGGTGTGATTAAAAATGACACGGCTGCTAAGTTTTGTTTAACAGNGCTGCTAAGTTTTGTTTAACAGCCGTGTTTTTGTATATGCAGGTTTTAATGCAAGATTACATAGTAATGCAAGATTACATAGTAATGTAAAATTACATAGAAATAATAATCTGTATGCATTTCCCGTCATCGCTTTTGGCGTGAATAGTACCGCCGTGAAGAGAAACAATGGTTTTGGCAACGGAAAGACCTATTCCGGAGCCGCCTGTTGAGGAGTTTCTTGACGCGTCTGTTCTGTAAAATCTGTCAAAGAGCATATCAAGATTTCCCTCGAAGATGTTGTCACTTTCATTTTCAAATACAATAATATTTTTTCTGCCTTTTCTTTTTACCGAGATTTTGAAGATACTGTTTTCTGTTGCATATTTTGCTACATTGTCTATAAGTATCTCAAATAACTGTCTGACAAGTTTTTCGTCTCCTGAAACAAATGCCTCCTTTTCAAGAGCTGTGTTAATTTCAATATTTTTTGATGAGAATATAACCTCAAAGGGTTCAAGGCTTTCCGTCAATATAGTATTTAGTGGAAGATGGGTTTTATGAAAGTTCGCGTTCTTTTCTTCCATTTTTGAGAGAGTGATAAACTGCTGAACCATTGTTGTAAGTCTTGCTATCTGGTTTTGAATGCTCTTTGTCCATTGGCTTTCTCCATTTTCCATTTCTATAACTTCAATGTTGGCATCAATGATTGTAAGAGGTGTTTTTAATTCGTGGCCTGCATCTGTTATAAACTGGCGCTGTTTCTGATAGCTTTGCACGACGGGGCGAAGCACTATCTTTGAAAATATTATGACAAGAATGAGAACCGCAATAAAACCGATACCGGACATTAAAAGGCTTGTGAAAAGGGTGTTTTTAAAGGTTGACAGGCTCTGATTGCAGTCTACGAAAATATAAAGTGTATATGAGTCTGCCGTATATTTTTTATAGCGGAACTGTCTGTAAAATCCGGTGTCGGATTTTTTTGATTTTATGGCAGATATGTAGCTGTCAAGGTCATCGGTTGTCACTGATGCTATACTTTCAAGATTAGAGTCCGTAATTGTTCCTTTATTGTTTATTTTAACGGAAAAATATCTTGTCGAAAAAGGTGTTTCGGCATCTATCTGTCCGTTAGGAATTTTTGGTGGGTTTGCATTATCCGGATTATTTTTTTCGGGTGGAGTTTTATTGTCGTCAGGAGCAGGAGCCGGTTCATTATTATTTTTGCTTTGTGGGAATTTACCGTCATTTTCGCATATCATGCGTGTCATTGTATCTGCCTGGCTTTTTAACTTGTCAAAATTAAGTATGTTCATACCGCCTATCATGGACAGAAGAACGATAAGTGTGGAAAGCATTGCAACAAGTATAAAGCGTTTTCTTAGTTTTTGTACCATAGATTATCCTTTCATATTATTTTTTTGTCAGGATATAGCCTTGATTTCGCATTGCTTTTATACATATGTCGGCACCAAGTGAGGTAAGCTTTTTTCTAAGTGTTGAGATGTTTACCCAAACAACATTTGTTTCCGTATCACTTTCATATCCCCATATTCTTTCAAAAAGTCTGTCAACGGATATAATTGTTTCCGGTGCCGATAAAAACATTTCCATCATTTGAAATTCTTTGTTTGTGAGGCGTATGGAAGTATCGGAACCGTTAGCTGACAAGGCAGCAGTTGTCTGCTCGAGACTTGTGTTTCCGTAGGTTAATACGGTGCTTGCATTTTCTGTTTTGCGGCGTGTTATGGAGCGTATTCTTGCAAGCAGTTCTTTCATGGCGAATGGTTTTGTAAGGTAATCATCTGCACCAAGGTCAAGTCCGAGTACCCTGTCATCAATTTCTGATTTTGCAGTCAGAAAGAGAACGGGAACATTATTCCCGCTCTCTCTGAGCTCTTTTATGACTTCAATACCGTCTTTTTTTGGCATCATTATGTCTAAGATGACACCGTCATATTCTTCTACCGAAAGATATTCTATTGCCGCCTGTCCGTCGTAGACAGCATCAACCGTATAGTGATTGTGTTGTAATATCGCTGTAAGTGCATTTGAAAGTTCTACTTCATCTTCAGCCAGCAATAGTTTCATAGTATCTGTCCTCCGCGTCTGTTATTTAAGCTTTTTAACTGAGCTCCATTTACTGTAATATTTCTTTTTGTTTACTGTTTTGTATGTTCTTACTTTAATATAATATACATTCTTTTTGGTTAAATTGGAAATAGTAATTTTAGTTTTTTTACTATTTACTGTTTTTGTGGCAGTATTAAATGATTTTGAAGTTGAATAGCTTATCTGATAACCTGTAATATCATTTACGCTCTTTACTTTTACGACAGCTTTTGTGCGTTTTTTGCTTCTCTTAGCACTCTGTACTTTTGAAGCTTTGACTGTTACTGTTGAATCTGTTGGTGTAGCAGTAGCAGAAGGTGTTTCTGTGGCATCAGGTGTAGCTGTAGGTGCCGGAGTTGAAGTAGTGCTGTCACTGTCATTACTGCTGTTATCTGAAGAGTTGCTGTTGTCAGAAGAGTTGCTGTTGTCAGAAGAACTGTCAGAGTATTTGGCTGCTTTATAATCTGACCAGCTTGTTGTTTTTGAGGCTCCTGAGAGGTCTGCACTGTCGCTGTATTCAGATACTGTTACTGTAACAGAAGAAGTTCCCTGTACATATATAGTACCGTCAGTTCCTTTGATTGTGACAGTATTACCGTCTTTATCTGCAACTTTTCCTTCACATGAAAGTTTTGAAAGAGTGCTGTCTTTAGTTACTATCCATGTAGAGTCGTTTGAAATATAAACATTTGCATAACCGCTTCCGACTGAACCTGCACATGTTTCATCATCAATGAGAGCACCTGTGAGTGTGCTGCCGTTTGTCATATAGAAATCAAGTTTGCTGATTGAATCCCAGATAACATCGCCTTCCATTTCCTGTGAGTCGGCGGTAAAGAGACAGTCAGCACCGTTGCTGCCCGATGTACCCCAGCCTCTCTGGTTGTTATTTCCTGTGCAGCGGAGGAAGAAATCATTGTCATCGGCATATTTAATATTTACATTTGAAAGAATAAATGTAGACTCTGTATTTGTTGTATAGAACATGCCGCCATTTTTAGCAGTAAGTGTTCCGCCGTTCATCTCAAATGTACTGTTTCCTTCCTGTGAGTCACCTGACATACTCTGATAAAGTATTACATTCCATGTACAGTCATTCTGGCTGTCATCACTCATATTTCCTGTGAGTGAAGTATCAAAAAGACGAAGTGAATTAAGTCCTTCAATACATACGGCTTCTGAACCGTTTGCAGTAAGTTTTGCAGTGTTTACAGCAATATCAGCGGTGCTGTAAACAGCAGGAGAACCAACACCGTTACTTGTGTATGTTCCGCCGTCAACTACCATTGTGCCGCCGCCTCTGTCACTTCTTATTGCAGCGGAAGACTGGCCGCTTGTAGTTGCTGTTACATCCCATGCATATAAAGTACCGCCGCCTGCTACATGTATTCCGCCTGATGTGTCTTTGTTTGTAGTTATTGTTGTATCTGAGACATAAGTTACACCTTTGTTATAAGAGAATACACCTGCACCTCCGGCAGCATCAGTTGTTATTGTACTGTTTGTGATGTTTGCTGTACCTTCCGTGTTGAGGATGGCGGCACCGACACCGTAAAAGCTTGAGTTATCACCGCCTGTGCTTGAAGATGAAGTCCTTGTTATTGTTGAATTGTCAATTGTTGCTGTGGCACCGTTTGATATGTTTATGGCATTTTCATCTGTGCCTGTCGATTCGATTGTTTCACCTGAGATGGAAGTATCAGATGTAATGGAGTTTACTGAGTCATAACTTGTAACGGCACTTGATGAGCCGCCCGGAGCAGAACCGCTGGGTTTTCCGCTTGTATCTCCGTCCGGTTTTGCAGGAGGTGTTCCTTCCGGCATGCCGCTTGGAGGAGTCATATTGTCACTCGAGTTATCTATTGTTTCAGCATTTGCACTTTTTACATTTTGTTCAGGAATGAGTTGTGCAGCACTGATAACTAAAGCTGCTGACAATCCCATTGCTAATACACCTTTCCAATTTCTCATAAAAATCACAACCTTTCATATTACTTACTTTTAAAAATATTTGTTTTAAATATTTGCTTTGTTTTTGTTTACATCTGCATAATAAAACACGAACTTAAAATGAAACTTAAATTATGTGTGATTTTTAAAATTGTTTGTAATAAAATATTATTTACTATATAATGAATTATGCAGAGAAAAGTACAGATATAATGAGTGTACTGTTTGGGAGAAAACAGATGTTTTATGTACAGAAAGGGGATAAATAAATGAAATTAAGCACTAAAATCGGGATTATATTTAGCATTATAATTATACTGCTTGTATATGTAATAGGTACTGAGTCTTGCATGTACAGTTATAATTCTACAATTGAACTTGTCAGAAAAAATTCAAAATCGGCAGCAAAGACAACATCAGATGATTTGGAGGTATTATTAAATACTTATAAAAATATTGCTGCGGCATCGGGCAAAGACATGATACTGACTGGAAATGTTCCGGATGAAGCAAGAGTATCCAAGGTAGAGCAGCTGGCAAAGCAATATGGTTTTACAAGTGGGAATGTATTAAATGAAAAAGGAATCAGCATTAAAGACGGAACTGATTTCAGTGACAGAAGTTATGTAAAAAAGGCCTTACAGGGAAAAACAAATATTTCAGATGTTACATTGAGCAAATATACGGGAACTTACGGACTTAGTATAGCTGCTCCTCGTATTTCATCAGGCAGGATAGTTGGAGTTGTATATTTTAGAATTGATGTTGATTTTATGAATGATATGGTAAAGCATATATCAGTAGGAGACGGAAGCTTTGCATATATTCTTGATGAAAAAAATAATGTGATTGCTCATAAAAATTCAAAATATATTATGAATGAAGAATATATGGGCAATGTTCCGGATGAGTTGACAAAAAGCAGCAGTAACTCAGATAATGGAGGTTTTACCTATGAAATTGATTCCAAAAAATATATTTGCGGATATTCTAAAATAGGAAATACTGATAATTGGCGTGTGGTGATGGTTTCTCCGACAACGGCATATGAGTCAGAGGTGCTTATGTTTGTAAAGAGACTTGTTATAAGTGACATATTTGCGTTAATTATAGCAATATTGGCAGCTGCTTTTATAGCAAGAAGTATCAGCAGACCTATCATAAGAGTGAAAAATGTTCTTTCAGGCATGGCAGATGGAGATTTATCAAAACACATAGAGAAAACAGGAAGAAAAGATGAACTTGGTATTCTTCAGAATAGTGCAGCTTCATTAACAAATACATTGTCGCAAATACTTGGAGAAGCGGCCTATATACTTGAAAGTATGGCAGCTTATGATCTTACGGCAGCAGACATGAAAGAATATCCGGGTGAATTTAATAATCTTGCGGTTTCAATAAATTCGATTAAGTCTATTTTGAAAAATATGATAATAAATATACAGACATCGTCGGTGAATGTTGAAGGTGGTTCAAGACAGCTTGCACAGGCGGCAGGCATGGTTTCAGATGGAACAGTAGCGCAGGCCGCGTCTTTACAGAAGCTGGTTGCAGATGTTGACAATGTTGTTGAAAGTATCAATAGAAACTCACAGAAGGTCAATGTTGTAAATGAAAGTCTTTTAAATCTTGACATTGAAATAAAAGATGGTGATGATAAAATGCATGCATTATTAAGTGTTGTGAAAGAAGTAGAGGAAATGTCTGAGGATATTAAAAAGATTGTAAAAACAATAGATTCAATTGCGTTTCAGACAAATATATTATCACTTAATGCTTCAGTGGAAGCTGCGCGTGCAGGAGATACAGGAAAAGGTTTTGCAGTTGTGGCACAGGAGATAGGAACATTGGCAGCAAAAAGCAGTGAAGCATCAAAGAAAACTGCCGGACTTATTGAAAAATGTCTTAATGGTATTTCAGGTGCAAAGGAATATGCGGTTGTGACTTCTGAGACATTTAAAAATATTGTTGATGATTCCGAAAAAATTGCAGGAGCATTTAAAGAAATTTCAAAAGATAATGAAATACAGACAAAAAATGCAAATAATATTAAATGTGAAATTGAAAATATATCAGATGTCGTGCAGGCAAATACAGCAACAGCAGAACAGACGGCTGCGTCTACAGAGGTTTTATCCGGTCAGGCAATATCACTTAAAGAAATGACGGAAAGATTTAAAGCAGATTGATTTATATTCAGACGGAGGTTTATCTGTGAAAGAAATGACAGATTTGGAAAAATATTATAACAAATTTAATGAGGATAAAAGACTGACAAGGCGGCACGGACAGGTGGAATTTATTACATCAATGAAATATATTCATGAATGTATAGGTGACAGGAAATGTGTAAAAATACTTGATATAGGTGCAGGAACGGGAAGATATTCCGTTGCACTTGCAAATGAAGGCCATGATGTGACAGCAGTTGAACTTGTCAAATATAATCTTGGAATACTGAAATCGAAAAAAAGCGCGGTAAAAGCGATGCAGGGTAATGCATTAAAACTTTCAAAACTTGCGGATAATACCTTTGATGTTACACTCTTGTTTGGACCGATGTATCATCTGTTTGGTTTTGATGACAAGATAAAAGCGTTAAATGAGGCGAAAAGAGTTACAAAACCGGGAGGAAAGATACTTGTTGCATATTGCATGAATGAGTACAGCATCCTTACATACGGATTTAAACAAAACCACATAAAGGAAGTGGTTGAGGCAGGAAAAGTTACAAAAGATTTTCACTGTATTCCTGAGCCGAAAGATTTGTACGATTATGTAAGAATAGAAGATATAGATAAAGTGCGTGATGCAGCAGACTTGAAAAGGATAAAGCTTATTTCGGCAGACGGTCAGGCGGATTTGATGAGACCGGTTTTAAATGCGATGGATGAGGAAACATTTAAGCTTTTTGTAGAGTATCATCTGGCAACCTGCGAGAGACAGGAACTTGTAGGTGCGGGAGCACATACGGTAGATATTTTGGAAAAAAAGAACTTATAGAAATAAATAAAGCTGAATCGGTCTTGTAATAAAAGTCTGTGGGATGTATAATTGTCTGTGCGTCAAAAAAATGATAAATCAAAGTTACTGTGCAAAAAAGGTGTGGACAGTAATAAATCATAAGCATGAATATGGAGGAACAAGTTATGTACAATATATTAAGCGGTTGCTTAAATCCAAATCAGATAACAATGATAGGTATTCTTGCAGCGTTTTTGCTGACATTTATCTGTCTTAAATTTCCATTCCCGTTTCTTCCGGTAGATCAGGGCAGGGAATTTGCAGTAAACGGTGCCTTGTCAAAAGGAAAAACAAGAGGTGTTGGACTTACATTTGTAATAGCATTTATTATATGCTCATTGCTTTTTATGCCTATAACAAGAGAGTTTATCATATATTGCATATTGTTATTTGCAATCATGTTAAGCGGATATCTTGACGATGCCGCAGAGACACCGTGGCAGGATTATAAAAAAGGTGCAATTGACCTTGTTTTGTCAATTGTTACAATGTGGACATTTTTAAATTTCAACAATTCAACAATCCATATAGGAAGTAATGTATTTGAGCTTCCGGTACCGGTTTATTTTGTACTCGGAATAATTCTTATCTGGGTTTCAATCAATGTAACAAACTGTACAGATGGAGTGGACGGGCTTTCAGGAAGCCTTTGCTGTGTTGTTATTTCAGCATTTACGGTAATATTTGCAAATGAACTTGGTTATTATGTAATTGCAGATTTTATTTTTGTTGCAACACTTTTAGCATATCTGTATTTTAATTCAAAGCCTAGCAGTATGCTTATGGGGGATGCGGGTTCGAGGGCACTTGGTTTTTATATTGCGATTATCGCAATGAAAACAGGACATCCTATAAGCTACATAATACTTGCAATTGTGCTTATAGTTGACGGCGGACTTGGACTTGTGAAGATATTTTTAAAGAGATTTCTCAAAATTTCAATACTTGTAAATACGAGAACACCGCTTCATGACCATGCAAGAAAAAATAAGGGATGGTCAGATACACAGGTAGTATTCAGATTTATTATAATGCAAATTGTAGCTGCAATGATTGGTTATATTATTATAACTATTTTGTAAAGACGTGATATGAAAAAAATATGTGGTCATGCACAAAGTATTGTTATTTAGCATAGTATATAAATGATAATATTTTGAGGTGCTTGCGGTGCAATCCTTTCCAAAACCAATGAGTGCAAAAGAAGAGGAAGAATGCATCATAAGATACCAGGCGGGAGACAAGAGTGCGAGACAGCTTCTTATTGAAAAAAACCTGCGTTTAGTCGCATATATAGTGAAAAAATATAATACATCTGACAGAGAACTTGATGATTTGCTTTCAATAGGGACAATAGGTTTGATAAAAGGCGTTGATTCATTTGACAGTTCAAAAAAAATCAGACTTGCAACGTATTGTGCAAGATGTATTGAAAACGAAATTCTTATGTATATCCGGACGGAAAAGAAAAGTTCAAAGAATGTGTATTTATATGATTCAATCGGTTCCGATAAAGAAGGAAATGAAATAAATCTTATAGATGTAATAGAATATGAAGATGATGATGTTGTAGAAAAGATTACGCAGGATGAGAGAATCAGAAGGCTTACTGATAAGATAGAAAGTGTTTTGAGCAGACGTGAGCAGGATATAATCAGAAAGAGATATGGAATAGAGGGATATGATATAAAGACGCAGAGGGAGATAGCATCAGAATACGGAATATCGAGGTCTTATATATCGAGAATAGAAAAATCAGCACTTTTGAAGCTGAGAAAAAGTTATGAAAATGATTGTTTATAAACTGCTCTTGTGCTAATATATTTAATATATTGTGCAGAAATTTAGGAGGATATATATAAATGAAAGTACTTTTAGTAGATGATGCGGCATTTGTGCGTATGTCGTTAAAAAAGATTCTTGATGATATGGCTTTGGGTTTCGAGTATATAGAAGCAGGAGACGGAGAAGATGCCATAGAAAAATATAAAATATATTCGCCGGATTTGGTTATTATGGATATTACGATGCCTAAAATGGATGGAATCACAGCGGTAGGCAGGATAAAGGAAATTGATGACAATGCAAAGATTATCATGTGTTCATCAATGGGATATCAGGAAAAAGTTTTGGATGCCATTACAGCAGGGGCAAAAGATTTTATAATAAAACCTTATGAGGCAGCTAAGGTCGCTAAATCGGTAAAAGCAGTATTAAAGTTAGGCGAGGAATAAAATGACATATTTAGAAGAGTATAAAGAGGGAAATAAATTTTCAGGGATTTATTTGTGCAAATCCAAACAGATATTAAAAACTAAGGCAGGAAAAACATATTATTCACTGATTCTTCAGGACAAAACCGGAACTATTGACGGAAAAGTCTGGGAGTTAAATGCCGGTATAGCAGAATTTGAGAGTATGGATTTTATTATGACGGATGGTACCGTTACTTCATTTCAGGGTGCACGTCAGGTAAACATAAATCGTATAAGAAAGGCGCAGGAGGGAGAATATGACCCTAAGGAGTACATCCCTGCAACAAAGTATGATATTGAAGAGATGTATTCGGAACTTAAAGGTATTATAGCTACCATTAAAGAGCCGCACCTTAGACAGCTTACGGAAGAGTGTTTTATAAATGACAGGGACTTTGTAAAAGAATTTAAAGTTCATTCGGCAGCAAAATCGGTGCATCATGGATTTATCGGAGGACTTTTGCAGCATACACTTGCAGTCACAAAGATGTGTGTATTTCTTGCAGACAATTATCCTATACTTGACAGAGACTTGCTTGTCACAGCAGCTATTTTTCATGATATAGGAAAAGTCACTGAATTATCAGATTTTCCGATGAATGATTACACGGATGAAGGTCAGCTTCTGGGACACATATTTATGGGAGCTGAACTTATCGGAAATAAGATACGTCAGATAAGTGGATTCCCACCTGTGCTTGCAACAGAGCTTCGACATTGCATACTTGCACATCACGGAGAACTTGAATATGGTTCACCCAAAAAACCGGCTATAGCGGAGGCGATGGCACTTAATTTTGCGGACAATACAGACGCAAAACTTGAAACCATGACTGAGATATATGACAAGGCAAATCCGACAACGGAGTGGCTTGGCTTCAACAGATTTGTCGATTCAAATATCAGACAGAGTACAGGTAGTGTGGCAAAGAGAAAATGATTAAAAAAGAAAAAGCTGAGAAGCTGATTATTTTGTTTATAATTGGTTTGTCGGCTTTTGTTGATATTTTGCGGATATTTTAAAGAGGTTTTATAGAGGAAAAAATATTATGAATAAGGAAAAAAAAATTGTGTGTAATAAGAATGACGAGTTCGAGCTTGAGATTACCGACCTTGGCAGTACAGGGGAGGGAATAGGTAAGATTGACGGATACACACTTTTTGTAAAAGATGCTCTTATAGGAGACAAAGTAAGAGTTAAAGTTATGAAAACGAAGAAAAATTACGGATATGCGAGAATGCTTGAAATAATAGAGCCGTCTGAATACAGAGTTGAGTCTGAATGTCCGGTGGCAAGGCAGTGCGGAGGATGCCAGTTGCAGCATTGTTCATACGAAAGGCAGCTTTCATGGAAAGAAGAGAAAGTAGCTAACTGTCTTAGAAGAATAGGCGGTGTTCCTGTTTACACAGAGAAGAAATATAGGAAATATAAAAATGCGGAAGAACAGCAAAATGCAGAAAACACTGCTGAAAGCAAGACTCCGATAATAATGGAGCCTATTCTTAGGATGGACAAACCTGTTCATTACAGAAATAAAGCACAATTTCCGGTTGGGTATGATAAAGACGGTAATCCTGTTGCAGGGTTTTATGCGGGAAGAACACACAGCATTATACCTCAGACGGACTGCCTTATACAGCATGAATGTAACAAACAGATTGTAGAAACTGTTCTTGAATTTATGAAGAAATATAATGTTACGGCATATGACGAAAAGAAGAACAGAGGGATAGTACGACATATACTTACAAGGGTAGGAAAAGCAACCGGTGAAGTTATGGTATGTCTTGTTATAAATGCCAAAAAGCTGCCGCATTCAGAAGAATTTGTTGAAATGATAAAAAATTGTGGAATTAACCTTGAGATAAAGAGCATCACTGTTAATATAAATCGTGAAAATACGAATGTTATTTTGGGAGAAAAAGTAGAGACACTTTACGGACAGTCATATATAGAGGACTATATAGGTGATATAAAATATCGTATATCGCCGCTTTCGTTTTATCAGGTGAATCCTGAGCAGACAAAAAAACTTTACCAGACGGCTCTTGAATTTGCAGATATAAAAGAGGGCGAAGTGGTATGGGATTTGTATTGCGGAATAGGAACAATATCACTTTTCATGGCGAGAGAGGCAGCGAAAGTATGCGGAGTTGAGATAGTACCGCAGGCAATAGAGGACGCAAAGCAGAATGCCAAGTTAAACAATATAACAAATGCAGAGTTTTTTGTGGGGGCAGCAGAGGATGTTGTTCCTACGCAGTATGAAAAGAGTGGCGGCAGACTGAGAGCAGATGTAGTAACACTTGATCCGCCAAGAAAAGGCTGTGATGAGAAACTGCTTGATACAGTTGTTAAGATGGCACCATCGAGGATAGTTTATGTAAGCTGTGACCCGGGAACGCTTGCAAGGGATGTAAAGGTACTTACGGATAAAGGATATGAGGTGAAAAGAGTCAGAGCCTGCGATATGTTTGGCGGAAGTTTTCATGTGGAGAGTGTGGTCTTATTGTCCAAACAGGATCCGGTATCTTTAAATTAAAGGTTATGATAAACTAATCATCCATTTACGCCTCTTAAAAATAATTAACGATACAACAAGCCTGAATATTTCTTCCGTGGTAAGCAGCGTATACACCCCCACAATATCCCATTTAAATATATATGCTGCAAGCAGACACAATGGGATTCCGATGCACCATGTACCAACAATATCAATCGCCATGATGATTTTAGTATTGCCTCCAGGCATTCAATTGCAATTTTTGCTCTGAGAGATGCCTCCTGATGAATCGTTGTAAGTGCAGGATTACTTTCTCTGCTTGCCATGTTGTCATCAAAGCCGATTATCTGAATATCATTTGGAATTTGTATGCCCTTTCCCTGTAAAAAACGCATAAATTCCAATGCATAAAAATCTGACACTGCAAAAACAGCGGTAACGCTGTTCTTTAACAGCTCCTGAAATTTTTCCTCATAAAAGAGCATTTAGTGATGACATCACAAATCCATCCTCTAAAACATTGCCCTCATATTTAACATGGTCATTCACCACCACTCCAATAATTTTGGAATTATTTCTCGCAAGTAAAATGCACGCCATATTAGGAATATATCCTGAACTTTCAAGTTCCTGCTGGACACATTTTACCGTCTCTTCCGAAATCTTTTCTGTTTTAGCATGAATTACCTTTGAGACAGTTGCGGTACTAAGACCTAACGAATCTGCAACATCTACGATTCGAACCCTGTTCTGTGCCATATTTATTTCCTCTTTTTCTGATATTCTAATTATATGTTACAACAGAAATGTGGGTTTTACAAAGGTTAAACGTGTAACCCATAACAAAATTTATGTCAGATTTTTGTGACATTTTACTTTAAAACAATGAAATCATCATCTGTAAAATATTGTCCGCCCACCATTGGCAGTTTAGAAATGATTGGCTTGTATTTTATTCAGAGGATGGAGTTGACAGTTCCAAGGATGCTGAAAAGCCGAGTTTTACTTCAAATGTTGTTCCACCATACGCATTTTGATGAACGTCAATCTTTCCGTCATGTGCCCGCACAATCTCGCGTACCATTGCGAGACCAAGACCTACGCCACCAATTTCACGGCTTCTTGATTTGTCAACCCGGAAGAATGGTTCAAAAATTTTCTCACGGAATGCTTCATCAATCCCGCTTCCCGTATCTGCAATTGTAATAACAATATCGTTTCCTGTTTGTTTTGCCGACACTATAACTTTTCCGTTTACATGATTATATTTAATCGCATTTTCAACAAGATTATAAAGCATACGATAAATTAAAATATCGCTGCCTGTAAGCATCAGCTCATTACTTATGATATATTCTTTATCATAAGTTGTATCCTGTGGCTCCTGTATTAGTGCAATACCTTTTTCAAGTGCTAACGGTTCCAAATCTGTCAGTACTTCCTCAATTAGTCCGAAAAGTTCAATCTTGTCATTGCGCATTATAGTCTGTAACTCGCTCATATCCAGAAGTGTTTTGACCAATTTGCTGAGACGCTCGTTTTGCTCCGTTATCATTTGTATTGTCTCTTGAGCTGCGTCTAAGTCTGCATCATTTTCTGTCGAATGATAGAGATCAAGTTGAGCTTGGATTAATGCCAAAGGAGTCCGCAGTTCATGTGCTGCATTGCCGGTAAACTGGCGTTGTATCTCGAAAGATTCCGAAAGCCGCAAAAGCATCTTATTATAAGAAGTACGAAGTCTGTCAAGTTCTGCAATTTTAGTTTCTTCAATTGTATAGTCTGTCAGATTTTGTATCTGAACCTTCTCAACGGTTTCTGAAAATTCTCTGAGTGGCTTCAATGCCCGTCCGCTGATAAAATAAGTGACTGCTCCACCAAACAGTGCCACAACGACAGTAATCAGAAGGCTTTTGGTTCTGTAGTCTGATTTTGAATTATAAACTTTTGTGGAAAATTGTGCTACAAAGTCATCCCATTCATTATCCGGAATATCAATGTATACTGCTTCCGGTTTTGTGCCATGATCAGTTACAGACTCCTGAAGCGTATCAAAGTAATAGACTCCGTTCTTATACAAGAAAAATGTAAGGCATCCGCACAATATGGTAATCAGTACGGTAGTAAGTATCGTCAGTCTCCATTGGAGAGATATTTTTCTCATGTGTTTTCTCCTTATCCTATTTTATAGCCTTCACCGATTTTATTGACAATCGGATCATAATCAAGTCCTGTTTTCAGTTTCTTTCTAAGAGAGGACATATGCACTCTGATTGAACCGCTAAAACTATCTACAGAAGAATCCCAAACATGCTCAATCAGCTCTTCCTGACTGACTGGTCTTCCCTGATTCAGAAGAAGATACTCCAGTATTCCGTTTTCTTTTCTGGTCAAAGTTATAGGTTTGCTGTTTGCATATGCAACTCTTTCTCTGGTATCAAATCGAAGGCTGCCACATTCCAGACAGATATTTTTCTGTACAAACGTTCTTCTTGTCAAACTTCTTACGCGGGCTTCCAGTTCCTGCAGATGAAATGGTTTTTCCATATAATCATTTGCACCGGAATCTAATCCCTCAACTTTATCTGCAATCTGGCTTCTTGCGGACAAAATCAATACCTTTGTTTCTTCATTTTCTTTGCGAAGTTCCCGGAGAATCTCCATTCCATCTATGCCAGGAAGGTTAAGATCAAGTACGATTAAATCATACATTTCAGCATAAATCATATCTAATGCTTTTTCACCGTCGTTACATGTATCTACCTCATAGCCTGCCCGGTGCAGACTTTTTGCAATCATCTCACATAATTTCTTTTCATCTTCAACAACTAATAATTTCAATTTATTTTCCTCCGTATTCTTAACAGGAATTTTACATTCTCTATTGTATAATGTATACATCGAAAGGTCAATGAACTGAATTTAAACGGTAACATTGAAATAGTATTGAAAGGAGTATTTTATGAAAGGTGAAAGAGCATCACAGTTTTTATTACTTGCTGCAGGTCTGATATTTTTCATTGTTGGAATTTTTCGTGGAGAAGCGGCAGTTGTATTAAGTAAGGCAATAAAGTTATGTATGGAGTGTGTTGGAATTGGATAAGAAAAAGAAATTTAAAAAAAATTATATAGTCCGTTTTAGAGGACTGATTCAGGCAGCTGCAACGCTGCTGACCAATATTCATATCCCAAATCTTTTTAAAGGGAAGATTTATCAGGGAAATGTAAAGACAATGTGTGTACCCGGACTGAATTGTTACTCATGTCCTGCTGCCACAGGTGCATGTCCGATTGGTGCTTTCCAGGCTGTAGTAGGTTCATCAAAATTCAAATTCACCTATTACATTACCGGATTTTTTATTCTTATAGGAGTTATGTTAGGAAGATTTATCTGTGGTTTTCTCTGTCCGTTTGGATGGTTTCAGGATCTGCTGCATAAACTTCCGGGAAAGAAGTTATCAACAGCAAAGCTGAAACCTTTGCGGTATCTGAAATACATAATTTTGGCTATATTTGTTATACTGCTTCCGGCATTTGTAACCAATTCACTTGGTATGGGAGATCCGTTCTTCTGCAAGTATATTTGCCCACAGGGAGTACTTGAAGGCGCAATTCCGTTGTCACTTGCCAATTCGGGAATACGTGCTGCACTTGGACATTTATTTACTTTTAAGTTTACAGTCCTTGTGCTTGTTATCATCTTAAGTATTTTGTTTTATCGTCCATTCTGTAAATGGATTTGTCCACTTGGTGCCATATATTCACTGTTTAACAGAGTTTCATTTCTTAAGATCCATGTAGATCACAAGAAATGTGTTGGCTGTCAGAAATGTAGTCATGTCTGTAAAATGGATGTCAATGTAACAGATACACCAAATCACCCGGAATGTATCCGGTGTGGGGAATGTATGAAAGCATGCAAAACCGGTGCAATCTGCTACCAGTATGGATTTTCAAATAAAAAACAGGATGACGATAAATAAGATAAAACTAATAAAATTTAAAGGGAGATTTAAAATCATGAAAAACAAATCAATTAGAATGAATTTAATCAGGTTAAAAAAGGTAATTGCAGCAGTTCTTGTCATTTCAATATTTTTTGTATGCACAGGTTGTGGAAAATCATCTGATTCTGCTGTTACTGAAAACAAGAAACAGAAAGCCGCTTCGACAGCGGACGTCAGCAGTTCAGATGAACTCAACAAAAAACGGGATAATCTTTACCAGCAGGAGAATCAGTTTTTTGCCGATCACAAAGATGTATGGGACAAAGCATTTAGTTTTATGAGTAAAAATACTGCAGGGGATGCCCAGAGCGAAAACTATGCAGACTTCCTTGCAAGTACGGTAGAAGCAAACAAAGATTCATTTTCCGAAGAAGAATACAAAACTTTGAGCAAAGATATTGAGAAAATTCGTGGTATTGAAGAGGAGATTGCAAAGGTTGAGAAAAAAATCGCTGCTGCCAAATCTTCCAACAGTGCATCTTCTGAATCAGGGGAATCAACAGGTGTGTTCCACGATTTTAAAGGGAAAGATTTGGATGGAAACGATGTAGACAGCAGTTTTTTCTCTAAAAATAAAGTTACAGTTGTAAACTTTTGGTTTAGCGGTTGTAAACCTTGTGTTGGAGAGTTATCTAAGCTGAATGAATTAAATGAGACATTGAAAAAAATGGGTGGCGAAGTTGTTGGCATCAATACTGATACTCTGGATAACAATGAGGATGGTATCAAAGAAGCAAAAGAAATTTTAAAAGCTCAAGGTGCTTCTTATAAGAATCTGACTTTCGACTCTAATTCAACTGTTGGAAAATATGCAGGCAACATCATGGCATTTCCTACAACAGTTCTTGTAGATAAAGATGGGAATATCGTTGGAAAGCCGTTTATGGGTGGAATTGATGATCAGTCAAATTATGACAAGCTTATGAAACAAATTAAGTCTGCAATTGGACAGAAATAATTTGTTTTATATGGAAAAAAGCTGTAAGATAGTAAAAGAAAAGAGGTAAAAGAAAAGAGATAAAAGAAAAGAGGTAAAACATGAATATTGAGGAAATGTTGGATATCAATGACTGTCCATTATGTGACGGAGGAGCATTGTTAGAGGAAGAATGCGGATGTGGTTATTATGTTATGTGCATGGAATGTGGATGTCATTCAGTAACAATTGATTTTCATTCAGAAGATGAAAGATTGGAAGCAGCCAAAAAAACGGTTATGCTTTGGAATACTGGAAAAGTAATTTCAAGCAGTCCAGGGGAATAAAAGCTGAGTTGTTACGGTATAAAGCAATACTATTACAAAATGTAATGACAAACATAACAATTTGTGATAATATATCTCATTGAGTGGTCAGATAAGACATTGACCGCTAAAAAAACGAATGAGGAGAATTATCTATGAGTGCAAATGTATGTATTATCATAGCAATTGTTGTTTATCTGGGAGCAATGTTGTATGTAGGATTTGCTTTCAGCAAAAATAACAGTAATGCCGAGGATTTTTATCTCGGAGGAAGAAAAATGGGACCTTTTGTGACAGCGATGAGTGCAGAGGCGAGCGATATGTCGAGCTGGCTTCTTATGGGACTTCCGGGAGTTGCTTACCTTTCGGGAATATGCAGTGCCGCATGGACTGCCATAGGTCTTGGAATAGGAACTTGGCTTAACTGGTTCTTTGTATCAAGAAGACTTCGCAGATATTCAAGTAATATCGGAGCTATTACGGTTCCTGACTTCTTTTCAAAGAGGTATCATGACAGGAAAAATATTATCAATGCCATTGCGGCAATTGTTATTATAATATTCTTTGTACCGTATACAGCTTCAGGCTTTGCAGCATGCGGAAAACTTTTCCACACATTATTTGGTGTAGATTATATGGCAGCTATGATTGTATCTGCACTTGTTATCATAGGATATACAATTATGGGTGGTTTTGGTGCAGTTTGTACTACAGACCTTATACAGAGTATTGTAATGTCAATTGCACTTGTAACAGTTGTTACATACGGTATCAATTCCGCAGGTGGATTTGCGGCAGTTATGGATAACGCGAGAGCACTTCCGGGTTATCTTTCATTAAATAATACATTTGATGCTGCAAACAATGCGTCAAACAGTTTTAGTTTTATTTCAATAGTATCAACACTTGCATGGGGAATCGGATATTTCGGTATGCCTCACATTCTTGTAAGATTTATGGCTATTGAGGATGAGAAAAAACTTACATTTTCAAGAAGAATTGCTAGTGTATGGGTTGTTATCGCCATGACAGTCGGTATATTTATCGGAGTTGTTGGACTTGCTATGACAAAGGCAGGTTCACTTGAAAATCTTGCAGACAGTGAGACAGTTATAGTAAGAATCACCGGCCTTATAAGCAGACATGGTGTAATTGCGGCGCTTATAGCGGGTGTTATACTTGCAGGAATACTTGCAGCGACAATGTCGACATCAGACAGCCAGCTTCTGACAGCGGCATCAGGTGTATCACAGAATATACTTCACGATTTCTTCCATATAGAAATGGATGAAAAGAAAAGCCTTTTAACAGCAAGACTTACAATAGTAGCTATAGCAGTTGTTGCAGTATTTATGGCAAGAAATCCAAACTCAAGCGTGTTTGGTATAGTATCATTTGCATGGGCAGGATTCGGAGCTGCTTTTGGAGCAGTAATGCTTTGTGCATTATTCTGGAAAAGAAGTACACTTGCAGGTGCGATATCAGGAATGGTAGCAGGAGGAGTAATGGTATTTGTATGGAAATACCTTGTGCGTCCGCTGGGAGGAGCATTTGACATATACGAATTATTACCGGCATTCCTTGTATCATTAGTTGTAATAGTAGTAGTAAGTTTTCTTACTCAGAAGCCTTCAGAGGAAGTGTTAGCTGAATTTGATAAAGCGGCAGAAAAGTAGAGTATATATAATTTTTTAATTT
>FR887336.1:12344-19389 GCA_000436755.1 Clostridium sp. CAG:253 | reverse complement strand
AGGGATTGTTTTGTAAATCAAAGGTTACAAAACAATCCCTGTTTTTTCGTTAATTTGAAACACAAAAATTCTTTAAAAACTTGCTCCATACCCCAAAATTTAATATAATTATCAGGTAATTGCGAATTTTTATCTTGACAAGAGCATTAAAGTAGCGTATATTACTACACATAGTAATTCATATTAAAGAGATAGGAATTATATGTTTAGTAGGAAAGGTGATAAAGATTATGAGATTTAATACAGCATTATTACATAGTGCTGCACCGGGAGATAAGGCTACAGGAGCTACGCTTACACCTATTTACCAGTCCAGTGCATTTTATCAGGAATCAGCTTTACAGCATGAAAAACTTTTTGCAAACAAAGCACCGGGTTTTTCATATACGAGAATTGGAAATCCGACGATAGCGGCATTTGAAGACAGGATGACCGTTCTTGAGGGTGGTATGGCATCCATTGCCTGTGCATCTGGTATGGCAGCAGTATCATGTGCTTTATTAAATATTACTCAGGCAGGTGATGAGATTGTTGTCAGTACAGGTTTGTATGGTGGAACCATCGACCTTTTCCATGATTTTGAAGCTTATGGAATTACTACAAAATTTGTAGATATAAATAATCTTGAGCTTGTAAAATCTGCCATAAACGAAAAGACAAAGCTTGTATTTGCTGAAACAATCGGAAATCCGAAACTTGATGTCGCTGACATTGAGGCACTTGCAGCCATTGCACATGAAGCAGGAATTCCACTTATTATAGACAATACGGTTGCGTCAGCATATCTTACACAGCCGTTAAAACTTGGAGCTGATATTGTTATCAATTCAACATCAAAGTATATAAACGGAAACAGTGATGCGATAAGCGGTGTTATCACGGATGGCGGAAAGTTCAAGTGGGATTTGGAAAAATATCCCGGAATAAAAGAATTTAAAGTGTTTGGAAAACTTGCATTTACAGCGAAACTCCGCAACGGATTATTTAGAAATATAGGAGCATGTATTGCACCGCAGACAGCATTTTACAATCTTCTCGGAATGGAAACACTCGGTCTTAGAATGGAGAGAGCCTGTAGTAATGCACTTAAACTTGCTAAACATCTTGAAGAATATAACGACCTTACGGTCAATTATCCGGGACTTGAGAGCAGCAATTGGCATGAGACAGCACTCAGAGTTCTTCACAATGGATTTGGAGCTATCATAACAGTAAGAGTAGGAAGCAAGGAAAGAGCATTCTCGATAATGGATGGTCTTAAAATTCCAAAAATCGTGTCAAATATAGGTGATACAAAGACGCTTATAGTTCACCCTTCATCAACGCTTAATGTTCACAGCACTGAGCAGGAAAAGAAGGATGCTAATGTTTTTGATGATATGATTCGTATAAGTGTCGGAATAGAAGATATAGAAGATCTTATTGAAGATTTCGACAGAGTACTAAAAGAAAATTAAAAATACCATCAAATGTGAAACTTCTTATATAAATGTTTCGCAAACAAGGAGGAAAATATGGCAGTTGATTATGCAGCATTAAAAAAAGGCGGATTTATGCGTCAGAAACAGAAGAATAATTTTTCACTCAGATTACAGGTTGTAGGTGGAAATCTTACAGCAGAAAATCTTATAAAGATTGCTGAAGTAGCTGAGAAATATGGAGACGGACATGTACATCTTACATCAAGACAGAGTGTTGAAATTCCATTTATCAAACTTGAAAATGTAGATGAAGTTAAAGAAGAACTTGCAAAGGGCGGATGTAAGCCGGGTGTATGTGGACCAAGAGTTCGTACTATTACAGCCTGTCAGGGAAATCAGATTTGTCCGGGTGGCAACATTGATTCTTATGATATAGCAAAGAAACTTGACAGCAGATATTATGCAAGAGAGCTTCCACATAAATTTAAATTTGGTGTAACAGGTTGTCAGAACAACTGTCTTAAGGCAGAGGAAAATGATGTAGGAATTAAGGGAGCTGCAATCGTTGACTGGAAACAGGATGCATGCATAAATTGTGGAGTATGTGAGAAAGCCTGTAGAGAGGGTGCTATCACTATAGCTGATGGCATAGTTAAAGTTGAAGAGTCAAAATGTAACTACTGCGGCCGTTGTGCCAAAGCCTGTCCTACTGACGCATGGGATGTCAAGACAGGATATCTTGTATCATTTGGCGGCTTGTTTGGAAATCAGATTGTTAAGGGAAAGGAATTACTTCCTGTTGTTGAATCAGAAGAGCAGCTTTTCAGAATTACAGATGCGGCTATTCAGTTCTTTGATGATAATGCGAAACCAAGTGAGAGATTTAAATTTACTTTGGACAGAGTAGGATTAGATAAATTTGAAAAGGTTATAAAGGAGGCATATAATGGCTGATTTTGAAATTGATGAGAGAGTAGATATTACTGATGTTGTCTGCCCTATGACATTTGTTAAGGCAAAAGTGGCAATGGAAGAAATCGAAGTAGGACAGGTGCTTGCCGTTACTATGAATGATGGTGAGCCGGTTCAGAACGTTCCAAGAAGTTTTAAGGAAGAGGGACAGCAGATTCTTAAACTTATTGACAATGAAAATGGAACATATGACCTTATTGTTAAAAAGGTTGAAGAATAAAAATAAAAAGTGGTATGTCATTTGAAAACAGCATATCAATTAAAAACAGGAGGGCGAGTAATGGCAAAGAGAGTTTCTAAAGATGATTTTGATAAGGAAGTATTACAATCAGAACTTCCGGTAATTGTAGATTTCTACTCAGATTCATGTATTCCGTGTAAACAGCTTTCACCTATTCTTGGTGATATTGAGGATGACTACGAGGATAAAGCAAAAGTTGTAAAAGTAAACATCAATTTTGATGAAGAACTTATGGAAAAATATGAAGTCATGGCTTCGCCAACTCTTGTATTTTTTAAAGGCGGAGAAGAAAAAGACAGAACAAGAGGTCTTGTAAAGAAAGCCGAGATAGAAGAAAAACTTAGTGCTTTATTAGTGTAAAAAACATATAAAATAAAAATTAAAAGCAGGAGGATATTTAAAATGACTATTACAATAGCAGGCGAGAAGAAAGAATATGCAGAGGGAACAACTATTGCACAGATTATTGAAACTGAGAAGGTAGAAAATCCACTTTATGTAACAGTTTCATTAAATGATGATTTTGTTGATAAAGACACATTCGATACAACAACAGTTAAAGAAGGAGATTCTATCGAATTTCTTTATTTCATGGGAGGAGGAAGCTTCTAATGGCATTTACTAATGAACAGATGGAACGCTACTCAAGACATATTATATTGCAGGAAGTGGGCGTTAAAGGACAGAAAAAATTATTAAACAGCAAGGTACTTATCATTGGTGCCGGCGGACTTGGAGCTCCTGCCGCAATGTATCTTGCAGCAGCAGGTGTTGGTACTATCGGTATTGCAGATGCTGATGAGGTTGACCTTTCAAACCTTCAGCGTCAGATAATTCATGGAACTGCTGATGTAGGCAAAGCGAAAGTTAAGTCTGCAAAAGAGACAATCAATGCTATGAACCCGGATGTTACAGTAAATACATATCGTACATTTGTAACATCAGAAAACATCATGGATCTTATAAAAGATTATGACTTTATCATTGACGGAACAGATAATTTCCCGGCAAAATTCCTTATAAATGATGCTTGTGTAATGGCAAAGAAACCGTTCTCACATGCAGGAATTATCAGATTTAAAGGTCAGCTCATGACCTATGTTCCGGGAGAAGGACCATGCTACCGTTGTGTATTCAAAAATCCACCTCCAAAGGATGCTGTTCCAACATGTAAGCAGGCTGGTGTTATCGGTGCTATGGGTGGTGTTATCGGAAGTCTTCAGGCAATGGAGGCAATCAAATACATCATCGGCGTAGGTGACCTTCTCGTAGGAAAGCTTCTTACATACGATGCACTTACAATGCAGTTTAGAACAGTTAAGCTTCCAAAAGCTGACGGTAAATGTGCAATCTGCGGTGACCATCCTACAATCACAGAGCTTATTGATTATGAGCAGGCAGAATGTGACGGTAAATAGAAAGGCAGGGGAATATGCTTTTTTTAACAAAAAATGATTATGACAAGATTTTAAAACATTGTGAAGCCGGACTTCCTGATGAGGCTTGTGGTCTTATCGGAGGAACAAAGGAAGGCAATGACAAATATATCAAGAAGGTGTATCTTCTTACAAATATCGACCATAGTAATGAACATTTTTCAATGGATCCAAAAGAGCAGCTTCAGGCTGTAAAAGATATGCGTCAGAACGGACTTGAATTGCTTGGAAATTTCCATTCACATCCGGAATCACCATCAAGACCATCTGAGGAAGACAAAAGACTTGCATATGATTCAAAAGTCAATTATCTTATCTTATCTTTGATGGACAGAGAAAATCCTGTTCTCAAAGCATTTATAATTGATGAAGAAAAAAATGTGACTATAGAAGAAATTAAGATTACAGAGTAGACTGAGCGAAAGAGACTGTATAATATGCAGCCTCTTTTTGATTATTGGTATAGAGAAAGCTGATATGTGGAATACTTCATTTAGTTCAAATTAAATGGAAGTTTGTTTGAAGTGATATTGAAGTTGACATTGAAGTGACATTGAAGTAAAATTGAAATTACATTGAAGTGGAGTAATAAAAGAGGTATGAGTGAGGTGATTGTTTGTATTTGGATGAAATTGTTGAGGGATTACAGATAGAAAGTGACAAACTTGAATGTAAAAGCGTTTTAAATAGAGAAGATGTTGTAGGGTGGCTTAAAAGTATAGCGGGCTTTGCTAATGCATCGGGTGGTGAGTTTTATATAGGAGTTGAGGACAAAACTAATAAGTTGATAGGCTTTGACAGAAAAACTGCTGACAATGAGAGAAATTATTTTAACAATCAGGTAAATGAACATTTGGTGCCAAGACCACAGATGAATATTTCTTTTATTAGATATGAAATAAGAAGTAGTGAAAGATTTATTATAAAAGTCAAAATTCCTGAATCTGCTGTAAAACCTGTGATTTTAAAATATAGAAATATCCCGGCTATTTTTATGAGGCGTGACGGTTTTACAAATGGTGCGACATATGAAGAAATAATAGAAATGAGTGTGAAGAGTAAAAATACACAGTATGATATTCTTGTTTCGAATGAAAAATATGATTCGTCAAAAATTTCAGATTTACGGAAGTTTTATTCCGAGCACAATGACGGAAAGATACTGAAAGAAAAAGCGTTACAGTCACTTGGTTTTTATAATGAAAATGGTTATCTTCTTAATGGTGCAATATTATTTTTGGATGATTATGATGGAAAAAAGACGGAAGTACTATGCTCTGTATTTTCAGGTTTTACTAAAGGCAGCGAGAGAATTGTGACCATAAACCGTTTTAACGGAAATTTAATAGCATCAATTGAATACATTATAGATTTTATTAATCAAAGAATGAATCATTCATTGATTAAACTTGAGGATGGAAGAAAAAACATAGATGCATATCCAAAAAGAGCACTATTTGAAGGAGTTATAAATGCGGTTGCACATCGTGACTATTTTCTTGATGGAACACAAATTCAGATAGATATGTTTAAGGACAGGCTTGAAATTTCATCACCCGGAGGATTTTATAGGGGAGAAAAAATCGGAAAAACATATGATTTATCAGGAATAAATTCAAAAAGAAGAAATGAGCTTATAACAGGTGTGCTTGTAGCATGTAATGTTATGGAGGCAGTAGGAACGGGATTTGATAAAATAATAGAAGAATATACAGACGCAGATGAAAAGCATAAACCATATGTATATTCTTCATCAGACCATTTTACACTTGTACTCCCGGATTTGACTTATGATGCCGGCTTGGAAAATAGTAACATACCGGCATTAGTGTTTGTTCCTGTCCCGAATGGCACAGAGTTTGATGAGAAAGTGTTGTCATATTGTTATTATAAATCACACAAAGTTTCAGATATAGCAGAGTATCTTGGAATTAGTGATTCAACATATTTAAGAAAAAAAGTAATTGGAAATTTGGAAACAAACGGGTATCTAGAAAAGAATAAGGTTTCAAGAGCAATGTTTTACAGAACTAAACCTGAAATGGTTACTTTAAAATAATTTTATTTAATTGGAGGAAATATGCGAGATTTAGTTATCATAGGAAGCGGACCGGCAGGTCTTTCAGCAGCAATATATGCAAAAAGAGCAAAACTTGATGTGGTAGTAATCGAAAAGGCAGGATACAGTGGAGGTCAGATAATTACAACAGAGAGGATTGACAATTACCTTGGACTGCCTGAGATTGATGGATTTTCATTGGGGAACAGATTTAGAGAACATGCGGATAAGCTTGAAGCAGAGTTTATAGATGATGAGGTATTAAAAATAGAAGAAATTACAGATTCAGAAGGAAAAAAAGCATATAAAGTTATGCTTGACAAGGGTGAAGCTATTGAGACAAAGACAATTATAGCTGCAACAGGAGCGTCACACAGAAAACTTGGTGCAGCAGGTGAAGAAGAATTTATGGGAATGGGAGTTTCATATTGTGCAACATGTGACGGAGCATTTTTCAGGAATAAAGTAACTGCTGTAGCAGGCGGTGGGGATGTTGCTTTTGAAGATGCACTCCATCTTTCATCATTATGTGAAAAAGTTTATATAATTCACAGGAGAGATGAGTTCAGGGCAGCAGTAAATATCCAGCAGAAAGTAAAGGAAACAGCAAATATAGAGATACTTCCGTTTTATGAAATAAAAGAAATAAAAGGTGACAAAAAAGTAACATCAGTACAGCTTGTTCAGAACAAAACAGGTGAGGAAAAAGAACTTGGAGTATCGGCAGTGTTTATAGCTGTAGGAATGAATCCTCAAACAGATATATTTAAAGATTTTGTGGATTTGGATGAAAAGGGATATGTAAAAGCCGGCGAGGACTGCAAGACGAGCAGTGAGGGTATATATGCGGCAGGAGATATAAGAACAAAACCACTCAGACAGATAGTAACAGCAGTGGCAGACGGAGCAACTGCCG
>FR887336.1:7259-12339 GCA_000436755.1 Clostridium sp. CAG:253 | reverse complement strand
GACGGAGCAACTGCCGTACAGTCAGTAGAAAGGTATCTTCATCAGAGATAATAAATAAGAACGGATAAAAAAGAGGATGTAATAATTGCATGATTATTATATCCTCTTTCTGCTTTAAAATATAAACCTATAGAAATTACAATTCTCCAAAAAGCCCATTTGCTTTCTCAAAATTCTTTACATATCTTTTACAAAACCTGCCTTTTGAATTTTACTTTGCGGCTATATCATAATATTTGTAAAAAGGAAAACAAAAAACAAATAAACTTAAAACAAAAGGAGACAAAAAATTATGAGAACAAAAAACAGATTATTAGTAGCTGCTATGGTATCAGCATTAACACTTACATCACTTACAGGATGTGGAAGTTCATCAGGAAACAGTGACAAATCTTCTTCAGGTTCATCAAGCAGTGCAGATGCATCATCAAGCGGAAACCTCAGTGGTTCTGTTGCAACAGACGGTTCAACATCAATGGAAAAAGTAGTTGGTGCTTTGGGTGAGGCATTTATGGAAGCAAACCCGGATGTAAAATTTACATACAATCCTACAGGTTCAGGTTCAGGAATCACAGCAGTAACAGAGGGAAGATGTGACATCGGACTTTCTAGCCGTGCATTGACAGATGATGAGAAAAATCAGGGACTTAAAGAAACAATCATTGCATATGACGGAATTGCTATTATCGTAAATCCTGAAAACAAAGTAACAGACTTAAAGGTTGAGCAGATTGCTGATATTTATACAGGAAAAATTAAGAATTGGAGTGATGTCGGAGGAGATAAAGGAGACATCGTTCTTATAGGTAGAGAAGCAGGAAGCGGTACTCGTGATGGATTTGAATCTATTACAGGAACAGAAGATAAATGTAAATATGGACAGGAACTTACATCAACAGGTGATGTTATCACAACAGTTGCAAACAATCCAAATGCAATCGGTTATGCGTCACTTGCTTCGGTTGATGACAGTGTAAAGGCTCTCGCAGTAGACGGAGTAACACCATCAGAAGATACTGTAAAAGATGCAAGCTATAAAATTCAGAGACCATTTGTATTTGTAACAAAAGAAGATACAAAACTCAGCGACGCAGCCCAGGCATTCTTTGATTATGCAATGGGCGCAGCAGATACTATCACAGCAGCAGGTGTAGTGCCGGCTAACGAAAAGTAATAAATAATAAGAGTAATATTTATATATGCTGCATTAAGGGTGAGTCGTAAGGCTTGCCCGTTTTAATCAGGCAATTTGTGCCGCAGGCGTCACAAGTTGGCTATGTTTGTAAAGCGTCTGCGGAATGGAGCTTTTATATGAGAAAAAGTCATAACAAATTTGAAACAATTATCCATGGAATATTTTTGATACTTGGATTGATAACGGTTGGTTTTGTTTTACTTATAACTGTTTATCTTGTTATTGCAGGAATACCGGCAATAAGGGAAATAGGAATATTAAAATTTTTATTTGGAAAGAAATGGGCATCAACCGCAGCAACACCTTCATATGGAATACTGCCATTTATTCTTACAAGTGTATATGGTACGGCGGGAGCTATTATAATAGGTGTTCCGGTAGGATTTCTTACAGCAGTATATCTTGCAAAGGTTGCAAACAGGAGAGTAAAGGCAGTGGTAGAGATGGCGGTAAGTCTGCTTGCCGGTATTCCGTCAGTTGTTTACGGTCTTGTCGGTATGCTGGTACTTGTTCCGTGGGTGAGAGATACATTTAATATAGCAGACGGTGCCAGTCTTTTCTCAGCAATTATAGTATTGGCGATAATGATATTACCTTCTATTATAAGTGTGTCACTTACGGCACTTGAAGCAGTTCCGCCCGAATACGAGGATGCATCACTTGCGCTTGGCGCAACACCTATTGAGACATATTTTAAAGTATCAGTTCCGGCGGCAAAAAGCGGCATAGCAGCAGCGGTGGTACTCGGAGTCGGACGTGCTATAGGAGAGGCAATGGCTGTAATGATGGTTTCAGGAAATGTGGCAAATATGCCAAAGCTTTTTCAAAGTGTACGATTCCTTACAACAGCGGTTGCGAGCGAGATGTCATATTCATCCGGATTACAAAAGCAGGCATTGTTTTCGATTGCCCTTGTACTGTTTTTGTTTATCATGTTGATAAATGCATTGCTCAACAGTCTTTTGAAGAAGGAAAAGGAGTGATTGGAAAATGAAGAGAAAAGCTTATATCTGGATAATGAAAATTTTAATGTTGCTATCAGTTGCTATAACATGCAGCCTTGTTATATTTGTTATCGGTTTTGTATTGTATAAAGGACTTCCGAATATTACATGGAAACTTCTTTCAACGAAACCAAGTTATCTGACGCAGAGCATAGGTATTCTGCCGGATATATTAAACACATTTTATATTGTGATAGCAACACTTGTATTCGTTCTTCCGCTTGGAGTAGGGGCAGCAATCTACCTTACGGAATATGCGACAAATAAAAAGATGGTTGCAGTCATAGAATATGCAGCGGAGACACTTTCAGGTATTCCGTCAATAATATATGGTCTTGTAGGAATGTTATTTTTCTGTGAGTTTCTTAAAATGCAGACTTCAATTCTTGCAGGAGCAATGACACTTGTTATTATGAATCTTCCAACAATAATGAGAACAACGCAGGAAAGTTTAAAGACAGTTCCGCAAAGTTACAGAGAAGGTGCTTTTGGACTTGGTGCAGGCAAATGGAGAGTTATAAGGACAGTTGTGCTTCCGAGTTGTGTAGATGGTATTATGACAGGATGTATTCTTGCAGTAGGAAGAATACTCGGAGAATCAGCGGCATTATTGTTTACGGCAGGTTTTGCTCATACAATAAACGGTTTTATAGACGGACTCGGACGAGCAGGAGCAACACTCACGGTAGCACTTTATGTATATGCTAAAGAACAGGGAGAATTTGAAGTTGCTTTTGCAATAGCGGCAATATTGATGATACTTGCTTTTTTGGTAAACCTTGCCGCTAAGTTTACCGGTTTATATTTTAAGAAAAAAGTAGAACGATAAATTAAGGCAGCCGGTATTTATTATTTTGCAGGAAATAGCAGGAGGAAGCAGATGAATAACATAATGACAGTTAAGGATTTGTGTTTGTGGTATGGACAGACACAGGCATTGAAAAATATAAATATTGATATTCCACAAAAGAGTATTACTGCACTTATAGGTCCGTCAGGATGTGGAAAATCAACATTTTTAAAGACACTGAACAGAATGAATGACCTTGTTCAGGATGTAAAAATAACAGGTGAAGTCAAATATGGAGATATGGATATTTTTGCACCTGATACGGATGTAAATAAACTTAGAAAAGATATAGGGATGGTCTTTCAGAAACCTAATCCTTTTCCGATGAGTATATATGACAATATTGCTTATGGACCAAGAACACACGGAATAAAAAATAAGGCAAGACTTGACGAGATTGTTGAAAATTCTTTGAGAGGTGCAGCAATCTGGGATGAAGTAAAGGACAGGCTTAAAAAGTCGGCACTTGGTATGTCAGGCGGCCAGCAGCAAAGACTTTGTATAGCAAGAGCTCTTGCCGTTGAACCGAAGATACTTCTTATGGATGAGCCTACAAGTGCTCTTGACCCTATATCTACATCAAAGATAGAGGAACTTGCAAGTGAGCTTAAAGAAAAATATACGATTGTTATAGTTACACATAATATGCAGCAGGCAGTTCGTATTTCTGACAGAACAGCATTCTTCCTGCTTGGTGATCTTATTGAGTACGGGGATACGGAAAAGATGTTTGCATCACCTGAGGATAAGAGAACAGAGGATTATATTACAGGAAGATTCGGTTAATTTGGATTGCGAAACTGTTGTTATGCTGTGACAGCTTGCATTATTTATTATATTCATTCAAGCCGGTGAAGGATAAGAGAGTTTCGCAATAAAGTTGAATTTAATAATAGGAGGATTTTGGAAATGAGAAGCAGATTTGATGAGCAGCTTGCGGATTTAAATAAAAAACTTATTGAGATGGGTGCAATGTGTGAAGAATGCATATCTCTTGCGGCTAAGGCGTTGAAAGAAGGTAATGTTAATATAAGGTGGGAGGTCGAGCCGCTTGACAATTCACTTGATGACCTTGAGAGGAATGTTGAGTCGCTTTGCCTGAAGCTTTTGCTTCAGCAGCAGCCTGTTGCAAAAGATTTGAGACAGGTATCAACAGCTCTTAAAATGATAACTGATATAAAACGAATAGGTGATCAGGCATCAGATGTTGCGGAGATTATTGGATTTTTAAATGGAAGAACAAGTGAAGAGTGTGAATATCTTGATCAGATGGCATCTGCAACAATAAAAATGGTTACTGAGTCGATTGATTCATTTGTAAAAAGTGATCTTGACCTTGCAAACAGTATTATTGATTATGATGACGTTGTGGATGATTATTTTCACAAGGTTAAAATTTTTCTTATAGATTTGATAGCTAAAAATCCGAAAGACGGTGAGTATGCACTTGATCTTCTGATGATTGCAAAATATTTTGAGCGTATTGGAGATCATGCGGTAAATGTGGCTAAGTGGGTTGTATTTTCAGTAACCGGAAATCATTAAGAGTATATATCATAGTGCACGGAAATGAGGAATGATATGATTTGGTGTGTAGAAGATGATGTGAGTATAAGAGACATAGAAGTATACACTTTGGAGCAGACAGGTTTTATAGCAAAAGGATTTGGGGATGGAGACAGTTTCTGGATGGAACTTGCAACGACAGACGAGCTTCCGGAACTTGTGATACTTGATATAATGCTTCCGGGGGAGGATGGTGTTTCTCTTTTAACTAAGATAAAAGCATCCTCAAGAACTAAGGATATACCGGTTATTATGGCTACGGCAAAAAGTGTTGAGTACGATAAGATTAAAAGTCTTGACCTTGGGGCAGATGATTATCTGGTAAAACCATTTGGAATGATGGAGATGGTTTCAAGGATAAAGGCTGTACTTAGAAGATGTATGCCCAAAAAAGAAAACAAAACCAAATATGTCAATGGTATAATAGAGCTGAATGTTGAAGAACATACTGTATTGGTTGATGGA
>FR887336.1:0-7237 GCA_000436755.1 Clostridium sp. CAG:253 | reverse complement strand
AGAGTGTCAGTCTCACCTATAAAGAATATGAAATATTAAAAATATTCCTTATGCATCCCGGGATGGCATATACAAGAAATCAGCTTTTATCAGAAGTATGGGGCATTGACAGCTACGGAGAGACAAGGACAGTAGATATGCACATAAAGACGCTCAGGCAGAAACTGGGTGATGGTGGCAGATATATCACGACTGTTAGGAATGTCGGATATAAAATGGAGGGATACAATGACTAAAAAAATATTTAAATCGGTACTTTTGATTGCGGTAATTATGGTACTGTTTTGCTGTACATTTATTCTTGGAATTTTGTACAGGCATTTCACAAATATAGAAGAACAACAGCTCGAATCACAGCTTGGTTTTGTTGTCACGGGTGTTCAAAATCAGGGGGAGGACTATCTCAAAAATCTTGAAGAAAAGAAATATAGGATTACATGGATAGAAGCAGACGGAACTGTTAAGTTTGACAATAAATCTGATGTATCGAAAATGGAAAACCATGCAGACAGGGAAGAGGTTAAAGATGCGTTGAAATTTGGCAGGGGCGAGTGCTCGAGATATTCAGTTACACTTATGCAGAAAACACTTTATTATGCAAAGAAAATAAGTGACGGAAGTGTTGTAAGAATATCAGTAAGCCAGGATACGGTTTTTAAGCTTTTATTTTCGATGATGTCACCTATAGTTATAACAATAGTTTTAGCAATAATCTTATCATCAATTCTTGCAAAGGGAGTATCAAAGAAAGTAGTAGAACCTTTGAATAATCTTGATCTTGATGAACCTTTGAAAAATGATGCATATGGGGAAATTTCACCGCTTTTAAGACATATAGAGCATCAGCACAGGCAAATAGATGAACAGCTTGAAGAACTTCAGAAAAAGAAAGATGAATTTCAGGCTACTATTGAAAATATGGATGAGGGACTTATACTTCTCGATGCAAAAAATAACATAATCAGTATAAACCCGGCAGCACAAAAGATTTTTGGTGCAACCGATGAGTGTGTCGGAAAAGATTTTCTTATGATAGAACGAAATCTCTCTGTCGGAAAAACGATAAAAGAGGCAATGGAAAAAGGAAAATCAGAGATGGTACTTAAAAGATACGGACTTGAGTACCGCCTTGGAATAAGTAAGATAGAATCAGCCGGAAAGACACTTGGTGCAGTATTACTTGCTGTAGATGAAACAGAGAAAAGTAATGCAGAAAGGACAAGGAGAGAATTTTCGGCAAATGTATCACACGAATTAAAAACACCGCTTCAGTCGATTATCGGCAGTGCAGAACTTATGGAAAATAATCTTGTAAAAGAGGAAGATATGCCAAGATTTGTCGGACATATCCGTAAGGAGGCAGAGAGACTTGTAAAACTTGTAGAAGATATTATACGTCTTTCATGGCTTGATGAAAATAGGGACATGGAAATGGAACTTGTCGACTTAAAAGATATTGCTGAAGAGACAAAAGAAGTTCTGGAAAATGCGGCGAAAGAAAAGAATGTGACAATAAATGTAAGCGGGGACGACATAAAACTCCGCGGTGTAAGAAGTCTGCTTTATGAAATTGTATATAATCTTTGTGAAAATGGTATAAAGTACAATAAAGACGGAGGAAGAGTTGACATGACGCTGTCTAAGGAAGCTGAAAAAAATATTATTGTTATTGAAGATACAGGAATTGGAATAAAAGAAGAACAGCAGTCAAGAATTTTTGAACGTTTTTACAGAGTAGACAAAAGCAGGTCAAAGGAAACCGGAGGAACAGGTCTTGGTCTGTCTATAGTGAAACATGCGGCAATGTATCATAATGCAGAAGTTGTGTTGGAGAGCAAAGAAGGACAGGGCAGTAAGTTTACGGTTATCTTTCCACGGGAGGAGTAGCCGTTAAATAATAAATATGATATACTTTGTTCATCAAATTAAATAACAGGAAGTTGAAGATAATGAACATGAAAATATCAATGATAGCACTTGACCTTGACGGAACATGCCTTGACAGCAAGGGAGAGATGACTGACAGGACAAGAAAAATACTTGAAAAATACGGAAAAGCAGGGACTGAGATTGTATTTACAACGGGCAGACCGATTGCAGGTATATTAAAGGAATTGAGAAGCATTCCCGGGACAAATTATGCAATAGCATTAAATGGCGGTCTGGTATATCAACTTGCCGACAACAGTATTATTTACAGAAAAAGTATTGATAAAAGAGAAGTTATGCTTGTAAGAGATATAGTTCTAAGACACGATGCACTTACGGATGTTGCTTCCGGAGGACTTGGCATCGGTGATAAAAAAACGTATGACAGAGCAGAGAACTATATAAAAAATGATGATTTTAGAAAATATTATCTTTCAAGCAGAGGTTCAAAGCAAGATCTTTGGGAGAATATTGAAGAACTTGAGAGCGTCGAGAAGATAAACATGTTTTTCAGTGATATGGATGATAGAAGAAAAACACTTGAAGAACTTAAAATACTTAAGACATCTAAGGTGTGCTCGGGCATGCCTAACAATATCGAGATAAACCATGGTGAGGTAAACAAGGGAAATGCCCTTAAATGGCTTTGTGAAAAGCTTGACATTGATATATCAGAGCTTATAGCATTTGGTGATGGCGGCAACGACATTGATATGATAAAGACGGCAGGATGTGGAGTTGCAATGGCAAATGCCTGTGAAGAGCTTAAAGAGATTTCAGATATTATTACAAAGAGCAATGATGAAGACGGGGTTGCTTATATTTTAGAAAAATACAGCCCGGCATAGAAAGTTATTTCTATGCTCAGACTGTATTTTTTTGATATATATCTTGAAAAAGTTTTTTCCAATATTACATTTTTTCAACAAACATCATTATAAAGACTGCTGCTAACAGAATTGATGATACCCATATAGCTTTGATACCTATATATAATGATAAAATTCCTCCGATACCTGCACCGATTGCAAAAACAAGTATTATACCGTAATAGTGAAGTGCTTTTTTTAAGATTTCCGGCTTTTTTTCACGCAGATAAATAGAAAGACTTTCTGTACCGCTTCTGAGATTTCCGATACACATGGTACTTGCATAGCCATAGCCGTTTACTTTTCTGAAAGTCTGTACCTGCATTGAACAGGCAAAGGATACAAGCATTGTTGCTGTCATGTTGTATTGTCCGGGAATTAAACCTACAATAAATAATATGGCTAATTCCATAAGTACGATTATCTGCCGCCAGTGTATTTTTTTCACATATTTCAATTTTTTCTGTATTCTTTCTGCAACAAAGACTCCGAGAGCAAACGCTATTATAGGAAAAAGATAATGTAACCCACGGAGCCATTCACCGGACATAAAATTCTGGCTCATAAGCACCACATTTCCTGTTTGTGCATTAGAGAATACTTCGTCCCTGACATTGTATGTGTATGCATCCTNCATTGTATGTGTATGCATCCTGAAAACCGCCTGATATGGCAAGGATTGCACTAAGTCTAAAAGTTTCTGAAGTCTGTTTTTTTAATTTGTTTTTTTTCATCTTTTTGTACTCCGTTATATGCGGGATTGTCGGTGCTTGCAGGATTGCGAAAATTGCACAGCAATGAAACAGTCCATAGCATTTTTACTAATTATATACTATATAATCAATATATGTACAATGTATATATAATATGTGAGATATATGTTATGTATATGAAATGATGCAGACTGGTTAAACTGTCAGAATATAATTGCAGTGGATATTATATGGTGGGTGTAAAATGGCGTTGAAATATACACAGCGAAATTTATTCTTTTATAAAATATATTGACTAATTAAGTTTAATAATTAAAATTAAAATTAAGTTAATATAATATTAAAATAGCTCGTAATAAACTTAAAAAAGTTTGGATAAAATTAGCTTAAAATTGAACTATATTTTAAGTTGAATTTAGTAATGGGAGGATAAATATAATGTGGATAAATTCAAATAACGATAAGATAGTGTATACAGGCCGTATAGATTGGAGCACGCCAACTGAACCTGTATGGATATTTCCGTGTACATCATCGGAATTTAATTTTACGGGGAATATATTAAAAATTCATGTGAGTAATAAAAATGAGTATTGGCAGAATTATCTGGGATGTATTCTTGACAATGTCCAGTCATGCTTTTATATAAAGAAAGAAGGCAGAACAACGATTGAGATACAGGTTCCCGAAAATGAGACAGGAGTTCATCATGTTATGTTTTTTAAAAGGCAGGATTCATGTCACGAATTAACAATTCTTGGTTATGAGATAGGGGATGGAGAAAAGCTGCTTGCACCCTCGGAAAAACCAAAGCGAAAGATTGAAGTATATGGAGATTCCGTGTCAGCGGGCGAGGTATCTGAAGCTGCTGATTTTGTTGGAATGGAAGACCCTGAGCACAATGGAGGTTATTCAAACAGTTATTATTCTTATGGATGGATATTGGCGAGAAAACTTGGGGCACAGATTCATGATATTGCTCAGGGAGGTATCGCACTTATGGACGGTGAGGGCTGGTACCATGAACCGGAACAGACAGGGATGGAGACAGCGTGGAACAAGGTGCATTACAATACAAGGCTCAGTGAAATGACACAATGGGACTTTGATAAATACAGACCACAGGCGGTCATAATTGCTGTTGGACAAAACGACTGCCATACGATTAATTATATGAAAGAAGGTTACTGTGAGCCAAAGGCGAGAAAGTGGCGTGAACATTATATGAGATTTCTTGAAAATATCAGAAAAACTTATTCTGATGCCTATATAATATGCTGTACAACGCTGCTTAACCACGATAAAGTATGGGATGAAGCGATAGCTCAGGTAGTGGGAAACATGGGTGATGAAAAGATAACACAGTACAGGTTTAAGAGAAACGGGACTGGCACGCCGGGGCATTTAAGAATACCAGAGGCATACGAGATGGCACAAGAATTGGCAGAATATATTGAAAAATTGGAAGTTTTTGATAAATAAAAAATAAAAATGCAGATATTTTAAACTTTTTATCTGCTTGTTACAATGTAATATATAGAAGCAATGATAACAAGACAGATAAAGAGAGAAGAGACATGAAAAAGGAAGAATTGGAAAAATTTATTTCAAAATATGGAACAGACTTGATGAAGTTTTGCAAGATAACTACAAATGATGATGAGCTTGCAATGGAACTTTATCAGGAAACAATGTTGAGGATGGTCGAGCATTATAAAAAACTTGAGGTATCAGAAAATATAAAAGCATGGGCAATTTCTACAGCAATAAATTTATGGAAAAATAAGAAAAGAAAGTATGCATGGAGAAGGAGAATTGCAAAGCAGGAGAGCTATGAAGTACATATTGAGAGTGGAATGAAATTTATTGAATGCGATGATAATGTTGACAATCCCGAAGAGAAAGTCATACGAAGTGAACTTATAAAATTTGTCAGAAATAAGGTGAGGGAACTTCCGGAAAAATATAGGATGGTGGTGTATCTGTATTATACGGCAGATATGAAAATAAAAGATATAGCTTCACTATATAAAATTCCTGAGAGTACGATAAAAAGCAGACTTGTTAAAGCGAAAAAAATATTAAAGCAGAAGCTTGAGGAGGAATTGTAATGGCTGACTTAAAAATAACAGATGATAAATTGGAAAAAATTCTTTACAGTTCAATGTCGCCGGATGTCAGAGAGGCAGAGCTTAAATTTCAAAAGAAAATTGGGATAAGGATAATCATAATGTACATTTTAATGGCAGCAGCAGGATGTTATCTTATAACCGGTACATATATATTTGCGGGAAGCTGCAGATATATGAATGTCGATAGGACTTTTTTAGAGATTGGAAATTTATTTGAAAACAGTTCATTTTATGTTTCCATGCTAACAGTGTGGTTCAGTATTTTATTATGTGCCATATTTACCGTAAAGCAATATTTTAATATGAAGAATTGCAAAACAGGCAGAGTATTTTATGTGTTTTCATATGCTTTGATTATATTTTTTCAGTATTATTTTACGGACAGACTGATTCAGCCGATGGTGTATATAAATAAGCTGTCGGTAGAAGTTCCAAACGCTTTAAAAATGAACAGATTTGCCATAGCGTATTTTCTGGACGGAGTTAAAAGTTCGTGCAGCCTGAGTTTACTGCCGGCATTTATTTTATGGGGAGCGGCATTTATATTGCTTCTTATTCAGATGTTTAGAGAGAGATAATAGTTAGGAATTGACCGGAATAGATTTCGCTGTTGCGAAATCTAGGGTATAAGGCAGCTTCAAACACTAATACGAAGATTAAAAAAAACGAGGAAAAGGCAGAAATGAATGGTCTGTAGAAGCTATGTGGAATTATTTGTTGTACCAGTCAGGCTTATAGATACATTCTTCTGAAATTTTTAGGTGATATGCCGTATGTCTGTTTAAACATTCTTGAAAAATAGTTACTGCTTTGAAAAACTGATTCTATTGAAATATCAGATATTGACAGTCTGTTATGTGGGTTTTCAAGCAGTGAGCAGGCATATTGCAGCCTGAGATTAATCAGATAGCGGTGTGGGGTTATATGATAAACTTCCGAGAACAGACGCATAAACACTATTGCTTGCATTAATAAGGCAGTGGAGAAATGAAACCAAAGCTTATTATAAAATTAGCCGTTGATGTTTTAATGACGCTGGCAATGCTTTTCTTAATGGGCTATCATTTTTGGGGAGAAATACTGCACGAATGGGTGGGTGCTGGAATGTTTCTTCTTTTTATTCTTCACCACATTCTAAACGGACATTGGTACAAATCACTATTCAAAAGAAAATACAATGCACTGCGTATTTTAACGCTTTGTATTGATTTGCTCGTACTTATTTCTATGATGTCTCAAATGTATAGCGGTGTTTTGATGTCTCGTTATGTGTTTGATTTCTTGTCTTTCAATGGAGGTATGTCTCTGGTTCGCCGGCTTCATATCCTCGGAGCATACTGGGGATTTCTTTTAATGAGCCTGCATTTGGGACTTCATTGGAATATGATTTTGGGAATGTTCCGTAAAGCGACAGGGATAAAAAGCAAAGCAAAAAGTCGTAGTATGATCGCTTTAGTGATAGGATTGGCCATCGCCGGATATGGCTTATTGGCATTTATAGGCAGAGATTTCCCAAAACAGTGTTGTTTAGCGGAAACCTCCATCTGCTAATATAACACAACATAGGCGGCTGGCTCATTTGTGGTGAATGATA
>FR887335.1:1626-10364 GCA_000436755.1 Clostridium sp. CAG:253 | reverse complement strand
AAATGTCGTATTTATGCGGCGTGTGGAGTTTCGCAAACGCCTATTTAAAGGTTTACAGAAGAAAGGATGGAGATGAGCATGAGAATAACAGATTTATTGGATGTAAAGAGTATAAGTCTTGACCTTGCACCTGGGTCTAAGTCGGAAGCACTTGATATGGCTATAGACCTCATGGTAAAAAGCGGCAAGATAAACGACAGAGAAGCTTACAAAAAGCAGGTTTATCTGAGAGAAGAAGAAAGCACAACAGGAATTGGTGAGGGAATTGCAATTCCGCATGGAAAGTGTGATGCAGTTGACAAGCCGGGACTTGCGGCAATGGTTATTAAGAATGGAGTTGATTTTGACTCTCTTGATGGCGAACCGGTAACACTTCTTTTCCTTATTGCGGCACCAAATACAGAGGATAATGTGCACCTCGATGTGCTTAGCAAGTTATCTGTGCTTATGATGGATGAGGAGTTTTCCAAATCCCTCAGACAGGCAAAATCAGTTGAAGAATTTCTTGCAATTATAGATAAAGCTGATGATGAGAAACCGGATATTGATGAGAGGCTTGAAAAAACAAATGTGCCTAATGAATTGGGAAAGAAAATTCTCGCAGTTACATCATGCCCGACAGGAATAGCACACACATACATGGCAGCAGAAGGAATTGAGAAAGCTGCAAGTGCAGCAGGTGTAAATGTCAAGATAGAGACAAGAGGTTCCGGTGGGGCAAAGAATGTACTTACAGACAGTGATATTGCACAGGCTGACTGCATTATCGTTGCGGCAGATGCAAAAGTTCCTATGGAGAGATTTGACGGAAAGAAAGTTATTGAGTGTCAGGTTTCAGATGGTATAAATAAAGCTGATGAACTTATAAAGAGAGCAGTAGACGGCGATGCACCTGTCTACCATGCAGCAAATGCATCAGAGAGCCAGAGCAAAGAGACATCAGGAGGAAGTATAGGGCATAAGATATATACACAGCTTATGAATGGTGTATCTCATATGCTTCCGTTTGTAGTAGGCGGTGGTATACTTATAGCAATAGCATTCCTCATTGACGGATTGTCAGTTGATATATCATCACTTTCAGTTGAGGATCGTTCAAACTTCGGTACAATCACACCGGCAGCCGCAATGTTTAAGAGCATTGGCGGACTAGCATTTAACTTTATGCTTCCGGTTCTGGCAGGCTTTATAGCAATGGCAATCGGTGACAGACCGGCACTTGCACTTGGTTTTGTAGGCGGAATGATTGCATATAACGGGAAATCAGGTTTCCTCGGAGCTATGGTAGCAGGTTTCCTCGCAGGATATGTAATTATTCTTCTTAGAAAAGTATGTGAGAAACTTCCGGAAGCACTTGAAAAACTTGCGCCGGTACTTATTTACCCTGTTGTAGGTATTCTTATAATGGGACTGGGAATGAACTATATTGTTGAGCCTGTTATGGGTGTTATAAACACAGGACTTAATTCATGGCTTGGAAGCATGGGCGGTTCAAGTAAGATTGTTCTCGGATTTATCTTGGGCGGAATGATGGCAATTGATATGGGAGGCCCATTCAATAAAGCAGCTTATGTATTTGGTATAAATTCCATAGCAGCCGGAAATTATGATATTATGGCGGCTGTTATGATTGGTGGTATGGTTCCACCATGTGCTATAGCACTTGCAACAATGTTATTTAAAGATAAGTTTACAAAAGAGCAAAGAGAAAGCGGCCCTACAAACTTTGTAATGGGACTTGCATTTATTACAGAAGGTGCGATACCTTACGCAGCATCAGATCCGCTTCATGTAATACCTTCATGTATCATCGGTTCAGGTGTGGCAGGAGCACTCAGCATGGTATTTAACTGTACACTTATGGCACCGCATGGTGGAATTTTTGTATTCCCTGTTGTTGGAGGTTCATGGTTATATCTTGTATCGCTTGTAATAGGAACAATCGTTTCAACAGCATTGCTCGGTGTACTTAAAAAGAAAATAGCATAAGAGACATTAAGACATTGAAGAAAACTTTTTGACAGAATAAAATGGTAAAAGTGTATTTTGACCATGTAAAAAAATTATGGTAATATAAATTTACAAAGAAAAAAGAACAAAAAACTCGATTATTGAAAGCAGCATATAGTGTGAAAATTAAATTTTCGTACACTGGATTTGTGTCTGGGCACACTTGGCATAAGTCCTGATATACACAAAACGTGTGCAGAAATGAGGATTATTATGAAAGAATTTACTTACACAGTTACAGACCCAAATGGAATTCATGCTCGTCCGGCAGGAGAACTTGTAAAACTTGCAAAGGAATTTTCTTGTAATGTTAATATTTCAAAAGACGGAAAGAAAGGTGACTGCAAAAAGATATTTGCTATCATGGGTCTTGGAATAAAAGGCGGCATGGAAGTTGTGTTAAGCTTTGATGGTGAAGACGAAGATGCAGCATACGAAAAAATTTCTGCATTTATGAAAGAAAACTTATAATATGTAAGCAAATCTGAAAAGTAAATAAACCCTCGGATACTTTCAAAGAGTATTCGGGGGTTTACTTTGGTATAATAAATGAAAGGATTATTGAAATGTTAGTAGAGAAAAGGCAGCAGATGATATTAAAGATGCTTGAGGAAAAGAAAAGTGTTACGGTTAATGAAATAAAAGATGCACTTGGAATTTCAGAGTCAACAATAAGACGAGATTTGACGGTGCTTGACAGTGAAGGACAGCTTGTAAAAGTATTTGGCGGTGCGATAGCAATAAATTCAAATTATAATGCAAAAGAACTTTCTGTTTCCCAAAAACTTCGTGTTAATGAAGAAGAGAAAAGACGTATAGCGAAGAATGCGGCAGCAATGATTGAACCTACTGACTTTATTTACCTTGATGCCGGAACAACAACAGGTTACATGATAGATTATATAAAACAGAAAGATGCAACATTCGTTACAAATGCAGTTGCACATGCCAAAAAGTTAGCCGTATCAGGTTTTCATGTAATACTTGTAGGTGGCGAATTGAAAGGAACAACAGAAGCTGTTGTTGGAAATGAAGCAATTTTATCAATTCAGAATTATAATTTCACAAAGGGATTTTTTGGAACAAATGGAGTGAGTGTAAGACACGGTTTTACGACGCCCGACCCTAACGAAGCATTGGTGAAAAAGACTGCATTAAAGCAGTGCAATATAAAGTATATTCTGACTGACAGCGAAAAATTTGATAATGTTTCATCAGTTAAATTTGCTGATTTCGGAGAAATACATATCCTGACAGACAAAATACCGGGCAATTATAAAAATTGCAGTGAAGGTATAATATACGAGGTATAAATTCACAAAAATGACAAAGAAAAATTGTATACTATGCATAAATTAAGGAGGTCTAATATATGCATGGAATACATAAAAAAGCAATATCGGGAATTTTATGTATCGCACTTGTTCTGGCATTTGGCAAGTCAACAGATATTTCAGATATTATTATAGGAAGAAACGCACAGCAATCTATATCACAAAAAGAAAGTTACAATTTAAAAAGCAGCAGTAATAAAATTAATCTTTTAAACAAATCGAAAACAAAAGCAGGTTCAAATACGGCAGACGACAATGATGACTGGCTTGATGAAAACGGCGAGTTAAAGAATACGGTTATTGTCGATAAAGAAAAAGATTATTATAAGAATGATAATCGCATCATAATCGAATATAGGAATAATGTAAAAGAACCTGCCGAACTTTCAAAATATGCTGAAAAAGAAAAAGATATTGATGAGCTTATAAAGGTTTATCGTATAAAGTCTGAGGAAGATACTAAAAAAGTTATAGAAATAACGAAAAAGTACAGTTCTGATATTCAGATTGCACAGCCGGATTATAAATTCAACATAGCATCCCAGAATAGTGAAGTGACGGATTATTATAAAGAAGGAAAGCAATGGGCATTGGAAAACGATGGAACTTTTGAAAATCCGGAGATTGACGTTGAAGATGCAGATATAAAAGCAGTTGAAGATATTGACCTTAATGCGCAGGGAGCATGGGACGAGATAGACAATGCTCAGAATGCATCCGTAAAAACAAAAGAAGTTGTTGTAGCGGTAGTTGATACCGGTATTGATTACACTAACGATGAGCTTAAGGACGTTATATGGCAGAATGAGGATGAGGCTTCGGACGGAACTGACAGTGATAATAATGGTTATAGGGACGATATTAGAGGATGGAATTTTGTGTCACGCAGAGGAAGCAGCAATGTAACAGATGATAACGGACATGGCACAGCCGTAGCTGGTGTGATAGCAGCGGCAAATGACAATAGTGGAGTTGTCGGAATTGCGTCGAATATAAATATTAAAATTATGCCTATTAAGTCCGTTGATTCTAAGGGAGAGGCTTCGACGTCAAATCTTATTTTAGGAATGAAATATGCAGATGCAAACGGAGCGACGATATGTAATTGCAGCTGGGGCGGCGAGTCTGACGCACGTGAATTTTTGCAAGATATGCTTATGAAACAGGTGATAGCAGCCAGTGATATGCTGTTTGTAGCGGCATCAGGAAACGAGACTACGAATATAGACAACACAGAGTATATACCGGCATCATTTACTGCCGATAATTTTATAACTGTCGGAAGTATTGAATGGGACGGAAGTTTAAGCTGGTTTAGCAATTATGGTTCAAAGTCAATGGAGATATGTGCACCGGGAGCAGCAATATATACGGTAAACGCAGGCGGCGGCTATGTCTTTGAATGGGGAACATCATTTTCAACACCTTATGTCGTGGGAGTTGCGGCACTGGCAGAGGCAGCCTCGGGTTCATCTGACGGGAAAATTTTGAAAAATTTCATATGTAACAGTGACAATCTTAAAAAAATATCGGGACTTGAAAAATATTGTCAATATGGCGGAATACCTGATGCCGAGAAAGTAGTAAAAGCTGCTTTGGCTTATCGTTTGACAGAAGAGACAAGCGTCACGGCTTCGCCGGCAGCAAGTGAGACACCTGTGCCGACAAGCACAACAGCGTCAACGGCTATACCTTATGGTAATACATCTACATCACAGCAGCCTGATATTTCAGCGACAACGGAACCGGATGTCAAAGAGACAGAAACACCACAGGAAACAGCCGAGCCAGTGAATAATCTGAGTGCAACAAGTGTACCTACAGAGACACCTGCGGCAGAAGCTTCTTCGTCACCGGATGCTGCATCGGAAGAACCGGCTGACGATATAAATATCAGTGTTAAGAACAGTCTTTACAAAGGATATGCCAGAAAGATAAATGTAACTGTGGGCGGAAGCATTTCAGAGATAAAATATTCAAAAGGCAAAAAAGAAACTTCATATTTTGGAAAGTTCGGAAACGAATTTACAAATGTAAACAGCAGCAGTTTTACAATAAAGGCATATGAACCGGGCTGGTATACAATATATGTCAAGACAACAGGCGGAAAAGAAAAAATAAAAAATGTGTTTACCAATGTCAAGATTGTAAAAATATCAAAAACAAAATTAAGTATAAAAAAGGGAACGGAATATAAACTTACTGCGTCTATTAAAGAACAGAGCAGTTATCCGGAAAAACTGACAGGTAAGGTTTATTTTAAAACATCAAATAAAAAGATAGTTTCAGTTAATGCGGCTACAGGGAAAATAAAAGTGAAATCAAAAGGCAGGGCAGTCATAACCGCATATACTAAAAACGGAAAGAGTGCCAAATGCACAGTTACATGTAAATAAACGGTATCGGGTGCAGTGTGTTATAATGCATAATTTACTGTAATATTTAATGTATTTTAAGTCTCCTAATTACATTGTATTTTTGAACTCTGCTATTTAAAATAGTGGTATATGTGGAGCAAAGAAGCTTCAAAATTAAAAATCAAATCGGAGGACAAAGATGAGCGAATTAAAAGCAAAGGCACTTCATATGGGACCTGCACAGTGTGCTGTTGATCTTGGTGATGGAAGTGAGCGTGGAGAATATGTAAATCAGGATTATATCTTACAGAAACTGGGCAGACCGCATAGAGCAGTCAACCTTATGTATTGCTATTATCCGAACGATGAAGGATGGCCGGGAAGAGCAAGCGTTGTTCATGCTGATCCGTCAGTACAGTTTGCATGGGATTTCCCTTATGATGATTATTTTACTTATAAGGGCGGTTTAAATGGTACATTGGATGATGAACCGTTTACATGCATGAGAGATGTCCGCAGACATGGACAGGATGTACTTCTCACAATGACAATAGACCCTAAGGTTTCAGACGAGCATCTTGTAGCAATAGCTAAAGACCTTAGAACTTTCGGAAGAGTCCAGCTTCGTATAAATCATGAAGCAACAGGAAACTGGTTCTCATTCAACAAGAGAGCAAGCTATGAGGAAGTTGCGGCATTCTTTAAACATGCAAGCGAGATAATCAGAAAAGAAGCTCCAAATGTAAAAACAATCATTTGTCTTGACGGTTGTAAAGAACTTGAAGATGAAAAGATGGAGATGGAAGATATATTTGCAGAGGCTTCAAGGGCAGCAGATATAGTATCTGTAGACAGATATATGGCACTTCATTGGGGATGGCCTTATGATGTTGCAGAAGAAGGCGGAACATCATTTGCACGCCATGCCGTAAGCAAGATATATCAGCTTGCAAAAAACAGTTATGAAAGATATACATATGTAAATAACGGCGTTAAAAAGCCTATGGTATTATCAGAATTCAATTCAGACGGTGATGTAACAGGTCCATATGACCAGGCAGCTATGCTCAAGGAATTCTGTGAAATGCTTAAGAAAGATGATGAAAAGTGGCTTTCAGGATTTACAATGTATCAGTTCAGAGACAGAGGACGTCTTGGTCTTGAAATAGAAGACCCGAACAACAAGGATGTCGGAATTGAGCAGCCGCTTATGGATACATACAGAGAGATTATTCATGATGACTTCTTCAGTCCTTCAATGGAGACCGGCAAAGACATTGAGCTTCCGGCAAAACTCCGCTGGGGCGGTTCAGAGGATGCAGACGGTGTTGCAATCGCTCTTCACTTTGACAGCAATCCTGTATTCTGTGAAGCATACTTTGATGATGACAATGTTGACATGAACCTTATGATGGAACTGAACGGACATTGGTTCTATAAAGCACCGGGTGTAAAATGTATAGATATGATGAGTGCATTCTTTAAAAAGCCGCTTGATAAGGCAGCAGATATGACACTCAAAATATTTGCACCACCTGCATCAGGAGAGAATGATGAAAGTCAGGGAGATGACTGGCAGACAAATTATTATACGGAACTTAAATCACTTCCTCAGATAAGAATAAGATTTGCACCGATTGTAAAGTAATAAAATAGATATTAAAAGAAGAATTAAAACCCCCTTGTTTTCCTTGTGAGATAATTATAAGGAAAGTGAGGGGGTTTTAAATTATTTACATTTGTTGAAAGTTATTTTAAAATTAAATTTGATTTTTTATTATGTCAGAAGATAAGGGGAGTTTTGGAAGTACAGATTTAAATAAGGAGGAGAGTATAATGTTTGGGTTTTCTAAATCCAAGGAAAAAAATTCGGAGAACAAGAGAAAAATAGAAAAGTTGTATGAAAAATATAATAGATTAATGTATGTTGTGGTATATAATATACTGAAAAATCATGAAGACAGCGAAGATGTAGTTATTGAGAGCTGGGAAAAAATTATTCGGCATTTGGACAAAATTGGAGAAATTGATTGTCAGGAGACAAAAAGTTTTATCGTTATTATTACTGAGAGGACAGCAATAGACTTTTATAGGAAAAGAAAAAAACGGGATAATATTAGAGTTTTAACGGATGAATATGAAATGTCACCTTATTTTGTTACGAAAGACAAAGCATTGGACAACATAGAATTGCATCAGATTATGGAAAATATTCCAAAGAAATACAGTGAGGTGCTTATATTATATTACGTTAATGGATTTTCAGGAAAAGAAATTGCTGATTTGCTCGGAATTAAGGAAGCTGCTGTTATGGCAAGATTATCAAGAGGCAGAAAACATTTGAGAAAGGAGCTGGAAAACAATGACTGAACAGGAAATCAAAGAAATACTGCAATCATATGTTAATCAGGAAATGGAAACGGTACGAGAAGATGAAATGCCCGGATATGAACATGTCTATTCTAAAAAGTATGAAGAAAAGAAAAATCGTCTGTTCTTTGACGAAAGAAAATTTGGAAAGAAGTTTTATTTTGAACATATGGTACGCCGTGTAGCTATGATAGCAGTGATAATATTGAGTTTATTTATGGTAAATGAGGTAAGTGCCAAAACATTGAATTTCAATCCGTGGAAGTATATTATCTCGTATATCAGCAGTTGCAGAATGGACGTAAAAAAATATGTTGGATTAACAAATGATAAAACAAAAAAAGAAATTACAGTAAAAAGGAATATTCCAAAACAAATACCGGAAGATATGAAAAGAACATCATTTTATTCTGATAATGAAAGTGTTTATGTGGAATGGAAGAACGGTGATAAATATCTGCAATATTCAAGAGAGAATTTAGCTGATGACATCTGTATGGCAGGGGACAGTGAATATCAAAATAAAGAGAAGATTGATATTTGTGGAATGTCAGGATATTATTATATAAAAGAGAAAGAAGAATGGATTGTTTGGAATGATAAACAATATAACTATATGATTATGGCAACAGACTTTTCAAATGCAAAAAATGTTTTATTGAAAATG
>FR887335.1:0-1572 GCA_000436755.1 Clostridium sp. CAG:253 | reverse complement strand
TAAAAAATTAAAAAAAATTGTCAGGTTTTCCTTCTTTGATACGTTGTAGTAATTAGAACAACATCAAAGGAGGAAATTTTTTATGATTAAAAAAATATTGTTGGGGTTAATGTGTGTTAATTTGTTTTTAGGAAATAAAGATTTAGAATGGTTTGTGACATTTACATGTAATTTTCTTAAGGGAGGATTAAGTGAAGTTGGGCATATGGCTAAGGGTATTCATAGCATTTGTGGTTACCAAACAGTAATTCTTTTAGTTCCTAATATGGGTAAAGTTATGTGCGGAAAGTTAAAAAAAGGAATTTCAGTAAAGGAGGCTTTTTTTGCAACAGCAGATGAAACGCAACCGTGGAAAGATATTTATCAAAGGACTGCGGCGGTTTTTACAACTAAGGATTGTGCAACAGACAGGATTTGGGGTTATGGTTCTCAAGCAGATGATACAAAACCGTATTCAGAAGCACCTGGAAAATATATTATTTATAAATATAATTATTAAAATGGGAGATTAGTAAATGAAAAATAAAGTAAAAGTAGCAACACTATCAATTTTAGCATTTGCAATTATTATTTTTGGAATACACAAAAGTAATATCAGAAACCAAAATAAGAATGAGCAGAATGTAAATAAAGAAAAAATAACTTTAAATAGTTTGGGAGTTAGTGCATCAGGAGAGCAGGTAATAAATTTAGAGTATAATAAAAAAATTGATTTAGAAAAAATATTTACCCAAAAAGCAGATGTTTATAAAATTAAGCCACATGAGTATTCTAAAGCAGATATCAATAAAATAATGGAGATATTAAATGACAAAATAAATAATGAAGAAAAATCTGACGATACGACAATTCAATACGAACTAAATAATGGTGGAAATATCTCGTATTATGAAAATGATGGAGGGATAACTTACATTTCAAATTCTGATACATTAGATGAGACAAAAGGAATAAAGTTTGATAAAGAAAAGTGCAAAAGGATAGCAGAAGATTTTATAAAAAAATCAGATATAATAAAGTATGAAGAACTTGAGTTGCAAAGTGCTTATGTTGGAGAGACTGTTGAAACATCAGAAGGTGAAAAAGATATATCGTATGTTTTGTATTATATGAAGAAAAGTCCATATAACATGGAGTATTATGGAGTTGGTCCTGGAATTAAAATTTTGATTGACAGCAATTATGAAATAGCTCAGTTTACCTCAATAAATAAAGAAATATTAAAAAAAGCAGGTCAATATGAGACAATAGATGCGGATGAAGCTGTGAAAAAGATTATTGGGAATAAAGGAGTTCAAATTGCAGGTGTATCAGTTGATGAAAAATTAGATGTGTCGGTTGACAAAATAAAAGTTTGCTTATATAGTGATCCATTAGGTATGCAGCAAAAATATTTTGCACCATATTATGTGATGAGTGGAAAAGATGGAAATAATGAAAAAATAACAATTGTAGTTCCTGCTATAGAAAACAAAAATGTGATTTACAAGTAGGATGGAAAAGGTATTAAAAATGATATTAGCTGAAAAAAATTATAATACACCATTTTACAACTTTATAAATGATACCCAT
>FR887334.1:17356-25630 GCA_000436755.1 Clostridium sp. CAG:253 | reverse complement strand
CAATACTGGAGAACCCACACTCTAAAACATTCGGGCAAAATAAAAAATGGTCATATTTTTTTTGAATAGTGCTTGAAGTTGGCTTATACCCTAGATTTCGCAGCAGCGAAATCTATTCTTTTTAATTTATCTTCCTATACACCGCTGCTTTAGTATTTCCCTTTTTCACCTATGCTCTAAATCAGGAGCGGTATTTAAGAGTCTTTTTGGAAGACGGTGATGTCCCAATAGATAATAATGCCAGTGAACGGGCAATCCGTGGATTCTGTATCGGAAAGAAGAATTGGGAAATGATTGATACAATTAACGGTGCAACGAGTTCAGCAATCATCTATAGTATTGCAGAAACAGCCAAAGCGAATAATCTGAAACCGTATGATTATTTTGAATATCTGCTTATAGAGATTCAAAAGCATGAGGAAGATACAAACACAGATTTTTTGAAAGCCTTGTTGCCATGGTCAGAAACATTGCCGGAACATATCCGAAAGTTTACATTTTCTATATAGATTTAATTTTTGTATGATATTAAACAAAAACTGCCTCATCCATAGACTGAGACAGTTTTTTATTAACTCTTATATTTATTTACTTCCACACTACTCCATACTATTTATATTATCAATAATGCTCTTATAATCATCAGCCGACATACTAGTTCCGACTACGACTACCATAACCAACATAACGATAGCTATAATAATACCGATTGCAGCACATACAAGACCGGCTATTGCCATGCCTCTTCCGGGCTTATTTTTTGTGAGTACAATTATTGCAAATGCTATTGAAAGAATCGCAAATATTCCTGAAATATACCATGCACAGCAGCATACTATTGATAAAATACCAAGCACAAGAGATGCTATTGCAAATCCTGACGGACTAAAAGTGCTATTGCTTGACTGCTGCCCATTGACATTCTGATATCCGGCATTATTCCATGAACCATTCTGATTTCCCATACCGTCAAAATTATTTTGATTTAAATTCTGGCCATCATTGTATGGATTGTCAGACTGATTTAAATTATCCTGATTCGGATTTCCGTTGTAAGCATTATTATACGAACCTGCATTTTCGTTATTAGCTGCTTCGTTATCATTTTTTTCCAAAGAAACCTTGTTGTTTTCATTATCCATTATATATAATCCTCATTTCTGCACACATTCTTTATGCATATCAAAATTCTTTACACATAACAATTTGTGTCAGGTGTGCACAGACACAAACTTATTTTAATAAATCTATTCCACAAACTATCAAAAGATAGTTTTTAACTAAAAACTGTACCAAAAGCACAACCACTCCGGCATACACATACCACATTCTAAATTTCATATATCCTTTATTTTGATTAAATATGTATGCCCATGTTCCTTTTACCATAAATAATATGTAAAAACATATACAATATAACACAAAAGGATGAAAACGAAAAGACCTTAATATCTCTCCTTTAAACAAATACACAACTGCTCTCGTCCCGCCGCACCCCGGGCAGTAAAGTCCGGTCAATGCATGAAATGAACACCTTATAATATGCAGAATATCAATATGCAAAACCTTTATTATACATAGCAGCAATATGACACCTGCACCTATTAACAGCCCGGCTTTATACAGCCATTTTTCAAATAATTCATTCATTTTCCCCTGACATTATCCTCTCAGCAAGTTCACGCTCCTTTGGTGTAAGCTCAGCTTTTTCTATTAAATCAGGTCTTCTTTTTGCTGTTCTGATAACAGACTGTTCTCTGTACCACTCGGCAAGTTTCTTATGATTTCCCGACAGAAGCACAGGCGGTACAAGTTTTCCCTCCCAGTTTTCAGGTCTTGTGTACTGAGGATATTCTAAAAGATTGTCCGTAAATGACTCCGTCTGTGCCGACATATCATTATTTAAAACACCCGGAACAAGTCTCGATATTGTGTCCATCATAACAAGTGCCGGAAGTTCCCCTCCCGTAAGCACATAGTCTCCTATTGAGACATAGTCAGTAACTATCTCCTCAAGAACTCTCTCGTCTATGCCCTCATAATGACCACAAAGAAATATAAGATTTTCTTCTTTTGCGAACCCTTTTGCCATTTCCTGATTAAATGTTTTTCCCTGTGGTGACAGGTATATTACTCTCGTTTTCTTTTTATCTGCTAAGTCTTCACCAGCATTTACAACACTTCCGGTCGAAATCTCTTCTTCTATAGCCTTATAACACCTGTAAACCGGGCCTGCCTGCATAACCATCCCGGCTCCTCCGCCATAAGGATAATCATCGACCCTGTTGTGCTTATTTTCTGAAAAGTCTCTTATGTTTACGGCATTTACAGTTATATGCCCCGCTTTTATTGCTCTTCCTGTTATACTTTCTGACATAGCATTATTTATCATATCAGGAAATAATGTCATTACATGAAAATTCATCATAAATCAAGCAATCCTTTCATTATATGAACTGTTATTATTTTATTCTCGTCATCAACCTCTTTTACACAATCCGGAATATCCGGCAAAAGAACTTCTTTTCCATCATGTTTGACAACAAACACAAGATTTGCGCCCGTTTCAAGTATATCCACAAGTTCTCCGAATTCTTCTCCGTCTTCCGTTACAACTTTTGAGTTCATAATATCGGCAAGATAAACCTCACCTTCTTCTAAAGGTATTGCATTTTCCCTTGTCACATAAAGGTCACAGCCTTTATATTTTTCTATATCATTTATATTATCAATTCCCTTGAATTTTACAATAACAAGATTTTTGAAAAATCTCACACTTTTAACTTCAAGATCTATTTTTTCTTTTCCGGTATCCAAAATAACATCTTTTAATTTTTTAAATCTTTCCGGTTCCTGTGTAGTCGGGAAAACTTTTACCTCTCCCCTGACACCATGCGTATTCGCTATAACTCCTACTCTGAATAAATCTGTCATATTTCCTCCATATGATTTTACACTTTCCATAAAAATGATGTTGATGCAAAAAGTATTTTTACCCCAACTTATGCCACGGATTGCTTCATTGCCTTTGACCCTTGCATCATAAAATATATTTATACAAAATAAGCCCATACCCAAGATGGTACAGGCTAATATCTATTACTGTATTATTGTTCTATCTCAACAATAACTTTCTTATCAGTACGTGAAGCCGCCGCTTTCACCATAGCACGTATTGCTTTTGCAATGCGTCCCTGTTTTCCAATAACTTTTCCCATATCTTCTGAAGCAACCTTCAAAGTCAAAAGGATTTCATTATCCTGCTCAGTCTCTGTAACAGTTACCTGCTCCGGATGGTCAACGAGGGATTTTGCAAGAACCTCTACTAATTCTTTCATAAACCTGAAACCTCCTCTTTTTGGCAATCAGTTTATAAACGACGAAAAGACAGTCTTAAAACTGCCTGTCCGTCATGAAACTATATCCGGAAATTACTCCATGATACCTGCCTCTTTTAAAAGCTTGCCTACTGTCTCAGTTGGCTTTGCACCATTTGCGAGCCATTTCTTAGCGCTCTCCTCATCAAACTTGAATACGCTAGGATCCTGATTTGGATCATAAGTACCGATTTCCTCGATGAACTTACCGTCTCTAGGACTTCTTGAATCAGCAACAACTACTCTATAGAAAGGTGCTTTCTTCTTACCCATTCTTCTTAATCTGATCTTTACTGCCATGTTTTCACCTCCTTAAAATAATTCATCTATATCAAATTCCACATATCTTAGCTTGTGCACAGCACAAATGTAAAATCTGAAAACAATTTAAAAGCCAAAAGGTAATTTCGGCATTGAAAATTTACCCTTTTTCTTCCCCTTGCCACCCATCATTCCTGACATTTGTTTCATCATCTTCTTTGACTGTTCATACTGCTTCATAAGTTTGTTTACCTCTGCAATATTTACACCTGCACCCTTTGCAATACGGCGCTTTCTTGATGGATTTATAATAGCCGGGTTTCCTCTTTCCTCAGGTGTCATAGAATAAATAATAGCTTCTATCCCCTTAAAAATGTCATCATCTATCTCAAGATCAGCAGGCAGTCCCATTCCGGGAAGCATGCTCAAAATGCTTTGAATGCCGCCCATTTTTTTCATCTGCGCCATCTGATCAAGGAAATCATTAAAATCAAATTCAGCTTTACGGAACTTACGCTCCATCTCCTTAGCTTTGTCCTGATCTATCTCCGCCTCTGCCTTCTCAATAAGTGTAAGTACATCACCCATACCAAGAATTCTTGAAGCCATACGGTCGGGGTAAAATTGTTCCAAATCTGACAACTTTTCACCCATACCTACATAAAGAATAGGTTTTCCTGTAACCGCTCTGATTGAAAGAGCCGCACCACCTCTTGTATCACCGTCAAGTTTTGTAAGAATAACTCCGTCAACACCAATCTTTTCATTGAATGTAGTTGCAACATTTACTGCATCCTGTCCTGTCATGGCATCAACTACAAGAATAGTATCATCTATCTCTATGTTCTCTTTTATCTCCTGAAGCTCAGCCATCATATCCTCATCTATATGAAGACGACCTGCCGTATCAAGAATAACAACATTAAGATTGTTTTTTGATGCATGTTCTATAGCTGCTTTTGCAATATCAACAGGTTTGTGGTTTGTTCCCATCGTGAAAACTTCAACTTCCTGCTTTGCACCGTTTTTCTGCAACTGCTCAATAGCTGCCGGACGATAAATATCACATGCGGCAAGCAGAGGTCTTCTGCCTTTTTTCTTAAGCTTACCTGCAATCTTTGCTGTCGTCGTTGTTTTACCTGCACCCTGTAAACCACACATAAGTATAACTGAAATCTCACTTGATGGTTTAAGAGTAATCTCGGTAGTATCACTTCCCATAAGATTAACAAGCTCTTCATTAACCAGCTTGACTACCATCTGTCCGGGTGTAAGACTGTTTAGTACATCCTGTCCCACAGCTCTTTCCTGAACTGTCTTGACAAAATTCTTTACTACTTTAAAGTTAACATCGGCCTCCAAAAGAGCCATCTTAACTTCTTTTAAAGCAGCTTTTACATCTGCCTCTGTAAGTCGTCCCTTACTACGAAGGTTCTTAAAAACATTTTGTAATTTTTCTGTTAAACTATCGAATGCCATAATAACCTCCTCTTGACTAATATTTATCAGATATCATAAAAAGAACACTTTCTCTCTGACACCTTGAATAGTATATTACAGCGAAAAACATTTGTCAAGTTTTTTTCTTGACAAATGTTTTGTTTTTTATTCTTCATCTAATATTTCATCAATAATAGAAAAAACTTCTTTAAGTTTCCCATCATCTGTATTCATCTCTTTCAGAATAACATGTAACTTTTTTACGAGTTCCTTTTGTTTCTCAAATCTTGCAACAAGACCAAGTTTTTCCTCATATCCACGAAGCTGTTTACATGCCCTCTTTATCGCGTCATGCACACCTTGTCTCGTAATATTTTCATCCTCTGCAATTTCTGAAAGATTATAATCGTCAAGTATACTTGCTTCAAACATGCGGCGCTGATTATCCTTTAACAGTGCACCATAAAAATCATATAAAATAGAGAGTTCAACTCTCTCTTCAATACCGTGTCCGTTCTCCGCCATATTATTTTTCTGCCTTTCGCGGATTTATCTTAAATGAAAAATCCGGGTCATTTATATTAACCTGGATTTCCTTGCCGCTTTCACCTATAATCCTTACATGATCATTCTCTACATGGCTGCACTTATAAACCTTTCCTTTCATGTATCCGTCACCGTCAACATAACTTAATGCAAGATTTATAAATGTATTTGATGCCATTAAGGTTCCGGTTGCTTTATTAAATCTTGAACCCTCTGTTTTTTGATTCTGTGTTTCATTGAACGCTTCCGCAAGTCCGTTTATCAATTCACCCTTCAAAGCTGAGTTGTCCATTACATCCTCCATTTTCATATTTCAATCTTTAAATTTATATCTTTAATTTTTTACAAAAATATTTTCACTTTGTAAAATTAATTTATATACCTGTATTTATATTATCAAGTCTTATAGCAATATGTCAATCAACATTTCCGACATATTCCTGTCCAATATATCAAAGGTTTAATTTACGTTGTACTAATCATCATTTCTTCTTCCGAAAAGCAGCACAAGTCTTAGAAGCTGAAGAAGTGTTGAAACAGTTGCCGTAATATAGGTCATCGCTGCTGCCGTAAGCACTCTTCTGGCTCCTCTGACTTCATCTTTATACAACATTCCACTTTTGTCAAGAATTTTTAGTGCACGTGATGAAGCATTAAATTCAACCGGCAATGTAACTATCTGAAAAACAAGTGTCAAAGCAAAAAGCAAAATTCCAATATTTAACATATTAAATGACCCCAATATAACACCCAATATTATAACAGGCCATGAAAGCTTTGAGCCTAAATTGACTACTGGTACAATCGCCCCTCTTATCTTAATAGGTATATAACCTACATTGTGCTGTATCGCATGACCGCATTCATGTGCTGCAACACCAACTGCTGCTATTGATGTGGAACCATATACACTGTCTGATAAATTAAGTGTTTTGTTTCCGGGATTGTAATTATCCGTCAAATCCCCGGAAATATGTCTTATCTGCACATCATATATCCCGGCATCATTTAATATCTGCTGTGCTGCCTGTGCACCTGTTATTCCTCTTTTACTGCCATATCTGCTGTATTTTCTAAATGCTCTGTTTACATTTGCAGATGCAATCATACAGATAACTGCACCTATTATAACAAGTGAATATGTCGGATCCATCCTGTAAAACATTCCCGGAAATCCATAAAATCCCATAAAACCATTACTTGCGTTTAAAAGACAAGAAACAATCTGCATATATATTCCTCCTTCTGCTTAACATATACTGCAGTTTATATATTATTTAAAATTCTTAACTACTGCTTAATTTTAAAACACGCCAGACAAATCAATGTCTGGCGTACTATTTATTATTATCGTAATGAAGTTTCGCTAGAAACTTCTAAGATGAAACCTTCAACTTCAACACATAATGGAGTTTCTTTGAAACTCCTAATATAAACCCGCAGGGTTCATTCTTTATACCGGATAAGCCTTGTTCTCTGTATCCGCTGCTGAAGCGTCAACCTTATTCTGCTGAGCTTCTCTGTATTTGAAGAACTCTGTAGCAACCTGTGGGAATAATGCATATGAAAGCACATCCTCATCCTGCTGCTTGTACTGAGCCATCTCTTTCTCAATATCAGCAAGCTGCGGCTTAATAAGGTCAGCCGGACGACAAGTGATAACCTTTGCATCATCACCGAGACATTTCTTCTGTACTTCAGGGTTAAATGGCTTAACAGTCTGTCCAAATTCTCCTGAAAGAAGTTTCTTAGACTCTTTAGTTACCATCTTATATCTCTCACCTGATACTACGTTAAGTACGGCCTGTGTACCTACTATCTGTGATGAAGGTGTAACAAGTGGTGGCTCACCAAAATCTTTACGTACTCTTGGCACTTCCTCGAGAACCTGCTCATACTTATCTTCCTGTCCCATCTCTTTAAGCTGTGATACAAGGTTACTAAGCATTCCACCAGGAACCTGATAACGAAGTGTCTGGATATTAACACCAAGCACCTTTGTATTCATAAGACCGCTCTTAAGAGCTTCTTCACGCATTGGACGGAAGTAATCAGCGATTTCAGCAAGTTTAGACTGATCAAGACCTGTATCATAAGGAGTTCCCTTAAATGCCTCAACCATAACTTCTGTTGCTGGCTGGCTTGTACCCATTGAGAATGGAGACATAGCAGTATCAATAATATCACATCCTGCTTCTACAGCCTTCATATAAGTCATTGAAGCAACACCTGATGTATAATGTGTATGAAGGTCGATTGGAATGCTAACTGACTCTTTGAGTGCCTGAACAAGCTCTGTAGCCTTTGCAGGAACCAAAAGACCTGCCATATCTTTGATACAAAGTGATTTTGCACCCATATCTTCAATCTGCTTTGCCATATCTTTCCAGTAATCAAGTGTATAAGCATCACCTAATGTATAAGAAAGTGCTATCTGAGCATGACCGTTTTCTTTATTTGCTGCATTAACTGCTGTCTTAAGGTTTCTAAGATCATTAAGACAATCGAATATACGAATAATGTCAATACCATTTGCAATTGACTTCTGTACAAAATATTCTACAACGTCATCTGCATAATGGTTGTAACCTAAGATGTTCTGACCTCTGAATAACATCTGAAGTTTTGTATTTTTAAATCCAGCTCTTAA
>FR887334.1:6239-17269 GCA_000436755.1 Clostridium sp. CAG:253 | reverse complement strand
CACTCTACTGCATGAAATCCAACCTGATCCATTTGATCTACTATCGGAAGCATCTGCTCTGTTGTCATACGGGTAGCAATAAGAGACTGATGCGCATCACGGAGAACTGTCTCCGTAATCTTTAATGGTTTCTTTTCTATATCTGCCATGATAATCCTCCTATATTTTTAAGTTAAGCGAACTGCCAAAACGGATATAATATCCGCTTCAACATCTTTTATGAATCAAGGAAATCCCCCACCATTATTGCTCTGTGCAATAGAGATGGTGAACTTCCTTAATAGTATTAAATTCCGAATATTGCCATAAATACACCGGCAGCAACTGCTGTTCCGATAACACCGGCAACATTTGGTCCCATCGCATGCATGAGAAGGAAGTTTGTCGGATCTGCCTCCGAACCAACTTTCTGTGAAACCCTGGCAGCCATAGGAACGGCAGATACACCTGCTGAACCAATCAATGGGTTTACCTTTCCGTGTGTAACCTTACACATAACCTTACCGAAAAGAACTCCCGCTGCTGTACCTACACAGAACGCAATAAGTCCAAGTGCAACAATCTTTAATGTTGTAACTTTAAGGAATGCCTCTGCACTTGTTGAAGCTCCTACTGATGTACCGAGTAAGATAACTACGATGTACATAAGAGCATTTGAAGCTGTCTCTGCAAGCTGTTTAACCACTCCTGACTCTTTAAAGAGGTTACCAAGCATAAGCATACCTACAAGAGGTGCTGTTGTTGGAAGAAGAAGACAAACAATAATAGTAACGATAATAGGGAATAAAATCTTCTCAAGCTTTGATACCGGACGAAGCTGAGACATCTTAATCTTACGCTCATCCTCTGTTGTGAAAAGCTTCATAATAGGCGGCTGGATAATAGGAACAAGTGACATATATGAATATGCAGCCACTGCGATAGGTCCCATATACTCAGTCTGCTTTAATTTACCACAAAGGAAAATTGATGTAGGACCATCAGCACCACCGATGATTGATATTGCTGCGGCTGCCTTATCATTGAATCCTAAAAGGATTGCTATAAGGTAAGCTGAGAAAATACCAAACTGAGCTGCAGCTCCCAAAAGGAAACTTGCAGGATTTGCAATAAGTGGTCCGAAGTCTGTCAACGCACCTACACCCAAGAAAATAAGTGAAGGCAATATACTCCATTCATCAAGTATATAGAAATAATGTAATAATCCTCCGACACCATTTGATGTACTATCAGGATCTGCCATGATATCAGGATAAATATTTACAAGAATCATACCAAATGCGATAGGTACCAACAATAATGGTTCGTATCCTTTTTTAATCGCTAAATAGAGAAAGATACAGCCAACCACGATCATAAGGTAATTTCCTAATGTAAGTGATGTAAACGCGGTCTGACCTGCAAGATTCTCAAGCGTTGTAATAACGTAATCCAAAGTCAGTCCCTCCTAGTTTAATGTTGCAAGTACTGCTCCTGCTTCTACTGAATCTCCTGCTGCTACATTGATGCTTGCTACTGTACCATCCTGTGGTGCAACTACTTCATTTTCCATCTTCATAGCTTCAAGAATTAAAATAACTTCACCTTTCTTTACTGCCTGTCCTGCTGATGCCTTAACTGATAAAATCTTACCAGGCATTGGTGCATTTACCTTAACTGAGCCTGCTGCTCCTGTCGGTGCAGCTGCTTTTGGTGTAGCTTTAGGAGCTGCCTTTGGTGCTGCCTTAGGAGCTGAAGCTGCTGCTCCTGCTGCTCCTTCTTCTACTGTTACATCATAAACAGTACCATTTACGGTAATTGTATAATTTTTCATGAATTTGTCCTCCATTTATTTTTCTTATCTTCTAATAATTGAACGAATAACAAGACCGTCTGCTGACTCTGTCTCACTTGCTGCTGCGATAGCTGCCGTAATAACAGCAACCAGTTCTAAGTCATCAACAAGATTTTCCTCTTCAACAGCAACAGGTGCTGTCTCAACAACAGGTTCTGCCTTAACTTCTTCTTTCTTTGCACCATTCTGGAAATTAGCAATGTGCTTAAACTGTGCAATGATAAGTGCGATAAATATAAGAACCGCAAATACGATTGCCATACTAAGAATAGTATTAAGTCCGGCTTTTGACATTTTCTGACCAAGACTTGTATACTCTTCTACTTTCCAAGAAGATGTCTGACCTTTTTCATCATATGTTACTGAGAATATGAGTTTCTTTCCTGATGAAGTAGTATATGTCTCTACAACTGTTGCAGAATCACTACTTATAGTGAAATCAGTGTCAACCTTTTTACCCTGTTTTCCATATTCTTTTTTCAACTGTACAGACTCTTTATACTGATTGACCGTGTCCTCATCAACTTCTGTTGACTGTTCTTTCATTGATTTGACTGCACTCTCAAAATCATAACTAAACCAGCTTTTTACAAATGAATCAGCGTTTTTTTCAAGTGTTGCCTTATCAAAATTTTTGTTTGTCTTTGTAAGGCTTAAACTGCAGCCTGCCATCATCAGAATGCATGACACGATACAAAAAATTAAACATAATTTCTTCTTCATATAACGCTCCTTACTTAGATGGTTCCATGTTTTTTGCCGATAGGATATTCGCTTTTTGTAAACAGCATCTCAAATGCAAATAAAAGCTGTTTTCTCGCAGATTCAGGAGCAATAACAGAATCTATATATCCTCTTGCTGCGGCTGCCTCAGTACCTGACTGAGCTTCAAACTCTGCTGCTTTTGCTGCAACATCCGTATCTTTGTCATCAGCATACATAATCTTTGCTGCGACATTTGAATCCATCATACCAACTTTTGCATCAGGAAGTGCAAATACCATGTCTGCACCAATATGCTTTGAGTTCATGGCTACATATGCGCTGCCATATGCATTTCCTGCAATAAGATTAACCTTAGGTACATCTGCCTCAGCAAATGCGCTTGTAAGTTTAGCTGCTGCACAGGCGATAGTTTTCTCTTCCTCAACTGTTGTGGCAAATCCCTCAACATTTGTAAGAGTAAGTACAGGAATATTAAATGCATCACATTTCTTAACAAATGCTGCTGCTTTTTCACAACCTGCTGTTGTAAGACGTGCATCATATTTTGCTGCGACTTTTCCGTCCTCATCAAACTCTGCTGTACGGTTTGCTACCGCACCTACAGTCATTCCGTCAAGGCAGATAAATCCTGTAACCATCTCTTTTGCATAACCTGCTTTTTCTTCAAGGAAGAAATTGTTATCACCGAGATCTGCAAGTGCAACTGCCGGATCTGCAACTTCTGCTGCAAAGTTATCAACCATACGGTTAAGGTCATCCATACACTCATCTGAAATTCCTGTTTCATTGTTATTCTGCGGAAGAATGCTAATAAGTTCTCTAACACTGTTAAGAACTTCCTCTTCACCCTCAATAACAAAATCAACTGTCGAAGCTGTTTTCTGGAACTTAGCTGAAGCTGTATCAAGCTTATCTGCATAGTTTCCTTCAAGTGTATTTGGCGAATTAACAAAAAGTTTAGCGTTTTTTTCTTCCATGAATGTGAAATCACTCATAGCTGCAAGAACTGCCACGCCACCACCGCAATTTCCAAAAACAGCACTTATCTGTGGTACTATTCCTGATGCATCAGACTTAACTTTATAAATTTTTCCAAAGCCTGCAAGTGCATCTGTTGACTCCTGAAGGCGCATACCTGCACAATCAATAAGTCCTATAACCGGCACTCCTGTCTTCATAGCAAGCTCATATACATGCGCAATCTTCTTTGCATGCATCTCACCGATTGTACCATTCATTGCGGATGCATCCTGACTGTAGATATAGACAGGATTATTCTGAATAAGTCCGTATCCTGTGATAACTCCATCAGCCGGTACAGACTTTTCCTGCATGTTGAAATCTGTACTTCTCTTTGTTATCTTAGCACCAATTTCAACAAAACTGTTTTCGTCAACCAAAGTCTCAATACGAGCTTTTGCTGACAAAGCATTTGTGTTACTCATGTTCAGCCCTCCAATAATAGTAGAATATATTTGGTAAATCTAGTTTTAATAATAAAAATAAACAAATTTACACCAATGATAAGTTTATTACTTTTGCTCAAAAATAGCAACCTTTTTTTAGCATTTATGCCAAAAAAAACGCATATTATGTTACTGTTCATGTCACTGCCGTAAACAGCAGTAACATAACATGCAAATAAATAGCAGGAGTAATAACCATGAAATCACAATTAAATTTTATACTGTGTTTACTAAGTCTCACAATATTAAGCATTTTTCTATATAAAGCATGCTGTAAAAGTTTAAATGCAAAATACTTTAACAACACACAAAAACAACACCACATAAACTGTGTAATAAAAAAAGTTAAAGCAAATAACTGTGGTATACAAAAGCAGTCAGAAAAACCTTCCACGCTCTCCTCAACAGCCTGCTGTTTAATAGAAAAAAACAGTGGTCAGATATTATATAAAAAAAAATCATTTAAAAAACTTCCTATGGCAAGTACAACAAAAATAATGACCTGCATACTTGCACTTGAAAATGGCAAACCCGATGATATAGTAAAAGTTTCAAATTATGCGGCATCAATGCCGAAAGTAAAACTTTACATGAAGTCAGGTGACACATTCAGGCTCGGAGATTTATTGTATTCCCTTATGCTTGAATCTCATAATGATACCGCCGTAGCCATCGCCGAGCATATAGGAGGTTCCGTAAAGAATTTTGCAAAACTCATGAACCGTAAAGCATCTGAACTTGGCTGTAGCAGCACCCATTTTGTAACACCCAACGGTCTCGATTCCAAAGGACATTATACAACTGCGTATGAACTTTGTAAGATAGCCTCCTATGCATTGGAAAACAAAAATTTCAAAAAAATAATAACCACTTCAACATACAGTTTTTCCAATACAAACGGTTCTAAACAATACAATGTTTCAAATAAAGATGCTTTTCTCTCCCAATATAACGGTGCAATCGGTGTCAAAACAGGTTTCACAGGAAAAGCCGGCTATTGCTTCTGCGGAGCAGCAACAAGAAACAATACTACACTTATATCTGCTGTATTAGGCTGTGGCTGGCCTCCAAACAAAACATACAAATGGCAGGACACAAAAAAACTTATGGATTATGGCTTTAACAACTTTTCAAAAGTAAACTTCAAACCTGAGGAAAAAACATTTAAAATCAATATCTTAAAAGGACAGACAAATTTCACCAATGTAAAAGTTTTCGATAAACCATGTATTCTTATGTTGTCAAAAAACGATGAAATAACATACAAAATCAAACTTCCGTCCACTCTTACGGCACCCGTCAGCAAAAATGACATACTCGGTTTTGCAAAACTGTACGTAAACAATAAACTATATCGTCAAACCCCATTAAAAGCCGAACATGATATAGATGCCGTAACCCCTGGCTATATAAGGAAAATTCTCATAAGAATGTTATGCGTTATTCCCTTATAACATTATGTTGGTGGACAAAAAATATTTTGCCCCCAAACAATACCACGGATTACTGCAGCAATGCCTTATCAAACTCTCCTTTTTGTGCAAAGTCAACTGCTGAACATATCCTGTTATATACTATAGAAGATATCTCTACTGATTTTTTATCCTTATACTCATCGTAAAACATTGGTTTTAAATAAAAAACTTCTGTCTTTACCTTTCTTAAACTCCATAAATCGAAAACTTTCCACGAGTCAACTATTGCAACCGGAACAATGGGGGCTTTCGCCCTCATTGCGCTTTTAAATGCACCGGGCTTAAATTCATCAACATAATTTCCATTCCTATGCTCATAACCGCCGGACGGAAAAATTATAAACTTACGTCCCTTTTTCACTTCCTCTGTAACTTCTTTTATTATGCCTGCCGCCTGTTTTAAATTGTCAAGTTTAAGTCTCTTGCCTTCAACCAGATCTATAAACTGCTTCACCAGAGGTCCGTGGCTTCTCGCATCATCCATCACAACAGAACATGGGGTATCATGTGTATGCATAATTCCAAGTGCATCATATTTGCCCTGATGATTTGAAAACATGACATATCCTCCATCTTTCGGAAGATTTTCCATTCCGAATCCTTCTGTTGTAATTCGCCCTGTCTTTTTCATAAGATTTATGGCATATCTGTCGTATTCATAGCGAAACCGTTCAGAATATTTCTCAGGATGTCTCGAATAATACCCCATTTTGGGAATCATCCATGCTCTATATAAATTACCTGCTATCACATAAATAAATCTCAACAAAATATTTCACCTTTTCCCTATTCACTAATTTTTAGCATCCCCTCTGTTTCATTTCAAAAAAACCGCAATATACAGTAACACAATTTGGAAAAATTTACAACAGATATTTTTTATGGCTGAACTGTTTCTATTGGAATCAAAAGATATTTTACCCCTTGCGTAATGTTATAAAATCACCATAAACAAAGATGTTCTTGAATAATATGTCCATTTTGTTTAAAATATTATTTATCCTATTTAAAAAGAAACGAGGTTATTTATATGGCACTTGATGGAATTGTTATATCAAGTCTTGTCAATGAACTTGATACAAATATAACAGGCGGACGCATCACAAAAATTGCCCAGCCTGAAAAAGACGAACTGTTACTTACGATAAAACAGAGTAAAACAGACGAAAACGGCAAAACGGCAAGAAGCACAAAAAGACTCACTATATCAGTAAACCCAAGTCTGCCTCTTATCTACCTTACAGATACAAATAAAACATCGCCTCTTACGGCACCGACGTTCTGCATGGTATTAAGAAAGCATCTGAACAATTGCAGCATAGTCTCTATATCACAAATCGGTCTTGAAAGAGTTATCCGTTTTGAACTTGAACATTTAAACGAGATGGGCGACCTCTGCAAAAAATATCTTTATGTAGAACTTATGGGTAAACACAGCAATATAATTTTCTGTGATGACAGCAATAAAATAATCGACAGCATCAAACATATATCACTTCTTGTAAGTTCTGTAAGGGAAGTCCTCCCGGGAAGAGAATATTTTATACCTGATACACAACACAAATATAATCCATTTGCCATTACAGAAAGCGAATTTACGGATAATGTACTCTCTAAGCCGCTGCCGCTTGCAAAAGCAATTTATACTTCAATAACAGGTTTCAGCCCGCTTATGGCAAATGAACTGATATACAGGGCATCGCTTTCTGATAAAAATAATGCGCTTGAATTAAGTGACATGGAAAAACTTCATTTATATAGAAACTTTTCTGAAATGATGAATGATATTTCTGAAAAAAAATTTGCCCCGGTTATCGCATTTAAAAACAATATGCCTGCCGAATTTACAAGTCTCGAACTCACAATGTACCAAAAGGACGACGCATATACGTTAAAAAGCTGTGATTCCGTAAGTAATATGCTCTATGATTACTATGCCACAAAAGAGGTGATGAGCAGAATAAACCAGAAATCTGCCGACCTTAGAAAAATAACAAATACTTTGTTAGAACGAAACAACAAAAAATACGATTTACAGACCAAGCAGTTAAAAGACACTGAAAAACGTGATAAATACAAGGTATACGGAGAACTTCTCACAACGTACGGTTACGAATTAAAAGGCGGAGAAAAAGCACTCACATGCGAAAATTATTATACAGGAAACGAGATAACAATTCCGCTTGACGAAACAAAATCGGCAGTTGAAAATGCAAAAAAATATTTTGATAAGTATGCAAAACTCAAACGAACTTTTGAAGCATTGAACATACAAATCGCCGAAACAAAAGAAGAAATTGAACATCTTGAATCAATAAGCAATTCCCTTGACATAGCACGTCAGGAATCGGATCTTGTTGCAATCAAGCGTGAACTTTCAGAATGCGGATATATCAAAAAACACCATGAAAAAAATAAAGGCAGCAAAAACAGCGAAAAAAGCAAGCCTCTCCACTATATATCATCAGACGGTTTTGATATGTATGTCGGAAAAAACAATTATCAGAATGATGAACTTACTTTCAAAATCGCAACTGGAAATGACTGGTGGTTTCATGCAAAAGCAAGTGCCGGCTCTCATGTCATTGTAAAAACAGAGGGTAAAGAACTTCCTGACCGCACATTTGAAGAGGCTGCACGACTTGCCGCACACTACTCAAAAGCATGTGAACAAGGCAAAGCTGAAATTGACTATATACAGAAAAAACATGTGAAAAAGCCAAATGGAAGCAAACCCGGATTTGTTGTCTACTACACAAATTATTCCATGACTATTAGCACAGACATAACAGGAATAAAGGAGGTGACTGAGTAATGTTTTCAGATATTATTCATTCCGACAATCATGTACACACATATTTTTCAACAGACAGCGACACACCTATGGAAGATATGTTAAAAAACGCTATTGAAAAAGAATTTTCTTCCATATGCTTTACTGACCATATGGATTATAATTTTCCATCCGAGGGTGATACACCTGAGTTTCTGCTCGACATAGAGCCATATTTTGAGGAAATGAAAAGACTGAGCGAAAAATACGGTGACAGGATAAAAATCCGAAGGGGCATTGAACTCGGTCTAAAAAAAGACTGCCTTGACAAATGTATTTCGCTTACCGAAGAATATCCGTTTGATTTTGTCATCGGTTCAACACACCTTGTAGACAATATAGACCCGTACTATGATACGTTTTGGAGTGATACTCCTGAAAAAAGCGGAATTTTACGCTACTATGAAACCACCTTAAACAATGTCAATCTCGGTGCTGACTTTGATGTATATGGTCATATTGATTACATAATCCGCTACACTCCTAAAATGAAACAACTGAAATCGCAGGGTCTTTCAGATGACACTTATATAAACAGACTCACCTCAGATTCAATGGATATAATAGAACAAATACTGAAAACACTTATATACAACGGAAAAGGTATCGAAATAAATACCGCCGGGTTCAAATACGGACTCGGACATCCAAACCCTCACGAAAAAATATTAAAACTTTATTGCGAACTTGGCGGCGAGATAATTACAATAGGCTCCGATGCACACGAATGTAAACACCTCGCCTACGATTTTGAAAAAGTTCCTGAAATATTAAAAAAGTGCGGTTTCAGGTATTATAGTGAATTCACAGGCAGAAAAGCAGAGATGATAAAAATGTGATAGTATTATTTTTGAAGTCCGGTAAAACTTTATGACCTTTAAAGTTTTACCGGAAACATCTATCATTCCCTCAAAACACTTACAGCATCTTTTAAAATTTCCATCACACGGTCAACTTCACTTATGGTATTTTCTTCTCCTAAAGTAAATCTTATGGTGCCATCGGCATATTCTTTTGGAACACCAATACTCTCTATCACATGAGAAATTCCAGGCTCCCCTGTATTACATGCAGAGCCTGCTGAGGCACAAATTCCGTTCATGTCAAGTATAACAAGTAATGTTTCTCCCTCAATCCCCTTAAAACTTACATTTAAGTTTCCGGGAAGTCTTTCATTTCCCGGTTTTGGTCCATTTAATCTTACATCCTCAATTTCATTCTCTATTCTCGACAAAAAATAATCCCTTACATTTGCTGTCTTGACATTTTTCTGGTACATATTTTTAAATCCCTCATTTACCGCTGCACCCATACCTACGATTCCCGGCACATTTTCTGTTCCTGCCCTCATATCACGCTCCTGCTTTCCTCCGTAAATAAATTTCTCTATATCACATCCATCCGCTATATAAAGAAACCCTGTTCCCTTCGGTCCGCAAAGCTTATGTGAGCTCACACTCATCATATGTATTCCACTCTTTTTTACATCAATAGGTACATGCATATACGCCTGAACCGCATCTGTATGAAAATAAATGTTATACTTCTTTGCAATCTGCGCAATTTCATCTATCGGCTGTATCGTTCCGATTTCATTGTTGGCATACATTATCGATATAAGTATAGTGTCAGTTCTTATTGCTCTTTCAAGCTCCCTCAATGAGATAATCCCTCTCTCATCAACCGGGAGATATGTCACCCTGTAACCCTGCTTTTCTAATGCCTTACATGAATTGAGAATTGCATGATGTTCAATGCAGCTTGTTATAATATGCCTTCCTCTTCTTCCCTTATACCTGCAGGCTTCAACTGTTCCAAATAATGCCCAATTGTCACTTTCCGTGCCACCGCTTGTAAAATAAATTTCATCTTTAGATGCATTTATACTCTTTGCCACCTGTTTTCTGGCAATCTCTATCTTTTCCTTACACTGCTGCGCAAACTCATATGCCCCTGATGGATTTCCATAATATATTTCCAGACATTTCTTCATCTCAGCAACCGCCTGTGGACAGACAGATGTAGTTGCCGCATGGTCAAGATATATCATATCACGCCTCCGCCCCATATTTAAAATCAATATATTCATCATATTTTTATCTGTGACTTAATAAAATAAATTAATAGGTTTGAACATTCAGAAGCGAGGAATCTTTATGAACTCAGCCGTAAAAACAGAAAAATTTATAAAAAACAGACTCAATAGCAATATCATAAAAGGAACTCTCATACTTTCAGCCGCAAGCATTCTTTCACGCATAATAGGATTTATATACAGAATATATCTTGCTGATATACTCGGCGAAAAACTTCTTGGCACATATCAACTTATATTTCCAATATATGTACTCTGCTTTACAATATATGGTGCCGGCATGCAAAGTGCAATATCACAAGTTACAGCCACATTTTCAGGCAGACCGGATACATCTGTTGACGACAAAACCAGCAAGCATCTTAAACGAAAAAACAACCTAACCTCAAACAATATTCTTTTAACAGGCATAATCATAAGCCTTACACTGGCATTATCCTTATCTGCTATTATCAATTTAAATTCAAACTGGATAGCCTGCCATATTCTTATGGTCCCCGATTGTGACATATATCTTAAACTATTAACATACCTTTTTCCATTTTGCAGTGTATCAGCATGTATATGTGGTTTTCAATATGGACTCGAAAATGCAAAACCA
>FR887334.1:0-6228 GCA_000436755.1 Clostridium sp. CAG:253 | reverse complement strand
TCGAAAATGCAAAACCACCCGCTATTGCCGGAATTATCGAGCAATTCACACGAATTTTGTTTGTGTTTATCGTACAGGGATTTTTCTCTGATAAAGAAATCTGCTGTCAGATAGCTGTATACGGACTGACTGTAGGTGAATTTTTCGGTTTTATTTACAATATATATTCACTTAAAAATAAAACCCTCACAAAAAGAAAAAATAAGATTTCTTTTAATGAAAGTTTTAAAGTCCTCTTTCCCGTATTTATTTCACTTACGTCAATAAAACTGACAATCTCACTTTTACATAGTGTAGAATCCATATTTATACCTGCCGCACTTGTAAAATACGGTTATACAACGAACGAAGCCCTAAGTGTATATGGTATATACTCAGGAATGGCTATGCCATTTATACTTTTTCCGGCTACAATTACAATGGCAATATCCACCATGCTTCTTCCGGCAGTTTCAAAAGCACACTCATCAGGAAACAAAAAGCAGATAAAAAAACTCATCCGACGAACTTCCTATTTTTGTCTTGTAACAGGAATGTCTGCAACTGTTTTCTTTCTGCTTTTCGGAAATACCTGTGCAAATCTTTTCTTTCACAATGAACTTGCCGGCAGATACCTCACAATACTGTCCTTTTTGTGTCCGTTCTTATATCTTAACATGACTTACAGCAGCATATTAAACGGGCTTGGCAAACCTCATATGACTTTTGTCATAACTGTAATATGCACCCTTATAAAGATTTTGTCACTTATATTCTTTGTTCCTGACTACGGAATGATAGCTTATATATTTGCATCTCTTGTGTCAGAAATTCTGCTTTGTGTTATGCTAAAACATTATTGTAATCAGGGATAGGAGGTAAACTCCTATCCCTGAGATGGTGAGATTTTTCAAATCACAATTATCACTTGTTTATTTTTACTGATTTCTTTGCACTCCATTTACCATAAACTTTTTTATCTGATGAATCATAACCAAATGCTCTCAACTGAATATAATATTTCTTCTTTTTCTTTAATGATGTTAAAGTATATTTTGTCTTTGTAGTAGTCTTTGTCTTACTTGAACCCATCATATTAGACTTTAATGAATATCTTATCTGATATCCATCTGCTTTGTTTATCTTATTATATTGAATTTCAATTTTTCTGCCTTTTACATTTCTTATTTTTTTTATAGTGACTTTTCCTACAGTTATTTTTTTATCGGTACCCTTATTATTTGTATTGTCACTCTTATTATTATTTATGTTGTCATTCTTATTATTGTTTGCATTATCATTTGCACTATCATCTGTTACATAATTATCATTTTTATTTGATATTATCTTAAACGCCTTTTTCAACGAACCCTCATAATAACCGATTCCAAATATTGTCATTTCTGCTGTTCCTACATTTACATTGTCAGAATATGAAACAATATAATCCTCATCTTCATTTAATGTAACATTTCCGTCAGTAACTTTTATATTCTGCTCTACCGAATCTCCCGTATATGCTTTGTCCTCTACTCCTACAATATAAAAACTGCTTAGATTTTGTTTTACGATTACCTGACACGATGCTTTTGCATTCCCTGCTTTTGCAGTTATAGTTGTTTCTCCCGGTGACACTGCAGTTATCATCACCTCTCCCGTTGCAAGAGCAGTCACATTTCCGTCTGCATCAACCGTTGCTTTACTCTCGTCACTACTACTCCATTTTATACTGTTATCAGTAGCATCTTGTGGAACTACCGAGACACTCAATTTAGAAGATGTTCCTTTTTGTATCTCGCTGTTTCCACTTACCACAACTGATGTTACATCTATCCTGCCTACATCAATTTGAAATTCAGCAGTCTTGCCACCGTAAGCCACCGTTACATTCTGTTCACCTACAGCAGTCATATCATAACCTGAAATCATATCTTTTGTTAGCAGAACAATCGTTTCGTAACTGCCCTCATATGTAATCTTAACTGTTCCACCATCTGTATCTATATCCTCCCATTGGGCATAATTTAATTTAGCCGGTAACGACTCAATAGAAATCCCCTCTACACGTTGCTGACGATTTTCTTTTAACTGCGGATATTTATACGAAGAATTTGGGTCAATCTCCCATGTATTTTCAAAATCAAAGCCTGTGTACACATTTTTAATCGACATCTGAGTTGGAGTAAGAGCATTTGCATACTCATCTCCGTCTGCAGCACTTCCTGCCAGGTAATAGTTAGAATTTTCTGTATCTGCCCAATCACTAGCACTAGCACATATTGCTGATCCAGATACTGCACCGGCATTATAACAACGTTCTATACTTCTACTTCTAAGCTCTCCCGTAATTCCTCCAATTCCTCCAATAAAAATTCTGTCTTTAAATACGCTATCAGCATTTGCACTATTGTCAATTTTTAAAGTATTATAGCAATCACTAATTTCTGCCCGAAAAAAATATCCTGCAATTCCTCCCGCATAAAGCCAATCATTCTCCTCATTAATATTTGGACACACAATCTTTCCACTCGAATAACACTTTGCTATCTGTCATTGCGTGTATTTTATATTCCAAAAGTATTACCGCAAACTTTCGTTATATCGCACTATATAAATATAGTCAGCAAAAACACCATTCGATATCATGCATTAAACTCTTTGTTTAAAACATAATAACAAATGGTGTTTTGTATTTTGTAATAGTGATTTTCTTATTAAACCAAATGTGTCTATTATTATATTTTTCTTTTAATCTTTATCCCTGAACAATCAGCACTTCCTTACCTTTAAACGCAAAACCATAATGTCTGATTTTTTCTTTTTTCACGCCCCTTTTTATAAGTTCCGCATCATAGTTTTTTTCTTTTATCTGTCTCAATGCATTCTCAGCCGTTTCCTCTAAAGTATCTTCTTTCTTTGCATTAAAAACCTTAAACTCTATCACAACTCCAGGAAAACTTTCATTATTTTTGTCTATAGGCTCAAGCATTATATCATATCTTCCAAATCCACTTTCTCTATTTGAAGTTATGATATAATTATCTACCTGGTCTACCATTAACCCCAGCACAAAGCCATGATAAAAATTTTCAGGTGCCCTTTTTTCAGATACTTTTTTTCCTGCATCGAATAAACTAAATGTGTTTAACGCCACATCATTCATATACTCATTCATGCTTTCAATATCACCCACAAGAAGTGCTTTTATAAAATTGTTGTATGCAGATAATGATCTGTTAAACCATCCCTTGAACATCTTTACAAACATGCTCCTTACTTCCCTGTTTGTAATTCTGAGTGAATATATCGGGAAGTCCAAAGTCTCTCCAGCGTTGTCCTCGCTTTTAACAAATTCCACTTTTAAATAACCGCTTGCAAGCAACAGACTCCATACTGCATTTTCGTCCATATCAAGCTGGTCAAACACTATCTGCTCGTCAATGTATGTTTCTATACTTTCTCCAGAAATAAGTCTTTCCATCTGTTCTTTTATTTCTCCGGGAGCCGTCCTTATTAATTTATTCACAAGCGCATTGGAACTTGAGTCCGCCCAATAAAGCTTATATTTTTTTTCATCAAGAAAATTAGTTATTGACCAAGGATTATAAATATCTTTCTTGTCTCCAAACGTAAATCCATCATACCACGCCTTTACCTTCTCCTTCTCATCTGACATTCCTTGTTCGTCAAGCGCAGTAAATACTTCTTCCTCAGTAAACCCAAATGCTGTAGTATACTGATTTGATGTTGTTGTAACAACAACGAGATTATTTAAATCCGAAAAAATGCTTTCTTTTGACACCCTTGTAATTCCAGTCATTATACCCCGTTCAAGATAAGGATTTGTCTTAAATGCAAAGTTGAACAGACTCCTCGTAAGTGCTGTAAGCTCATTCCAGTAACCATTTACATATGCTTCCTGCATCGGTGTGTCATATTCATCAAGAAGAATTATCACTTTTTTTCCGTAATACTTATACATAAAAGTACAAAGTTTGTTCAACGATGTACTGATAATTGCATCAGACATATTCATACTGACACTTTTATAAAAGGTTTTCTCACTTTCACTTAATATATCACCCTCAAGCAAATATCCGTTTTCTTCATATAAGTCCAATATCTTTATACATATCTGCTGGCGTGCCATTTCAAAAGTATTTCCTTTAATTCCCGCAAAACTCAGAAATATCACAGGATATGTCCCTTGTAATTTCCTATACTTCTCGTCATTCCAAATATCAAGTCCATCGAACAAATCATTTCTGCCGTGATATTTATTTGAGAAAAAACACTTTAGCATATCCATATTTAATGTTTTTCCAAAACGTCTTGGTCTTGTTATAAGCGTTACATCATCCTGATTTCCCCACCACTCTTTTATAAACATAGTTTTATCTATATAAAAACAATTATTTTCAACTATTTTGTCAAATCTTTGTTTTCCAATCCACACTACTTTCGCCATACACACCCCTCCAAACATCGATTTTAAGCTATAATTACAAATATATTAACACTGACTATAGTTATTTTAAAGAAAAAGAAGCATTTTTGTGATATACTTGACATGGCATAAGCCTATTTCATTATCCCAAACGGAATAGGTTTATGCCTTTTTACCGGCTGAAATATTTAATTTTTACTTGTAAAGGTCTTCCAGCGTTATCAGCTGAACCTCACTGCGCTCTTGTGCCTGAAAAAGTCCATCTGTAAATCCGCCTTTTGAGAAGATATAGTAATGATAGTTATTGCCTTTTCCGAAAACAGATGCGTAATCTCGAATCAAATCCAGTTCATCTACGCCAATTTTCTCATTTCTGTACTTGCACGAACCGATGATATAGTCACTACCCGCAACAGGTGTTCCGACGATATCAATCTGTATCTGCTTTCTCTTCTTCGGGTCTGTCCCCCACCACTGGCCGATTTCACTCAGCTCAATAGGAAGACTATCCGAATAATAGAGCAGATAATCCTTACACATCTTCTCAAAAATCAGACCCATGTAATCCGGAAGATACTGTTTTACCGCATGTGGGTAGGTCTTTGCAATTCTACCAGAATCAATGGCACTCATATTGACCGGAACAAACCGATACCAAAATCGAAAAAAGTTATCAGCCAGCAGATAGATGGTTTTCTTACCCGGTTTTTCTGTAATCGGCATTTCTTTCTTAGCAATGCCAAGGTCAATCAGCGTTTTTAGATATTTCGATACGACTGAGTTCTCCTCGCCGACTTTCATCTTGATATCGTTCATTCGGGAAGCACCTTCTGCAATCGCTTTGATAATTGCATTATAAATGGCTGGCTCTCGAAGCTCCTGTTTCAGCAGATTTCCCGGTTCCTCATACAGATAGCTGGAACGGTCAAAGAAATTGTCCAACAGAGCTTCATTCACACTATCCCTCACATCCAACTTGTTGATATAGTGAGGAACGCCTCCTGTAATTCCATAAATCAGAGAATTGTCCTCTGCAGATAGATTCGGATGGAACACAGCTGTTTCCTTATAGTCCAACGGCTCAATCTTAAACTGACCGGTTCGTCTGCCATACAGCGGACTTTCTTTACCAAGCACCTGACTCTCCATAAAGTTCATAGACGAACCGCAAAGAATCAGGTACATCTTGGACTCTGTCCATTTGTGGTCGATGATATGCTGCAGCATCGCAGAAATAGCCGGCTTTGCTTTCGCAAGATACGGATACTCATCAATAACAAAGATGAGCCGTTTTTCCTTTGAAAGTGCTGTCAATTCATCCAAAGCTGCATCATAGGATCTGAACTCCGGTGCAGACTCCATATCCGGCCGCTCAAAGCTCATAATTGACTTCGAGAGAGCCTCCAGATTTTCCTTTCCTGTCGTATTCAAAGCAGAGAAGAAAATGGTAGGTTTATCTTTACAGAACTCATTGATCAAAGCTGTTTTTCCAACACGTCGTCTGCCGTAGATAACAATGCACTCAAACTTATCATCCGCATATCGCTTGTTCAGCTTCCGAAGCTCATCCTCACGACAATAGAATTGACTCATCCGCTCACCTCCAACAATTATACTCGTGAGTTAGTAACTCGCAAGTTACTTTTTACAAAAAAAATAAATCAGATAATTTGCAACGTCAAGCAAAATAAACTGAATCTATATCAGTTGTGTAAAACATCTGCCTTTAACCAACTATACTGTTGCAAGCAGTTCTTTGTGAACTACCCATTGTCCTAAGCCAATGGGCTTCCTGCTTCATC
>FR887333.1:59355-91806 GCA_000436755.1 Clostridium sp. CAG:253 | reverse complement strand
GAGGCATTCATTTATAATCGAAAAATGAAAAGAATGAATTTAATGAAAAAGAAAGGGGATGTTCAAGATGGATACCGCTGTTTATAATCATCTGCTTACGCAGTACCGTCCGAAAGAGTTGACGAAATACGATACACATAAAGTATCAGAGCTGAGAAACGTTATGAATCGGATTGCAAAAAAAACAAAGACATCTCCGATATATTTAGTAAAGCTTACTGATGCGAAACAGTCATTTGCACTTGGAATAAAAGAATCGTCTATGCTCCTTGGTACAGGACTCAAGGAACTTGCAGATACATCACCTGACGGTGTATTCTCAAAGAAAAAAGCATATGCTTCAGATGCTGAAAAAGCAGGAGTTCAGATTGTTGATGATGACGAGGAAAAACTTCCTGATGAATTTTCATTGAAAATTGAGCAGCTTGCCACACCTCAGCATAATCTTGGAAATCCATTGTATCCATCAAGTGGAAGTCTGCCTGGGGGAACATATAAATTCAGGATAAGTGTTTTGGATGATATGTATGATTTTCAATATAATGTAGGAAAAGATGCTGACAATGCACAAGTTATGAATGGCGTAGCGTCATTTATAAATAAGGCAAATATAGGTTTAAATGTCGGAGTTGTATCAAATATGTCTGATGACAAAGTGAGAATGAGCATTGTTTCTGATGCAACCGGAAAGAGCGGTGATGAAAGAATTTTTACACTGACAGACAGAAACAGTGACGGAAAGCTTGGAATAGTAGATTATTTCGGACTTAATGAACTCAATGAGGAGTCGACAAACTCTAAGTTTTATATGGATGGTGTACCTAAGAGTACACTGGCAAATGAATTTACAATAGGAAAAGCGTTGAAGGTATCGTTGAAAAATGTGACCGATGCCGATGAGAATGTCAGAATACAGTATAGACCGGACAGTGAAAAAATACTTACGAGCCTGAATAAAATCAAAGATGCTTACAATTATATGATAGAGGGCTCAAACGAATATGCAAAAGTGTCCGATAAAACATCAAAGCTTGCATCAGAACTTGGGTATCTTGTAGAGCCATTTAAATCAGAGATGGAGTCGTGTGGTCTTATGTTTGAAGAGGATGGCACGATAAGAATAGATGAATCACTTGCAACCCAGGCGATAAACGACGGAGAAATGCAGAAACTTTTTTCAAAGGATTCAGATTTGTCAAAGCGTCTGCTTGGTAAAAGTGAGAGTGTAAAACTTGACCCTATGGAATATGTAGATAAGCTTCTTGTTTCATATCCAAACTACACAAAGGAAGGCGTAGGTTATTCGTACATCACTTCGTTGTATAGTGGTATGTTGTTCAATTACTATTGCTGATACATGGTTTTAAAAGACTTTAATTTTTAAATTTGATTTAAATTTACGATTTTGAGTAAAATATTACAAAAATATAATAAAAAAGGCTCATAATTTTTTGAAATGCCATATAAGCTAAAATTGCTGTATGATTTTGAATTGCTGCACAATTCAAAATGGCTTTTCTTTTAAAGTGATTATGAGCCTTTTTGATTTAAATCTAAATATTTTATTAAAAATTTATAGCGTCCTTCGGTTCTCTAATTCTTTAACTATTTAACTACTGCATCAGGGGCATCCACATCGGTATTTGCAGAATTATCTATTGAGATTACCACCTTATGCGGCAGGCAGACAATAGTTTCTCCTTCATATTTTATACTGTGTTTCTTGACACAAGTCTGGTCAGGACAATCTGCGTCAATCATATCGGCAGTACCTTCACTGATTTTCAGAATGTTTTTTCCGCCATTTATACCTTCAACAGTAACAGTTTTATCTGTATCAATAGGATAGGAGGCGGTGATTTTTCCGTCAACTTTGACCGTGACAAACTTACCTGATTTGTGAAAATATAGTTTATAAACGGCAAAACAAATGACAGCAGCAACGACAACGCAGATGATAAGGATAATGTCATTGCGTTTTTTTGTATCTTGTAAATTCATGATTAAAGTCCTTTCATTATAAATAATGGGATTGTGAAACCACCTATATGTTGTGTTAATTGCACAAAGATAACAAATACTATTTTATATATTAAGCGTATAACAAAAAGCAAGTATTATTATATACAAAAAAATATCTATATAAAAGTGTAAAAGAAAAGATTTGTACTAAAAAGAGAAAAATAATCGTTACAGTTTAAACTTAAATGTGTTATGGTCAGTTTAGAATAGAATTCCATTCTAAGCGTCAGTTAATTGCACAATCAAAATACTAAAAAACTCTTGACGGGGGATGCATTTTTGTGATATATTTGATAGGCGATGTAACAGGTCTTTTTTTTTATGCCTAAAATTCTTTAGCGATATTAAGAAATAGGTCATGACTTAAAAGTCATGGAAACAGAACTAATCGTAACACAAAATATTATATGGAGGTGAAACCTGTGAGAGTAAAAATTACATTAGCATGTACAGAATGCAAGCAGCGTAACTATGATACTACAAAGGAAAAGAGAAATCATCCTGACAGAATGGAAACAAAGAAGTATTGCAGATTCTGTAGAAAGCACACAATGCACAAAGAGACAAAATAAGTCTTATTAAATATGCAAGCTATGCTTGTTACAGTAGGAGGCATGTTATGGGAGATTCCGAAAACAAAGAAGTAGTATTGAACGAAGTTAAGGCAGATAAACCAGAAGCTGAAAAGGAAGCATCTGTTAAGAAAGCTGACAAATCGGCAAAAGATAAATCTGCTAATAAAAAAAGTGGTTTTTTCCGTTCATTGAAGGCTGAATTTAATAAAATCATATGGCCTGATAAGGAGACAACCGTGAAAGAAACTACTGCGGTAGTTGTTGTAACAGTTATTTTAGGCGCAATCATTGCTCTGCTTGATTTTGTTATCAAGACAGGCCTTGATAAGTTGATTCAGATTGGTTAAGGTGATAGATTATGGCAGATACAGAAGCGCGTTGGTATGTGGCTCATACTTATTCAGGGTATGAGAATAAGGTGAAAGCAGACATAGAGAATACTATCGTAAATCGCAATCTTCAAGATCAGATTTTAGAGGTATATGTACCTATGCAAGAGGTTGAAAGGGAAGGCAAGGACAAGAAGAAACTTGTTCAGCAGAAAATGTTTCCTGCATATGTTTTGATAAAGATGTTTATGAATGATGATACATGGTATGTTGTCAGAAATACTCGTGGTGTTACAGGATTCGTAGGACCGGGATCAAAGCCTGTTCCACTTACTGATGAGGAAGTGGCAAGCATGGGACTTATGAGCTCAGTAGCTGAAGCTCCATTTAGCATAGGCGATTCTGTAATCGTTACATCAGGTGTCTGGGAAGATACAGTAGGTATTGTTCGCCAGATAGATCTCAAGAACAAAACAGTTACAATAAATATTGATATGTTTGGTCGTGAGACACCAACTGAATTAAGCTTTAATGATGTAGAAGTATGCGGCTAATCAATCGCAGCAGTTTATAGATTATTACCAGGTATTTATTATTTAGGAGGTAAATTAAAAATGGCTAAGAAAGTCGAAGGATATATAAAATTACAGATTCCTGCAGCAAAGGCAACACCAGCACCACCAGTTGGTCCTGCTCTTGGTCAGCACGGAGTTAATATCGTACAGTTCACAAAGGAGTTCAACGCTAAGACAGCTGGACAGGAAGGTATGATTATTCCTGTTGTTATCACTGTATATCAGGATAAGAGCTTCAGCTTTATCACAAAGACTCCACCAGCAGCAGTTCTTATTAAGAAAGCATGCAATATTCAGTCAGGTTCAGGTGTTCCTAACAAGACTAAAGTTGCAACAATCACAAAGGCTCAGGTTCAGGAAATTGCTGAAACAAAAATGCCTGACTTAAATGCAGCAAATCTTGAAGCTGCTATGAGCATGATCGCTGGTACAGCACGCAGCATGGGTGTTACTGTAGAAGAGTAAAAAGTGAAGAGTGAAATTTTCACTGTATGATGTACACGAAATTGTACAGAAGTATAATATTAAAAAAGAATATCGCATAGAAAGATTTGTTATAGATTGAACGTTGTGGGAGGCGACATACATAAATTCCGGTATGTCTTAGAACCCGCCGTTACTACCACCAGGAGGTTTTATTATTATGAAAAGAGGAAAGAAATATGTAGAGGCTGCTAAGTTGTACGATAAGACTCAGCAGTATGATGTTGCAGAAGCAGTAGGTATTGTAAAGAAAACTTCTACAGCAAAGTTTGATGAGACAGTTGAAGCTCATATTAGACTTGGTGTAGACGGACGTCATGCAGATCAGCAGATTCGTGGTGCCGTTGTATTACCACACGGAACAGGAAAGAAAGTAAGAGTTCTTGTATTCGCTAAAGGTGATAAGATTGACGAAGCATTAGCAGCAGGTGCTGATTATGCAGGTGGCGAGGAACTTATACCAAAGATTCAGAACGATGGATGGTTTGAGTTCGACGTAGTTGTAGCTACTCCTGACATGATGGGTGTTGTTGGACGTCTTGGTCGTGTACTTGGACCAAAGGGCTTAATGCCAAACCCAAAAGCCGGAACAGTTACAATGGACGTAACAAAAGCTGTAAACGATATCAAAGCAGGTAAGATTGAGTACAGACTTGACAAGGCTAATATCGTTCACGTTCCTGTAGGAAAAGTATCTTTCACAGAAGAGCAGTTAACTGACAATGTAAACACATTGATTGCAGCTATCACAAAGGCTAAGCCATCTTCAGCAAAGGGACAGTACTACAGAAGCTTTACACTTGCTTCTACAATGGGACCTGGAGTTAAACTTAATGTAGCTAAGCTTGTTTAATTATAAATTATAATTTTCATGCATAGATTTCTACATTGGTTTAGATGACAGAAAAGCATATTTAATATAAAAAAGTACCATCGGAACAGACGGGTAAGTGGTCGTTCTGATGGTACTTTTTTGTATTATTGATTAAATATCAGGATATGATACAACGGATTACAGTGTTATATCAACATGGCTTGCTGCACGATATATTTTGTTAGCGTAAAAGTTAATTTTGTTTGTGAAATCACTGTCTTCTGAGAAAAGCTTGCCTATTTTTGAAGGTTTTGAACCCATTAAAGTATCTTCATCAAGTTTAAGCTTGCCGGATGCAGATATGGTGATACCCAAATCCTTAAGGGCGTCTTCCTGGTCTTTGGTAAGGTTTTTAACAAACTTTTCAGGATGATAAATACCGTATTCGTTGGATGAACCGGCACTCTCCAAAAGATTATTGTAGGTATTGACAAATGACTTTACGGTATTGAAGATATCAGTGCCGTTTTCCTGAGAAAACTCCATTTTGCGCAAAGCCTTTGAGATTTTAGTCATAGCACTTGAATCTGCCTTTGCAAGTTTATCTGTTTTATATGAAGCTCTCTGTTCGCTTTTAGAAGCATTTCTGTCAATTGAATAAAAGTCACGAAAATACATATCATATGATTTTGTGATGGAATAATCTATAGCCATGTAAAAGTCCTCCTTATATATGCATAATTAAATATAAATCGTTGCTGTTCACAAATGTGGTGTCCCGGCAACTATACATCTATTTATTATATCGGATAAATTATAATCTATATTTAATATAGCACATAATGATATATTTTGTCGAAAAATCAAATAACTTGTCTAAATCTTATTAAAGTGGTATGTTTATATAATGGCGTTAAATGAAATTGTTTAAATGACAGTGGGAGTTTATAATATAATGGAAAAGCGGGAAAACTCATTTTAAGGAGTTAATCCTGAAAAAGAACGGAGATATTGAAATGATATTCAGAGATATTGAACTTGGTGACAGAGAATGGCTTGATAAGAAGTTTAAGGAAGACAATAAAAAAGCATGTGAATTTTGTTTTGCCAACAATTATTTGTGGAGAAAATATTTTCCAACTCAGATAGCGCAGGAGGGCGATTGCGTTCTTCTGAGATATTATTCAGAAAATGATACGATGTATGTTTTTCCAATTGGCGCAGGAGATAAGAAAAAAGCATTAGAGCAGTTGTTTTTATATGGTCAGGCTATGGGAGAGCAGATACACCTTTATGGCTTGCTCGATTATGAGGTAGAACAGTTAAAAGAATGGTTCCCTAAGCACTTTCGATATGAAGCTGACAGAGATATGTTTGATTATATATATGAAACGGAGAATTTGACAAATCTTTCAGGAAAAAAGTTTCATGGAAAAAGAAATCATATTGCAAGGTTTATGGATGATGATGACTGGGAATACGAGACACTTAGCAGTGAAAACGTGCAGGAATGCATTGACATGAACAATAATTGGATACAAAAAAAGTATGATGAGGATGCATGGAGTCAGGAAGTTCAGGATGAATACGACGTTGTAAAAAATGCATTGATTGATTATAAAAGACTTGGACTTGTAGGCGGAGTTTTAAGAAAATATGGAGAGGTAGTTGCGTTTGAACTCGGAGAACCACTTTGCGATGATACATTTGTTGTACATTTTGAAAAAGCATATGCAGATGTACAGGGAGCATATCCTATGATAAACAAACAGTTTGTTCAGCACGAATGTCAGGATTATAAGTATGTCAACCGTGAGGAGGATGACGGAGAAGAGGGACTTAGAAAAGCAAAACTTTCCTACCACCCGGATATATTACTGGAAAAATACAATGCATATAAAATCGGGTGATAGTATCACTTTATAAGTCGTGACCTGATAAAACGTATATTTAAGATAATGTAATGTACTTCTTAAATGGCAATAAAATGTAAAATTTTACAAAAACTTGTCTTATTTTACAAATGGGGTGCAATTTTATAAAAAGTATGTATAATAGTAAATGTCAGACAGGGAATATGTCTGATACTAATAAAAGCCAATCACATAGTTGCAACAGAGCAACGAAGAGATATACCCCTCAACCCCACCCCATTGGAACGACCAATGGGGACTCTTTTTTTCTGATGAAATAAATATCAAATAGAATGAGCCCCCATCTAGTATGTGTTGTAATAGAATTTTAAAATTTTCTTTGTTATCGTAATTTATAATGATTTTTTTATTTAAGTCGTTTCAAAACTTCAAGTGTAAACTTCCAAGTTCTTTGTACACTTTCTATGGAAAGTCTTTCTTTTGCAGTATGAATATCGTATATTGCAGGTCCAAAAGATACACAATCAAGTCCCGGAAGCTTCTCAGAGAAAAGACCACATTCAACTCCGGCGTGAAGTGCATTGACTACAGGTTTGTAGCCGTACTGTTCTTCAAATACTTCTGACATTAAATCTCTAAGATGAGATTCTTTTTTGAATTCCCATGAGGGATATTCGCCGACATTAGTAATATAGCCGCCAAGATTATCCATAAGGCATGAAATCATATCCATAAGCATAAACTTTTCGCTGCTTACGCTGCTTCGTATTGAAAAGCTTGCCTGCATTTCATTTTCAGTTGTTTTCAATATTCCCATATTAAGTGAAGTCTGTACAAGTCCGTCTATGTCATGGCTCATACGATGTACACCACCCGGAAGATTGACAAGGGCAGTAATAAATCCCTTAGTAGATGATTTTGTCATTGCATTAGCAGAAGTTTCACCGCTAAATGACACGGCAGTGGAAATTGAAGGGTCTGTTATTGCATATTCATTTTTGTACATATCATTTAATTCTGATATTTCAGAAGCAAATGCATCTTTATTGTTAGCATCATTTAAAATAAGAACAGCAGTTGTCTTGTTTGGAATTGCATTATCTTTGAGACCACCGTTGACACTTACGAGTTTGAAATCATATTTTTTAGAGAGAGAATATAAAATTCTTCCTATAAGTCTGTTTGAATTTGCTCTGTCCTTGTTTATCTCTGTACCTGAGTGACCGCCTAAAAGTCCGGAAATTGTTATTTCTGCCATAAGTCCGTCAGTTTTTTCAAATGTAAGAGGAAGATGTGCCGTTGTAGAAACACCGCCTGCGCAGCTTACAAGGAGATAACCCTCGTCCTCAGAGTCAAGGTTCAGCATTATTCTTGATTTTAATGGTGAATAATCAAGGCTTGCAGCACCAAGCATTCCTATCTCTTCGTCTACCGTAAATACAGCCTCGATTGGCGGATGTGGAATATCTGTAGAGTCAAGGATTGCAAGTGCGAATGCAATGGCAATTCCGTCATCTCCACCGAGAGTGGTGCGGTCTGCGTGGATGTTATCGCCGTCAACTATAAGTGAAAGTCCATCTTTTTCAAAGTCAATGTCACAATCATGTTCCTTTTCACAAACCATATCAAGATGTCCCTGAATTATAACGGAAGGAGAGTTTTCATAACCCTTTGTGCCGTCTTTCCAGATAATGATGTTGTTAGACTCGTCCTGTACATATTTTAAATTGTGCTCTTTTGCGAAAGAAACGCAGAAATCACTTATTTGTTTTGTGTTTCTTGAACCATGTGGTATAGAGCAGATTTGTTCAAAATAATTAAATACTGATTTTGGTTCTAAATCAGATAAAATGTTGTTACTCAAAATATTACCTCCAATAAATAAAAGTTGTGCCTTATTTATAAATAATTCCATAATATTGTTATCATTATGCAAAGGTCAAAATACCATTTGTTCCCAATATCATAACGTTATGCAAGGGTCAAAATATCTTTTAAACTCTTAAATATGGAAATTTTAAAATATGGCATTATATAAACAAATATACCACAAAAAAATTGTAAAACAAGTAGATTTTATATAATATGATGCAAGGGTCAAAATACCTTTTGAGCACAACATCGTAAAATGTATTACCTACATTAGTGTAATGTATCATTGACAGCACACTTAGATGTATGTTCGACATTATTTGATAGACCTTTTTTAGAAAATAGGTTACAATAACGACAAAAGTAAAAACGGAGGTTATGATTTGAAGATATTAGTTGTTTTTACAGGAGGAACGATTGGAAGCAGTATTTCCGATGGATATGCTGTTCCTGACAGTGATAAAAAATATAAACTTATAGATATGTATGAAAAAAGCGCGAAGGAAAATAGAACATATCAGACTAAAGAAAAAATAGAGTTTGACATGGAGTCACCTTATCAGGAATTGAGTGAAAACAATACAGGAAAGCAGATATTTACACTTGCATCTTATTTAAATGAGAAAACAGGTAAGGATTGTGGGTATGATGGAATTATAATTACGCATGGAACGGATACACTTCAATATACGGCAGCGGCACTTGGCTACATGTTTGGGGATGTGGATATACCTATTGTGATTGTGTCATCAAATTATGTTCTTGATGACAAGAGAGCAAACGGTCTTACGAATTTTGCGTATGCGGTCAAATTTATAGAAGGAAAGTATGGAACGGGGATCTATGTTTCATATTGTAATACAGGCGGAGAACCGGTTATTCACAGAGGAACAAGACTTATGGAACATGCTACATATTTTGATGATGTGTACAGCATAAAAAAATCGGAGTACGGTTTCTTTGATGATGGAATATTTATAAAAAAATTAAAGAAAACAGCTAAACATGATTTCTTTGAAAGTACAAAGATGTGTTCTGAGATAAGAGAACGATTTTTGAAAAAGGAGAAAGAGGAAAATACATTTTCAGACATTATTCTTGTAAAGCCGTTTCCGGGGATGAGATACAATGTATTGCCAGACGGAACAAAAGCGGTAATTCACACGACCTACCATTCTGGTACTATGTGCAGTAAAAGTCCTGATTTAAAATCATTTGCTGATGATGCAAAAAAAAGGAATATACCGATATATATTTATGGTGCGGGTGAAAGTGTAGATTATGACAGTGTGAAAGTATTTGAAAAATTTGGATTTGAGGTATTGCAGGTTGCGGCATTACCTGCTATGCTGATGAAACTGTGGATTGCAAGTGTAGTATTTGACAGCAGAAATGAGATTTCGGAATTTATGATGAGAGATGTGTCTGGAGACATAAATTTAAATGTATAAAAGAGAGGTAGAAATGTGAGAAATAAAAGAAATATTGCAATTTTAAGTATATGTTTGATAATTGCAGGTTTATATGTTATAAGCGGTAAAAATACGGGAGAGCCAAAGAAAGTTACGGCATATTATGAAAGGCTTAAATCTGAGCCGGCAGTAAATGCGACGGGAAGTGTTATAGATGCAACGGCGAACCCTGCGACAGGGGGTGTTATCATTGTACCTACAATAAAACCTGACGATGACGTTGTGCCTACGGCAAAGCCTTCACAGACACCCGGCGTCAAGAAAAATGGATTTGTGACAACAGCAAAGGGAAAATATTATTATAAAAACGGAGTTGCACTGAAAGAAAAATGGCTTACGGTAAATCAAAAGACATATTATTTCAGAAAAAACGGTACGGCGGCAACAGGTATATATAAGATAAACGGTGTAATATATCTCTTCAATAAAAATGCTGCACTTGCCAAAAACAGATGGATTGTGGTTGATGGTAAGAAATATTATGCAAAAGAAAACGGACAGGCTGCCATAGGATATAAAAATATAAACAACAAGGGATATTATTTTGAAAGCAATGGTGCAATGCATGCCGGTTTTATCAATATAAACGGAAAGAAATATTATTTTGGCAAAAACGGTGTAAAAGTAAGCGGTAAAAAGAAAATAGGAAAATATATGTGCTATTTCAAGAAAACAGGAGCACTGTATAGAAAAATTGATACCGGAAAGAAGCTGGTTGCACTTACATATGATGATGGGCCGTCAAAGAATACAAATACGATTTTGAAAGTGTTAAAAAAATATGATTCGGCAGCTACATTTTTTGAGGTGGGAAACAGAATTGCTTCTTACAAATCAATTGTAAAAAAGATTGATAAAATGGGTTGTGAAATCGGAAATCATACATATGAGCATAAAATTCTTTCAGGCTGCAGCAAAGCAGAGATAAGAAAACAGATTGACCAGACAAATTCTGAGTTAAAGAAAGTTATCGGAAAGAAAACCATAATTACAAGACCACCCGGAGGAAATCACAATAAAACAATTGACGGCATAATAAAAACACCGATTGTATTGTGGTCTGTAGATACATTGGATTGGAAAAACAGAAATTCTGCATACGTCACAAATGCTGTCTTGAAAAATGTTAAAGATGGTGATATTGTTCTTATGCATGATTTATATGAAAGTACGGCTGACGCTTCTAAAAAGATTATTCCTGCTCTTGTAAAGAGAGGATATCAGCTTGTTACGGTAAGTGAACTTTCTGATTGCAGAAAGGCTATGAAGAATGGGGAAACCTATAGTTCGTTTCGGTTAAAATAATAATGAAAGGCGTGGTATACAATGGGTAAAGAAGTCAAGACTAATGCAGTTCGTATACTTGACAGAAATAAGGTAGATTATGAATTAAAAAAATATGAGTGTGATGACTTTAAAGACGGGGTATCAATAGCAGATATGCTTGGACAGAGCTATGATATGAGTTTTAAGACACTTGTGACGGTTGGCAAAAGTGGAAAATATTATGTATTTGCCATTCCGGTTGACAAAGAGATGGATATGAAAAAGGCTGCAAAGGAAGTCGGGGAGAAAAACATTGAAATGCTTCATGTGAAAGACATAAATGCAGTTACAGGTTATATAAGGGGAGGATGTACTCCAATCGGTATGAAAAAGAGTTATCCTACAGTGATAAATGAAAGTGCAAAAGAGCATGACAAAATAATTGTCAGCGGAGGAAGGCTTGGACTTCAGATAATACTTAAACCTGATGACCTTATTAAGGTCACAAACGGAAAATATGCGGATATTATAATGCATTAAAATTAAATAAATAGGGCTGTTTGTTATTGAGCAAAAGCAGATAGTTTTTGTTGCATTATTTTGGGAGGATTTGCTCAGAAATGAGGATTAATATGAGTGAGAGAGAACATGTAAGGGGAATGAAGAAGCAGACGGATAACAAGTATTTAAATATGTATGAATTAAATGCCGTTGACAAAAACGGAAGGGAGCATCCATACTATTTTGCGACAAGAAGAAAAGACGGAGACCTTATGTGCCAGACAGGAGAACTGAAAGCAGACGGAACGGTTATGTATGCGGTTCTTAAAGATGACCCTGAAAAAATAGTTATGGTAAGACAGTACCGTTATCCTATAAATAAATATATTTACGAACTTCCCGCAGGTCTTATTGACGAGGGGGAGACTTCAGAACAGGCTGCTGTCAGGGAAATGAAAGAGGAAACAGGACTTACATTTGAGCCGTTCACGGACTATGATGACTGTCTTAAAAGACCGTTTACACAAAATCAGGGAATGTCAGACGAATGTGATACAGCTGTTTTCGGATATGCAGTGGGAACACCTTCTAATGCCGGAAATGAGGCATCGGAGGATATTGAAGTAGTAATTGCGGACAAAGCAATGGTAAAGAAAATTCTCAAAGAAGAGATAGTTACAATAAGAGGTGCGTATCTTCTTATAAACTTTTTACACAGTGATAAAAATGATCCGTTTGCATTTTTGAGAATTTAGGTATATTTTGCGGAGGTAGAAAATGAGAAACAAAACAAGAAAATTCCTAAGTATATTACTTTGCTTTTCGATGGCTATCGGTATGACAGGGTGTACAAAGAAAATAAAAAAAGAACCAAAGCCAAAGCCGAAGGTAACTGTTGCGGCTGAGAAAGGAAATTCCAAAGCGACAGGAAAAGGTGACGGACAGGCAGACTCGCCGATTATTATAGGATGCGACAGATTGAATAAAAACTTTAATCCTTTTACAGCAAAAAGTAATGGGGATAAAGAAGTTGTCAGACTTACTCAGGCATATCTTGTGACAAGTGACAGAAAAGGAAAAACTGTTTATAAAGGAATTGATGGTGAAGTAAGAAAATATAAAGATAACGGTTACACTTATTACGGACCGGCAGATATATCGGTACAATATAACAAAAAGAAAAATAAAACATTCTACAAGATAAATTTAGATAAAGGAATGTTTTTTAGTGATGGGGAGAAAGTGACTGTTGATGATGTTATTTTTTCGATGTATGTATTTTGTGACAGTTCGTATAAAGGTGACGAACAACTTGGCAGACAAAATATTCTGGGTCTGAAAAAATACAGAAAGAAAAAGAAAGTGAAGAAAATAGCCGGTATCAGAAAGACAGGAAAGTATAGTCTTACTCTTATAACATCCGGTTACAGCGATGATACAATTAAGTCACTGCATATTCCTATATGTCCATTGCATTATTATGGAAATGAACAAAGATATAATTACAAAAAAGGTAATTTTGGATTTAAAAAAGGAGATATATCGTCAGTTTGTGCCAACAAAAAATCTCCTATGGGTGCAGGACCATACAGATATGTAAAGTATGAAAAGAAAATTGTATATTACACATATAATGAACTTTATTTTAACGGCTGCCCTAAAACTGCTTTTGTCCAGATAAAAGAAATGCACAGCATTTTAAAAAAGGCTGAAAAACATATTGCTCAGGCGGTAAAACAGGAAAATGTGGCAGCACAGCAGGATACCGCGGGTGAACAGAATGGCGGTGAAAAGAGTGATGACACTGGAAAAAATAATGATGATGCTCTAAATCATGTTGCTGAAGTGACAGAGATTACCCATGGTGTAGTTGATGTAATGTCAAAGGACATAACAGGTGATAATCTGGAGTGGATAGCTAAGGCAAATTCAAACGAAGAATTGTCGGGAAATCAGATAAATACACGCTTTGTTGCCGAAAATAAGTTTAGTTATATAGGAATAAATGCAAAAAATGTGAGCGTCGGAGGCGACGGAGGTTCTAATGAGTCAATAGCATTGAGAAAAGCGATAGCATCGGTTATCAGTGCCCAAAGGATAAACATGAAAGAAGAACTTTCAGACAAAGTAAAAATAATAAATTATCCGTTTACATCAGATTCATGGCTTTCGCCGGCAGTTGAAGATAAGAATTATAACAGAGCTTACAGTGACTCGGCAGATGGTGGCGAGATATACAATGATGATATGAGTGATGAAGAGAGAAATATGGCAACTGTAGAAGCTGCACAAAAGTATCTCGAGAAAGCAGGATATAAGTTTGATGAAAACGGAGTTATCGAGAGCGTACCTGAAAAAGCATCAAAAACATATCGCATAATGATAGAAAACGGCAGAAAAAATATGCTTTATCCAATGGTAAAAAAGTCTTCTGAGCTGTTGGAAAAATTAGGAATTGAACTTAAAATTGTTTCAGTGTCTAAAAAGCAGATGATGTCTAAAAAAACTATCAAAAATGCACAATTATGGTGTGCAAAAACAGATATATCATATGGCTTCAGATTAAGCAGAAAATATACATCACAAAAAAGTATGTTTGGCATGAAAATGCCAATGTTTTCCGCTTATTTGAAAAAGACTGATGAGACAGTGCGTGCGGAAAGAAAGAAAAAAACATATAGAAAAGCATTTAACACGATATTAGAACAGGCAGTTGAAGTGCCAATCTGTCAAAAGCAGAGAATTATAATGTTTAGTGCCTCAAGGATAAAGATGGACACAATGACAAAAGATACGACAACATACTATGACTGGATAAACGAAATTCAGAATGTAGAGATGAAGGAGTAGAGATGACAGATAAAATTGATTTTAAAATAGGTGACATAATAAAAATGAAAAAAACGCATCCATGCGGGACTAATGCATGGGAGATAAAGAGAGTAGGAATGGATATTAGGCTTCGCTGTACGGGGTGTGACCATCAGGTTATGCTGCCAAGAAAACAGGTGGAGAAAGGTTTTAGGGGGTTTTTGTGATTTTTCATTTTTTGAAAAAAGTGCTTGCATGGGACAAAATTATGTGATATGATAAGAAACTGTGATACGTTAATTTTTCCTTGCTCTTTTCTGTTAGGACAAAGTGTGTTGAAACACATCGATTTTGAGATTATCACGCAAAGTCGGAGTCATGAAGAGAGCCAGAGACCAAAAGGAGGTACAGACAGCTATGAACAAATATGAATTAGCATTAGTTGTCAATGCAAAGATCGAGGACGATGCAAGAGTAGCTACTGTCGAGAAGGCAAAAGAGTATGTCACAAAATTCGGCGGTAACATTACAAATGTTGAGGAATGGGGCAAGAAGAAGCTTGCTTACGAAATTCAGCATATGAAAGAGGGATTCTACTACTTCATCCAGTTTGATGCAGAAGCAGGTGTTCCGGCACAGCTTGAGCAGGCAGTTCGCATCATGGACAATGTTCTTAGATACTTATGCGTTAGACAGGAAGCATAAGAAAGGAAGGTGTTTCCTTCATGAATAAGGTTATTTTAATGGGACGTCTGACAAGAGACCCTGAGATTAGATATTCAGCAGGAGAAAATCAGACAGCCGTTGCAAGATATACACTTGCAGTAGATCGTAGATTTAGACGCCAGGGTGATGAGCAGACAGCAGATTTTATCAACTGCGTAGTATTTGGCAGAGGAGCAGAATTTGCAGAAAGATACCTTCATCAGGGTACCAAAATTGTAGCGACAGGTCGTATTCAGACAGGCAGCTACACAAACAAAGATGGTAATCGTGTTTATACAACGGATGTTGTTGTAGAAGAACAGGAATTTGCTGAGAGTAAGGCGGCAGCATCAGAGAATGCAGGCGGCGGCTACCAGCAGGCAGGTGCAGCAGCACCGACAAGACCAGAACCTACTCAGGCAGCAGGTGATGGCTTTATGAATATTCCGGATGCCATCGAAGAGGAATTACCATTTAAGTGTTAATGTTTGTAAAAACATTACTGAAAAATTAAGGAGGATTTCGACATGGCTTACAATAAGAGCGATAGAGAAGGCGCAAGAAGAAGACCTATGCGTAGAAGAAAAAAGGTTTGTGCTTTCTGTGCAGACAAAGAGCATGATGTAATTGATTATAAAGATGTAAACAAGTTAAAGAGATATGTCTCTGAAAGAGGAAAAATTCTTCCTAGAAGAATTACAGGAAACTGTGCTAAGCATCAGAGAGCTTTAACAGTTGCAATCAAGCGTGCAAGACACGTTGCAATTATGCCATATACAACAGACTAATTAAAAACTGTTTTATAAATAAAACCCATTTTGTCAGACTTATCTGTCAGAGTGGGTTTTTGTTTTGCTTTATATTCGATTTCTAAAACATATTAAAATGAAAAAATACACAAAATCAATTATCAAATATACGGAAAATTTAATTTGTAATAAAATGTTATGTTACCGTTCACAAACTATTAACAAAAAAAACATTGCACATTCATAATAGTTAGGTAATATATAACCATCAAATGAAACGAAATCATTTGATAAGTGCTTAAATTTTTTTCATACCTTCTCCTTTAAGAATCGCTTCTCCAGGCGGTTCTTTTTTTTGACTACAGATTTAAATTTCTGTTATACTTAAGAGAAGAGGATTTTAATTTTAAACATTAGGATTTTGGGTTCAAAAGGTATTTTGATGGGGTTAAAAGGTATTTTGAACTTTGCATCATATAAAAAGTTATATAGAGAGTGGAAAGGTGTAATATGGGAACTACTGTGAGTAAAGAAGAAAAATTAGAAAATTTAAAAAACTATCTTAAAGAATTGGGAAGTGTTGCGATTGCTTTTTCAAGCGGGGTGGACTCTACATTTCTCATGAAAGTAGCGCATGATGTTCTTGGAGAAAAAGCAGTTGCTGTTACGGCAGTGTCATGTTCGTTTCCTGTCAGGGAACTTAATGAGGCGAAAGCATTTTGTGAACGTGAAAATATCCGTCAGTTTATATGTGAATCTGAGGAACTGGATATAGACGGATTTTCAAAAAATCCAAAGAACCGCTGTTATCTGTGTAAAAAGGAACTGTTTAGCAAAATCCTTGATATAATTCATAAAAACGGAATAGAATATGTGGCAGAAGGTTCAAATATGGATGATAATGGAGATTACAGGCCGGGACTTAAGGCGGTTGCAGAACTTGGAATAAAGAGCCCGCTTCGACACGTCGGTCTTTATAAATCTGAGATTCGTGAACTTTCAAAAAACATGGGACTTTCAACCTGGTCAAAACCTTCATTCGCATGTCTTTCATCCAGATTTGTCTACGGTGAAACGATAAATCGTGAAAAATTAAAAATGGTTGAACTGGCTGAGGAATATCTGATGCAATTTAATCTTTCTCAGGTGAGAGTGAGAATTCATGGAGAAAAAGAAAGCGGGATAATTGCAAGAATAGAACTTTCTCCTGATGAGATTGAAAAAATGATGAAAAATGAAGTAAGAAATAAGATATATGATAAATTCAAAGAAATTGGTTTTGATTATGTTTCAATGGACATGTTTGGATATAGAATGGGAAGTATGAATGAAACTTTGTGAGGTGAAATTTTGTGATAGAGAGTGAAGTTAAAAATTTGTTGAAACAGTTGGCGGCAGGAGAAAAAAATGTTGATGAAGTTATGCTCAAGTTAAAAATGGAACCGTTTGAAAATCTTGGATTTGCAAAGCCGGATTTTCATAGAGGCATAAGGCAGGGAACTCCTGAAGTAATATACGGTGCCGGAAAGACAAAGGAACAGATAGCAGCGATTACAAAAGCATTGCTTGACAAGGGACAGGAAAGGGTACTCATTACAAGAATGGCTGCTGATGCAGCAAAATTTCTGAGTGAACACGACAAATTCAGAATGACAGAAAATGCTGAATTTGCTTTTTTTTATGATGAATTAAGCGGGATAGGAATGGTTGGAGAGTTTCCAAAACCTGATGCTGACGGAAGAATTGTAGTTGTGACGGCCGGTACAAGTGATCTTCCGGTTGCAAAAGAAGCTGTCTATACGGCAAAGTACCTTGGCAATGAAGTGACAGAACTCCTTGACGTCGGGGTGGCAGGACTTCACAGACTTCTTGGAAATTTGGAAACAATATTTGATGCAAAGGTGATTATTGCAATAGCCGGCATGGAAGGTGCTATTGCAAGTGTTGTCGGCGGTCTTGCGGATTGTCCGGTTATAGCGGTGCCGACAAGTGTCGGTTATGGCGCATCTTTTGGCGGTTTATCAGCACTGCTTTCTATGCTGAATTCATGTGCGAGTGGTGTAAGTGTTGTAAATATAGACAATGGTTTTGGTGCGGCTTATCAGGCAAGTATGATAAATCATTTGTAGGAACAAAATTATAAAAGAGTTTTTCATAGATATTTTATAGCAGGAGTGAGGATTATTATGAAACAATTATATCTGGATTTAGGAATGGGAGCGGCGGGAGATATGCTTACCGCGGGAGATATGCTTACCGCCGCATTACTGGAACTATGTCCCCACAAGGACGGGATTATCAAAAAGCTTAATTCGCTGAATATACCTGGCGTACATTATGAACGTGAGATTATGAAAAAATCCGCTATATGCGGAACTCATATGCATGTGATTGTCAATGGAAGTGAGGAAGAATGTGGACATGAGCATGAAGAAGGTCATCATGAACACAGCCACCACCATCATATTTCTATGTCGGACATTGGAGAAATAGTTTCAAAACTTAATACATCTGAAAAGATAAAAAAACAGATTTTGGATGTTTACAATATAATAGCTGATGCCGAGAGCAGGGTGCATGGAGAGCCGGTCAGTCAAATTCATTTTCATGAGGTTGGAAACATGGATGCAATTGCTGATGTTGCAGCTGTCTGTATTTTGATAAATGAACTTAATATCGGGAAGATTGTGGTATCTCCTGTTCATACGGGAAGTGGTTTTGTAATGTGTGCTCACGGAAAACTTCCGGTCCCTGCTCCGGCAACTGCTCTTATTCTTGAAGGCGTCCCTTATTACAGTGATGGTTTAAAAGGAGAACTTTGTACTCCGACGGGTGCGGCACTCATAAAATATTTCGCAGATGATTTTTCAGATATGCCTGCAATGGTTGTAGAAAAGACTGGATATGGTTTCGGAAAGAAAGAATTTGAGAGACTTAATTGTGTAAGGGCACTTTTGGGAACTGCTTTTCAATGTTCAGAGGTTACTTCTGAATGTGACAATTCCTGCGAAAAGACTGACAAAGTAGTTGAACTTGCATGCAATATAGACGATATGACAGCGGAAGAGATAGGATTTGCCACAGAGAAAATTCTGGAGGCAGGTGCACTTGATGTATATACGATTTCAGCTTATATGAAAAAGAACAGACCGGGTACGGTAATCTGTTGTCTTTGTCATGAAGATGAGAGAGAAAAATTTGCAAAAATTATGTTTAAATACACTACGACAATAGGTGTGAGACAGTATAATTGTGACAGATACATTTTATCAAGAAAAACAGAAAATATAGAGACAGATTACGGAAATGTAAGAGTAAAGAAAACATCAGGTTACGGTGTTGAGAGAGAAAAAATGGAGTATGATGACTTATCGAATATTGCAAATAAGCGGCAAAAATCGGTGTTTGAGGTAAAACATGACATAAAACATTGACAAATATTATCGCTTGTTTAAAATTAGAATGAGGGGGGGAATTTACAAAAAGAGAGGATATTAAATATGGGAAAAAAATTAGGCGAGATGGCAAGTGGTTTGAAAGTTCATCTGACAGCTACTGCCGGTTTGGAACAGCTTGAATTTGAAACCAGTGTGGTTCAGGCGGGTGAAGGACATATAATTGTCGAACCTGTCAAACATAATGGCAAAATTTTGAATTTTTCCAATAGCTCAATTATTAAAAATGTTGTTGTTGATGCCCAGCCTTTACCTGAGAAATATATAAATGTAGATGTAGAGATTACAATGCTTGAAAACAAGAAGTACCATATAATACTCAGTGATAAGGAAGGAATACCTATCAATAGAAGAAATGAATTCAGAGTCTATGTTGGAAGTTATGTCACGGCACAGCTTGCAAATATAAATCAATCTATTGAGGCTATATTAAAGGATGTCAGTGTAGGTGGGTTTTCTTTGGTTATACGAAAAGAAGGCATAGACGGCATTGTAGGCTGGGTGGGCCAGGCGATAAAAGTGGTTTATTATCACGGCGGCAGCAAAAACAGAATACCGATGGTATTTATTGGTCAGGCAGTAAGAGAAGAAGATATAGATGAAGAACGTGTTTTGGTTGGCTGCAAAAGTTTGAGGCAGCCGTTTGGAATAGAAAAATTTATTGCTGACAGGCAGAGAGAAGAATTGCATAGAAAAAATAATGGCGAATAAACAATAATGAAATTTTTCTTAATTCATTGTAATTAGTTATACATATATGATATAATTTTAAAAAGAATTAACTTTTAAAACAGGAAAAGCGAGGATTATTATGAACGATAGAAACACAGATTTATTTTTTAATGAGGACAACGAAGAAGTAGCATTGATTACGCTCAACGATGAGGAAGGCAATGAAGTTGACGCTGCACTTATGGCTGTATTTCAGATTGAAGAAGTATACAGCGACGAAGAATTTGCTGTACTTATGCCGTTAGAGCAGGATGAAGAAGCTCTTATGAACGGACAGGGAGAGGTACTCATTTTCAGATATTTTGAGGATGAAGCCGGTGACCCGAATTTTGAGCCTATTGAAGATGATGAGATGGCTCAGACAGCCGTTGACGTTTTCCAGGCGATGGTAGAAAACGGAGATATAAACATCCAGTTTAATGCAGAAGAAGAGGACGAGGAAGATACAGAGGAAGCTTCAGGCATTGCCGGAAATAATTCTATTGACTTAGGAGATGTAGTTGTTCATCTTGATGATTACGATAAATAATTGATACTGATTTCAGAAAACTTTTATTAAAAGGGGCATCGTTTAAGGTGCCCTTTTTAAATTAAAAGCTTGCAAATATTATGAAAGGACATGGTGATTTAAATGAACTTTAGAACAGTTGATGAATTTGAAAATTTTGATTTTAATGAGGCACATATCGGTGGCATAGAAGTGAAAAGCGGTCATGTTTTTTTGTATCTTGACAATGTCATGATTTCAGCTAAAAATTCATGCAACAGAGATATACGGGAAATGCGTACAAATGAGCTTGTATTGAAATTACAGGATGGTCAGATTACTTCATTTGTAAAAGGAGGAGTAAAAGTTTACAATGCCGACGGTGTATTCCAGAGAGAAATACCGGACGAGATAATACCGGCAGAAAAATATGAGGAAACATTTGAAATGCTGTTTGATAAATACATGCTTGAGGCAGGCATAAAGAAAAATGATGAAACAGCAGAAAATATTTATGAATTTGAGATTGAATATGAGGAATTTTCATATCTGCTTGTAGTGAAAGCGGCTCATGATGTAGAAGAGTGGGATAAGTTTATGAATAAGTAGAGTTGAGATTTTCTGCTTGACATATGTACACTCAATTTAGTATCATGTTGAGAGGTAAAGACTTAGAAAAAGAGGAGTACACATTGTAGTCCGCCAGAGAAAATGGTTCGCAGGCTGAAAGACCGTTTAGGTACGAAAATGTGGAAGGTAGCTTTGGAGTTGTGGATATGAAAGCCTGTTTTTTGACAAAGTGTTGAAACAGTCGTAAAAGATTGCGGTTTATTACGTTGTCAGAAACGGTTATTAGTTTTCAACGGGTCATTCCGTTAAAGATGTTGAGATGATGTTTAAATTTTTAAATATAGACAGAGTGCATTTGCTTTGCATCATGTATTAGTGAAGGTTTAAACATAAAAAAAGGTGGTACCGCGTATATAGTTTATTCGCCCTTTATCCGTGATTATACGGATAGGGGCTTTTTTATGTTCAGAAAGGAAAAGTTTATCATGGCAAAAGAATTAGAGAAAAATTACACCCCTGCCGACATTGAGAAAAGAACTTATGATAAGTGGCTTGAGAAAAAATATTTTCATGCAGAAGTAGACAGAGATAAGAAACCGTTTACTATTGTTATGCCACCTCCAAATATTACAGGACAGCTTCATATGGGACATGCCCTTGACAATACTTTGCAGGACATCCTCATTCGTTTTAAACGTATGCAGGGATATGAAGCACTGTGGGTTCCTGGAACTGACCATGCATCTATCGCAACAGAGGCAAAAGTGGTAGAGAAACTTGCAAAAGAGGGAATCAAGAAAGAAGATATTGGACGAGAAAAATTTCTTGAGCATGTATGGGACTGGAAAAAGCAGTACGGCGGCCGTATTGTCGAGCAGCTTAAAAAAATTGGTTCTTCATGTGACTGGGACAGAGAGCGTTTTACAATGGACGAGGGATGTTCAAAGGCAGTAAAGGAAGTTTTCATAAAGCTTTACAACAAAGGACTTATCTATCGTGGTGAGAGAATAATCAACTGGTGTCCACATTGTCTTACATCTATTTCAGATGCAGAGGTTGAATATGAGGATCAGGCAGGCCACTTCTGGCATCTCCGTTATAAGACAACAGATGGAACAGGTTATATTGACCTTGCGACAACAAGACCTGAGACACTTCTCGGCGATACTGCAGTAGCTGTAAACCCAAAGGATGACAGATACAAAGATATGGTTGGAAAAATGCTTGACCTTCCTATAGTACACCGTCAGATACCTATTATTGCAGACGAATATGTAGATATGGAATTTGGTACAGGTGTTGTTAAGATTACACCGGCACATGACCCTAACGACTTTGAAGTTGGACTTCGCCACAATCTTGAAGTTATAAATGTATTCACTGATGATGCAAAGATAGTTGCAGATTATCCTAAGTATGCAGGAATGGACAGATACGAAGCGAGAAAAGCAATCGTAGCAGACCTTGAAGCAGAGGGAGCACTTCTTAAAGTAGAAGACCATGAGCATAATGTAGGAACATGTTATCGTTGTCATACAACAGTAGAGCCAAGAGTATCAAAACAGTGGTTCGTTGCAATGGAAAAACTTGCAAAACCGGCTATTGATGCAGTTAAAAAAGGTGACACAAAGTTTGTACCACCTCATTTTGATAAAACATACTATCACTGGTTAGAGGGAATTAGAGACTGGTGTATTTCACGTCAGCTCTGGTGGGGACACAGAATTCCGGCATTTTACTGTGATGATTGTGGAGAACTTGTAGTTACAAAGGAAGATAAATGTACATGTCCAAAATGCGGAAAGCCTATGCGTCAGGACCCTGATACACTTGACACATGGTTTTCATCAGCACTCTGGCCTTTCAGTACACTCGGATGGCCTGACAAGACAGAGGAGATGGATTATTTCTATCCTACAAGCACTCTTGTAACAGGTTATGATATTATATTCTTCTGGGTAATTCGCATGATGTTCTCAGGACTTGAGCATACAGGAAAAGTACCATTTGATACAGTTCTTATCCATGGACTTGTAAGAGACAGTCAGGGAAGAAAGATGAGTAAATCACTCGGAAATGGAATTGACCCGCTTGAAGTTATAGATAAATACGGTGCGGACGCACTTCGTTTTACACTTGTTACAAACAACGCTCCGGGAAATGATATGCGTTTTTATTGGGAGAGAGTTGAGGCAAGCCGTAACTTTGCAAATAAGGTATGGAACGCTTCAAGATTTATCATGATGCATCTCGGTGACAACGAGATTACAACACCTGCATATGACACTCTCAAAGTTGAGGACAAATGGATATTGTCAGCGGTAAACACACTTGCAAAAGAAGTTACTGAGAATATGGAAAAATATGAACTTGGTGTAGCTGTTCAGAAGATAAATGACTTTGTATGGACAGAGTTCTGTGACTGGTATATCGAGTTTGTTAAGCCTAGACTTTTTGCAAAGGATGAGGATAAAGAGTCAGCAAATGCTGCATTCTGGACTCTTAAGACTGTACTTATCAACTCACTTAAATTACTTCATCCGTATATGCCGTTTATCACGGAAGAAATCTTCTGCACACTCCAGTCAGAGGAAGAATCAATCATGATTTCAAATTGGCCTGAGTTTAAGGATGAGTGGGATAATAAAGATGCTGAAGATAAAGCAGAGCTTATGAAAGCACTCACAAGAGGAATAAGAAACAGAAGAAGTGAAATGAATGTAGCACCATCAAGAAAAGCTAAGGTATATATCGTAGCAGATGATGATGAGACAAAAGAGACACTCACATCACTTGTGCCTTCATATCAGCACCTTATCTCTGCATCAGAAGTACAGGTACAGAGTGACAAGACAGGTATTGAGGACAATGCAGTATCAGTAGTTATAGATAAAGCAACAATTTATATGCCGCTTGCAGACCTTGTAGACCTCGCAAAAGAAAAAGAGCGTCTCGAGAAAGAGAAGAAACGTCTTGAGGGAGAGCTTAAGAGAGTAAACGGAATGCTTAACAATGAGAAATTCATGAGCAAAGCACCGGAAGCAAAAATAAATGAAGAAAAAGCAAAACTCGAAAAATATCAGGCAATGATGAGTAAAGTAGAGGAAGAACTTGCTGCTTTATAAAATAATCAATTTTGTTTAAATATAAAGCTGTGGAGCAATTATTTGGCTTCACAGCTTTGATTTTTTATTCCACTTGCATTTAGATGTCATCTAATATATAATTTTCTTATAGTAGCGGTATTATACACTTTATCGTTATTAACAAGGAAGGGAGGAGGGTATCATGGAAGATAAAGCAAATGCAGAGGTTCTTGGTGGAGGAGAGATTACATTTTCAAATGATGGTTCAGAGGCGTATCTTTGCCTGATTACAACAGACAAGACAAAATCTGATTATACGGTTGATGATTTGAAAAAAAGACTGCAGCAGGCCGGTGTTGTAAATGGAATTGATGAAGCTGAATTACAAAAGGTTATAGATGACAGAATGTACAACATGCCTGTTAAAGTAGCCGAAGGCAAAAAGGCAGTTGACGGAGTTGACGGATGGTATGAGTTTTTGTTTCAGACAGAGATTGATACAAAGCCAAAGATATTGGAAGACGGTTCTGTAGATTATTCCGAGTATGGAGATGTTCCTACCGTTGAAGAGGGGCAGACGGTTGTTATATATCATCCTGCTATTCCATCGGAGGATGGTGTTTCCGTAAAAGGTGAAACCATTATTGCAAAAAAAGGAAAGGAACTTGCCAGGCTTAGCGGCAGGGGCTTTATATATGATACGGAGAAAAAAGAGTATCGTGCAAAATATGATGGAAAGATAACATATCGTGATGATAAACTTCAGATAGAGCCGGAACTTCTTATAGAAGGTGATGTATCATTTACAACAGGTGATGTTACATTCCAAAATGATATTCATATCCGTGGAAATGTGCTGACCGGAGTGAAGGTTATATCTGAGAGAGGAAACATTATCGTAGACGGATATGTTGAGTCGGCGACAATTAAAGCTAAAAAAGATATAGTCCTTAAAAACGGAATGCAGGGAAATGGAAAAGGGTATCTTGAAGCAGGCGGAGATGTGACTGGCAAATTTTTTGAGCAGGTTCAGATAAAGTGCAAAAAAGATATAAACGCTAATGCTATCATGAATTCGGATATTGAGTGTGGTCAGGATGTAATTGTATCAGGAAAGTATGGAATTATTATCGGCGGAAAAGTTTCAGCGACCAGATATATTCATGCGACAATCATCGGAAATATGTCTGAAGTAAAGACGACATTGTGTGCAGGTGTGGACGGTGACCTATTTGCGTTGCTTAGCAAATGCGAACAGGATATTTCTGAGATAGGGAGAGAACTCGCAAAGATTACCAATGTACTCGGTCAGGTTCAGATACTTATTGAAAAGACAGGACGTTCCGATTTGATTGAGAAGAAGATGGCTCTTATGCGGACAAAAATTGAAAAAGATACAAAGCTTAGTGAGCTTACCAAAAAGAAACAGAGTATTGTTGAGAAGATGGGGAAAGCCAATCTTGCTAAAGTTACTATTGAAAAGATTATATATCCGGGAAATGTAATCACAATAAATGGTGTGAAAGCAGTTGTAACCGAAGAAGAGAAACATGTAGAGTATGCAAGAAGAGGCGCAGGAATTATAGTGTATAAGATTGGGGAATAAAATATTGTTAAATAATTTGTCGCAAGTTGCGGTGAATAAAAGTTGATAAATATCGGGAGGTAGTGTAGTATGGATTTTGAAGCTGAGTTGGCAAAATTTCAGCCAAGTTTGGAGATTGACCAGGCAGAGGATGCCATTTATGGAAATAATACAACTGACGTAACGGATTTACTTCATAGTATTTTAAAGGACAATGTGAATGGTAAAAATACTAAAAAAAATAAATCAGCAGGATGGGTGGAAGAGTAATGAATTGTCCAAGATGTAATGCCAATGTAGCTTTTAGTAAAAAAAGATGTGACAATTGCGGTCAGGATTTAAAAAATTACCGCAGGGTTGTCGGTCTTTCAAATATTTATTATAACAAGGGATTATCTCAGGCAAAAGTAAGAGATTTATCCGGTGCCATTTCGTCACTTAAACTTAGTTTACAATTCAACAAATTAAATACAAATGCAAGAAATCTTTTAGGTCTTGTCTATTTGGAAGAAGGAGAAATTGTATCAGCATTAAGTGAGTGGGTTATAAGCAAACATTATCAGTCAGAAAATAATGATGCGGAAGACTATATCAAAATGATACAGTCAAATCCTAATAAACTTGAAACATATAATCAGACAATCCGAAAATATAATTCGGCACTTAATTCAGCAAAACATGGCGATGAAGATATGGCTATCATACAGCTTAAAAAAGTTGTAAATCTAAATCCTAAGTTTATCAGGGCGCATCAGCTTTTAGCATTGCTGTACATGATGACAGGTAAAAAAGATAACAGGGTTAAAGCATTAAAACTTCTCAGAAACATCAGTCAAATAGATGTTACCAATACGACAACTCTGCGTTATATGAAAGAGTTGTCAGATGTCCACATCAGAGGAGAAAGTCCTAAAGTGCAGCCGAAGGTGGTCAAAAAAGAACCTGAGAGAAGAACTTTGCCACAGGTTGACCCTGATGCGTACAAGACGATTACTCCGTATAAAGAAGAAAGACCGTCTATTATGCCATTTATAAATATTGTTGTTGGTATAGTGATAGGACTTGCACTTATGTATTTTTTGATAATACCTCATATGAAGTCGAATGAGGCTCAAAATGCAAATGACAGTTTTAAACAGTATAGTGAACAGCAGGCAGCAGATGCAAGCGATTCATCTTCACTGAAAAGCAAAAATGAATCATTGCAGAAAGAAATAGATGGATTAAAGAATGAGCTTAAACAGCTTCAGGGTGATATAAACACTGAAGATGGAAAGACAATACTTGATATTTATGATGCACTTTTCAGTTCAGCAAGTTCATATCTTGCAGATGATACTGAAAATGCTGCGAAAAAGCTGTTGGATATTGATGAAAGTACGCTTAAAAATGATTATGCAAAGAAAGTATATAACAGAATAAAAGACAATACTTTCGCAGCTATGTCGGAAAAATTGTATCAGCAGGGATATTCTTATTACAGCAGTGGTGATTATGGAAATGCTATTAAAACTTTGAAAGAGGCTGTTAAATATGATGAGACAAATGTCAAGGCAATTTATTTCCTTGGCAGAGGCTATCAGAAACAACAGAAATATGACAAAGCAAAGGAATATTTCGATACTATTGTAAATGATTACCCTGACTCAGACAGAGTGGCACTTGCAAAATCAAAATTAGCAGAGATGGGATATTAGTATGAAAGTTAAAATTTTCGTGCTGTGATAAAGGCAGAAGTCTGTCGCTTATGTAATCTAATATGATTACAGGCGGCAGATTTTTTATGTTATTAGGAAAAAGAAAATTTAAAATCATTGATTTAAAGTTTGAAATTAAAGAAAGGAAAAAGAGATTATGGACATGATGCATTATGAAATCAAAGGTGATTGTCTGGTGGTTTATATCAGGGATGATTTAGACCATCATGCCGTTACTTATCTGCGTGAAACATCTGACAGACTTATTGAAGCAGGAAATGTGAAAAATATTATTTTTGATTTTAAAGATGTAAGTTTTATGGATAGTTCGGGGATAGGACTTATTATGGGGCGTTACAAAAAAGTTATGTTTATAGGCGGGAAGGCAGCAGTAACAAATGTCGGAAAGACCGTTGACAGAATATTTAAGGTGTCAGGGTTATATAAGATTATAGAAAAATATGATACAATTCAGGAGGCATTTTATGAGAATAGAATTTGAGAGCTGTTCGCAGAATGAGGCATTTGCAAGGACTGTTGTTGCAGCATATATTACGAGACTTAATCCAACACTTGAGGAACTTTCGGACGTAAAAACGGCTGTATCGGAGGCTGTTACAAATGCAGTTATACACGGTTATGAGTCAGGGCCGGGAAGAATATTTATGACATGCAATATACATAATAATGAAGTGGAAATAGAGATAGAGGATTTCGGCGTAGGAATTGCCGACATAAACAAAGCTATGGAACCACTTTACACAACAAGACCTGAATGGGAACGCTCAGGAATGGGATTTGCATTTATGGAAGCATTTATGGATGAGATGAAAGTGGAATCTGAGGTTTCAAAGGGAACTAAAATTTATATGAAAAAGAAAGTCGGGGCAAAATAGCATGCATGATGAAATAAAGTGTTTGCTAAAGAAAGCCAGAGCCGGTGACAGAGAAGCAAGAAGCGAGATAGTTCAAAAGAATTTGGGACTTGTCTGGAATGTTGTCAGGCGATTTAATGGCAGAGGATACGAAGCAGATGATATATTTCAGATTGGATGTATAGGACTGATAAAAGCGATTGATAATTTTGACATGAGTTTTAATGTCTGTTTTTCCACATATGCTGTGCCAATGATTATGGGAGAAATCAAAAGATTTATGCGTGATGACGGCATGATAAAAGTGAGTAGGACATTAAAAGAAAACGGCTGGAAGATAAAACAGGCATCTGAAAAGCTGAGTCATGAATATGGCAGGAATGCAACTATAAGTGAAATTGCACAGGTTACGGAATTATCAGAGGAAGATATAGTACTTGCACTTGATGCAAATGTAGAAGTGGATTCCCTGTACAAAAATGTGTATAGGGATGATGGAAGAGAGGTTATGCTTGTCGATCAGCTTGTGGCGAAAGAAACTGCGTGCGATTTAGAAAAAGAAAAAGTGATAAATCACATTCTTATTGACAACCTTATAAAAAAATTAAAGGGGAGAGAAAAAAAACTGATAGAATACAGATATTTTAAGGAGATGACACAGACACAGATTGCGGACAAGCTTGGAATAAGCCAGGTTCAAGTAAGCAGGCTTGAAAAAAAGATTCTGAAAAAAATGTATATGGAATTAAATTCGTAAGACGAACTTCAGTTGTCTTGGAAATAACAACTTATAAAATATCTTTTGACCCAAACATCATATTATTGTGAATAAACAAAAAATAATAAGCCATACTACTGTTATCAAATGGTTGATGTTCATATGTAGGTGTGAACGTTATACTAGCAACATCAAATCAAAATCGAATGGAGGTTTGTGGAGATGATGAGAAACAGGGGATGGCTTATTGCCGTTATTATAGGAATTGCACTTATGACAACCGTGTGTTACTGCACTATACAGAGAAATACACGCACAGAATATACAAACGGAAGAATAATTTAGATAAGTGGGGGGATAAAATGAGTCAGGTTGAAAATAAAACGATTTATATAAAAGCTTCACAGAGTAAAAAAGTTACAAATAAAAGAATAGTTCTCTCGGAGGTACTTGATATTTTATCACTGGACAACAATGCAATGAAACGTGCAGGAGACATAGTTCTTCATACGGTAAAAGGTGATAAAAACGAAAAAGTTATTTTTTCTATTACAAAGGTAATAAATCTGATACAAAAAGAGTGTCCTGCATTTGACATTGTAAATATAGGTGAACCGGATTTTGTTGTGGAATATAAAATGCCCGTAAAACCAAATACGGCGTGGGAGTATACCAAACTTGCAATAACATGTATAATCGTATTTTTCGGTGCTGCATTTACAATTATGACATTTAATACGGATGTAAGTGTAGGTGATGTATTTGACGATTTTTATAAAATAGTTAAAGGTGTAGATAAAAGTTCGGGAAGTATTCTTGAAATTTCATACAGTATAGGCATACCGATAGGAATTCTTTGTTTCTACAATCATTTTAAGAGTGACAAAGTACATGATGATCCGACACCTGTTCATATCGAAATGCGAAAATATGAGGAAGACATGAATAAGGCGATTATAAAAGATGCGGATAGAGAGGAAACGATAAGAAAGTGATGCAAGGGTCAAAAACAGTTAGCAATCTGTGGCATCAGCTGTGGTAAAAATACCTTATGACCACAACATCAGAAAATAAGAATATAGGATTAAAGAATGGAGAATAAACATGGATATTTTGCAGGAGACAGCACTTGCAATCATTGGTTTTGCGGGAGGAGTATCTGTTGCAGCGGGAACATTTGCACTTATTACGGCACTTGGAATAATTCCGAGACTTGCCTCAAGAATGGGAGTTGCAGAACATGTATACAAACTTGAAAGTGCCATCGTTCTTGGTGGAACAATAGGCAGCCTTTTATCTGTATATCATTTTCCGATGAGAATAGGCGATGTAGGTATTATTATATTTGGATTATTTGCGGGAATATTTGTGGGCTGTCTTTCTATGGCACTTGCAGAAGCCATCAGAGTGTTTCCGATATTGTGTCAGAGAATAAACTTAAATTATGGAATTTATCTGTTGATATTTATGATGGCAGCGGGCAAAGCATTAGGTACGCTGTATCAGATGTATTTTGAATGGAACGGCAAGTAGTGAATTGGCGTTTGGGTGATTAGGTGACACTTTAGTGGAATTTGCGTAGGTGTTGTGGAGTTGTTCGTCATTAAAAAATAAGAGTCAAACATATAAAAATAGAAAGTGTGAGGTTTAAAATGAATGAAAAAAACAGTAACGAGCCGAATATAGGAGCAGTATTAAATGAAAAAGACAAAAATAAGCAGAAGGAAATGTACAACAAGTATGTTGATAATATGACGCCAAAATCAAACGGATTTATGAATTGTCTTAAAGCATTCATTGTAGGAGGTGCTATATGCCTGCTTGGAGAAATATTAAACAATGTCTATGCTTCGTTTGGAAATGATAAAGAAATTTCGGCATTATATACAACGATAACACTTGTCGGAATAAGCGTAATACTTACCGGATTTAACATTTATCAGAAACTCGGACAGTTTGCGGGAGCAGGAAGCGTTGTACCGATAACAGGATTTGCAAACTCCGTTGTATCACCGGCAATAGAATATCAGGCGGAAGGTGATGTATTCGGAGTAGGATGCAAGATATTTACGATATCCGGACCGGTTATACTTTACGGTATATTCAGCAGTTTTTTGCTTGGGGTCATATATTGGATAATGAATATGTAGGGGCGGTTTTTGTTTGACGGACGTCATGGAAGTGGATATTATACGACAAATGGACGGCTCTCAGCCGTCCTTGAGTCTGAAAGTTTATATCAATCTATGCGTCAGAGCCAGAACATCCATAGAAAAATTTATTCCTAATTTTTTATAGTCAACATAGTAAAATAATGGTAATATAATACTTGGTAACATATTATACTATACAAAAGGGGGAATTTTTTATGTGGTCCAGGGTTGAATTGAAAACGCAGGCGAAAAATCTTTTAAAGCTTAATTATTGGATGTTTGTGCTGGGAGGTATTATACTTTCCATTGTTACAGCTGGTAATGTAAGCGGAGTTGGAAGAACAAATTTTAATTTTGGAAAGAAAGATGTTGATTACAATAGTGTCAGCAAAGGATTTGGTGAGGTATTTTCAAATGGAGATGCCACATCGGGAGGTTTGAATGATTCCATAAACAGTATTGCTAAAAATATTACACCATCAGTTGCGAGAGCTATTTCTGCTGTTATAATAGGTGGAATTATCATTGCATTAGTTGTTGTGATTGTCAGCATAGCAGTATCTGTATTTGTTTTTAATCCTATTGAGGTTGGAGCGAAGAGATTTTTTAGCAGAAGTTATGAAGCAAAATGCGATATGAGAGAAATTACATATGCATTTAAGAGCAATTATTTAAATGTTATAAAAATAATGTTCTTCAAGAATTTATTTACATTTTTATGGACATTGCTTTTTATTGTTCCGGGAATTATAAAGAGATATGAGTATTCAATGATACCGTATATATTAAGTGAAAATCCGGACATTGACATGCAGAAAGCATTTGAGGAGAGTAAAAGACTTACAGACGGTCAGAAATGGCAGATGTTTGTACTTGACCTTTCTTTTATAGGATGGGGAATTTTAGGGACACTTACATTTGGATTACTTGGTATATTTTTTGTATCACCATACAGCTATCTTACTAAGGCAGGTTTGTACAGACGTCTCAGAGGATATAATGATTATAAGTATTAATGCATTGGAGGTTGTGTGGCAGTATAGCT
>FR887333.1:58752-59318 GCA_000436755.1 Clostridium sp. CAG:253 | reverse complement strand
CGTAACAAAAATCAAAAAAATGTTGACAAAACAAATTTCGTATGATATTATCTAATAGTCGCGTGTGAGCGAGCATCTATATAGGGGTGTAGTTCATCGGTAGAATAAGAGTCTCCAAAACTCCAGAGGAGGGTTCGATTCCTTCCACCCCTGTTATTAAAAAGTCTATCCAGTGTGGGATAGACTTTTTTCGTATATGCTTTTTTAGAAAGTGAGGCAGAGACAATGAACAAAAGGCAGTCGTTTTATGATGTAAGTTCTTTTTACAACAAAAAGGCAGTATTAAAATGCAGCTTTAAAGGAATGAGATATCAGGTTGCGGGTATTTCAAAGGATGATGATGTAAAAGTTTTACAGGCGGATGTGTGGCCGGAGCCTTTCTGTTATGAAAAGACACCGCTTGAATTTCATACGACAAAAGAATTTGAGTATAGCGAAAACGGACTTGATGAAGTTTACGAATGGATATGCAGCCAGTATGAGTCAAGAAAGGAAGAATGGGATTTTGCACTTAAAAATCCTCTTGATAAGGCTAGACAGATGGGACTTATTGGGTGACAGGCGGT
>FR887333.1:52629-58719 GCA_000436755.1 Clostridium sp. CAG:253 | reverse complement strand
CAGGAAAGAGGACGTTTATGGATTATAAAAAATATCTTATAGAAGGTTTTTGCCCGGTTGATAAATATCACTGTCTTATGCCGGTAGAGTACGAGAGCGAGGAAAGTGATGGAATTGTTGTCGGGTATCATAAAAAAAGAATGGTATGCAGACATGCATTGGCAGGCAGTTGTGAAAATGCGGATAAATGTAAGTTTTTTGAGGATGCACCGGAAAAACTTGATAAAGACGAAAAGTGGTATGATCAGTAGTGTATGATAAGAGAATAAGAGATAAGAGGTTGTTAACATGATTTTACTTGTTGGAATAAATGCGAAATATATACATTCAAATCTTGGCGTGTATTGTATTCAGGCGTATGCAAGGAAACAAGGCATAACGGATAAGGATTTACAGATAAAAGAATACACAATAAATCAGGAGGTTGATTTTATTCTTGGGGATATATATCTTCAGAATCCTGAGATGATTGGTTTTTCGTGCTATATATGGAATATTGATTTTGTGACTGAGATAACAAAAGAGCTTAAAAAAATCATGCCTGATGTGCCGATATGGCTTGGTGGGCCTGAGGTTTCTTATGACAGTGACAGACAGCTTGAAAAGTATCCTTGGATTGACGGTATTATGTCCGGTGAAGGTGAGGTTACATTTTATGAGATGTTACAATATTATCTTTCAGATGGCGGCAGAAAAAAATTTGGTGATAATATAATGTCGTTGTCGGATATAAAAGGAATTGTCTATAGAGACGGTGATAAGACAGTCATAAACGAGACAAGACCGAGAATGTGTATGGATGAGATTCCGTTTCCTTATACTGAGGATGTCGGATTTGATATTGAGTCGCTTAAGAACAGAATAATATATTATGAGACAAGCAGGGGTTGTCCTTATGGCTGCAGTTATTGTCTGTCATCGGTTGACAAAAAAGTGAGATTTAGAAAATGGGAACTTGTTGAAAAGGAACTTAAATTTTTTATTGATATGAAAGTACCGCAGGTCAAGTTTGTTGACAGGACATTCAATTGTGACCATGAACATACAATGAAAATATGGAAATATATAAATGAGCATGATAACGGCATAACAAACTTTCATTTTGAACTTTCTGCCGAACTTTTGACAGACGAAGAAATAGATTATGTAAGCGGGTTAAGACCGGGACTTGTGCAGTTTGAAATCGGAGTTCAGACAGCAAATAAGGAGACTTTAAAGGCAATTCACAGAAATCCTGACCTCACAGTACTAAAACAGAAAGTTGCAAAGATTAGGAAAAAGAGAAATATTCACCAGCATCTTGACCTTATAGTGGGGCTGCCATATGAAGATTATGCGTCTTTTAGAGAGTCATATAATACTGTTTATTCAATGAAACCGGATCAGCTTCAGCTTGGATTTTTGAAAGTGCTGAAAGGTTCACCTATATATTATGACAGGGAAGAATTTGGCATAGTATATCAGGACAGAGCACCTTACGAAGTATTGTTTACAAAATGGATTTCTTATGATGATGTTCTTAGATTAAAGCGTGTTGAAGATATGACGGAGCGTTATTATAACAGCCTGCAATTTGAAGCGTCACTTCCGTTTATGGTTTCACTTTTTGAAACACCGTTTGACTTTTTTATGAACCTCGGCAATTATTATCATGAGATGGGATACGAGGGAATACACCAGTCAAGGCTTCAGAATTATGAGATACTTTTGGAGTTTGCCGTTAAGGGATATGGCATTGGCGGAGAGGACAGGAATATTCTTGAACAGCTTATCATTTATGATATTTATGCAAGGGAAAATCTTAAAAACAGACCAAAGTTCATAAACTGGCAGTGTGAGATACCAAAGGACGAGATAAGAGAGTTTTATCAAAATGAGGAAAAGTGTCATAAATATCTTTCGGGATATGAAGGAAATGACTGGAAACAGCTTCACAGGATGACGCATCTGCAGCAGTTTGATATAGATGTATTAAAATATATTGAAGAGGGAATTATTGAAAATAAAGAGAGCAGACTTCTGTTTGATTACAAAAACAGAAATCCGCTTGACTATCAGGCAGGAATATATGTTGTTTAGTAGTTTGCTACAAGGGTCATAAGCAGATAGCAATGTATGTTTACATACAAATTGCTATCTGGTGGCTTGACCCGCCAAACACCGACAAGTAGCAGATTTGCTTGCAAATATGCGGGATTGGAGGTGTTTGCAGGATTGCGAAAATTGCACAGCAATGAAGCAATCCGTGGCATTAGTTGGGGGCAAAATAGCTTTTGTCCCCAACACCGTAGTTTTGAAGCATGACTGTAAGCTTTTGTGCTATGGAGTCTTTTAAATATGCATCGGATGACTGGATTTTGTCGATTAGCTGCTGTACTTTGTCAATATCATTATTTTTTAGATAAATTTTGGCAAGTCCCGTATAGCAGCCTGATATGTCGCAGTTAAGTGTGTTTACGGCATATTCAAATATCTGCTTTGCTTCATTTATAAAACCTCGTTCAAGAAGATACGTACCCCATTTGTTTAAAAGACTTAAAAATTTGAGATAATTTTGGTCATAAACAGCGAGAACTTCAAAATTACCGCGACCATATGTCTCTTTGATGTCAGTATTTGTCATTCCGGAAAGATTTATCATTTTTTTGGAAAGAGTTTTATTTACATCCTGTTGTATCTGTAACAGTTCAGCATCGTTTGTGTGTTCGCTAAAAGGCAGTAATTCTCGGTCTATGCTGATATAGTCAAGTTCAGAAATATCCTTGTTTCTGGAAAAGTCGGCTTCATGTTCACGCCGCCAGAAATCCTTGTTTTGTGTTTTTAAACTATCCTGTTGTTTTAACTTGACGCGAAGCCACAATAAGAATACAATAAAGCATATAAAAAATACAGGCATTGTTTTTTCCTTTCGTTTTAAGTAAGTATAGCAATAGTGCAGTATGCAATGTCTGGTCAGGATTGGAGGTTGTCATAAAGTGAACTTTTTTAACAGGAAAAATCAACAGAAGATTGCGGCAGTTATTTGTATTATTTTAGTTGTAGCAATGGTTCTGCCAATTGTACTCCAATATTTACAGTAATTGCAAAATACGATATTTTATAGGTATGCAAAAGAGCCAAAGAGTCAAAAATGCTAAAGAGGATATATGTATTTCTTTAAGCTGATACTTTGACTCTTTAATCTTATATAAATATGTATTTAGAATACTCAATAAGGAAATAAATGTCAAATAAATAGTATAAGCAAAAATTAAAGGTAAGTGGGAATTTATGAAGAAGAATAAAAAAACAGGAATTATTATTTTGAGTGCGTGTCTTTTAGTGTTGATTGCGGGTATTGCTGCTGTGGCAATTGCAAAAGCCAGACTGATTGATGACAAACATATAGTGAGTGGAGCAAGTATAAACGGTGTGGACATAGGTGGTCTTACGAAAGAACAGGCATCAAAAAAGATTGAAGAATACAAGTCGTATTTGAAAAACAGAAAAGTTACCATAAAGTATGGCGATGATAAAAAAGAAACTGATACAACTTTTGAAAGACTTGGGTTTTATATAGAAGATGATGATTATGTTGAAGATGCCTATAATATAGGAAAGAAAGGGAACATATTTAAAAGATTTAAGGAAATTATTTCTGTCAATAAAAAGGATGTAACATACAATTTAAAAACGGGAGTTGACAGGGATTCTCTTGAAAAATATGTAATATTAAAGAGCAGGCTTCACAATAAAAAAGTTATAAATTCAAAGTTCAAGATGACGCCTAAGGGATTGAAAGCGACTAAGTCACAATCGGGTCTTAAAGTAAAAATAGACGATACGGTAGCTCTTTTTGAAGAAAAAATTTCAAACAATCTAAAAGATAAGAGCATGACTTTGAACGCTGTTGTTCAGACGAAAAAACCAAAGTATACAAAGAAAATGAATGAAAAGTGTACAGACCTGCTTGGCGAGTATTCCACTGACTACAGTTCTTCTACAACAGACAGATGTAACAATGTCCAGACCGCAGCAGGGCGCATAAACGGAACTATTCTAAATCCGGGGCAGACATTTTCGACAGTTAAAGTCATAAAAGACAGAACTGAGGAAAACGGATATAAGGCGGCACCCGAGTATTCGGGAGGAAAGGTTGTCTCAGGTGTCGGAGGCGGAGTATGTCAGGTGTCAACGACTTTATACAATGCTGTTATAAATGCTGAGTTACAGGTTGTTGAGCGTTCACCTCATTCAATGGTGGTTCATTATGTAAGTGTTTCAAGAGATGCCGCAATATCAGGCAATTACAAAGACTTGAAATTTAAAAACAATACAAAATCCCCAATATATATATACGCATCGGCGAGCGGAGGAACTCTTTCGTTTAAAATTTATGGAGAAGATACCAGAAGCAAAAACAGAAGGATAGAATTTGAATCTGAGATAGTTGAAGAAAAACAGCCGGAGGGAGAAGTTGTCACAGTTGATGCGACGAAGCCGTCAGGTTATAGGGAGATAACGCAGTCTGCACATACAGGTTATAATGCAAGACTTTGGAAAGTTATTTATATAAATGATGTCAAGAAGAAGAGAGTTCTTGTAAATACAAGTTCATACAATGCTGAGCCACAGCATGTTACTGTTGGAAAACAGGAAGTTGAGAAACAGGATAACAAAGATGTGGATAAAAACCAAAAAGAAGAAAAAGAACAAAAGCAGAATGACAAAAAGTCAAAGGATAATCAATGAGAATAGAAAGGAATAGACAGACAGATGGAAATAGGAAAAGTACCTGAAAATGTTTTAAAGAGAGCAGTTTTTAAGCAGATAAAACATAGAAGAGAAGAAGTGATTTTGCATCCGGGAGTCGGAGAAGATTGTTCAGCGGTTGTTGTGAATGAGGATGAGGCACTTGTGTTTTCGACAGATCCGATAACAGGTACCGACAAGGGAATAGGCAATCTGGCGGTTCATATTACTGCAAATGACCTGGCATCAAGCGGAGCAGAGCCTATAGGCATTATGACTACAATAATTCTTCCTGATGGTACGAGAGAGATAAAATTGAGAAGAATAATGGAAGAAATAGAGACTGCCTGTCTGTCATTGGGAATAGAGATTATGGGAGGTCATACGGAAATTTCCGATGCGGTCAACAGACCTATAATAAATGTAACAGGCGTGGGCAAAGTAAAAAAAGGCGAGATAGTTTCTACAGGAGGACTAAAACCCGGTGATGAGATTGTCATGACAAAATGGGCAGGTCTTGAGGGAACTTCAATAATTGCCGCCGAAAAAGAGGAAAAGCTTCGTGAGACATTGCCACAGGAACTAATTGACGTGGCAAAAGGATTTAAAGAGTATCTTTCTGTTATTCCTGAATCAAAAATAGCAATGGAAGTTGGCGTAAGTGCCATGCATGATGTTACAGAGGGCGGAGTTTTTGGTGCACTTTGGGAACTTGGTGAAGCATCAGGTGTCGGAATTACCGCGCATCTTGATAAAATTCCGATAAAACAGGAAACTATAGAGGTTTGCGAAGTATTTCACCTTAATCCGTATATGCTCATATCGAGCGGAAGTATGATGATAGGCTGTGAGAAAGGAAATCTTTTAGTTGAAAAATTAAATGAAGCCGGAATAAATGCAGCAGTTATAGGAAGAGCTACCGAGGGAAATGACAGAATTATTGTCAGCAAAGATGAGACAAGATATATAGGACCAGCGGGAAGTGACGAACTTTATAAGATATAAAGGGAACAGATAAATATATGAAAGGTATGGTGATTTTTATGAACAGTGAATTGCGAAATAAAATTCTTAATGCAATCAGCCAGAACAGCCGTTATTCAACTAAAGAGCTGGCGGCGATGCTTGGCAGTGATGAGAAGGCAGTTGAAGAAGAAATCAGCCGTATGGAGGAGGAAAACGTGATATGCGGATATCCTACTCTTATAAACTGGGACAGGACTGATTGTGAAAAGGTAACGGCACTTATAGAGGTGAAAGTTACACCTCAGCGTGACATGGGCTTTAATAAGGTTGCAGAAAGAATATATAAATTTGATGAAGTTGAGAGTGTATATCTTATGTCGGGAGGATTTGACC
>FR887333.1:32269-52569 GCA_000436755.1 Clostridium sp. CAG:253 | reverse complement strand
AGTTGCGAGATTTGTTTCGGAGAAACTTTCAACATTAGAATACGTAAACAGTACAGCGACATATTTTGTACTGAAAAAATATAAAGAACATGGTCTTGAAATGACAGGTGAGCACCATGAACCGGAAAGGATGTTAATTACACCATGAGAGATGCATTATCAGGTAAAGTTAAGCAGATAAAGCCATCGGGCATAAGGAAATTTTTTGATATAGTGAGCGAGATGGACGATGCCATTTCATTAGGAGTAGGTGAACCGGATTTTGATACTCCGTGGCATATAAGAGAGGAAGGAATATATTCTCTTGAAAAGGGAAGAACATTTTATACATCAAATTCCGGTCTCAAAGAGTTGAAAGAGGAAGTTTCAAAATATCTTGACAGACGTTTTGGTTTAAAATACGAGCCTTCAGGTGAGATTATGATAACAGTTGGCGGAAGTGAAGCCATTGACGGGGCACTTAGGGCAATGCTTGACGAGGGGGATGAGGTTATCCTGCCGCAGCCAAGCTATGTTTCGTATGAGCCTTGTATAGTGCTTGCAGACGGTGTCCCTGTTATTGTTGAATTAAAGGAAGAAAATGGTTTTAAGCTGACAAGACAGCAGCTTGAGGAAGTGGTTACTGAGAAAACAAAAATACTTATTATGCCGTTTCCAAATAATCCTACCGGGGCAATAATGACGGAGGAAGAGCTTAAACCTATAGTTGATTTTGTTATCGAACATGATTTGTTTGTTATATCTGACGAGATATATTCAGAACTTACATATAGCGGAACGCATGCTTCGATAGGGGCATTTCCGGGAATGAAAGAGAGAACGATTGTTATAAACGGTTTCTCAAAATCTTATGCGATGACAGGGTGGAGACTCGGATACGCCTGTGGACCTAAAGTCATACTTGACCAGATACTTAAAATTCATCAGTTTGCAATTATGTGTGCGCCGACTACAAGCCAGTATGCGGCTATAGAAGCGCTGCGGCACGGTGACGCAGATGTAGAGAAAATGAGAAATGAGTACGACAGACGGCGTAGATTTTTGCTGAATGCGTTTCAGGAGATGGGAATAGAATGTTTCGAGCCGTTCGGTGCTTTCTATATGTTCCCGAGTATAAAAAAATTCGGAATGAGTTCAGACGAATTTGCGACAAGACTTCTTAAAGAAGAAAAGATAGCAGTTGTTCCGGGAACGGCGTTCGGAGACTGCGGTGAGGGATTTTTGAGAATATCATATGCGTATTCGATAGAGGATTTAAAAGCCGCTCTTGAGAGAATAGAAAGTTTCATAAAGAAACTTTAGATTTGAATTTGGGGGATTAATACAAATGTTAAATATAGTTTTATTGGAGCCGGAAATGCCGGCAAATACAGGAAATATAGGAAGAACCTGCTGTGCAACAGGGACAAGGCTTCATCTTATTGAGCCGATGGGATTTAAGATAAACGATAAAATGCTTAAAAGAGCAGGGCTTGATTACTGGGACAAGCTTGATGTAACGGTATATGACTGTTATGAGGATTTCCTTGAACAAAATCCGGGTGCCGCTAAAAAAATGTATATGGCAACGACAAAATCCAAGCAGGATTATACGGACGTACATTACGAGCCGGATGCGTACATAATGTTTGGAAAAGAAAGTGCCGGTATTCCGGAAGAAATTCTTGTAGACTCACAGGAGACAGCTATAAGAATACCAATGAATAAAAATATCAGGTCATTAAATTTGTCAAATTCTGTTGCAATAGTATTATATGAAGCATTGAGACAGAATAATTTTTTTGATATGCAGCTTGAGGGCAATCTTCACAGGCTTCATTGGAAAGAATAACATCAGAAATAGTATTAATTTTTTGTCATAAAATGAAGAATTGTGGTCAGAATAGTAAAATAATGTCAAAAATTATGGTTATTTTTGACAGAACTTTTCTTGAAAATTTGTGAATAACGGAGAAAAACATAAAAACACAAAAAAGCTATTGAAAAATATGTCAAATCATACTAGAATGGTTAACGATATTGATTAAAAGAGAGTTATGAGAAAAAAGTGCGTATTTCCTTAGTCTGTGAGGACTTTATCTGCGAAATATATTATTTATTCAGATTATGTGAGGGGTTGCGCATAATAAGCGTTCCGAATTAATGATTCGAATGGAATGGAGGATAATAAAATGAGTGAAACAAAGGGAAAGATTGCAGTATTAACAAGCGGAGGAGATGCACCTGGAATGAACGCCGCTATTCGTGCAGTAGTGCGTACAGGTATTTCTAAAGGATATGAGGTATATGGAGTAAGAAGAGGATACAACGGTATTCTTAACAGAGAGATGGATTTGCTTACATTCCATGATGTGTCAGAGAAACTTCAGCATGGTGGTACATTCCTTTTTACAGCAAGAAGTGCTGAATTCAGAGAGGAAGAGGGAAAGAAGAAAGCAGCAGCAATCTGTAAGGAACTTGGCATAGAGACACTTATAGTAATCGGTGGTGACGGTTCATTTACAGGAGCTAAGAACCTTTCAAAATATGGTGTAAATGTTATTGGTCTTCCAGGAACTATTGACCTTGACATAGCGTATACAGAGTACACTATCGGATTTGATACAGCAGTAAATACTGCTATGGAGGCTATTGACCGTCTCCGTGAGACATCAAATTCACATGAGCGTTGCAGCGTAGTAGAGGTTATGGGACGTTCGGCAGGATATATCGCATTGTGGTGTGGTATTGCAAACGGTGCCGAGGAAATTCTTTTACCTGAGAAATTCGATAACAACTACGACAAACTTATCGAAGAGATAAAGAACAACAGAGCAAGCGGTATGACACATCAGATTATTGTTAATGCTGAGGGAATCGGTCATTCTTATGGTCTTGCAAAGAAGATTGAAGAAGCTACAGGAATTGAGACAAGAGCAACTATTCTTGGTCATTTACAGCGTGGTGGAAGTCCTACAGCAAGAGACAGAGTTTATGCTTCAGTTATGGGAGCATATGCAGTTGACTGCATTGAAAAAGGCAAGAAAAACAGACTTATCGGTTACAAGAACGGTCATGTTTATGATGTTGATATTGATGAAGCATTCCAGATGGAGAAGAGTATCGACGATTATGAGTATGAAGTAGCAGGCGTTCTTGGAACAAGATGTGAATACAAATAGTGAATCGCAAATCTGATATTATATAAAATTATCAGTAAAAATAAAAACTAAATATTTAAATATGAACAGAGTAGGAAGTCATGCGTTAAGTACCAAAGGATGGGAAGTTGTCTTTGGGCGAAAAGAATATAGTTCTTGCGGTATGGCTTTCGCATCCACTGTCAGAGATGAATGAAAAACACTCATTACCTGAATAATGGTTTACTTTGAGTGTTTTTCTTTTTTTCGGCTCCGTTCATTAGAAAGGGTACAAAATGAAGGAAAAGAAAACTAAGATTTCAGTAAGAAACATTACACTTATGGCGATGCTTATAGCTATCGAAATTGTATTATCAAGATTTTGTTCAATACAGGCATGGAATGTAAAAATTGGATTTGCATTTATTGCTCCGGTAACGGCAGCGATACTCATGGGACCTGCACAGGCAGCAGTTGTTGCGGGAGTTGCAGATGTACTTGGAACACTTATGTTCCCGATAGGACCATATTTTCCGGGCTTTACACTTAACTCATGTTTAAACGGTCTTGTGTGGGGATTATTTTTGCATAAGAAACCGTCTATACCAAAAGCAGCGATGGCAGCAGGTATAAATCAGTTTGTAATAGGCTTATTTATAACAACATTCTGGATTTCAATGCTGTATGGTTCGCCGTATGTTTCATTGTTACCTGTAAGACTTACACAGGCTTGCATTCTCTTTATTGCGCAGTTTATAACAATATCTGTATTGCAGGAAGTATTATTTAAGAGATTGAAGGGTGTATTTCAGACAAGCGCAGTAAATACTCAGTAACATTGACATACACAGATTTGCGATTAAAAAATAAAAGCAGGCATACTCAGATATGTCTGCTTTTGTCAGTATATTAGCATTTTATTCGTGTTTTGGAAGTGAGAATATGAATTCTGTTCCTACACCTTCAGTGCTTATTACATTTATGTTTTCACCGTGGTTTTCAATTATTTCTTTTGTGATTGAAAGTCCGAGTCCGGTTCCTTTTTTGTCTTTTCCGCGTGAGAGGTCGGTTTTATAAAAGCGTTTCCAAACTTTTCCGAGACTATCCTTTGGAATGCCGATACCGTGGTCTTTTATTGATATAAATACTTTCTGATTTTTTTCTCTTGTATGTATTTCTATAGTTGAATTGTCATGGCTGAATTTAATTGCATTGTCTACAAGGTTTTGAATAACCTGTTCTATTTTGCTTTGGTCAGCGTCAACAAGCGAAACCTCAGCATCAAAAGTTATGTCAAGCGAGATATGTTTTTGAACACATCTCTGCTCAAAAGTTGCAAGACAGCGCTTTAATTCATTGTTTATATCAAATGTTGAAATTTCAAGGGGAATACCTTTATTTTCAAATTCACTAAGTGAGAGAAGATTATTAGTAAGTTTAGTAAGTCTCTCTACTTCAAAAAGAATAATATCAAGGTATTTTCCCTGCATTTCAGGTGGAATGGTACCGTCTGCCATTGCCTGAGTGTAACCTTTTATTGAGGTTAAAGGTGACCTGAAATCATGTGATACGTTGGCGATGAAATTCTTCTGGTAGTCGTTTGTATCTTTCATTTTATCGGCAAGATATTTTATTGCACCTGCAAGGTCAGCCTGATCATGCCCGGTATATGTCGGCATAGGATAATCATAATGCCCTGCTGCATACTCTTTGGCTGCATTCTGCATGCTTTTAAGCGGAATTATGGTCTGTAAATATAAATATAACAGCACTATAAAAAAAAGTATTGCAACTATAATATAGCATGTAAGAATTGCATCAACATATTGTACGGCTTTGTGATGAAGAGGAGCCGTTGGTGTGGATAAAATTATATAAAAACTTATATCAAGACCTGACGATACAGGGTATATAATGCAAAGTGATTTATCTGATAAGAGATTGCTTATATTTGTGTTTTCAACTGACTGTTTTGATAAAATCAGCGAGTCAAAATCATTTATAATGCAGTCCTCTTTGTTTTTTTCGACATCGGAGTCAACAATTATGCGGCTGTCGGCATTGCTTATCCATATGCGTACTTCCGTTATATTCTGAATGGAACTGAATTGCTTGCGCATTGAAGGGATAGAACTGTTTACGAGATAAGCATTGGTAAGATACTGCGTTTTTATATTATCCGCTTCTGCGTACATATTTGTTTCAATATCGGAAATCAGTTTATTATACATAAGTTTGTGACCGTATGTGTTTAAGAGTGCTATGGTAAGTATAACTAATATAAGATAGCTTATTATAAATTTAAAACGGAGTGACCGTTTGAGTTTAAAATGCATATAAACCTCCTTTCACAGGTGCTAAATAAATCATAAATGCATGAAACACACCCCCTGCTATAGCAGAGAGTGTGTAAATGTAAAAAATTATTCTCTGTATTCAAATTTGTAACCGATACCCCATACTGTTTTAAGTTCCCACTGAGGATGTTCCTCGAATTTTTCACGAAGACGTTTGATGTGAACATCGACAGTTCGTGTATCGCCAATATAGTCATAACTCCAGATGTGGTCGAGAAGCTGTTCTCTTGTGAAAACCTGATTTGGATGAGATGCAAGGAAATATAATAATTCAAGTTCTTTTGGAGGCATCTCAACACGTTTGTTTTTGTAAGTAACCGAGTAGTCGGTCTGGTTGATAATAAGGTCAGGATATGTTACACATTCCTTTGGAAGTGAATCGGCAGCAGGCTCAGAAGCGGCAGCAGGCTCAGCTACGGCAGGAGCATTGGTGCGTCTTAAAACTGCCTTTACTCTTGCAACCATTTCTTTTGAATCGAAAGGTTTCATAATGTAGTCATCGGCTCCAAGTTCCAGACCGAGTACCTTGTCAAAGGTTTCTCCTTTTGCTGAGAGCATAATTACAGGAAGCTTGGAGTCTTTTCTTATCTCTCTTAAAACTTCATATCCGTCTATGCCGGGAAGCATTATATCGAGAAGTACAAGGTTTGGAGCGTACTCTGTAACAGCTTTTATCGCTGATTCACCGTCATTTACAATGTGCGTATCAAAACATTCTTTTGTGAGATAAAGTCCTATAAGTTCTGCGATGTTTTCATCATCATCGACAATAAGTATTTTCTGTTTTTGTGCCATTTTATTCATATACTCCTTTTTATTTGAAATTTACGATTGTAACACCCATGTCTCCCTCACCAAATTCACCGAGACGGAATGACTTGACATATTTGGTGCGTTTAAGGTGGTTGTGTGTTGCTGTCCTGAGTGCACCTGTGCCACGGCCGTGTATTACGGTTACCTGTGTCATATGCGCAAGATAGGCATCGTCAAGATATTTTTCAAGAACAGGCATAGCCTGGTCAACAGTCATGCCTATAAGGTTTATTTCTCCTTTTATTCCGGCTGCCTTATTCATTCGTATTTTTCCGCTTCCACTGTGATTGTTTGGTGTGGACAAAGTTTTTGGTTTTGGCAGAAGTTCGATATCTTTTATATTTACTTTTGTTCTTAAAAGCCCTGCCTGAACAAATAAGTCTCCCTTTTCGTTAGGAAGTGTGCTTACAGTGCCGGTTGCACCCAGGGAAAGCACTTTTATGTCAGCACCTATATAAAGGTCAGAAGCTTTGACCTGTTTTGATTTTGGCTTCTCTTTTTTGACTTTGATTTTAGACTGCTTTGAATCCATTTTTTCACGGAGAGCAGCACGCTCGGCTTCCATTTCTTTGATATGCTTGTCGCTTGAAGCCCATTTTGTATATTTGCGGATGGTTTCGTCGGCATAATCTTTTGCTTCGGAAAGTATGCGGCTGGCTTCTTCGTTGGCATGCTGCAATATCCTGTCTTTGGAATTGTCTATTTTTTCATTCTTTTCCCTGAGGGATTTCTTTAAGTCAGAAATTTCCTTGCGGCTCTTTGATACTGCCAGATGTTCTTTTTCAAGCTGGACTCTTGTCTTTTCGAGTTCTGCAAGAACATCTTCAAAATGTTTTGCATCAGAAGCAACATGTCCTTTGGCATCCTCAATAATTCTGTCAGGTAGACCGAGTTTGCTTGAAATAGCAAAGGCATTACTCTTTCCGGGAACTCCGATAAGAAGTTTGTAGGTCGGTCTGAGTGTCGTAACATCAAATTCACAGCAGGCATTTTCAACGTCGGGTGTCTGCAATGCATATAATTTAAGCTCACTGTAATGGGTTGTAGCCATAACTGTCGAGTGTCTCTGGTGTAAATCCGACAAGATGGCAGTGGCAAGTGCAGCACCTTCAACAGGATCTGTACCTGCACCGAGTTCGTCGAAGAGAACAAGACTGTTTTCATCGGCTTTCTCAAGTATGGATACAGTATTTACCATGTGTGATGAGAATGTACTGAGACTTTGCTCGATACTTTGTTCATCGCCTATATCGGCGTACACTTCATGGAAGATGCGGAGTGAAGAACCCTCAAATGCAGGGATGTGAAGCCCGGCCTGTCCCATAAGTGTAAAAAGTCCGATGGTTTTAAGTGATACGGTTTTACCACCTGTATTTGGTCCCGTTACGACAAGGAGTGAGAAATCACGTCCGAGATGCAGATTGATAGGAACTACCTTTTTTGCATCTATAAGAGGATGTCTGCCCTCTTTTATCTCTATATAGTTTTCCTTAGGAAAATTAGGGCGTGTGCCTTTCATTTTCTTTGAAAGCATAGCCTTTGCAAAAATAAAATCAAGTTCAGATAAAATTCTGAAATCCTGTTCAATAAAGAAACTCTGCTCGGCAGTCTGGTTGCTTAAATTTGCAAGAATTTTTTCGATTTCTTCCTGCTCGTCAAGTTCAAGCTGTCTTATCTCATTGTTTAATTTTACGACTGAAGCGGGCTCAATAAAAAGAGTGGAACCTGTAGCCGACTGGTCATGAAGCATACCGTTGAAAGATGAGCGGTACTCTGCTTTGACCGGGAGACAATATCTGCCGTTCCGCATTGTGATGATTGCATCCTGAAGCATGCTTCTGCTGCTGCCGTTCACAATGGAATTGAGCTGGTCATGTATCTTACCACCGGCAATTTTCATGCTTCTGCGCACATGGCTGAGACCGACACTTGCATCATCGGCAATAGTGTTTTCATCGATAATACAACGGCGTATCTCCTTCATAAGGGGTGAGAGAGGTTCAATAAGCTGATAACGCTCATTCAGGGAATCACCCGTCTCATCGTTTTCGTTTAAATTCTTTCTGAAAAAGTTTTTGACACTGCCGGCAGTCGAAAGAAGACTTGATATATTTAATAACTCTCCAATACCGAGGATTGAACCTATTTCAAGTCTTTTTAAACTTGCTCTGATGTCTTTGATACCGCCAAATGATATTTCACCCTGTGTAAGAATATGGGTGAGAGCATCGCTTGTCTCATGCTGAGCTTTGAAAATATATTCTTCATCATCTGATGGAAGGAGATTTTTACAATATTCCTTACCGAGAGGTGACGCTGCATAAGATTCAAGCATAGCAATTATTTTATCATACTCAAGAGTATGTAATGCTTTAACATTCATTGATTATTCTCCGTTCATTTAAATCTTATTACGGACAAAAATATCCAATATTATTTTACAACATTATATAGGAAGTAATCAAGTATACAGTATTTTTTTACGATTTGTTAATATTGTATTCATAAATGTATGGTAGATTTATACATAATGATGAAGAAAATTTATGTATTTTTAGTTAAAGTGCAATATATTTAATATGGGAACAGAGGTACATATATGACAATTCACAAAAAACCTGTTGAGGAGAGGGAGCATGAGGTAGAAAAGTATCAGTTTATTAAAGAACAGGTACGTCCTCAGCAGAAAAAAAAGATAGCAAAATTTGCAGCAAAAATATTCTCGGCATTTTTTCTCGCTGTTGTTTTTGGTTCAGTTGCGGGAGTAGTATTTCACCTTATAAACAAAGCAAATGATGATAAAGACATATCAGATTATATTGTGGAAACACTTAGTCCGCAGGAAACAAAATCCGCAGAAAACAATGCAGAAAATAATGTCGTAAAACATAGTGTAAGTCCGTCAGACTTAGAGTCGATTGATAATTATGACCATGTATCAAAAGAAATTGCAGCAATTGGAAACAGCTACAAATATGCACTTGTAAAAGTTCGCGGAGTTATGGGTGACACAACATGGTATGATGTAAATGATTTAAACAGCGGCATAACTTACGGAGCAATATTTAATATTACAAGAAATGAATGTTTTGTAGTTACTGACTCTAGTGCGGTAAACGGCACGGATGAGGTTACGGTAGAGTTTTACAATGGGGACGAGGCAAAAGCAAGCGTTCTTGGAGTTGATAGTAATGTAAACCTTGCAGTTCTGCGTGTGACACGTTCAACCGTACCGAAAGATGCAAGAAAAAAGATTATGTCAATTGATATGGGAAGTATATCAGGAACTTCAAACGGTTCAAATGTTATTGCCATAGGAGCGCCAAACGGAATAATGTATTCTGTAATGCTTGGAAAAGTGATAAAATCGGATATAGAAGCATCAATTGCAGATAATCAAATCTCGTTGTATTCCACTGATATGGCATGTGTATCGACAAGCAACGGCATTGTTTTAAACACTGATGGTCATATGATAGGATTTATAAACAACAAATTCCAAAATCTTACCGGCGAAAAAAATATGGCATTCGTTTCCGTAAACAGTGTACACGATATTTTGGAACTGCTCATGCGCGGAAAAAATACGTCATATCTCGGAATTGAAGGAGTAGACGTTGACTCCGCAACAGCAGAACAGCACAACCTTGTAAGAGGTATATATGTAACATCCGTATATCTTGGTTCACCTGCATATATGGGAGGAATGAGAGTAGCAGATGTTATTGTGAAAGTTGATGGACAGAGCGTAAAAAATATTTATGCATTACATAATACGCTCATAAAAAATAAGAGCGGCAAAGAGATAAAAGTTGAAGTATCAAGAAAAATTAAGAATATCAGAAAAGATATTACTTTGAGTATAACGTTGAGTTAGAAAAAGAGCTGCACGCACAACTGGCATGCAGCTCTTTTTTATCGGCTGATATTATCCTCCTTAATTATCTGAACAAGTTTATGTCTGAAAGCCTTTTCATAAACATCATCATCATGGAAAGCAAAACGGTTAAAATCAAATTGTGTTTCAAGTACCATGCGCCTTGTAAATAACGTAAAATTTTTGTTGGTGTGTGGCGGCCAGAAAATACATATGCATCCGTCGGCATTCATTTCGGGAATGCTGAAACTTTCGGCAAATTTTCCAACGAAATCCTTATCTATCATAAACACATGAGAATAATGGCCTATAACCTTTGCAAGCCTTGTACCGTTTATCGTAAAGGTGTTCATATCATAGCCGTCTTTATATTCCTGAACAACCTGACTGCCGGGTTTTGCGGCTGGCGTTTCGCATGAACTTCTCTGGGCAATTGCCACTATTGGAAGTTTGCGGTTGTCATTGCAGATAAGAGAATGAAAATCATTATAATCATTATCATCCGTTACAAAGACAGCTTTATTTCCGAGACGAATAATATCGATAATTCCTATTTTGTTAGAAATATCAGACAAAAATGAAGGCTTTAAAAATGTGTCTTTCTGACTGATACCACGCGGCAGGTCTTTTGAAGTCATATGGTAAAAATGGAGTCTGCCGTCATCAAGTTTTGCAATTGATGTATGAATATGCCAAAGTGTACCTACATGTTTGCTGTCAATATAACTTATTTTTACATGGAAAACCATATTCATAGCATCATAATTTATTTTAAGCTGGTATCCCGGAAGTTTGTTTTTATAAGATGTTGTCTCATCAGGCATATCTTCAAAAACAGGATTCATTTTAAAGCGTACCCATTTATAAATTATTGCTGATGCATTTATAAATTCGGTATCTAAAGTTCGTGAATCTTTGTGCAAAAGAGGAAGTTCAAGATGGAATAATATATTTGATTCCAGTCTTGCAAGTGTTTCCTTTTTGTAAGTACGGCTGTCGTGAGGCTCGTCAATTTTGTCGCAGACGAGTCTTATAAGCTGGTTTTTTACTAATTTGTTGTTTATAAGTTTTATAATAAGATTGTAATTTATTTCAGGGTTGTCAAGTTTTAACAGTTCACGGATAAGAATAATTCGCGGGCATTTGTAAAACTGTTTTGCTATTTCCTTATCCTGATTAAAAATTGCGATTATGTCAGGATGCAGATGACTTGAATCTTCAATTTTGATGCGGAAGTGACTTTTAAGCATAAGTTCCCAATTCATATTTTTATAATGGTTATATGAGAGTTCTTCAAAGAGTTTTACCAATGACCAATCGCTTAACTCAAGGTTTGCGAGTATGCAGTTTAACATTCGTGAAAGTTCTTCACTGCCTTTCCAAAACTGGTCATCGCTTATGCGGCTTTTGTATCGCATATCATGTTCGATTTCATGCCAGCCCTCAAAAAATACAGTGCGAAACTGCATTTCAAAAGTTGTATCTATAGGAAGAGTCCAAAGTTCCTTTTTGTATAAATTAAAATATTCTTCAGGATACTTAAATACGCCGTTTATTTTTGTTGCACGGAATTCGTCGGACTCGAAGAAATTTCGTGACCATTCATCAATCATCTGGAAGGTTCTTTCCATGATGTCACGGCATATGCTGAGGTCATCGTAATAATAAAGTATAACGCGCAGGCCGATAAGGTCCTGAATTTTTTTGGGGTTGTTCAGTGTTCCGTATTTGCCGCGGAAGAGCTTTGCGGCTATTGACTCAACTGACTTGACTCTTGAAAAAATACGAAAATACAAACCACAGGATGTAAGTATCTCAGTTATGGCATTTGTAATGTGCTCACAAAGCTCATTTAACTTTTCAAAATCAATTTCCTGATTTATAATTGTTTCGAGTTCTTCTTTACTGTTATAATTGTGCATAATTACAGACAATAGTCCGGTACCCCCCTTTTATATCTTTTTATGCAGGTTAAATATATTGATTTACCTGCATTCTTATAAGTATAACATAAAAAGTGCTGTTGTGTATTGTTTTTTTATCTAAAAAAACTTATAATCATTATTAAAACTAGAAACGGAGGAATTTGATGACTGAATTAAATTTTGATGCAAAGCTTAGTGCAGGAGAATTATATGCATTTTCTATGAGACATACTTACAGGAGCATGTCGGGAATTTTTGGACTTATTATAAGTTTTGCCAGTCTTATAATATGTGTTGTCAGATTTAAGCATCTTGACAAAACTGCTGTTATGGCACTTATAATAATAGGTCTTATTTTTACTGTTATACAGCCGATTATGCTTTGGAGCAAGGCAAAAGCACAGGTCAGAAAAAATAAAAGCATAAATGCAATACTTCATTATAACATAAATGATGATGGAATAACTGTTTCACAGGGTGAACAGGAGGCAAAGGTAAAATGGTATCAGATACGAAAAACAGTAGTTGTAAAAAATGCTATTTATATATACATGTCACCGGTGAGAGCTTTTATTTTTACTAAAAATCAATGTGGTGAGGATTTCTCTGACCTTGTAAATAATATACAGAAAAAAGTAGAACAGTATAAAGATTATGAGCCTGAAGAGGACGAGACAGATGTGGAAAGCGGAGGAACCGATGAGTAAAAAAATAGTTGAGAGTATGTGTGAGGATGACACATTTGCACTTGGTAAGGAACTTGGGGAAAAATGCAGGGCAGGAGACATTATTCTTTTGAATGGTGACCTTGGAGTCGGAAAGACTGTTTTCACAAAAGGATTCGGCAAGGGGCTTGGCATTGATGAGCCTATATGCAGTCCGACATTTACAATAATGCAGATATATGAGCAGGGCAGAATGCCTCTGTATCATTTTGATGTATACCGTATTGCAGATGTCTATGAAATGGATGAAATCGGATATGAGGATTATTTTTTCGGAAAGGGTGTATGCCTTATAGAATGGGCAGAACTTATAAGTGAGATAATTCCGAAAGAGCATATAAGCGTAACGATAGAGAAAAATCTTGAAAAAGGTTTTGACTACAGAAAAATTACGATAGAGCAGTTTTAAAACAGAAAAAATATAATTGGAGATAAATGCGGATTATGAAGATATTAGGAATAGACAGCTCGGGGCTTGTTGCATCGGCCGCGATAGCCGACGAGAAAAATATTATTGCTGAATTTACAGTAAACAATAAACAGACGCATTCCCAGACACTTCTTCCGATGATAGAAAAAGTTGTGGATATGTCGGGAATTGAGCTTGAACAGATAGATGCCATAGCTATAGCAGCAGGTCCCGGTTCATTTACGGGACTTCGTATCGGTTCGGCGACAGCAAAAGGGATTGGACTTGCTTTAAAGAAGCCTATTGTATCGGTTCCGACACTTGAGGGACTTGCTTACAGGGTAAGTGTGTTTGACGGTATAATCTGCCCTATAATGGACGCAAGACGCAATCAGGTCTACACAGGCATTTATAAAATGGATAAAGGAAATCTTGTATGTCTGTCTGAGCAAAAGGCTGTTGATATACATGAGATTATGGAAGAACTGGAAAAATATGATGAGAAAGTGATTTTTCTTGGTGACGGTGTCGAGGTTCAGCGTGAGACAATCGAAAAAGAATTCAAAAAAGAATATTGTTTTGCACCGATTCATCTTTCAAAGCAGAGTGCGGCGGCAGTTGCAGTTTTGGGAGATATATATTTTAATCAGGGAAAGGCGGAAGATGCGGCAGAGCACAAGCCTATATATCTTAGAAAATCCCAGGCAGAGAGAGAAAGAGAAGAAAGGTTAAAGAAACAGGACTAAAAAGTGGAAACATTTTTTAAAATAAATGATATGACTTTAGCGGATGTCGATAATTGTGCGGTTTTAGAAGAAAGAATATTCGCTCATGCGTGGAGCAAAAAAAGCATTGAAGACACATTGGCAGCTAAAGAAAATATATGCATGACGGTTACTGACAGCGATGGCAGTTTTGTGGGATACTGCATATTTATGACTTCGTTTGATGACGCCGACCTTTGTCGGATTGCAATATCTGAGAAATACAGACGAAATCATATAGCAGATAATCTGCTTGAAAATGCGTTAAACAAGTTGAAGGAAAAGGGCATAAAAAGAGTTCTTCTTGAAGTAAGGGAAAGTAATGAGCCTGCAATTTCACTATATAAAAAATATGGATTTGAACAAATTGGTATAAGAAAAAATTATTACAGTGAACCGGTAGAAAATGGTTTAGTATTTTTACTTGAAATTGTACCATCTATTACCACTGTACATTAAATTTTTTCGGTATTATTATATATGCATGTTATGATGCAAAGGAGCAATCCGTGGCATCAGTTGGGGTCAAAGACAGACAAAGTCCGTGACGTCAGTTTTGTTTACAGCATCAGAAAAATACCGGGAGGAAACATGAGAGATATATATTGTAATGTATGTGGAAAAAAATTATTTATAGAAAACGGAATATTAAAAGAAGATGCATTTGAGGCAAAAAAACAGTGGGGATATTTTTCAAATAAGGATGGAATACTGCATTCATTTGTTATTTGTGAAAAGTGTTATGATAAGATGATTGACAGCTTTGTAATACCTCCTGAGATTACGGAGGTTCATGAACTGTAGTTTTGCACTCATATGTCTATCTGGATTGTGAGGAAAAATGTTAGATTTATGTTTACTTGGAACAAGCGGTATGATGCCGCTGCCGGGCAGATGGCTTACGGCACTTATGGTCAGGTTCTCGGGAAGCAGTCTTTTGATAGACTGCGGTGAGGGAACCCAGATTGCGATGAGACAGAGAGGGTGGAGCGCAAATCCTATAGACACAATATGTTTCACGCATTATCACGGTGACCATATAAGCGGTCTGCCGGGACTTTTACTTTCTATGGGAAATTCTGACCGCACGAAACCTGTTACACTTATAGGACCAAAAGGGCTTGAAAAGGTTGTAAATTCCCTGCGAATAATAGCACCGGGACTTCCGTTTAAACTTGAATTTATAGAATTGACCGAAAACTGTCAGGAGATAGACATAAACGGATACCATCTCACTGCATTTAAGGTAAATCACAATGTCACATGTTACGGATATACGATAGATATAAAAAGGGGAGGACGATTTTTCCCTGAACTTGCAAAAAAGAACGATGTACCTATGAAGCTGTGGAGTAGACTTCAAAAAGGGGAGCATATAGAATTTGAGGGCAGGATGTACACTCCTGATATGGTTATCGGAGCTGAAAGAAAAGGAATAAAAGTTACATATTGTACGGATACAAGGCCTGCTAAAAGTCTTATTGACAATGCAAAGGGTGCAGACCTTCTGATTTGTGAAGGAATGTATGGAGAAAATGACAAGAAAGCAAAAGCCGTAGAAAAAAAACATATGACATTTTATGAAGCAGCAAAAGTTGCAAAAGAAGCAGACGTAAAAGAAATGTGGCTCACACATTACAGTCCTTCACTTATTCATCCGGAAGAGTATATGGGGGCTGTCAGAAAGATTTTCAAAAATGCTTATCCGGGAAAAGACGGAAAAAGTGTTACTCTTACATATCCTGAGGACGATTGACCGTGGCATCATATAAGAAAGTGATTATAATAATGAAATTATTTAAATAATCCGAATATATATATAGAAGATTTGGAAAATAGTTACTGTTTGCATTTACGGTGTGGCAGTGACGAAAAATAAGCATTTATAGGAGCACCGGTATGATGTGCGGAAAAGAGGTTTACTATGGATAAAAACAGAAAAAAATTGATGAGTGCATTTATGATTATGCTTGTAATAGCAGCATTGGCAGTTGCGGGATATTATATTATCAACAAACAGATAACACAGAAAGCACAGGATGAAGTTAATTTACCTGATACAGAGGTTGGAAAGCTTCTTGCAAAAGACCTTGATGTTGCCTATCCTGAAACACCGACAGAAGTTGTAAAGCTTTATTGGAGATTAAATCAGTGTATGTACAACGGAAGCATGGATGACAAGGAATTTGAGGGACTTCTTAAACAGCTTAGGAAGCTTTATGACCAGGAACTTCTTGACAAAAAGGAAAATTCATGGGATGGAATGCTTTCAAATTTTAAAGATGACAAGAAAAAATATTCTAAAAACAAACAAAAAATTTCCTCATATATAGTTCAGGAAAACAGTGCAGTTGAATTTGGAAAAAAAGATGGTAAAGAATGTGCAGCACTTCTTACAAATACATTGATGAAAAAAGGAACAGACAGAGTGAAACTGTATGAGAAATTTATGTGCCGCAAGGACTCTTCCGGAAAGTGGAAGATATTGGGATGGAGCAGTGCGGCAAAAGAAGGAAAAAAATATTTTGAAAATTAATTCGGAGGCATAAATGAAAGAAGATGTTTTGATACTCGGCATAGAAAGTTCGTGTGATGAGACGGCAGCAGCGGTAGTAAAAAACGGCAGGGAGGTTCTCTCAAATGTTATATCTTCGCAGATAGCCATACATACATTATATGGAGGTGTTGTGCCGGAGATTGCGTCAAGAAAACATATTGAAAAGATAAATCAGGTGATAGAGCAGGCACTTGCAGATGCAGATGTCACACTTGAAGATATAGATGCCATAAGCGTAACTTACGGACCGGGACTTGTCGGTGCACTGCTTGTCGGAGTGGGAGCAGCAAAAGCGATTGCGTATGCCGCTAAGAAACCACTTGTAGGTGTGCATCATATAGAAGGACATATCGCAGCAAATTATATAGAACACAAAGATTTGGAGCCGCCATTTTTATGTCTGGTAGTATCGGGTGGCCACACGCATCTGGTGCGTGTACTGGAGTATGGCAAATTTGAAATAATAGGCTGTACACATGACGATGCGGCAGGAGAAGCATTCGATAAAGTGGCGAGAGCCATAGGACTTGGGTATCCGGGAGGACCTAAGATAGACAAACTTGCAAAAGAGGGTAATCCACACGCCATAGAATTTCCGAGAGCAAAAATTGACGGAAGTAAATATGACTTTAGCTTTTCAGGTGTCAAATCAGCTGTATTAAATTATCTTAACGGATGTGAGATGAAAAATATTGAGGTGAACAGAGCAGATGTTGCCGCTTCATTTCAACAGGCGGTTGTCGATGTGTTAGTCGAAAGAGCCATAGATGCCGCAAAACGTCTGGGAGAAGATAAGATAGCTGTAGCGGGCGGTGTAGCATCAAATTCCGCACTTAGGGAAGCAATGAAAAAAGGGTGTGAAGAGAGTGGAATTACTCTGTATTATCCATCACCTATATTCTGTACGGACAACGCAGCAATGATAGCTGTGCAGGGGTATTATGAATACATATCGGGAACAAGGAGCGGTTTAGACCTCAATGCTGTTCCAAATTTAAAAATAGGTGAGAGATAGGCAGTTCATTCTTGACATGTTCATAGAAAAAGTATAAAATTGATGTGTTGTAGTATGTAATAAATATAGATGGTTTTCTTAAATTTGCTATATAGCTGTTTATATTGTATGATGCCGTGGCATTAGTTGATTATATACATTACAATGAATATTTATAAGGAGGTGCTCCTGTTCGATGGTAGCAGTGGTTATAATAGCCATTGTGATTCTATTGGTTGGGATTATCGCCACAGCGCTTATTACTAAAAATGTCGCTATTACAAATTATAAAAAGAGCGAGGAAGTAAAAGTTGGAAATGCAGAGGAAAAAGCTAGAGGAATTATAGATGATGCTTTGAAAACTGCCGAGACTAAGAAGCGTGAAGCACTTCTTGAAGCAAAGGAAGAAGCGATCAAAACTAAAAATGAAATTGAGCGTGAATCCAAAGAGAGAAGAGCTGAATTGCAGCGATATGAAAAACGTGTATTGTCGAAGGAGGAAACTCTGGATAAAAAGTCAGATGCACTTGAAAAGAAGGAAGTTAAGTTGAATGCAAAAAATGCTGAACTTGATAAGCAGAAAAAAGAACTTGACGAACTTAAAGAAAGTCATTTGCATGAACTTGAGAAAATATCAGGTTTGACTACTGAACAAGCGAAGGAATATCTGTTAAAATCTGTTGAAGAAGACGTAAAACATGAAACAGCTGTTCTTGTTAAGGAACTTAACAAGAAAGCTAAAGAGGAAGCAGACAAAAAAGCAAGAGATTATGTTGTCACAGCTATACAGAGATGTGCGGCAGATCATGTTGCAGAGACAACTATATCAGTTGTGCAGCTTCCAAATGATGAAATGAAAGGTAGAATCATTGGACGAGAGGGTAGAAATATTCGTACTCTTGAGACTCTTACAGGTGTGAATCTTATTATTGATGATACACCGGAAGCAGTTGTTTTATCTGGATTTGACGGTGCGAGAAGAGAGGTAGCAAGAATCGCACTTGAAAAACTTATTGTTGATGGAAGAATACATCCGGCGCGTATTGAGGAAATGGTCGAAAAGGCTCAGAAAGAAGTTGAATCAATGATGCGTGAGGAAGGTGAAGCTGCTACATTGGAAGTAGGAGTGCATGGTATTCATCCTGAACTTATCCGCCTTTTAGGAAAGATGAAATTCAGGACAAGTTATGGACAGAATGCACTTAATCATTCTATAGAGGTTGCACACCTTGCAGGTCTTCTTGCAGGAGAGATAGGTGTAGATGTTCGTACAGCAAAGAGAGCAGGTTTATTGCACGATATAGGAAAGAGTGTTGACCAGGAGATGGAAGGTACTCATGTGCAGATAGGTGCAGACCTTTGCCGTAAGTACAAAGAGTCGCAGATAGTTATAAATGCAGTAGAGGCACATCACGGGGATGTTGAACCGGAATCTCTTATTGCCTGTATAGTTCAGGCTGCCGATACAATTTCAGCAGCAAGACCAGGTGCAAGAAGAGAAACTTTAGAAACATATACAAACAGATTGAAACAATTGGAAGATATTTCAAATGGCTTTAAGGGTGTTGAAAAATCATTTGCAATACAGGCGGGCAGAGAAGTGCGCGTTATGGTTGTTCCTGACAAGATAAGCGATGACGATATGGTATTGCTTGCAAGGGATATTTCAAAGCAGATTGAAGAAGAATTAAAATACCCGGGTCAAATTAAAGTTAATGTAATCAGGGAATCCAGAGTTACAGATTATGCTAAATAGACACAGTGGACTGTAAAAGTAAGGAATCGCCTTATGGCGGTTCCTTTTTCTTGATTTATAAGGTGATGAGGTATTTATGGTAATCGTCAGGAAAGAAAAATTTAATTCAGAAAAATCAATACAATACATTTCTGATAAAGCAGAAAAAACAGAAAATAAAAGTGGCATGGAAGATTTAAAGCTTGGGGCGGCAATAGACATAGGAACAACAAGTATTGCTGTTGGGCTGTTTGATATGGAAAATGAGATTCTGCTTGGAAATTTGACGCAGACAAACTGTCAGACTAAGTTTGGAAGTGATGTAATGATGAGAATAATGCATTGCACAAACGGGAAAGAACAGCTTTTACATGATATGCTGATAGAACAGATAGAAGATATAATAACGGTTATAATAGAGCAGAACATATCGGAAAAATATAAATCATATGTTGTGGAAAGGATGACTGTTGTCGGAAATACAACCATGTGCCATATATTTTTAAACAGAGATGTCATGGGACTTAGCGGTGCACCTTTTAGCATGGCATACAAGGGTATTGCAAATGTAAATTCACAGGAAGTGGGGTTTAAAATTTACAATATATCTGAGATAATCGTACTTCCGAATATCCATTCACATGTCGGTGCGGATGCCATGTCGGTTCTCTGTAATGAGAAGCTCTACAAAAAAGATGTAAATGAGATAGCAATAGATATAGGAACAAATGCTGAAATTATATTGAACAGACATGGTGATGTGTATGTTACATCAACTGCGGCAGGACCGGCATTTGAGGGAAAAGGAATATATTCCGGAATTCGTGCGGGAGCGGGAGCAATAAATTCTGTAAAAATAAGCAGGGTAAACGGAAATATTATACTTGGTATGCTCGATGACGGTACAAAACAATCTCCGAAAGGAATATGCGGTTCAGGACTTATAGACGCTATTTCCGAACTTTTAAAAGCGGGCGTGTTGACAAAGGACGGGTATTTGTTGACAAAGCAAGAAGCTATGGCGG
>FR887333.1:6819-32247 GCA_000436755.1 Clostridium sp. CAG:253 | reverse complement strand
CGGCAAATGTTAATATAAATCTGTGTAATTGTCTTGACAACAGTGATGAAAAGATTGGAAATTATTTTGTTTTATCAGAAAAAAATAAGATAATTGTCACTCAGAAAGATATAAGAAATGTTCAGCTCGCAAAGGGTGCAATACAGGCAGGTGTCGAAGTTTTGCTTGAAAAAGCCGGAATTACAATGAATGATATTGATAAAATAAAAATTGCAGGAGTGTTTGGAAAATTTATACATGCTTCATCTGCTATTTCATTCGGTTTACTGCCATCCTATCCGGACAAAATAGAATTTATAGGTAATGCCGCCGGAAACGGTGCGGCTAGGGCATTATTCGATGCAGATTTTGTGAAGAATACGGAAAAATTAACAGAAGAGATAAGACATATAGAACTTGCAGACGAAAATGATTTCCAAAATAAATTTTTGAATGCAATGGAGCTAAAAGAGTGGTATTATAGATAGTGTTGACTTATATAGTGTGATACTGTCTGTTCCGGGCGAAAACAGATGGTATTTTAGAATAAAGGCATAGAAGATATGCAATGTCTTAAAAAATTGAACGCTCAGAAAAGAGGAAGAATATGAAATTAGGTTTTATAGGTGCCGGAAATATGGCACAGGCAATGATAGGCGGAATATTGGCAAAGGGTATAGTGAAAAAAGATGAGATTATTGCATCAGCGGCAACTCAGAAAACAATAGATAAGGTTTCCGAAGAATTTGGTGTTAATGTTACACTTGATAATACTGAAGTTGCAAAGGCTGATATAGTATTTCTTGCCGTTAAACCTGTTTACTATCAGGAAGTTATAGATGAAATTAAATCTGTTGTAAATGAAAATCAGATAATTATAAGTGTAGCAGCAGGAAAGAGTGTAGAATGGGTTGAAAACGCTTTCGGCGGAGAGAAAAAGATTGTAAGAATTATGCCAAATACACCTGCTTTGGTAGGAGAAGCGGTTACTGCGATATGCCCTAACAAAAATGTAAGTGATGAAGAAAAAAAAGTGGTATCTGAACTTTTATCATCATTCGGTATTGCACAGTTTATAAATGAAAATATAATGGACGCAGTTATAGCTGTCAGCGGAAGTTCACCTGCATATGTATTTATGTTTATTGAGGCGATGGCTGATGCGGCAGTAGCTGAGGGAATGCCAAGAGCACAGGCGTATCAGTTCGCGGCACAGTCTGTTCTTGGAAGTGCTAAGATGGTTCTCGAGACTGGAAAGCATCCGGGAGAGCTTAAAGATATGGTTTGCTCACCTGCCGGAACAACAATTGAGGCTGTAAAAGTTCTTGAAGAGAAAGGGTTCAGAAGCAGTGTGATCGAAGCAATGAGTGCATGCGCTGACAAATCAAGAAATATGTAATTTTATGTTTTATACGGCTGTTTACATAAAAAATTAAAATAAAGCATATTATTAAAAAAATATATTTGCAATTAAGAGTTGCCTGGGAGTAGTTTTGTCAGATATATTAAAAAAGTTTCTCAAATATAAAGGATTTATAACTTTTGCAGCAGTAACGGTTGCTTTATGTATGTGTATAAATTATATTTGTACATGGGAAAGACAAACTAAATTTGAGTACAGATTTATATCGGGAATAAACAAAAATATTTCAAAGGAAAACGGTGCGGAAATTTTACGGGAATGTAAATGTTTTCCTGTTTTAAGACAGGGAAAAAGCACATGCTTTTTTGATGACGGGTATGGAGAGGGAAGAAGTTTCGGAGGAAACAGACATCATGAAGGGATAGACATTATGCCATCGGAAGATAAGGCAGGAAAATTTAAGGTGCGTTCTGTATGTGATGGTGTAGTTGAAAAAAAGGGATGGCTGAGACTCGGAGGGTACAGGGTCGGAATAAGAAGCAGACATGGGAATTACTATTATTATGCGCATTTAGACTCCTATAGAAAAGGTCTGAAATGCAATGATACGGTAAAGGCAGGAGAAATTATAGGATATATGGGGAATACGGGTTATGGTGACGAGGGAACAAGGGGTAAGTTTCAGGTACATCTTCATTTCGGGGTATATGTGAGAGATAAGGCAGGGGAGAAAAGTATCAATCCCTATTATTTATTAAAAAAACTGGAAAGCAGATAGCTTTGGAAAGGAAAACAGATATGGAAATACAGCTTTGGAGAGAAATATTGGAGCCTTATGGTCAGGCAGTAGACGAACTTGTCGTAAAATTCAATCATATTAAGCAGGAATATCAGAATGCAAGAATGTATTCGCCAATAGAGTCGGTTTCGGGAAGAGTAAAAAGTATATCAAGTATTATGGAAAAAACTCAGAGAAAAAATGTCAGGATAGAAGAACTGGAAGATAAGATAGAGGACATTGCGGGAATAAGAATAATATGTCAGTTTGTCGAGGACATAAATACCGTTGTAAAAATTATAAGAAAACGTGGGGATTTGGAAGTAAAGCAGGAGAAAGATTATATAACAAACAGCAAGCCGAGCGGTTACAGAAGTTATCATATAATAGCTTATTACACAGTGCAGACGATATATGGTCCCAAAAAACTTGAAGTTGAGATACAGATAAGAACGCTTGCTATGAATTTCTGGTCTACGATTGAACATTCGCTTCAATATAAGTATAAAGAACATATGCCGGAAGAACTCAGAAAGAGACTGCTTAGTGCGGCAGATGCGGTAGGAGTTCTTGATAATGAGATGGCTTCGGTCAGAGATGAGATTATGGATGCACAAAATCACAACAGACAGAAAGCTAATATTATTGCAGACATAGTAAGAAGTATAGAAGAACTGTATTATGTGGCAAATAAAAGAGAAGTCGAGAAAATACAGGATGAATTTTATAAGATATACAAACAAAATGATATGACTATGCTAAAACGTTTTAACAAACAGCTTGATATAATAGCAGAGACATATAGGGCGCAGAGTCTTAATGCACGCAGTTATAGTGTGATACAAAATCATTGATATTGAACTATGAAAGGGATTTTAAGATATGAAGATTTCAAGAGGTCAGCTTGGGTATTTGGAGTACAAAAAGAAAAGGGCAATTGCAGGAACAATAGCAATGGCAGTGCTTGGTATTATTGTATTTCTTGTCGGATTTTTTTTGAATGATATGTCAAACAGAAACATATTTACGGTTGTTGCGGTACTGTTTGCACTTCCGGGCGCGAAGTTTCTCGTTGCATTTATTGTAGCATTTCCATATCATACTGTTGGAAAAGAACAGTATGACAAAGTCAAAAAGCACCTTGGTGAGGGTATGGAATTGTATACCGATCTTGTCATTACATCATCAGAGAAAGTAATGAGCCTTGACTTTGTCGCAGTAGGAAACAATCAGGTTATAGGACTTACAAGTGACAAAAAGGTTGAGATTTCATATATAAGAAAGTATCTGACAGACGGTGTGGCAAATTGGGGCGATAACTATAAAGTTAAAATTGTGGAAAGTGAAAAACTGTTTTTAAATGAACTTGATAATGTAAAAGTTGTTGAAGCGGACGAAGAACAGGAAGAAAATGTGAAATCTTATATTGTCTCGCTTATTGTATAATTTGCTTTGGGTGCCTGTGAACATTTAAGCAGGAACCGGAGGACTAATTTGACGGAAAGGAAATACAAATGAGAGAGATAAGTGTGAGTGCGGTTGATGAGGGGCAAAGGCTTGATAAATATCTTACAAAATATATGCCTGAAGCACCTAAAAGCTTTTTCTATAAAATGATGCGGAAGAAAAACATTGTTTTAAATGGGAAAAAGGCTGCCGGTATGGAAAAATTGTGTGACGGAGATAAGATAAAATTATTTCTTGCGGATGAAACCATAGATAAATTCAGAAATGCGGATAAATATGGGAAAAATGCAGATGGCAGTACAGCAAAGCCAAAGTTTAAGCTTAACGTTATATTTGAGGATGATGACATACTTGTAATAAATAAACCGGTTGATATGCTCTCGCAGAAAGCCGATAAAAACGATGTTTCGCTTGTAGAATATATATCGTGGTATCTCGATGAAAATAAGCATGAAGAGGACAGAGGATTTAAAGGTTTTAAAGCAGGAATATGCAACAGACTCGACAGAAATACGAGTGGTCTTATAGTTGCAGGTAAATCAATAAAAGGTCTGCAGTGCATGAATGAAATTTTTAGAGAGAGAAAGTTAAAGAAATTTTATTTGTGTATTGTCAAAGGACGGTTAGACGGTTTTAAGCGTATAGACGGGTATCTTACAAAAAATGAAAACCATAATACTGTAAGCATTTCAAGAGAAATGACTGAGGGTGCATTTAAGATAGTGACGGAATATGAACCGTTAGGCTATGGAAAGCTGCAGGGGGAGACATACACCTTGCTTAAGGTGCACCTTGTAACGGGAAAATCACATCAGATAAGAGCGCATTTAAAGAGCATAGGACATCCTATAGTAGGCGATTCAAAATATGGCTACAAAGATGTATATAAAATATTCAGAAAAGAATTTAACTTGAGACATCAGATTTTGCATGCATGGAGACTTGAAATGTCGGATGATGAGATAGTACCTGAAAAATATAAAAACAAAGTATTTCAAGCGGAATTGCCAAAAGAATTTCTAAAGATACTGGGCGGACTGGGTATTGATAAAAAATTTTTAGAATAAAAGATTTTTTAATCGGATATTGATAAAGAGAGGAGGATGTTATGGGAGCATGGAATTCGAGAGGGCTCAGAGGTTCAATGCTTGAGGAGGCTGTAAATTTTACAAATCAGAAATACAGTCAGGAAAATCTGGCACTTGTGCAGAAAATACCGACACCCATAACGCCGATAGAAATTGATAAGCAGACAAGACATATAACACTTGCCTATTTTGAACAGAAAAGTACGGTTGATTATATAGGTGCGGTGCAGGGAATACCTGTCTGTTTTGACGCAAAAGAGTGCAGAACAGGGACATTCCCGCTTCAAAATATACATGAGCATCAGATGAGCTTTATGGAAAATTTTGAAAGGCAGCAGGGGGTGGCTTTCTTTATCATTATGTTTACGGGGGCGGGAAGATGTTTTTATGTTCCGTATCGTGATGTGAAAGTATTTTGGGACAGGGCAGCAAATGGAGGAAGAAAGAGCTTTAAGCTTGAGGAATTAAGAAGCGAATATGAAATAGAAATAACAAATCAGATATTTATACATTATCTTTCGCAGATAAACAGGGATTTGAGTGAGAGGGATGAGTAAAAAAAATTTACTAGACAAAAAATATACTTTATAATAGGAGTATACTAATGACTAAGATTGAAGGGGGTTAGAGTACTATGAGCGAAAATTTAAAAACAGAATTACTGAGTCAGGGTGTTGATTATGCGACAGCTCTTGAAAGATTTATGGGTAAAGAGGAGTTATATAAGAGATTTCTTGTAAAGTTTCTTGCTGATGACAATTTCAATCAGCTTGAGGCAAACATTGGATGTAGAAATATAGAGGAAGCATTTAAATGCGCACATACAATTAAAGGCTTATGCGGAAATCTTGGATTTGATAATTTGCTTGAAGAGGATGCTCAGATTGTAGAAATTCTCAGAAGTGGCTCGATGGACGGTGTCGAGGAATTATTTGAGACATTGAGCACAAAGTATCATAAACTTTGTGAGACAATAAAAAAATATGAATAATATAATAAACAGTGTCTTTTCTTTTATAATGACCGAAAATCAATATAAGATTTTTAGAAGTTATGTCAAATAAAAAGCTGTATATAGTATTGATGTACTGTATACAGCTTTTTAAATTACAAATTTTTTGATTGTATATTATTTCTTATATAATTATAAGTGAAGTACACGTTCCTTTATTTCCTGTGTTCTTCCCTGATTCCAAAATTGTGTTCCGATGTACCCGCAGGTTCTTCTTGCGACATTCATTTTATTTTGGTCTGTATTGCCACAGTTAGGACATTGCCATATTAGTTTGCCGCTTTCATCCTCAACTATCTGGATTTGACCGTTGTATCCACAGCATTGGCAGTAATCACTTTTTGTATTGAGTTCTGCGTACATTATGTTGTCGTAAATGTATTTTATGACTTCAAGTACAGCATCTATGTTATTTTCAAGATTTGGAACTTCAACATAGCTTACGGCACCACCCGGCGAGAGCTTTTGGAATTGTGCCTCGAATTTTAGTTTGTCAAATGCATTTATCGGTTCAGTTACATGTACATGGTAGCTGTTTGTGATGTAATTCTTATCGGTAACACCCTCAATTATGCCAAATCTTTTTTGGAGACATTTAGCAAATTTGTATGTTGTAGACTCAAGAGGTGTTCCGTAAAGGCTGAAATCTATATTTTCCTCTCTCTTCCATTGGCTGCAATAATCGTTAAGTTTTTCCATTATCTCCAGTGCAAAAGGTGTTGCGTCAGGCGAGGTGTGGGATTTTCCGGTCATATATCGTACACATTCACACAATCCGGCATATCCGAGGGAAATAGTTGAATATCCGTTGTAAAGAAGCTTGTCTATTTTCTCTCCTTTTTTTAGACGTGCGAGAGCTCCGTATTGCCAGAGAATAGGTGCAACATCTGATAATGTGCCTTTCAATCGGTTATGACGGTACATAAGAGCTTTTTTGCAAAGCTTCATGCGCTCATCAAATATTTTCCAGAATTTGTCTAAATCTTTTTCGGAAGAGCATGCAATATCGACAAGATTGACGGTTACAACACCCTGATTAAATCTGCCGTAAAATTTAGGTTTACCGTTTTCATCATGATATACTGTGAGGAAAGAACGGCATCCCATGCATGGATAGCAGTTTCCATCTTTCAAATCAAGCATGACTTTTTCGGAAATATAATCAGGAACCATTCGTTTGGCTGTGCATTTTGCAGCAAGTTCTGTGAGATACCAATATTTTGAGTTCTCTGATATATTATCTTCTTCAAGTACATAGAGAAGTTTCGGAAAAGCAGGCGTGATGTAAATGCCCTTTTCATTTTTTACACCCAGTATGCGTTGATTAAGAATTTCTTCTATTATCATGGCAAGATCTTTTTTGGTGCGTTCATCTTTTGCTTCATTAAGATACATAAATATTGTAACAAATGGAGCCTGTCCGTTAGTTGTCATAAGTGTTATGACCTGATACTGAATCATCTGGACACCTCGTTTTATTTCGTCTTTAACACGAATTTCAACGACTTTTTCAATCTGTTTCTTAGTGTAATTAAGACCGGCCGCCTCAAATTCGGATGTTACCTGTTTGAAATATTTTTTGCGGCTTACATCTACAAAAGGTGCAAGGTGTGCCAGCGAGAAACTCTGTCCGCCATACTGCGAGCTTGCAATCTGTGCAATACTTTGTGTTGCAATATTGCAGGCGGTCGCAAAGCTTTTAGGAGTGTCAATCATAGTCTCGCTTATCACGGTACCGTTTTGAAGCATGTCTTCAAGATTTACAAGACAGCAATTGTGCATGTGCTGGGCAAAGTAGTCCGAATCGTGGAAATGGATGATTCCCTGCTCGTGTGCCCTTACAATATCTTCCGGCAGCAGAAATCGTTTTGTAATATCTTTGCTTACCTCACCTGCCATATAATCACGCTGAACACTGTTTACAGTAGGATTTTTGTTGGAATTTTCCTGCATAACTTCTTCATTGTCACATTCGATAAGACTCAAAATCTGTTTGTCGGTCGAGTTGGATTTTCTGACAAGTGCCCTGTTATAGCGGTAGGTAATATATTTTCTTGCGAGTGCAAAGGCACGCTTGTTCATAATCTGGTCTTCAACTAAATCCTGGATTTCTTCAACATTCAGAGCTCTGTGCATATCCTCACAGATTTTTTCGACATTTGATGCTATTTCACATATCTGTTCTTCTGAAAGTCTCTCAATAGTAGGAACTTCGGTGTTTGCTTTACTGATAGCGGCAACAATTTTATCAGCATCAAATTCGTTTTCAGAGCCGCTTCTTTTAATGATTTTCATATAACTCCTGCTTTCTTCAATGGATTTTACATTATGATAATGCCACGGATTGCTTCATTGCTGTGCAATTTTTCAATCCTGCATCATCTTATTTATTTTTCTTAACTTTTGTATTTATATATCCAATCATCTCCTTTACAGATATTGAAGATTTATTTTTAGGGATGAAACGCATTGTCGGAAACGCATCGACTATACGTCTGCTTCCAAAGAATAAATGTCTTGTTTTAAGGATAGAATGACTTTTTTCGCGATATTGATTTAATTTGTCCTCTATAAGTCGGATTTTAGGTTCTTCAGTCACAGTTTCTCTAATAGAAGCAAGTTTTTCTCTGAGAGTATCTATTTTCTCACTCAGACCGATTTTAGCAAGAAAATCGTCTTTTAATGAACTAAGCTGCATTTCCTGAAGCTGTTGTTCAAGTTCCTGACGGAAAGAGTAGAGAGTTTCGAGCTGTTTCTTGAAATTTATTGTCTCGATAACCGTGTATGTCAAATCAATTGCAGATATAACGATAAGAACAGCAAGTATTTTCTGACCTGTACTCTCGGGGATAAGACTAATCAGCCATTTGGCAAAAGGCTCAAGCACATCAAATAAAAACAGTGTTAAGAAACCCCAGAACATTGAAGGGATAATTGCAATCCTGCCGTTTATGTTATATGGTGCGGTTGAATAATCCCACCATTTTGCATGAAATAATTTTTCAAGTACATATGAGGTGATATATTCGATTACGGTTGCAATAAGCATTCCTGCCACATACAGTAAAGATGGATACAGCGAGACAGGTCGTAAAAGTACATATACAAGAGTTGCACCTGTTCCGTAAAGAGGAAGCATCGGACCTACAAGAAAACCTCTGTTGACGGGCTTTTTTGTTCTGATGGAAACAAAAATACTTTCGTAAACCCAGCCTAAAATGCTGAAAACATAAAAATTCATCAGAATAAAATAAATAGAAAGACCCAATACCATATAAACCTCCAAAAAGTGATTTAGTAAACAATCGTATAATTGTTCTAAAGCGTTTTGATATAATGGTATCTTTTTTAGGGCAGTTAGTCAATAGGGACAGAATGGAACTAAAAATATAAAAAAATTAAAAAAAGTGCAATGAAAACAACTTGACAGCAGCTTTAAAAGTAAATATAATCAAATACATCTGGGGAGCTTAATGCTGAGAGGGATTTTATCCGACCCATATGACCTGATACAGTTAGTACTGTCGTAGGCAGATATTATTTATGTTGATTACGGTTTTTGTGTGATATACCGTTTGATATATATTTTTATAATTATGCATGGTCACTCCGGATTACGATTTTTATATCGGTTGCCCGGAGTTTTTATTTGGAAAAAATCTTCCCCTATACAACATATTTAAATGATGTTTGGGTCAAAAGGTATTTTGAGCTTTACATCATAGTAAATCACTACATAATTTAAGACAAATCGCTTGACGGAGGTAAAAAATGGAATACGCTACACAGATGGATGCCGCAAGAAAAGGCATTTATACAAAAGAACTTCTTGCAGTTGCGGAAGATGAAAAATTTGATAAGGATGAACTTATAAAACTTGTTGCAGAAGGAAAAGTAATAATTCCGGCAAACAAAAATCATAAATGTTTAAAGCCTAGCGGAATCGGAACAAAACTCAGAACAAAGATAAATGTCAATCTTGGAACATCAAGAGACTGGACTGATCTTGACATGGAGATGGAAAAAGTAAAAAGTGCAGTAGACATGGGTGCAGAAGCTATCATGGACTTGAGTTCATGCGGTGACACACAGGTGTTTAGACGCAAACTTACAAGTGAATGTCCTGCTGTTATCGGAACTGTTCCTATTTATGATGCAGTTGTATATTATAAAAAAGCACTTAAGGATATTACTGCAAAAGAATGGATTGATGTCGTGAGAATGCACGCTGAGGATGGTGTTGACTTTATGACTATTCATTGTGGAATAAACAAAGAGACTGCAAGAAAATTTAAGAGAAATAAAAGACTTATGAATATTGTTTCAAGAGGTGGTTCAATAATCTATGCATGGATGGAGATGACAGGAAATGAAAATCCATTCTATGAGTATTATGATGAAGTACTTGACATATGCAGGCAGTATGATGTGACAATGAGCCTCGGTGACGCATGCCGTCCGGGATGTCTCAAAGATGCCACAGATGCAGCTCAGATTGAAGAACTTATTGCTCTTTCAGAACTTACAAACAGAGCATGGGAAAAGGACGTTCAGGTGATGATAGAAGGACCGGGACATATGCCGCTTAACCAGATAAAAGCAAATATGGAAGTACAGCAGGCAATGTGCAAGGGAGCACCGTTCTATGTACTTGGACCACTCGTAACGGATATTGCACCAGGATATGACCATATTACAGCAGCGATAGGCGGAGCGATAGCTGCAACATATGGAGCGTCTTTCCTCTGCTATGTAACACCTGCCGAGCATCTTAGACTTCCGGATGTAAATGACGTAAAAGAGGGAATAATTGCATCAAAGATAGCCGCACATGCAGCAGATATAGCTAAAGGTGTTCCGGGAGCAAGAGACTGGGATGACAACATGGGACAGGCGAGAAAGAATCTTGATTGGGAGAAGACGTTTGAGTATTCAATCGACCCTGAAAAGGCCAGAGCATATCGAGCATCAGCAAAACCGGAGAAAGAGGACACATGTTCAATGTGTGGAAACTTCTGTGCAGTAAAGAATATGAATAAGATACTTGACGGAGAAATAGTATCTATATTTGATGAATAATTTAATCTGATTTTTGTAAAATATTAATGTAACGCAGGCTGAGTTTTTGTTTTCAGTCTGCGTTTATTTGTATAAAACTAAGAAGGTTTTATCAGTATTTCGTCGGTATTTTTTAAAATTTCATCCCATTCATTTTTAGCAAAATCATCATATATTGCTACTGTTTTACAGCCTGCCTTTTTTGCGGAAAGAATAGAATATAGTGCATCTTCATATACGATTGTATTTTCGGGTTTAAATCCGAGAGAAGAGGCTACATTTACAAAAGTTTCAGGCACGGTTTTATCTGTCTCAAAATCCTGACATGAAAAAAGTGTGTCGAAATATTCTAGGATGTTGAGACGCTTAAAAGCTGCTTCGGCACATTGTACAGGTGATGCCGATAAAAGGATAATTGTTTCACCGTTTTCATGAAGCTTTTTTAATAATTCTGTCATTCCGGGCTTTGCCGGTATTTCATTTTTATATTTATTAAAAGAAAAATCATAAATCTCTTTGATTATCTCGCCTACCGTTTTATCAAGTCCGAGTTCTATAAAATATTTTGCGGCATTTTCAAGTGTGTATGCCTCTATAAGTTTATTTACATCATCGTCATGTGGTATACCATATGATTCAAGATAATCTGATGCTATGGTTGCCCACATAGACATTGAATCAAGAATGGTTCCGTCCATATCGAAAATATGCAGCTTGTTATCCATAGTTACCTCCTTGCAAAGTGTTCCCACTGCTTATTATAAGCTGTTAAAGGGAAAACTGTTTCGTTGTTACAAGTCAATAATAACATACAGTATTATAAAATAACAAGAAAGGGGGAGGCGTTTATTTGTATTAATAAAAATATTTCAAAAATATTTGATTAATTTTGTCCAAAAACAAAAAATTTGTGGTTATTATAACTAAAAGGATCGCTCTAAATATGTTAAGAAAGAAAAAAGGGATACAGATGGAAGAACTTTTGACCACATTAGAGGATGCTCGTGTTGAAGCATCGCCAGAAAGAGCAAATGAAACTTATACTAGGGAGGGATGTTATGTTTAAAAAGACAGTAAGAAATGCTGTGATAATAGCATTTGCAGCAGTTATACTTTTGGGAGGAGCTGCATTTTCACTGAATAAGTCACAGGTGGCAAAAAAAGTAAGTATAACAAAAAAAGTAAAAGTATATGAAAACACAGAAACAAACAAGTTACACCCCTATCTGAGTATTACCCGGTCGTTTTATTCAAAGAAATCTGAATCAGGGATGAGCAGCAGATGCTTTTTCTATAATATTAAAGAAAAGAAACTGGAACAAAAAGCAATAGTGCCATATAATTCGTCGAATCCGCTTACTCTGTATTCAACCAGAAATGATAAGATATACTATTCGGCATTTAGCGGAAAAGGGAAAGGAAACCAGATTTATTTAGATAATAATGGAACTGGAGAAAAAAAGACAGATCAGTTTGGTGATTTTAATTATTTGATCCAGTGCGGGAAACAATATTTTATGGCGGCTATATTACTAAAACATTACTGTATGGAACCAATTGTCTGTGATGCAGAGTTTCAGAATTGTAGCCGCGTTATGTTCGATAAGAAAGATGACCGTTTCACATGGATGGTAAGTACGGTTCCAAAGGAAAATAAAATAGTTTTCTCTTATTATTCAGACAATGAAATGAGAAAGGCAGATGACGAAGGTCGTAATGCACCTTCTAAAATTGTCATGCTCGATATGGAGACAAAAAAGACAGAAACTGTTTATAAAACGAAATATTATATAGACGGAATAGCGTGTGAGGGAAAAAAGCTGATATTAAGTTGTGCACCAAATGGACTTACTACTAGACAGAAACATAAAATCTATGAGGTAAATTTAGATACAAAAAAGCGTGTAAGACTAAAACTGCCTTTTTACATAATGGATCAAATGGCTCTCTATGACAATGTTCTGTATTTCTTAGGCTGGAAGGGAGACACAAGGGGCATATATGCTTACAATCTTACTACAAAAAAATATGATGTTATTATGAAAGAAGTAAAAGATGAATTTATCAATGGATTTTCATTAAATTATTAGTCTGCATTTGCCTATATTGAGTTTACTCGAATATAGGTAAATGCAGACTATCAAAAATGTATTATTTATATTTATTTGATAATATCTTTCATAATTGAAACAAGTTCTCTTGTGGCTTCGCCGGGGTCACTTGCTCCAAAAAGTGCGGAGATTACGGCAACTCCGTCTATATCGGTTCCCTTAAGTTCTCTGACATTAGAGTGGTCGATACCTCCGATCGCAACAACAGGAATGGAAACGCTGTTGCATATTTCTTTAAGTGTGCTAAGTTCAAGCGGTTTTGTATCTTTTTTGGTGTTTGTGCTAAAGACTGCACCTGCACCGATATAATCAGCACCGAGTTTTTCTGCTTTTTTTGCAAGTGTAACGCTTGGAGCTGTCATTCCGATAATTTTGTCATCACCGAGAAGCTTTCTTGCTTCAACATAATCCATATCATTCTGACCAATATGAATACCGTCAACACCTGATTCCATAACGGCATAAATATCATCATCAATAACAACAGGAACATTATATTTTGCGGCAATCTCTTTGATGTGTACCGCTTCTTTTACAAGTTCGTCATGTGGCATGTTTTTTTCGCGGATTTGCAAAAAAGTGGCACCATTTTTAAGAACGTCATCTACCTGCTGTTCAAGGGTTTGCATGCCTGTCCAATGTCTGTCTGTTATAGCATATACAAGCATACTTTCTTTATTTAATTTCATTTATATATCCTCATTTCTTATTTAATGTACTTCTGATATTCTCTTAAAACGAATCCTTTCGGCTGGATTTCCGATATACGGCTTCCTTTTTATCATTTTTATCGAAGTCTATTACACTCATAATGTTCGTGGGTTTCAAGGCAGTTTAAAATCGTATCAAAATGCTGTTCAGGACTGCCTTCATCAAGAACAAGGTCAAGAGTGACGGCAATATTGTTAAGTATTGTATCATTAAGATATGGCTCAAGACTTGAAAAAATATGGCGTTTATCATGATAATTTTCAGCGTCAAGGAAAATCATAAGTCCCTTTGCAGCCAATTGATTGTCTGAAATCTTTCCGGAAAGTTTTCTTTCGACCTGACCCGATAAAAGTGCATCAGTGATTTCTTCGTCAGATACTGTTATGGCTTCTTCTGGATGTATGGTGTTTGTAACGGCAGCTGATTTTTCAGATTGTACGATGTCCGGTTCTGCAGCCTCTGTATTTTGGCGGTCATCTAATATAATTCTTTCAAACCTATATTCCTGCGCTGCATCGGGATATTTTTCTTTATCAAGCTTTTCGAGAAACGTTGAAAGTGGTCTTACCCAAATTTTAAAAGGGGCGTACATTGCCTGATATACAACCATTGGCGTATTGTCCTCACTGTTTTCAGCCAATGCTCTTACCTGATATAGCTGTCCTTTAAAATGTTTGTAAAATTCTCCGGCATTTACGGTTTTCTGCGTCATAAAAACACGACCTTTCAAAATAATAGTATGATATATGTATCAGAAATTGTGTTAGATTTAGTTGCATATATCATAAAGTACAGATGTTTGAAACAAAAGGTATTTTGCCTCTTGCATCATGTATATAGTCTAACACAAAATCATATATGTTGCTAAAAAAATATCACTGTAAAAAATAAAATTTTTGTCTAGTTTTTATAATAATGACAAAAAATGACGAAAATTTAATTTCTATTATAAAGAATATACAGAAAATGAAATACATTTTTGTAAAAAAAACATATAGAAACAGATAGTACAAAAAAATATAATTTATCTGTGTAAAAAAATGATTGACAATTTTATATAAAGAATATAATATAGATGTCAGGAACATCTGTTCGTAAAAGGAGGATTTAAAAATGGCAAAACCAAATATTGATGAGAACAAGTTAAAAGCATTAGAATCTGCTATGGCACAGATAGAGAGAAATTATGGAAAAGGCGCAGTTATGAAGCTTGGAGATAATACACATCTCAATGTGGAAACAGTGCCATCAGGTTCACTTTCTCTTGACATTGCTCTTGGAGTCGGAGGTGTTCCAAAGGGAAGAGTTGTTGAAGTATATGGACCGGAGTCAGGAGGAAAGACTACAGTAGCACTTCATATGGTGGCAGAGGTACAAAAAAGAGGAGGCATTGCAGGATTTATAGATGCAGAGCATGCCCTTGATCCGGTATATGCAAAAAAGATTGGTGTAGATATTGACAATTTATATATATCACAGCCTGACACAGGTGAGCAGGCACTTGAGATTACAGAGACTATGGTTCGTTCAGGAGCCATAGATATAGTTATCGTGGATTCGGTTGCAGCTCTTGTTCCAAAGGCTGAGATTGAAGGTGATATGGGTGACAGTCATGTGGGACTTCAGGCGAGACTTATGTCTCAGGCACTTAGAAAACTTACAGCGATTATAGGAAAGACAAGCTGTACGGTTATCTTTATCAACCAGCTTCGTGAAAAAGTAGGTGTTATGTTTGGAAATCCTGAGACTACTACAGGTGGCCGTGCACTTAAATATTATTCATCTATCAGACTTGAGGTAAGACGTGGTGAGCAGATAAAGAAAGATGGCGAAGCTATCGGAAACCGTACACGCATAAAAGTTGTGAAAAATAAGGTTGCACCACCATTCCGTGAAGCGGAAGTTGATATTATATACGGAGAGGGTATATCAAGAGAGGGAGATATTCTTGACCTTGCCGCCAAAGAAGATATAGTAAACAAGAGTGGTGCGTGGTATGCATACGACGGAAACAAGATTGGTCAGGGAAGAGAAAATGCAAAGACATATCTAAAAGAACATCCTGATATTATGGCGGAGATTGAGCAGAAAGTAAGGGAAAAGTTTTCAAAAGAAATCAAATCGGATGAAGAAGAAAGTGTATTTGCTGATGAGACAGAAAGTACAGAAACACCGACAGACAGTATTATTGAAGAGAAAGAAAATTAAAATTTATCATGGCAGCAAGTGAAGAGAAAAATGATGAGTTATTAAAAGCAAAAAAGAGAGCCATGCTTATATTACAGCATAATGACAGGACGGAGTGGGAACTTACAGATAAACTGTCAAAAGCGGGTTTTAGTGATGAGGCTGTAAACGAAGCTGTAGAGTATGTCAGAAGTTTTCATTATATTGATGACGAGAGATATGCAAAAAGGTTTGTTGAAATATATCATGAAAGCAGGAGTATAAAGAGACTGAGACAGGATCTTTATAAGAGGCATGTTTCAGAACAATATATAGAGCTGGCACTTGAAAATATAGATTATGATGACAGTGCGGCACTCAAAAGACAATTTGAAAAGCTAGGGCTTGACGCAGAAAAAGCTTCAGAACTTTCATATGAAGAAAGCCGGAAGCTTGTAGCAAAACTTTATAGAAAAGGCTTCTCAGTGGGAAGTATTAAAGATATGCTGTCCGATTTGAAATCCAAATAAAATTGCCAAATAAATTTAGAAAAAAAGTCTTGACAAGCGCATACTTACTTATTATACTGAGTGAGTGTGCGTTTTTGCATACATTAACTTTTTGACTATAAACATAGGAGGTGAAATTAATGCCAACATTTAACCAGTTAGTAAGAAAGGGAAGAAAGGCCTCAACAAAGAAGTCTAATTCTCCTGCACTTCAGTACACTTACAATTCTTTGAACAAGAAAACAGTAGCACAGAGCTCTCCACAGAAGAGAGGTGTTTGTACTGCAGTTCGTACTGCTACACCTAAGAAACCTAACTCAGCTCTTAGAAAAACAGCCAGAGTTCGTCTCTCAAACGGTATCGAAGTAACTAGCTATATCCCAGGTGAAGGACACAACCTTCAGGAGCATAGTGTAGTTCTTATCCGTGGTGGTAGAGTAAAGGATTTACCTGGTACAAGATACCATATCGTTCGTGGTACACTTGATACAGCAGGTGTTGCAAACAGAAAGCAGGGTCGTTCTAAGTATGGAGCAAAGAGACCTAAGAAGTAAGATTCACTAATTTGGAGAAGTGCCGGATTAATTTCACATAATTAACCTGGTGCGGACACTTAGAAATTGTGAGTACCGATGAATTAATGATAGTGATACGAAAATGCAGTGTCGGCTGTTAGTATTACTAAATAATGTTAAGGAGGGAAGTAACGTGCCACGTAAAGGACATATACAGAAAAGAGACGTGTTAGCAGATCCAGTTTACAAGAACAAAGTTGTTACTAAGCTTGTAAACAACATCATGTTAGATGGTAAAAAGGGTGTTGCTCAGAAAATCGTTTATGGTGCATTTGATGAAGTTGCAGAGAAGTCTGGTAAGGACGCTATTGAAGTATTCGAGGAGGCTATGAACAATATTATGCCACAGCTCGAGGTTAAGGCTAGACGTATCGGTGGTGCAACATATCAGGTACCTATTGAAGTTAGACCTGACAGAAGACAGGCTTTAGCTCTTCGTTGGCTTACACTCTACTCTCGTAAGAGAAGTGAGAAAACAATGAAAGAAAGACTTGCTAACGAGATTTTAGATGCTTCTAACAATACAGGCGCATCTGTAAAGAAGAAAGAAGACATGCATAAGATGGCTGAAGCTAATAAGGCTTTTGCACATTATCGTTGGTAAGGAGGTAAAGAGTCTTGGCTGGAAGAGAATATCCACTTGATAGAACTAGAAATATCGGTATCATGGCTCATATCGATGCCGGTAAGACTACATTAACAGAGCGTATCTTATATTACACAGGTGTAAATTATAAGATCGGTGAGACACATGATGGTGCCTCAACAATGGACTGGATGGAGCAGGAAAAAGAAAGAGGTATCACAATTACTTCAGCTGCTACAACATGTCATTGGACACTTGAAGATCATCATAAGAAGAAACCGGGTGCTTTAGAGCATCGTATCAACATCATTGATACACCGGGTCACGTAGACTTCACAGTTGAGGTTGAGCGTTCACTCCGTGTACTTGATGGTGCTGTAGGTGTATTTGATGCTAAGGCCGGTGTTGAGCCTCAGTCAGAAAATGTATGGCGTCAGGCTGACACATACAATGTACCTCGTATGGCATTCATCAACAAGATGGATAAAATGGGTGCAGATTTCTTCATGTCTGTACAGACAATTATTGATCGTCTTGGAAAAAATGCTATCCCTGTTCAGATTCCAATCGGTAAGGAAGACAGCTTTATCGGACTTATCGACCTTTTTGAAATGGATGCATATTACTATAAAAATGATGAGGGAACAGATATTGAGATTACTACAATACCTGATGATCTCAAAGATCTCGCTGATGAATGGCACAACAACCTTATCGAGAAAGTCTGCGAGTTAGATGATGACTTGTTAGAGAAATATCTTGAAGGTGAAGAGCCAACAATCGACGAGTTAAAGAAAGCACTTCGTAAAGGAACAATCGCTTGTGAAGCAGTACCTGTATATTGTGGTTCTGCATATAAGAACAAGGGTGTTCAGAAGTTACTTGATGGCGTAGTTGAATTCATGCCTGCACCAACAGATATTCCTGATATTACAGGTACAGACGAAGAAGGTAACGAAGTTGTTCGTAAATCTTCTGATGACGAGCCATTTGCAGCACTTGCATTCAAGATTATGACTGACCCATTCGTTGGAAAGCTTGCATTCTTCCGTGTTTATTCAGGAACATTAAACTCAGGTTCATATGTTCTTAATGCAACAAAGCAGAAGAAAGAGCGTGTAGGTCGTATCGTGCAGATGCATGCTAACAGCCGTAGCGAAATCGACAAAGTTTACTCTGGTGATATCGCAGCAGCAGTAGGATTTAAGATTACAACAACAGGTGATACAATCTGTGATGAGCAGCATCCTGTTATTCTTGAATCTATGGAATTCCCTGAGCCTGTTATCGAGCTCGCTATTGAGCCTAAGACAAAGAATGATCAGGGTAAGATGGGTGAAGCTTTAGCAAAACTTGCTGAAGAAGATCCAACATTTAAAGCTCATACAGATCAGGAGACTGGTCAGACAATTATCGCAGGTATGGGTGAGCTTCATCTTGAAGTTATCGTAGACAGACTTCTTCGTGAGTTCAATGTAGAAGCTAATGTAGGTGCTCCACAGGTTGCATACAAAGAGACATTTACAACTGCTGTTGATATTGACAGTAAATATGCTAAACAGTCAGGTGGACGTGGTCAGTACGGACATTGTAAAGTTAAGTTTGAGCCTATGGATCCTAACGGTGAGGAACCATTCAAGTTTGAGTCAACAGTAGTCGGTGGTGCTATTCCTAAGGAATACATTCCAGCTGTTGGTGAAGGTATCGAGGAAGCAGCTCAGGCTGGTATCCTTGGTGGATTCCCTGTACTTGGTGTACATGCTACTGTATGGGATGGTTCATACCATGAAGTCGATTCATCAGAAATGGCATTCCATATTGCCGGTTCTATGGCATTCAAAGATGCTATGAAGAAAGGTAATGCAGTATTACTTGAGCCTATCATGAAGGTTGAAGTTACAATGCCTGAGGAATACATGGGTGATGTTATCGGAAGTCTTAACGCTAAGCGTGGACAGATTGAAGGAATGGATGACATCGGAGGTGGAAAGATTGTTAGAGCTTTCGTTCCACTTGCTGAGATGTTCGGATATTCTACAGAACTTCGTTCTACAACACAGGGACGTGGTAACTACTCAATGTTCTTTGAGAAGTATCAGCAGTGTCCAAAGAATGTTCAGGACAAAGTTCTTGCAGGTAAGAATGCAGAGTAATTCTTAAAAATATAAAATTTATCATGGAAAAGATTTTTGGAATAATGAATTTTAAGGGTCTTTTCCATGTAAAAGTCTTTAAAAAGACTTGAAAAATAGATGTATTTGCAATATAATACTTTTCATAGTGTTATAAAAACGCGAAAATCGAAAAATGAAAATTAGTTAGGCAAAGCCTATGAATTTAAGGAGGATAATTAAAAATGGCTAAAGAAAAGTTTGAAAGAACTAAACCTCATTGCAACATTGGTACTATCGGTCACGTAGATCATGGTAAAACAACACTTACAGCTGCTATCACAAAGACACTTGCAGCTAGAGTTGCTGGTAACGCAGCAGTAGATTTCGAGAACATTGATAAGGCTCCAGAAGAGAGAGAAAGAGGTATCACAATCTCTACAGCTCACGTTGAGTATGAGACAGAGAAGAGACATTACGCTCACGTTGACTGCCCAGGCCATGCTGATTATGTAAAGAACATGATTACAGGTGCTGCTCAGATGGACGGTGCTATCCTTGTAGTTGCTGCTACTGACGGTGTTATGGCTCAGACAAAAGAGCATATCTTACTTTCTCGTCAGGTTAACGTTCCTTATATCGTAGTATTCCTTAACAAGTGCGATATGGTTGACGATCCTGAGCTTATCGAATTAGTAGAGATGGAAGTTACAGAAGCTCTTGAAGAGTACGGTTTTGAAGATTGTCCAATCATCAAAGGTTCAGCTCTTAAAGCTCTTGAAGATCCTAACAGCGAGTGGGGAGACAAGATTATGGAACTCGTACACTTCACCTCAATGACGAACTTGAAATCCTTGGTGTTAAGGAAGATGTTCTTAAGACAGTTGTAACTGGTATCGAGATGTTCCGTAAGCAGTTAGACGAGGCTCAGGCTGGTGATAACATCGGAGCACTTCTCCGTGGTATTAACCGTCAATGACGAACTTGAAATCCTTGGTGTTAAGGAAGAAGTTGGTAAGACAGTTGTAACTGGTATCGAAATGTTCCGTAAGATGCTTGACGAGGCACAGGCTGGTGATAACATCGGTGCTCTTCTTCGTGGTATCAACAGAGACCAGATCGTTCGTGGACAGGTTCTTGCTAAGCCAGGTACAGTAACATGCCATAAGAAATTTACAGCTCAGGTTTACGTTCTTACAAAGGATGAGGGTGGACGTCATACTCCATTCTTCAACAACTATCGTCCACAGTTCTACTTCAGAACAACAGACGTAACAGGTGTTTGTGAGTTACCTGCAGGTACAGAAATGTGCATGCCTGGTGATAACGTAGAGATGACAATCGAGCTCATCCATCCAGTAGCTATGGAGCAGGGTCTTAATTTCGCTATCCGTGAAGGTGGACGTACAGTAGGTTCTGGTAAGGTTGCTACAATCATTGAGTAATTTATAGTGATTTGATTGTATCTTAAAATAAATAGTAATTTATTCCGCAATCCTTGAAAAATCGGGGGTTGCGGTTCCTTTTTGTATGAAAAGAAAGTTCGAACAAAAGATAAAGCCACTTACCCTTTGTGCTATGGTAAATGACTTGCATTTCTAGAAAAAATTAGCAAAATAATAGGGAGTCCGCTCGTGACTCCCTTTACTTAATTACAATAAGTTTCTCGGCACTCGTCCGAAGAAAAATTGTAATAATATTTTATGTGAAAAAAGAAAAAATATGTATTAGCAAAATAAAAGGGAACTCACTCGTAGCTCCCTCATTGAAATACTATATTAGTGTCCCACTCGTGAACACCTCTCTTGTACTTTTATATTAGCACGAAAATACTAACTTGTCTACTTATCTTTTGAAGATTTGTCTAAAAAATCTGTTAACTCCTGTATATTTGCAAAATGGTAGGTTTCAAGTAATTTTTTAAAATCATCTATTTGTTGCTGTTTGGATGCTAAAGTAGTTTGGAGGTTAGAACGATTTTCCTTTAATTTTGTGATGTATTGTAATTTGTCATTATACATATTTTGTAAAGTTTGATAATAATGGTTTACATCAAGTGAAAGAGAGAGGGATTTGTCCACCAAACGCATTTCATCAGAGGTTAGGTCTGTAATGTAATCACCAAGTCTGGCTTTACTTACACAAGTAATGTTTCCTAGCAGAACATTTCCATCAAGTATCAATTTGCCAGAAGTATCTGTTTGTGCTGTAATAGGTACAACAATAGGGAGAGTTGAAGATGTGTGTGTAATAGGAGCAACTAATGTATTGGGAGAAGTCTTATTAGCAGAATTATATTGTAGAATTACACAAGGACGTTCTTTACATTCTTCACTTCCGACACCAATACCTAAATTGCAACGGTATACTTGCCCTCGATATATAATGCGATTTTTGGCAGAGGGTGCGATAGCATTTAGATATAATTTATTCTTGAGCCATTCAAGGTATTGTTGTGTTTTTGTAAGGTCAATATTCATACTAATCTCCTTCGTATTGTTTTAAACAAATTTTTAAGTAAAGTCTATGCTAATCAGATATATTTGTCAATCGGAACATTAAATAATGAACACAGATGGTTTAATGCTAAGGACAGCAGACTTTTAACAGGTTTGCTGTCCTTTTTTGGGGGGGTAAGAAAAAAATTATTTATAATAATTTGAAAAAAGTGAGGGATTTTTACCATAATATGCCAATAGTAATATGAAGGCCTTAAAAAATACAATAAAGGAGTGGTCAGAGTGGAAGTAGAAAGAAGGGAAGAAAAAGAAATGCTTCGTTTGCTTGACAATGATGCTTCAAAAGCAATGGAAAAGATTATCAACAGATATGGAAGTGCGGTCAAAACCATATGCCGTTCAATACTTCTTGAATATTCAAATGAGGATATAGAAGAGACAGTTTCTGATGCTTTTGTGGCACTGTGGATGGCAAGGCATAAGATTGAGGTAACAAATGAATGTGGCATTAAAGAGTATCTGTATGGAATAACGAGAAGAACAGCGTTAAACCGGCGCAGAAAGCTTACAAAAACCAGATTAGGTTTAACAAATGAAGAAATAAGTGATATTGATGCATCAGGAAGACTTGTTGCCGGCAATGATGTAGAAAAAGAAGTAATAAGTAAAAGTGAGTATATATTACTGCATCAACTTATAGAAGAAATGAAAAGTCCGGACAATGAAATATTTTCATTCAGATATTTTGAGGGATACAGTATAAAGGAAATTGCTGAGAGGATGGGACTTAAAGCAAAAACAGTTGAGAACAGACTATGCAGAGGACGGGTGAGATTAAGAAATCAGTTGATACATTGTGGCGTAGAGATGGGAGGCTGAAAGTTATGAAAAATATAGACGAAATGTTGAACGAAATAGGGGAAAATAAGGAAATAAAAGAAGGTGGGAATATGATGACAAGTGAAGAAAAACAGCGTATATTAACAAGGACAATGGAAAAAATAGGAAGAATAGAAGCAGAAAGTAATATAGCTGCTGCAGATGGTAACATAAAGGTAAAATTTATGTCACGAAGATTTACAAGGGCTGCTGCGGCGGCTTTAGGAGTGACTCTGCTCGTGGGCGGAACGGCAGCAGCTACATTAAAACTTAATCCTGCGATAAGCAGTTATTTTGGAATAAATGGCGGTACACAGGAAAAGCAGGCGGCTGAAATGGTTTCAGATGCACAGGCAACAGCAAAGAGCGGCGATGTAGAGGTTTCTATGGGACAGGTCATGGCTGATGAATCAGGATTTTATGCGGTAATTGATGTGAAAGGACTTAAAAAGAGTAGCGAAAAACTCTTTTTCAATAATTATGATTTTTCAGTCAAAAATCATAAGATAGACGAAGGAGGCATCAATTTAGGGGTGTGTAAAAACTGGTTTGAGGGAGATACTGCAAAATTTTTAATATCAGTATCATATGATGATGATTGGAAAAAAGGAGAAAGCCTGTCAGGAAAAGAGGTGACATTCACATTGAAAGATATAGGATATTATGACAATGACTGTGAATTTATAACAATATGTAAAGGTGAGTGGAAATTAAAGTGGAAACTTGAGGTCAATAGTAAATCCATTGTAAAAAATATAAATGTTCCTATGAACTTAAACTGTTCTGATGTTGTATGGAATAAGTTTGAACTCACACCGTTATCTTTAACAACTTATTTTAAAATAGAAAAATACAGGGAATTTGAGGGAACTAAAGAGGAGTACGAAAGACAGGTGGAAGGAAAAGACAGACTTGTTGTAAAATATCTTGACGGAAGAAAAATAGACAGCAGATTTGTAGGGGATGGTGCTGAACAGGATTATCATGTTTTAGAGTCAAATGGTTATTATAAGATTGATTTCAAAGAGATCGTTGATCTTGACAAGGTTGAGAGTGTTTCGTTTAATGGACATGAGTTCATACTTAAAGAAAACAAAAATGAGCCGTCTTACAAGAGATTTACAACTAATGCGAACTTTACATTGGATGTGCTTTCTGACACAGCAAAGTATCTTAAAACTGAGGAAAAAGATGGAGCATACAATAAAGATATAGGCTGTAGACAGGATATGGTTACATTCTATGGCGAAAAAGACGGCATTAAGCAGGAACTGTTTACTATCTACAGATTACATACAACTGATCTGACGCAGATAGAGGACAATATGGCTGGCATGGAGCGTGTTGGATTCAGTGATTGTAAGAGAGGTGGATGTACTTATATGATAAAGTATAATGAAGTTAAAGATAAGAAAGCTATTGAGACATTTTCTGATATTATCAATAATCAGCTTCCATATATTCTTGCAGGATTTGAGTATATTGATTAGAGTATCATTGATAACTTCAAAATCTTAAACAAATCTTAAAGATTTAACTGCTTTTATCTTAATATTTTTTTTGAGATAATATGAGCTGTACCGGGGAGATGGAAGTTGTAGTAAGCTGCGGTACGGCTCACAAATATGTATGCCAAAAATTTAAAATTATTTTGCAAAATAAAAATTCAGACAAAATTTCATACATAAGGATGGAGAGAGAGATGTACAATATAGTAATTTGTGATGATGAGAAAGACATAGTAGAAGCCATAGCGATATATTTAAACAGCCAGGGATATAATGTTTTAAAAGCGTATAATGGTAAAGAGGCAGTGGAGATTGTCGGGAGTGAGAAAGTTCATCTCGTGGTTATGGACATTATGATGCCCGTTATGGATGGAATAGCTGCAATGAGCAAGATAAGGGAAAATTCAAATGTTCCGGTTATTCTTCTTACAGCAAAAAGTGAGGATACAGACAAGATACTGGGTCTTAATGTTGGAGCAGATGACTATATTACAAAACCGTTTAATCCGGTAGAGCTTATTGCAAGAGTTAAGGCTCAGCTCAGAAGATATATGACATTGGGTGGTGGAGAGAAAGCAGACGAGAATTCAAAGTATATTCTTAGAGGGCTTGAACTTGACGATGTTGCAAAGCAGGTGTTTGTGGACGGAGAGGAAAAAGACCTTACACCTACGGAATTTGAGATATTGAAATTATTCCTGAAACAACCCGGAAAAGTAATTTCACCGAAGGAAATATACAGGCAGGTGTGGAAAGACACTCCTATGGGAAGTGAGGGAACTGTTGCGGTACATATCAGACATTTGAGGGAAAAAATAGAGATAAATCCTTCAGAGCCGAGATATTTAAAAGTAGTTTGGGGACAAGGATATAAGTGTGAGAAATAAATAACCGGGCGATTTGATTTTAATGAAAGGTGGGAGTAAATTATGAAAGGTATTGAAAGAAGAAAAGAAAGCAGCAGTAAAAGAAAGCTGACAGTTGTTTTTAACATAATTCAGGCTGTATCATTATCAGTGTTTTTAGTAATGGGTATGATTCTTACTGTAGCCGCCGGGAAATATGGTG
>FR887333.1:6504-6766 GCA_000436755.1 Clostridium sp. CAG:253 | reverse complement strand
AGCAGAATACGTGCAATGAATAAAGGGGCAGCAATCTACGCAAAACTTGCATTAAATGAGAGCGCATATAAAGATGTAGTATTTGAAAGTCGTTTAGGAGCAATATCAAAGCTTAAAAAAGAATATGTTAATAATAGTAACTCAAACTATATGTTTATATTTGAACCGGATTGTGTAGATCGAGATATAAAAAGTGGTGACAATGGTTCGGAAATGATAGGAAACGGCAATTATAAAGTGTCTACAGAGGGGAAAGGTTGTT
>FR887333.1:581-6495 GCA_000436755.1 Clostridium sp. CAG:253 | reverse complement strand
TACAGAGGGGAAAGGTTGTTATTTTGATAACGTTAATAATACGAGTTTTAGATTTAATAAGAAAAAATTATATAATGATGCTGTCAAACAATATTTGTCGGGCACCGGGTATATCGGAAGCAAAGAGAAAACTGCGTTTTCTATTCTAAAAAAGATTTATCCGTATCAGAGAATGAATTTGGATTTTTATTCTACTGAGGGAGAAATGGTTTGTTCTGTTACATTTGATGAAACTTATGCGGAAAGAAAAATAAAAGAATTATCATCAAAAAAGATAGACGGCATAAAGGTTGACAGACAAAGATTTTTGTGGGAAGAAGCAACTTTTAGTTTTGACGTGGATTCCAGCAGGGTAAGTCCGTTTACAGGAGAATTTAGAAAAGGGGTATTAGAGACTTGCGATGGAGCTGAATTGTTAAAAGGTAACGTAATGATTGCCGTACATAGTTTTGAGGAGCAGGGTGACAACTGTTATGTAAATACAACACAGTATTTAAAAAGGGAATATAACTATACAATTACCGGAATGTTAAGCAATAAGTTAAGTTCAAATGATGATTTCTATTATTTGTGCTGGTATGAAAGCCATGAAAAAAGTTTAACAATTATGACTTACATATCAGGAATACTGCTTATTATTTCCACAATTGCAATTGCTGTGATGGCAAAGTCATCAAGAAATGAAAGTGGAAAGGTTAAACGAATTTACAGGATACCGACTGATATTGTAATTGTGCTTATTGGAATAGTAATGAGTATGATGCTTTTTGTATTAACCAATATATGCAAGAGAGATATAAAACAATTGATACGGTATGGATTTACAAATCTTATAACAGCAGGAATTTTAACGGGAGTTGTTGCAGGGATTTTTATTACAATATTCTATACAAGTTTTTGTGCACAGATAAAAGACAGAGCTGTTATAAATAATATGTTTATAAAAAAATTGTTTACGCGTGTGGCAAAGAACATAAAATCACTTTTGACAATGGTAAAGACAAGTATACTGGTATTCACGGTATATTGGGCAGCCGGTGTTATTGAATGTATTCTGGCAGTTTTTGGTGGTTCAGAAGCAGCGTTTTTCACTGTGATTATTGCTAAAATTCTTGGAACAGTCATAATTGCAAGGGTATTAAGAGATGTATCAAAACTTCATGCGGGCATAAAACAAATGGCAGAAGGTGATGTTAAAGGAAAAATAAAAACAGAAAATATGCTTGTACCAATAAGAAAAGAAGCAGAGAATCTTAATAATATCGGTGAGGGTATGAAGAAAGCAGTAGATGCCCGTATTAAGAGTGAGCGAATGAGAACAGAGCTTATAACAAATGTATCGCATGATATTAAAACACCTGTTACGGCAATTATAAGTTATGTAGACCTTTTAAAGAAAGAGGATTTGAAAAATCAAAATGCGGCAGGTTATGTAGAGGTACTTGACAGGCAGTCACAGCGTTTAAAGAGCCTTATATATGATTTGCTTGATTTGTCGAAAGCTTCAACGGGAAATGTGGAAGTGAACATGTCAGAACTTGATTTGCCGGTTTTTATCGAGCAGAGTCTCGGTGAGTATATACCGAAGATGGAAAAAAGAAATCTCAAACCGGTTGTCAATTTTAAAATTGATGACAGGGATAAAAATGAACTTAAAGTTATGGCAGACGGCAGACACCTGTCAAGAGTTTTTGACAACATATTCCAGAATATATGCAAATATGCCATGGAAAATACAAGGGTTTATATAGATGTGGAGCTTATTTTAGGAAAGGCTGAAGATAGCAGCACATACGAAGCAAAAAATAAAGTATGCATATCAGTGAAAAATATGTCAGAACAGTCATTAAATATCTCAGGTGAGGAATTGACAGAAAGGTTTGTAAGAGGTGATGTATCAAGAAATACAGAGGGAAGCGGACTGGGTCTTTCAATAGCACAGAGCCTTATGAAACTTCAAAACGGAAATCTCGATGTAATTATAGATGGTGATTTGTTTAAGATTATACTGACATTAGATGAAGCAGTCAGTGATTTATAATAAGTAATTAAGAGATATAATGATGTCGGCATCAAAAAGTATATTGATCATTGTATTATACATTTAAAATAAAAAAATGCGGCAATTATCCGTAATGTCATATGACATGAAAAAGGATAAGGTCGCATTTTTATTTAAATTTAGACTTAAAGATAAGGGGACTTGCTATTTATGGGAGTATATTAAACATTTGGACATTTTTAGGCGTGTAAGTTTCCTGTAAGATTTATGATTTATACTGATATATAAATAAGTGATGAGTAATGAGATAACAAAAGATTATTTTATTGTTTGTTACTGGAAAGGAGTAGGAAAGATATAAATAATTAAAAATTTAAAATAACGAGGAGGATAAAAGAGTGAAAGTTTTAAACAAAATTAAACAAAAAGTATTAATAGCAGTTCTTTTAATGGCAATAGTATTAGTAGGTGGAATATCAGCAACTAAAGCATTCGCGAATGAGCAGGATGTAGCTCAGTATGGTATAGTTACTTTTAAAGCAGCAAAGTCAAAGTCAGAGGCAATGACAATTAAAAATAATTATTTTGGAAGAGCGGGTGCACAAATTAGTTCTAAAGAAGCAAGTGCATTTACATCATTTGGGTCAAATGTTGTATCGGCATATGTATCGGCAACATATAGATATAAAAAGGCAACGGGTGGCTATGGGGTTATTAAGAAAGATAATAATGCTAAAATGTCGGTAAGTATTTCATTTTCACATAAAGATGCATATTCAATAATAAGCGAACATATAGCATCTGCTGACAATAATCAGTCATCAAAGAAAAGTATTGAAATACTTTGGTAAAAATATAATTTGTCTAGGACTACTATAATATAATAGTTCTAGACTGTAGACAAGGACAGCTATATTATAGTAGTCCTTGTATGAAAGGAAAGATGATTATGAAAAAAATAATGTGTATTTGTTTTTTGGTGATAATAATATTTACAGGTTGCAAAAAAAATAATGGTTTTACGAGTTCGGAAAAAAGTATGAAAATGACAGAAGAAAATTTAGACAATAATATAGAAACTGCATTGCAGTTATACAATGGAGAAAAATATATAGCTGATTATGAGATTGAAAATAAGTTGAAAGAAGAAAAAAAACAAAAGAATCATATTGTATGGTGTGTGCCAACACTAAGTGCAGATACAGATGTTATAAGCAGTGAAAATATAAAGAAAATAAATGATTATCTTTCACATAAATATAAATGTTATATAGATATTTTATATGTAACTGATGATGCAGAGGGAAGTTATAATAAGGGCATTTTGAGCTATCTGGATAAACAATATGTGGACGTATTTTTTAGTGGTTTTACATATGATGAGAATGATTACAATGCATATGAAAACTTAATTAAAAATAATTATGCATATGATATGTCAGATGACTTAAAACAACAGAAAAATGCATCATTATATAGTGCGTTTAATGAAAATGAATGGGTAGGAATGGAAAAAGAAGGACATGTTTTTGCAATTCCAAACCAGAACTTTTTACCTCACAGATGTTATGCTGCATTTAAAAAAGATAAATTTACAAAATCAGAAATCAAAAATTTACCTGATAATATTGAAGATACATTAAGCTGTATAGAAACAAAAAATATAGGAAAAAAACAGCTGCTATGGGATATTTCTTATTATGATATATTAAATTCTGTTGGCTTATGTGAAATGGGAGGATTATTATACAGCCATACGGATGGAAATGTAAAAACGTCATTTGATGATGAAAGGTTAAAAAGTATTATAAAGTCATTGAACAATTTATATAACAAAAACGTAATAAGCGGAAATATTTCACTGGATGATGATGAGGTGGAAATACTCACCGGTATAAATCAAAAAAGTACAAATATTGCTTTTTTTGTTGACGATGCTACAGCAGAAAACTTAAAAAATGATTATTATGTTAAATCATTCAAATATTATTATAAAACGTATGATTATTCAAATACAATGATAAATGCAAAATCAGATAAACATAGTGAAAGTATGTTTGTTATAGATAAGGTTTTAAATGACAAAAATGTAGCAGTTTTGTTGGTAAACGGAGTGAAAAATAAAGATTTTAAACTAATTGACGGATATGCATATGATACTGATGGAAATGAAATGCCGTCAAACTATATAAGAACGGTTTTTGGTGTATCAGATAATGCATATAATGCAAAGTCATCTGATTTTGGAAAAAATGTTTGTCAGAGCAAAAAAGATTATTTTAATTCAGATGAATGTAATATTTCGATTATTAATGGTTACAAATATAATTATAAAAAAAATTCAAATTTTGAAGAGGCATATCTTAATATAGATAAGTTATGTAAAAGTAATAATTTCGAAGAAGATTATAAAAAATTAACTACTCAAAGTAGAAAAAAAGAAAAGAAAGAACAGAAAGTTGAAATTAAAAATGTTAAAAAATTTTTATCTTTTAAAGGAATATAGATGAAAAACTTAGATTAAAATAAAAAATATAGGAGTTAGTGAAAATGAGCACAAAGAAATATATAAAATTTAATAAAAAATATATTTTTTCATTGCTTACAATAATTGTTTGTATATTTGTATTATTTGCAATGTATAAAAAATATTATAAAGCTGGTAATAGAATATTGCCGGTACAGTATTCTCAGAATATAGGATATTGGTTTAATGAAAAGGGTGCTTTTAAATCAGAAGGAATATTAACATATTTCTATTCGGCGGAAGATGGAAAAAGATATATAGCCTGTAATAGAAATGGTTGTAACCATGATACAAAAGAATGTCCTGCATATGGTAGCAATACAGCGATAACATATGATAACACAGGTATATATTATGTGAGCATAGGAGAAGGGGAGGGACCATTTCAGGCAACATTGTATCATGTAGATATTGATGGAGACAATAAAGAAAAAATACATGATTTTAAAAGCATGGAAATAATTACGGATGCAGTGTATATAGACAATAAATTATACATAGCGTATCAAAATACTCTTGATAAAAATGGTAACACAATGGATGAAAATGAAGTGGGGATTTTGGAATATGATATAAGAACCAAAAGAGAAAGGCATATATTTAATATTAAAAAAAATAATGCATATATATCATCAATTAATGTAAATAAAGGAAAGTTGTTTATATTATGTGCTTATTCAGATATGACGTATGATGAAGCTGTAAAATATAAAAATAATAAGAAGTTTATTGATAGTAAAAGTAAATATTTATTACTGAGAGTTGATTTACAAAACTTGAGAGAAAAAGTGATAGCAAAAAAGATATTTTATTTAACTAATATTCCAATTGTAGGAAATTATATTATTTATGCAAAAGACAATGGAACATATGCGTATAACATGGATAAAGAAAATAGTAAAATGATTTCGCATAAAATATGTGAAGTTTTAGAGAACATTAGCACAAACAACGAAGTTATTATTTTTAATACTAATGAATCAGGGAAAAGGGAATATGTGTGTTATAATAAATATTTAAAGAAAAAAAGAAAAGTTGAAAGTGAAAAATATTGTGTAGGATTTTCAGAAAAATATGTTTATTTGTATGATAAAAATGCAAATCTTTTATATGAAAAAACTAATGACTTTTTAGCAGGGAAGAATGAGGTAAGAAAATTTAAATGATAAAAAAAGGTTTTTTGGGGGCTGAAATTAAAAAGTTAATTATTGAAATTAAAAAAGTGTCTATAGTTATAGCTATGATAGTATTATATGTTATTATTTTTATTGGAAAATTTTATATAGGTGATTCTGAAAATTATAGCATGAAAGAATATAATAATGCCGTGCAAGATTATGAATCAGGTAAATTAAAAGAAATTGAGATGGAACATATAAGTGCAA
>FR887333.1:0-571 GCA_000436755.1 Clostridium sp. CAG:253 | reverse complement strand
ATGGAACATATAAGTGCAAATCCTGTTGAAAGTAAACTTAAATATACAAAAGATATAAATAGGGAAAATAAACTTTTTAAAGATTTGTTAACAGAAATTAAGCAGTGTCATAATTATAGAAATAATGTTGAAAATATAGGGAAAAACTCTGTGTTTGGAGAAAATAATGAATATATTCAGAAGAGAAATTATATTCTAAAGAAAAGTTATACTAAGTTAAAAAATAAAAAGGTTATATTTGCAGGTACAAGTGCTATAAGAACTATATTAAATTTTGACTCAAGTTATTTGCTTATAATGGGAGCCATGTTACTGTTTGCTATATTATTATTTGAAACTGATAGAAAGAGAATTGGAGAATTAATATATACATATCTATTTACGGATAAAATATGTATAAGTAAAATTGTATGTGGAATAATATTTTCAATTTGTATAACGGTTATAACATTTGCAGTAAAGCTTTTTTGCTTATTATCAGTATTTGGAGTGGGAATTTTGGAAAAACCAATTCAATCAGTATTGGGATATAATTATACATATTTTAATGTAAAAATATGGCAGTATCTTA
>FR887332.1:19034-24256 GCA_000436755.1 Clostridium sp. CAG:253 | reverse complement strand
ATGCAGTTAACAGGTTCACAGATAGTTATAGAGTGTTTAAAGGAACAGGGTGTTGATACAGTATTTGGCTATCCCGGTGGTGCAATTTTAAATATTTATGATGAATTGTATCGTCATCAGGATGAGATAAGACATGTGCTTACATCACATGAGCAGGGAGCTTCGCATGCTGCAGACGGATATGCCCGCTCAACAGGAAAAGTTGGTGTGTGCATGGCAACGAGCGGCCCCGGAGCAACAAACCTTGTTACGGGTATTGCCACGGCTTACATGGATTCGGTTCCAATCGTTGCTATTACATGTAATGTAGGAATTTCACTTCTCGGAAAGGATTCTTTTCAGGAGATAGATATAGCGGGGGTTACAACACCTATTACAAAATACAGTTTTATAGTAAAAGATGTAAAAGACCTTGCACCTACACTTAGAAGAGCGTTTGAAATAGCTAAAACAGGTCGTCCGGGACCTGTACTTGTAGATATAGTTAAAAATGCTACAAGTGATGTCACGGAATATGAAAAGGAAATTCCAAAGCTCATACCGAGAATGACAGACAAGATTGATGAGACTGCCGTAGATGAAGCTATTAAGATTTTGAGAAAATCAGAAAAGCCTATGATTCTTGTCGGCGGAGGAGCAGTTATAGCCGATGCGGATAAAGAACTTGCTGACTTTGTTAAAAAAGTTGATGCGCCTGTAACAGATACACTTATGGGTAAAGGTGCATTCAGCGGTGATGAGGAATATTATGTCGGCATGCTTGGAATGCATGGAACAAAGACTGCAAATTTAAGCGTATCAGAGTGTGATACACTTGTGGTAGTCGGCTCGAGATTTTCTGACAGAGTTGCTGCCGATACAAAGAGCTTTGCCAAGAATGCAAAAATCATTCAGATTGATATTGACGAGGCAGAAATTAACAAAAATGTGGAAGTTGATTTAAGTATTGTAGGTGACATTAAGTCTGTTCTTGATATATTTAATTCAAGACTTGAGCAGCTTTATCACAAAGAGTGGCTCAACAAGGTGCTTGCAAGAAAGGATGCACTTCCTTTGAATTATCATCATGATGTGCTCACGGGACCGTATGTCGTTGAAAAACTTTATGACATAACAGATGGCAATGCCATTGTCGCAACAGAAGTCGGTCAGCATCAGATGTGGGCTGCACAGTATTATAAATACAAGAAACCGCATACACTTATAACATCAGGCGGACTTGGTACCATGGGATACGGACTTGGCGCAGCAATAGGAGCTAAGGCAGGAAATCCGGATAAAGTTGTGGTAAATATCGCAGGTGACGGATGTTTCCGTATGAATATGAATGAGATTGCAACAGCAGTAAGAGAAGATATTCCTGTTATTGAGATTATCTTTAACAACAGTGTGCTTGGAATGGTTCGTCAGTGGCAGACTTTATTCTATGGTGAGAGATACTCTCATACTGTCCTTGACAATAATGTTGACTATGTAAAACTTGCTGAAGCTATGGGAGCAAAAGGTTATCGTGTCACAAAACAGGATGAAGTTGAGACAGTGTTAAAAGAGGCAATAGCATCGGGAAAACCTGCTGTTATTGAGTGTATTATACATAGTGATGACAAAGTATTCCCTATGGTTGCACCGGGTAAGGGATTAGATGAAGTCTTTGACGAAAAGGATCTCGAAAAAGGCATATAATTTTTTGACATTGACTATATTGTGATAAAGTCTTACAATAATATATGTTGTTGTAAAATGTCAGATATTTATTCTGGCATGAGATATAGCACAAAATATAACAAATTAGTAACCAATTACAGAAGGAGGCACATGAAAGTGAACAGAGTTTATAACTTTTCAGCCGGTCCGGCGGTATTACCGGAAGAAGTATTAAAAGAAGCTGCAGATGAGATGCTTGATTATCAGGGCAGCGGAATGTCGGTTATGGAGATGAGCCACCGTTCCAAAGTTTATGACAATATCATCAAAACAGCAGAAAAGGATCTTAGAGAGTTGATGAACATACCTGACAATTATAAGGTTATGTTTCTCCAGGGTGGTGCTTCGCAGCAGTTTGCTATGATACCTATGAATCTTATGAAAAATAAGGTTGCTGACTATATTATTACAGGTCAGTGGGCTAAGAAAGCTTGGAAAGAGGCTTGCAAATATGGTAAAGCAAATGCGATTGCATCTTCTGAGGACAAAACATTCTCGTATATTCCAGACTGTTCGGATTTGCCAATTTCTGAGGATGCAGATTATGTATATATCTGTGAGAACAATACTATTTATGGTACAAAATACAAAGAACTTCCAAATACAAAAGGCAAGACACTGGTAGCTGATGTTTCTTCATGCTTTTTATCAGAGCCTGTAGATGTGACAAAATATGGAGTTATCTACGGTGGAGTACAGAAAAACATCGGACCTGCAGGTGTGGTTATCGTTATCATGCGTGAAGACCTTATAACAGAAGATGTATTAGAGGGAACACCTACAATGCTTCAGTATAAGACACATGCAGATGCAGATTCTTTATACAATACACCACCTGCATATGGAATTTACATATGTGGTAAAGTATTCAAGTGGCTCAAGAAGATGGGCGGACTTGAAGCAATGAAAAAGAAAAATGAAGAAAAAGCAAAGATTCTTTATGATTTCCTTGACCAAAGCAAGTTATTTAAGGGTACAGTAGTTGCAAAAGACCGTTCTCTTATGAATGTTCCATTTGTGACAGGTGACAAGGAACTTGATGCAAAATTTGTTGCAGAAGCTGAAAAAGCAGGATTTGTAAATCTTAAAGGACATCGTACAGTTGGCGGTATGAGAGCGAGTATCTACAATGCAATGCCAAAAGAAGGTGTTGAGAAGCTTGTTGAATTTATGAAGAAGTTTGAGGAGGAGAATGCATAATGTTTAAGTATACATGTCTTAATCCTATCGCTGATATAGGTTTAAATAATCTTACTGATGAATATACAAAGACAGATGATTTCGCAGAAGCAGACGCAGTTTTAGTAAGAAGTGCGGCAATGCATGATATGGAGCTTTCTGACAATCTCTGTGCAGTTGCAAGAGCAGGTGCAGGTGTAAATAATATTCCCCTCGACAAATGTGCAGATAAAGGTATCGTAGTTTTCAATACACCGGGTGCAAATGCAAACGGTGTTAAAGAACTTTTTGTTACAGGAATGCTTCTTGCAGCTCGTGATGTTGTAGGCGGTATCAACTGGGCAAAAGAAAATGCTGACAATGAGAACATCAGCAAAGATATGGAAAAGGCAAAGAAACAGTTCGCAGGAACAGAGCTCATGGGCAAGAAAATCGGTGTTATCGGTCTTGGTGCCATAGGTGTTCTTGTTGCCAATGTTGCAAACCGCATGAAGATGGATGTATATGGTGTAGATCCATTCCTCTCAGTAAACAATGCACTTTCTCTTTCAAGAGATGTAAAGATAGTTAAATCTTATGAGGAGATTTACAAGAATTGTGATTACATTACAATTCACGTACCGCTTCTTGAAGATACAAAGGGAATGTTAAACAAAGAAGCGTTTGACCAGATGAAAGACGGCGTTGTTATCTTAAATATGGCGAGAGACACTCTTGTAAATGATGATGACATGAAAGCTGCTCTTGAGTCAGGAAAAGTTGCAAAATATGTAACTGATTTCCCAAATCCTGCAGTTATGAAGATGCCAAATGTTATCGCTACACCACATCTTGGAGCATCAACAGCAGAATCAGAGGATAACTGTGCAGTTATGGCTGTAGATGAGATAAGAAATTATATGGAAAACGGAAATATTATAAATTCTGTAAATTATCCTAATTGTGATGCAGGAGTATGTGATACGAAGGGAAGAATAACAGTTTGTCATAAAAATGTACCTGCAATGCTTAACCGCATTACAAATGTATTTTCTGAGGCAAACATCAATATAGCACATATGACAAATAAGAGTCGTGGCGATTATGCATACTGTGTATTTGATATTGATTCTGAGTCTTCAAAAGAAGTAGCAGATAAACTTTCAGCTATTGATGGAGTGTTGAAGGTAAGAGTTGTAAAATAATTTTAGAGAACAACAAACGGAAATATAAAGCATTTTAACGGAGAAGGCTATATAATTAAAGTTAGGTTTCAAAACTGTATTGGAATATTTTGTACTGATATATTTAATGTTTTTGTTTGAAAATTACAAATATCTGTCGGTACGTGGTTTCTGATACAGTTTTGTTTCTATAATAAAAAATGTGCAGGAACGGAGACTGAAATGAATTATAGTGAAGCCGTAAATTATATAGAGAATCTGCAGGCTGAGGCAGGCAGTGACCTTTCACTTAAACAGGTAAAATATTTAGCGGATATGATAGGGAATCCGGAGAATAAATCGAGAATAATACATATTGCAGGAACAAATGGCAAAGGTTCTGTAGGAAATTTTATTGCAGGAATCTTAGCAATGTCGGGATATACAGTCGGAAGATATGTATCCCCTGCACTATTTGACTATAAAGAAAAAATACAGAAAATTACCGGAAATATATACGGATTGCAGAAAGAATATATATCGGAAGAGGAAGTGGCAGATAATATCACATATCTTGTTGAAAAAACGGAAGAGATAAAAAAAGAAGGAAAAAAGACTCCCACGGCATTTGAGATAGAGACAGTCATGGCGTATAAAGTATTTGCCGACTGGAAGGTAGATGTAGCAGTAGTCGAGACAGGTATGGGGGGAAGACTTGACGCCACAAATATAGTAGAAAAACCGGTTCTGTCCGTGATAACATCTATTTCAATGGATCATATGGGTTATCTTGGCGATACACTTCTTGCGATAGCGAAAGAAAAATATGGTATTATAAAAAATTCTGTTCCGGTGGTTGCAATGAAACCGGAGGCGGACTGTCTTGAAGAATTAAAATATACATGCAGACGGCACAGTGCAAATCTTAGCATTGTATCGCGTGATGACATAAGACCTTACGAATTTTCGGTAGACAGGACTTCTTTTATATATGAAAATGAAAAATTTACACTCGGACAGCCGGGAATTTTTCAATTGGATAATGCAAGGCTGGCACTTGAGGCAGCCAAATTACTAAATAAATCGGGATTCAGGCTCATAAACAAACAATCGGTAAAAGAAGCACTGATGATGTGCAGATGGTCAGGAAGATTTGAGGTTGTATCACACAATCCGTATGTTATTGTTGACGGTGCC
>FR887332.1:6339-19015 GCA_000436755.1 Clostridium sp. CAG:253 | reverse complement strand
GTTGACGGTGCACACAATCCTGACGGTGCAAGAATGCTTAAGTATTCTTTAAATGCATATTTTCCGGGAGAAAAATTCATTTATATAATTGGTGTATTTAAAGATAAAGATTATATGCAGGTATTAAAAAATACACTTCCGCATGCAAAAAGAGTTTATACAGTGAGTGCACCTGCTCCGCGCGGTCTTCCGGCTGAAGAACTTGCGGGATGTGTTTCTAAAGTGTCTAACAATAAGATAAATCATGTTGAGGCGAAGAAAAGTGTGAGGGATGCGTTGAACACTATTTCCAGGGAAAGAATTTCAGGCAAGATTGTTGTTTTCGGTTCTTTATCTTTTTTACATGAGGTATATGAGTATTTTGGAACATCACATTAGTGTACTGTATCATTGACAATGATTTTTTAGATTGTTATACTTTTTAGGAGTAAAGACATGGATTTTTTTGAGAAAAAAACAGAAAAGGGTATATTTTTTGGAATTTTGATATTTTTATCTGTTTTTTTGTTTAAGACAGATTTATGTCAGTCTGCTACGGTTGTGGGAGAAACATCCATGGCAGGAATGACATTGTATCTTGATAAATATTATGCGGCTTCTGTAAAAAGAGAAGCTGCAGAAAAGGCAGAGCAAAAAAACAACAAAAAAAGTGAAATCAGAAAAAAAGCTGACAAAAAAACAGAGTCAAATTTAAATGATACATTGGCAGATGCAGGGTATAAATACAATAATTTAGGTGTAGCCAATGTAAACGGTTCGTTGAATGTTCATTCAAAGGCATCAGCTTCATCTCATGTGGTAGGCAAGATGACGAAAAACAGCGGATGTGACATCAAGAGTATAAACAACGGATGGGCATATATTTCATCGGGCAAAGTTAAAGGATATGTCTTAGCAAAATATCTTTTGAAAAAAGATATTGCCAGACAGCGCGCAAAACAGGTTGCGAGACTTAAGGCGGTAGTAAATACTAAGACATTAAATGTAAGGACACTGCCTTCTATAGACTCCAAGGTGTGTGATACATTATCGCGTGAGGAGGAATATACTGTAGGAAATGCCAACATAGAAAAAGAGTGGTTAAAAAAATACATAAAAATACATTTAAATAAATCATTCGATAAAAAGCAGCTTAAAAATGTCAACAAAAAAGCGATGTATCAGGATTTAAATAACTGGATAATGCTCTCGATTGATGAAGAAGATGTGTTTATAAATAAAGATTTTTTACAGTTTAATTATGCTCTTGACAAGGCAGTGACATATACTGAACCGCAGAATGACTCCGGTGGAACTACAAGCCATTATACGGGAAAGAAGTCACTGTATTCAAAAATGGTTGCATTTGCTATGAAATTTTTGGGAAACCGTTATGTATGGGGAGGTACAAGCCTGACTAACGGTACCGATTGTTCAGGATTTACGATGAGGATATATGAGCATTTTGGGTATAAAATACCGAGAAATTCAAGGGCACAGGCAGCATTTACAAAGAGTGTAAGTTCTAAAGATGTGAAAGTTGGAGATTTGTTCTTTTACGGAAGTAATGGATACATAAGCCATGTGGCTTTGTATATTGGCAATGGGCAGATTATTCATGCAAGCAACAGAAAAGACGGAATAAAAATTTCAAATGCTTATTACAGGAAACCTATAAAAATAGGCAGAGTTATAAAATGATGTACTCTTGGTATCTTCTTAAAACGAAGAATTTAAAGAGCACATATCAGAAATATGGAGGAATAATTTTATGCAGTTTCAATGGTATCCGGGACACATGACAAAGGCCAGGAGGGCTATGCAGGAAGATATCAAACTGATAGATGTTATAATAGAATTAGTTGATTCAAGAGTACCGCTAAGCAGCAAGAATCCGGACATAGATACTCTTGCAAATGGGAAGTCGAGAATACTTCTGATGAATAAGTATGATCTTGCTGACAAAAATGTGTCAGACAAATGGACAAGTTATTATGAGAGCAAGGGATATTTTGTCGCTGCCGTTAACTCTAAAAACGGAAAGGGAGTTAAAGCAGTACATGATGTTATACAGAAAGCATGTAAGGAAAAAATAGAGAGAGACAGAAAAAGAGGAATTTTAAATCGTCCGATAAGAGCGATGATTGTAGGAATACCGAATGTCGGAAAGTCTACATTTATAAACAGTTTTGCCGGAAAAGCTTGTGCAAAGACGGGAAACAAGCCCGGAGTTACAAAGGGAAAACAGTGGATAAGATTAAATAAAAGTGTTGAACTTCTTGACACACCGGGAATCCTCTGGCCAAAGTTTGAAGACCAGCAGGTTGGCTTAAATCTTGCGTTTATAGGTTCAATAAAAGATGAACTTTACAATGTTTATGAGCTTAGCCTTCTTCTGCTTGATTATCTGATAAAAAACTATCCCGGTATGGTTGCAGAGTTTTACGGAATAGAAGATTCTGAGTCAAATAATGAACTTCTTGAAAGAATTGCTGTTAAGAGAGGCTGCTTGAAAAGCGGAGCTGAGTATGATCTGGATAAAGCAGCAAGATGTCTTGTTGATGATTTTAGAAATGGACGTATTGGTAAGATTAGTCTTGAAATTCCTCAGTAGGATATAATTGGGAGCAGAATTTTATGTATGATTATGAACAGATAGAAGACAGTTTGAGATTTTGTGACAGAAAAATATACTTATCGCATATTGATGACCATAATACTAAGAAATATTCAGAATCAGAGAAGAAAAAATGGGAAGATATTGCTAATGATATATTAAAAGAAAAAAATACACAAAATGAGACAGAATCCGTAGAAGATGAAGTTTCATATATTCAGGTTGCGGCGGATTACAGAAAAAGAGCTGATGAATATGTTCCGTTTTACAAAAGAACAATCTGTAATCTGTTTGTTCTGGTATTTTGTATAGTCATCGCTTTTGGAGTGGCAGGTCTGATTACAAACTATGTGGCATTTCAGAGTACGGTTGAGGGAATTTCCATGCAGCCTGTACTTGAAAATAATGATTCTATCATAATAGATAAATTTTCGTATAAGATAGATTCTCCTAAGAGATATGATATAGTGGTATTTCCGATAGAAGATACTGACGCAGACGGTAAAAAAAGATATTTTATAAAAAGAATAATAGGTTTGCCGGGAGAGACGGTATATATTGATGATGGCAGGGTATACATAAACGGTTCTCTTTTGAAAAGTGAAAAGTATGGAAAGGAACTTATGAAAGAAGCCGGAACTGCAAGTGAACCGCAGACACTTGCCTCAGATGAATATTTTGTACTTGGGGACAACAGAAATATGAGTACGGACAGCAGAAGTGAAACAGTTGGACTGGTTAGAAAGGAAGATATAACCGGTAAAGCTGTATTCAGGATATGGCCGTTTAAAAAATTTGGAGGATTAAATTGAGTAAATCAATAAATGATATAAAAAACGAGCTTGCAAATGCCGATAAAGAAACAAGAGAGAGTCTGATTGAAGTTTATAAAAGCGATACCAGGAAAGGTGTGGCAAAACTTATAGAAAAGTATGAAAAACAGGAGATTGCACTTGAAAAAGAGTATAAGAGACTGGAACTTATGCATCAATTTGAAAACAAATATTCAGATTATGAGTTCATAGCAGGAATTGACGAGGCAGGCAGGGGACCTCTTGCTGGACCTGTAGTAGCGGCAAGTGTTATACTTCCTAAGGATTGTGAGATTCTTTATCTGAATGATTCAAAACAGGTGAGTGCAAAAAAAAGAGACGAACTTTTTGATGAAATTAAAGAAAAAGCCGTTGCTTATGGTATTGGAGTTTCGTCACCGGGAAGAATAGACGAGATAAACATTTTGCAGGCAACATACGAAGCCATGCGTGCAGCCATCAAACAGATGTCTGAGACTAAATCGCTTGACATACTGTTGGTTGATGCTGTTCACATTCCGGAAGTTCAGACAAAACAGGTTGGAATCATAAAAGGTGATGCAAAGAGTGTTTCTATTGCGGCAGCAAGTATCTTGGCAAAAGTTACAAGGGACAGATTTATGATTCAGATGGATGAGATGTACCCAATGTATGGTTTTGCAAGCCACAAAGGATATGGTTCAAAAGCACATATTGAGGCCATTAAAAAATACGGGCCGTCACCGATACACAGAGAGACATTTATAAAAAACTTTATAGATTAGGGGATTTATATATGGCAGATAACAGAAACAAAATGATTTACGGAAAAGATATTGTCGGAAAGAGAAGACAGGATAAATCAGCAGTTGCTTTGGAATATACATTACATGATAAAGCACCTAAGGTTATTGCATCTGGAAAGGGTTATCTTGCCGAAAAGATTATAGATAAGGCAGAAGAGGAAGATATTCCTATACATCAGGATGCAAAGCTTGCCAAAAGTCTTGAGGATATAGAAATAGGAGAGTATATTCCTCCGGAACTTTATCATGTTGTGGCTGAAGTGCTGGTATTTGTTGATGCCATGGATAAGATAAAAGGGAAGGTAATGGACAAAAAAGATAATGAGAGAAATAAATAAAAGAAAAATTGGTTCTGCTTATGAGCAAAAGGCTGTGGAGTATCTTAAAAATCACGGCTATAAGATTGTCAGGCAGAACTATTTTTGTAGTTACGGGGAGATAGATATTATTGCAAAAAAGGATAATATAATTGTATTTGTGGAAGTAAAATATAGAAAAAGTTCAAAGTCTGGACTTGGGGAGTCGGCTGTCAATAAAAACAAGCAGATTCATATAATAAATTCGGCTAAAAACTATATGGCAGAAATATATAAAACAGATGAACTTCCATGCCGTTTTGATGTAATAGCGATAAACGGAAATCTGCTGCATCACATAGAAAATGCATTTGACGGGTGTTAATGGTAAATAGTCATCCATTGAATGAAAAATGAATTTTAAGAGAGAAATGAGGATTATTATGTCTGATAACAAAAAGCGGATAGAACAAATGATAAATTCAAACGAGATAAGTAAAAAAGAGTGTTATTGTGTGGAAAATGAAGGCGTTCCTTTGATAAAATTTCACTGTCTCGACGAATATGGATTTGTCACATTAGCTTTCTCTACAAGATTTGGGGGTGTCAGCGGAGGAGAATATCTTTCAAGTCTGAATTTTGGATGGGACAGAGGTGACGATGATGTAAATGTAAAAGAGAATTATAAGAGAATGTGCAAAGAATTGAAAGCAGATTATAAAAAACTCGTACTTTCAGACCAGGTACATGAAGACAAGGTTGAGTATGTCGATGAACAATATACGGCAGGTGAGGAAATAAAGAAAAAATTAAAAATGACGGACGGAATGGTGACGGATAAGAAAGGACTTGTACTTGCAACGTCATATGCTGACTGTGTGCCGTTGTTTTTCGTTGACACAAAGAATAAAGCGATAGGTTCATCACATTCAGGATGGAGAGGGACGGTTACACAAATAGGCAGAAAAACTGTTGAGAAGATGAAAAAATGTTTTGGCACTGATGCAAAAGATTTAATCTGCATAATTGGACCATCTATCTGTCAGAATTGTTATGAGGTCAGCAGGGACGTAGCGGCAGAATTTGAAAAGGTATTTAAAAAAGATACGGAAAGGATTTTGAAACGAAATCCGGGAACAGCTGATAAATATCTGTTAAATCTTTGGGAGGCAAACAGGATAATTCTTGAAAAAACAGGTGTACCGTCAGAAAATATACATGTGAGCGGACTTTGTACATGCTGCAATCCTGATATATTATATTCTCACAGGGCGAGTGGCGGAAAGAGAGGAAACCTGAACGGTTTTATAATGCTTGAAGATTAAAAAGAATAAAACAGGGCAAAACGCTGGGTTTGCCCTGTTTTTCGCTATGTTGCGAGTATTTTTCCTATAAAAAATTATTTGATTATTTATTGTTGTGTTTCTGTACTATATCCTGAATTCTCTGAGTTGCATCTATAAGGTCGTTTACGCTTGTGTCGTGATTGAGTGTATCTATAATGGCTGAAATATATTTACTAAGGTCAACGCTGTGATAATATGGTTTGTTTTTAACTTCATCAGGACAGTAACTTAAATTTGTAGTGTAAATTGAGTCAAAGATGTTTTCCTCATATGCGGCATCTAACTCAGCTGTACCATTTGAAAACAAGCCGAAAGTTACACATATAAATATCCGATTTGCACCGCGTTCTTTCAATTCGCGTGCAACGTCTAAGATAGTGTGGCCTGTGGCTATCATATCGTCGATAAGAAGTATGTCTTTGCCTGAGACATTGTTGCCGAGGAATTGTGTTGATACAACAGGGTGTTCACCGTCAACAAGTTTTGAATAGTCCATTCTCTTATAGAACAATCCCATTTCAACACCTAATGCACCGGCATAGTAAACAGCTCTCTTCATGCCGCCAAGGTCAGGAGATATTACCATAATATGCTCAGGGTCGATTTTTATATCCGGATTTGCCTTAACCACTGTGTCTATAAATTGGAAAGAAGTAAAGAAATTGTCAAAACCGTGATTAGGGATTGCGTTCTGGACACGGTTGTCATGTGCATCAAAAGTGATAATTGTTTCAACACCCATAGATACAAGCTCCTGAAGTGCTTGTGCACAATCGAGAGATTCATTTATATAGCGGATGTGCTGTCTGCCCTCATATAGATACGGCATTATGACAGTGATTCTTCTCGGATGACCGCTGCATGCCATAATGACACGTTTCAAGTCCATGAAAAAGTCATCGGGAGACATGTTAGTAGTCTTGTTTCTCATAGTGTACTGCTGTCCGTAATTTACCGTGTCAACGATTATGAAAAGGTCGACGCCTCTCATGGATTCGTTGATGACACATTTTGCTTCACCTGTGCCAAATCGTGGACAGTCATACGATACAAGATAATTTTGTGTGTCATATCCCGTCATTTTAAAATCAGGTTTTTGCATCTCAGAAAGTGCTTTGTGGCGTCTTGCTATTATTTCTTTGTTTATCTTTTCTCCGAGTTCCTGTTGATTGCCAATAGCGACTATTTTAAGCGGAGCAAGTGGCATGGAATCCTTAAATTTTCTACTAGACATTGTTAACCTCTCTCTGCATCAGAATATATGCGTTTATTTTAAGTTCATGAATTAGTTATACATAACTACCTTAAAATAATATAACTTTTTTATGAAATATCGTCAAGGGCTTAAAGATAACGAGGTTGATTTTTTGTTGAATTTGTGGTATAAAATAGTTTGTTGTGTTTTGCTTTAAAACAATATTTAAAAGTGAATATTGTTGGCAATATAACATTACAAAAATAATATATAATATTTGGAGGAATTATTTTGAAGAAATATAGTAAATTACTGGCAGTAACACTTTGTGCATCGATTGCACTTGCATCTACAGGATGCGGGGGCACAGATAAGCTGAAAAATGCGATTACAAATAATAAGACAGCTTCATCTGACAAAGCTAAGGATAGCAGCGATGAAAATGTAAAATGTCTTGATTATGTTACACTTGGCGATTATTCAACGATTAACATAAAAAAGAATGAGATAGACAAATCTACAAAAGAGCAGATTACTAAAAATATCAAGAGCACAGGTGATTATACTAAAGTAAAAAAAGGAAAAATAAAAAAAGGTGATATAGTAAATATTTATTATGTCGGAAAAGTAAACGGCAAGACATTTGAGGGTGGCAGCCTCACAAAAAAGACAAATAAGGCAGGATATGATCTTGAAATAGGTTCAAATACATTTATTGACGGTTTTGAGGATGGTCTTATAGGCAGGAAAATAGGTTCAAGATGTAAGATAAAGGTGACATTCCCTGAACAGTACAGCCAGAATCAGGATTTGGCAGGAAAAAAAGCCGTATTTTCCGTTACTATCAATTTTAAGGAAGTATATCCTGAACTTTCAGACAAGTTTGTAAAGAAAAACATGAAAGATTTTGACAAGGATTACGAAAATACTGCAGCCGGATATACAAAATATGTAAGGGATAATCTTTTAGCTGAAAAAGCATGGAGTACATTTTATGATACATGTAAAGTAAATGACTATCCTGAGTCAAAAATGAAGACAATGAAGACACAGTTAAAGACATCTATAACATATTATCTTCAGAATAACGGTTATACACTTGAGAACTATCTTAAGTCACAGAACTCATCAATGTCTGATTTCAACAAACAGCTTGAGACAACAGCTAAAACAGATGTTGGAAAACAGCTTGTTTACGGTGCTGTTGCAGAGAAAGAAAATATAACAGTTTCAGATAAGCAGTATAAAGAAGAAGTTAAAACATATCTTACAAATTATAATTGTAAAAACGAAAAGGAACTTAGTTCGACATTCAAAGATTATTACGGAGTAGATGCAAAGACAATCATCACTGAAGATATCTTGTATAAGAATGTAAAGAACTTCCTTATAAAAAATGTAAAAGAATCTTAAATCACACATGCAAAATGATATTGAAAGTGTGTTATTAAGGTAGAAACGGAGATTTAAATGGCTAAACCAATAGTTGCAATAGTTGGACGACCAAATGTTGGAAAATCAACGCTTTTTAATATGCTTGTGGGTGAACGTCTGTCGATAGTAAAGGATACACCGGGAGTTACAAGAGACAGGATATACGCCGATGTAAATTGGCTTAATTATCACTTTACGCTTATGGATACAGGAGGAATCGAACCTGAGACAAACAATCAGATGCTGCGTCATATGAGAGAGCAAGCTGAGATGGCAATTGAGATGGCAGACGTTGTAATGTTTGTTGTCGATGTTAAGCAGGGTGTTGTCGATGCAGATTATAAAGTTGCGGAAATGCTCAGAAAAGCACAGAAAAAGATTGTTCTTGTTGTAAACAAGGTAGATAATTTTGACAAACTCATGCCTGATGTGTACGAATTTTATAATTTAGGTCTTGGAGACCCATATCCTATATCATCAATTGGAAAACTCGGAATCGGTGATATGCTTGACGAAGTTACGGCTCTCTTTCCGGAAAATGAAGATGATGCTGAAGATGAAAGACCAAGGATAGCCATAGTTGGAAAGCCAAATGCAGGTAAGTCATCTATCATCAATAAACTTTTAGGTGAAAACAGGGTTATTGTATCTGATGTTGCCGGAACTACAAGAGACGCTGTAGATACGGCTGTAAAGTGGAATGGTAAAGAATATGTATTTATCGACACGGCAGGTCTTAGAAGAAAAAATAAGATTAAGGAAGAGATAGAGAGGTATTCGATACTAAGAACCGTATCAGCAGTGGAAAGAGCAGATGTTGTTGTTCTTGTAATTGATGCAACTGAGGGCATAACAGAGCAGGATGCAAAGATAGCAGGAATTGCCCATGACCGTGGACGAGGCATGATAATTGCCGTAAACAAATGGGATGCTATAGAGAAAAACAACAAGACAGTATCAGAATATACACAGAAAGTAAGAAATATATTATCGTTTATGCCGTATGCAGAAATTATGTTTATATCGGCGCTTACGGGACAGAGACTTCCAAAATTATTTGATTCCATTGAGGTTGTAATACAGAATCATTCTCTTAGAATTGCCACGGGAGTTCTAAACGAAATTCTTACTGAGGCAGTAGCAATGCAGCAGCCACCTTCAGATAAGGGACGAAGACTCAAAATTTATTATATGACACAGGTAAGTGTTAAACCGCCTACTTTTGTTATATTTGTTAATGATAAGAGACTTATGCATTTTTCATATACGAGATATTTGGAAAACAAGATAAGAGAGGCATTTGGATTTGCCGGTACACCTCTTAAATTCATAATAAGAGAGCGTAAAGAAAAATAAAAAGTGTATTAATTTATGCACTACAATAGTTGCGTGCAAAGGAGGCTCATAAAATGGGCGAAAGTATGATTCACAACATTATATGTTTAGTGATAGGTTATTTTTGCGGATGTATATCAAGCGGATATTTTGTCGGAAAATTTCATCATATTGATATAAGAGAGCATGGGAGCGGCAATGCTGGAACGACAAATGTTTTGAGGGTTTTAGGAAAAATGCCTGCGCTCATAACATTTGTCGGTGACCTGGCAAAGGCAGTTCTGCCAATACTTGTCATAAGAGTGTTTTTATCACCTGACAACTGGTATCTTTTGTGTTTATATATTGGTCTTGGTGTTGTACTTGGACATAATTATCCGTTTTATCTTGGATTTAAAGGTGGAAAGGGTATTGCTGTTACGGCGGCTGTTGTAATGTCGGCTGCGCATCCTCTTTTTATACCTGTCGGAACATTGATATTTGCTTTGATAGTTGCACTGACTAGGTATGTATCGCTTGGGTCGCTTGTGGTTGCATGGTACATACCGGTAAATACAGTGCTTATGCATAGAAATGACAGTGAATTTGTACATATGATGGTAATCAGTCTTTTGTTTACGGCTTTTGCATATTTTCAGCACAGGCAGAACATAGTAAGATTGATTCATGGAAAAGAAAATAAGATTGGTTCAAAGAGTGATAAATAACAAAATAACACGAAAGAATGATTTTTACATATAAAATGACTTTTATGTGCAAAATGACATTTGCATACAATAAAGTTGTTTGGAAATGAGGTTAATTATGAGTAAAGTCAGTTTTTTAGGTGCCGGCAGCTGGGGAACGGCACTTGCAATAATGTTGGCAAATAATGGTCACGATGTGACTCTTTGGTCTGCTGTTGAATCGGAAGTTGAGATGCTGCAGACACACAGAGAGCATAAAGACAGACTTCCGGGTGTAAAACTTCCTGAGTCCGTAGTTGTGACAAGTGATCTTGAAAGTGCGTGCAAGGGTTTTGATTTGATAGTTTTTTCGGTGGCTTCGCCTTATGTCAGAGTAACAGCGAAAAATGCTTCAAAGTTTATTCCTAAGGGTCAGAAGATAGTTAATGTTGCAAAGGGAATTGAAAATGATACATTGATGACACTTAGAGACATTATCTGTCAGGAAATGCCTGAAAGAGATGTATGTGTATTATCGGGCCCAAGCCATGCAGAGGAAGTTTCAATCGGTATGCCTACTACTGTAGTGGTTGGTTCTACAACGAAAGAAACAGCAAAGTATGTCCAAAAGATATTTATGAATGATCGTTTCAGGGTTTATACAAGTCCTGACATAATAGGAATAGAGCTTGGTGGCTCAATAAAAAATGTCATTGCACTTGCGGCAGGAGTTTGTGACGGACTTGGACTTGGAGACAACACAAAAGCAGCTCTTATTACAAGAGGTATAACTGAGATAGCAAGACTTGGTGTAGCCATGGGCGGACATATGGAGACATTCTGCGGTCTTTCAGGAATCGGAGACCTCATTGTCACATGTACAAGTACACACAGCCGTAACCATAATGCAGGGGTGCTTATCGGAAAAGGAATGTCTATGGATGAGGCAATGAAAGAAGTAAATCAGGTTGTTGAGGGGGTGTATTCAGCGAAAGCCGCATATGCACTTGCAAAGAAATACAAAGTGTCAATGCCTATAGTAGAACAGATAAATGAAGTTTTATTTGACGGAGTTTCTGCTACCGATGCAATACAGGCATTACTTACACGTGAGGAATGCCACGAGTATCAGGGGCTTGTCTGGGAAGACGATAAATAAACTTTTAAATTCTTAGATTTGTCATATGTAATCTGACATAAAGTATTATTGAATTATAAAATAAAAGTATTTGCGGTATGAAGTAATTTATGTCGGATAAAATGCATAATCTTAAAAAAAGATTATGTGGTACAAATTATGAATGGATATGATAATAATGAAGAAATGCCAGTTGATACACGTTCTCAGAAAATTTTGAGAGCGCGGCTGGCATTTTCTGACAATTACGAGGAAACAGAGGAAAGTGGCAGAGAAGCAAAGTCGCTTATGACAAAGATTACATTGCTTTTGCTTCTTTTTTCGGCTGTTCTTGTTTTGTGTTTTGGAGACCTGACAATTGGAAATTACAGTAATAAACCTATTAAACAGGCATTATCGAAAGAGGGAACAGTCTGGCATGATATGGTTGAATTTACCGGAAACATTATAAGTGACGTTATGGAGGATTTGAATGAGAAAACTTGCTTTAAGTGATGAGATATTATTATCAGTTGATAAGCCGGCGAGATATATCGGTGGTGAGATTAACATGGTAAAAAAAGATCCGTCAAAAGTAGATATACGATTTTGTATGTGCTTTCCCGATGTATACGAGATAGGTATGTCACATCTTGGCATACAGATTTTGTATGATATGTTCAATTTGAGGGATGACATATACTGTGAAAGAGTTTATTCCCCGTGGGTAGATTTGGATAAGATAATGCGAGAACAGGATATTCCGCTTTTTGCATTAGAGAGTCAGGAGCCGATAAAAAATTTTGATTTTCTTGGAATAACGCTGCAATACGAGATGTGTTACACAAATATTTTACAGATTCTTGATTTGTCAAAGATACCTCTTTTAGCAAAAGACAGGACAATGGATGACCCATTTGTTATAGGCGGAGGTCCATGTTCGTACAATCCTGAACCTATAGCAGATTTTTTTGATATTTTTTATATAGGAGAGGGAGAAACGGTTTATTTTGACCTTATGGATGCCTATAAAGAGTGGAAAAGATCAGGCAAAGACAGAGTGGAATTTTTGAAAGCGGCGGCTAAGATACCGGG
>FR887332.1:4984-6323 GCA_000436755.1 Clostridium sp. CAG:253 | reverse complement strand
GGCTAAGATACCGGGTATGTATATACCACAGTTTTATGAGGTACAGTATAATGAAGACGGTACACTGAAAGACTTTTATCCTATCGTGGAAGAAGCACCAGAAACAGTTATCAAGCAGGTTGAACTTGATATGTCAGAGACATATTATCCTGAAAAGCCGCTTGTACCGTATATCAAAGTTACCCAGGACAGAGTTGTGCTTGAAATCCAGCGTGGCTGCATAAGAGGCTGCCGTTTCTGCCAGGCGGGTATGCTTTACAGACCTATAAGACCGAGAAGTCTTGATTTCCTTAAGAAAAGAGCGGCTGCAATGCTTAAAGCGACAGGTCATGAGGAAATTTCATTGAGTTCATTAAGTTCAAGTGATTACAAAGAACTTCCTGAACTTGTTTACTGGCTTATAGACGAGTATAGGGACAAGGGAGTAAACATATCACTTCCGTCACTCAGAATAGATGCGTTTGCACTTGATGTAATGTCGAAAGTACAGGATATAAGAAAGTCAAGCCTTACATTTGCACCGGAGGCAGGAACACAGAGGATGAGAAATGTTATAAACAAAGGTCTTACCGAGGAAAACATTCTTACAGGTGCGATGGATGCGTTCAGGGGAGGATGGAACAGGGTAAAACTCTATTTCATGCTCGGACTTCCGGGAGAGACATATGATGATATAGAAGGAATAGCGGTTTTGTCTGACAAGATTGCAAGAGAGTATTATACGATTCCAAAAGACCAAAGAAACGGAAAAGTAAGCATTGTCACAAGTACATCGATATTTGTACCAAAGCCGTTTACACCGTTTCAGTGGTCACCTATGAATACGAAGGAACAGGCGAAAGACAAGAGGAATTTCCTGCTTGGAAAAGTCAGAGAGCAGCTTAACCAAAAGAGTATCAAATACAATTGCCATGACGCGGATGTATCGGAACTTGAGGGTGTATTTGCAAGAGGTGACAGACGCCTTAATAAAGTTATACTTGAAGCTTACCAGAGCGGATGTTTTTATGATGCATGGTCAGAATATTTTAAATATGAAAACTGGATTAAAGCATTTGAGGACAACGGACTTGATATGGCATTTTATATTGGTCGTGAAAGACCTGTTGACGAGTTGTTCCCTTGGGATTTCATTGACATAGGTGTGACTAAAAAGTTTATGCGCAGAGAATATGAAAATTCATTAAAGGCACAGGTTACACCTAACTGTCGTGCAAAGTGCGCCGGATGTGGAGCTATGAAATTTAAGTGCGGTGTCTGTGTTGAAAATCTTACGGGCAATGATGAGAAAGGAACGGGTGAGTGACATGAAAGCAAGATTAAAATTCAGTAAAGTCGG
>FR887332.1:0-4963 GCA_000436755.1 Clostridium sp. CAG:253 | reverse complement strand
GTTCAATGCGTTTTATCGGTCATCTTGATGTAATGAGATATTTTCAAAAGGCATTCAGGCGTGCTGAAATTGAGGTAAGTTACAGTAAAGGTTTTTCGCCGCATCAGCTCATGTCATTTGCGTCACCGCTTGGAATAGGACTTAGCAGCGATGCAGAATATCTTGATGTGACACTTGAAAAGAGTGATTCTCCTGAAAAGATGACAGAGCGTATAAATGCTGTTATGAATGATGAAATAGCAGTTAAAGATTTCACTATACTTGATGATGATGCAAAGCCTTCAATGGCAATGCTCTCGGCATGTGATTATATGATATGCATAAAACCTGATAAGGACAATCCGCTTACTGATGACGCATTTGCTGAGGAAGCAGTAAGAAAGATAAAAGAAGCAGAAAAAATTGAAATATTAAAAAAGACAAAACGCTCAGAAAAAATAGTTGACATAAAGCCAAATATTTATCATATTGAAACTGATATTGCAGCTTTTTGTGATGATACGAAAAATGAGTATGGCAGACTTGAAATAGACACATCATTTTATAAGCCTGTAATATATTGCCAGCTCACAGCAGGAAGTGTCGTAAACATAAAGCCTGAGCTGGTTTTAGAAGCTGTCATGCAGATGAATGGTTTTGAATATAATCCGCTTGATTACCAGATACACAGGCTTGAAATGTATGCAGATGAGACTGCTAAAAAGGGTGAGGTTCATCTGCTTGGTTCAGAGATACCGTGTAAACTTGTACCGTTATCAGAGTTTGGAAAACAGGAGATGGCATAGCAATGGCAAATCAGTTATTGATAACTAAAAAGGGCAGTGGCGTGTTATCTGTGAAAGTTGAGGATGGAAAGATAGCACAGATACAGGCTCAGCCTGAAAATGAGCAGGCACTTTTAGGAAATATTTATGTCGGGAAAGTTAGAAATATTGTCAAAAACATAAACGCAGCTTTTGTGGAATATGAGCTGGGAAAGATGGCGTATCTTTCGTTAGAGTCAAGAGTATGTCCGATACATACGGATGGTGTTGTGTCGGATGGGAAAAGGGTGCTTATCGGTGACGAGATAATCGTTCAGATAGAGAAAGAGGCGGTAAAAACTAAGCCGCCCACACTTTCGGGTGCTCTCAATTTTCCGGGAAAATATGTTGTACTTATATATGGCGAAAAGACGGTGAGCATATCTTCAAAGATAAAAGATTTCGAAAAAAAACAGCGGATAAAGGAACTGCTTCAAAATAACATAGACGGAGATTATGGCTTTATAGCGAGAACAAACAGTAAAGATGCATCGGAAGAAAAGATTTTAAATGAGATAGCATTTCTTAAAAAACAGCTTGAAGACATAAAAAAATTTGGTATTCACAGGACAAAATTTAACTGCCTTTATCATGCACCTGCTGCCTATCTGTGCGATATAAGGGACTCTTATGATTCGCTGCTTGAAAGTATAATCACAGATGACGATGTAATATATGAAAAGATAACGGAGTTTGTAAAAGTATATCAGCCGGAAGACATAAATAAAATCAGGCGATGGGATGAAAATGACGGAAAACTCGATGCAGTTTATGATGTTACAAAGACTTTGGAACATGCACTCATGCCAAAAGTCTGGCTGAAAAACGGAGGTTATCTTATAATACAGCCTACAGAGGCACTGGTATCTGTCGATGTCAATACCGGAAAAGCCATCTCAAAAAAGAGGGATGTACAAAAAACATTTTTGAAAGTAAATCTTGAGGCTGCCACACAGATAGCAAGACAGTTGAGACTTAGAAATCTGTCAGGTATGATTTTGATAGATTTTATTGATATGAAGAGTCCTGAGTACAACAAACAGCTTATGGACAGGCTTAAGAGCGAATTTGCCAAAGACCCGGTAAGAACAATACTTGTCGATATGACAAAACTTGGACTCATCGAAGTCACAAGAAAAAAAGTGAGAAAATCACTTTATGAGCAGATAAAGGAAATTGAAGTTTAATAAATCATGACATTAACGTCATGAATACACAAATAAATTACAGTTTAGGAGGAACAGATATGGATTTTTATATGCCAACAAAAGTATGTCAGGAGAAAAATGCAGTAAAAAATCATGGTGCCGAGATTGCATCATTTGGAAAAAAGGCACTTATTGTCACAGGTAAGTCATCATCAAAGAAAAATCATTCTCTTCAGGATGTCATAGATGTACTTAACGAAAATGCTACAGAGTACGTTGTATTTGATGAGGTGCCACAGAATCCGTCAGTGGAGCTCATAATGAAAGCGAGCGAGTTTGGACGCAATGAGGGCGCAGACTTTGTTATCGGAATAGGCGGCGGTTCACCTATGGATTCAGCAAAGGCGATAGCACTTATGATACAGAACAGGGATACAGACGAGGAGATATTATATCAGAACATAGAACTTCGTGCGATTCCTGTCGTTGAGATACCTACAACTTGTGGAACGGGTTCGGAAGTTACGCCATATGCCATACTTACAAGACACGATAAAAATACGAAACAGAGTATTAGTCATAAGATTTATCCTGAACTTGCATGCATCGATCCGGAATATCTTTCGGCAGCACCGGAAAGCGTGATTAAGAATACGGCAGTAGATGCACTTGGACATATGATAGAAAGTTATTTTAACTCTAAGGCAACAGATTTCAGCAGAATGTTATGTCAGTATGGAATATCAGTGTGGGCAGAAAACATACCTGTACTCCTCGGAGATGAAGCTGACTATGAGGCATATGATTCTCTTATGCTCGCGTCATGCCTTGCAGGAATGGCAATCACACATACAGGCACATCAATACCTCATGGACTTAGCTATTATCTTACATATAATAAAGATATACCACATGGAAAGGCGGTTGGTCTGTTTTTGCCGGGCTACCTTAAAGTTATCCAAAAGGAGATGCCTGATGAAGTATCAGAGGTTCTTGCAATGCTTGGATTTGATGAAATTGAGCAGTTTGCAGTCCTTATAAAACAGCTTCTTGGTGATTATGAGATAACGAATGAGGATGTAAAGAAAATGACAGACGAGATAATGGCAACACCTAGAAAATTAAATGCCGTTCCGTTTAAGGTTGCAAGGGAAGATGTAGAGGATATGGCGGCTTACTTGGCGTAGGTTTTGTTGTTAGTGAAACTGTTGCAGATTGTGAAGTCAGATAAGATATAATATTTAATACTGCAGGCACGCTTTCGTTATATTGTCACTTGCAGCGGAACATAAAATTTATAAATGAACAGATACTTTGGATATGAAATGGAGTGATACGATGCAGCAGGATGAGATAATTTTGAGAAAAGGGATAGTACATATTCTGGATGGAGAACTTGGGTATCCGGTTTATTCGGAGCAGCAGATTGATATTACACCTGATCTTAATGATTTTTTTACCGGACATATTTTTAAGATAATGTCCGGTGATGATATGAAAAAATGTTATTTTGATGAGGATGGTTCAGATATTTACAAATTGCTTAAGGATTTCTCTGAGGATGATTTTATAGAGTTCAGCAAAGATATTACAAAGAGGCTTTATGACATAATGAACAGTAATCTTGCAATACCGTCGGCTGATCTTGCCGTTATATCATTCAGTCTGCACAGTGTCATGTATCTTGCCATTTTAAAGATGAATTACAAAGAGAGCTTTGTTCATATGACGCAGTCGGAGGAAATTGGCAATGTAAATAGTATAATTAAGTACCGTTCGACACTTCCTGCATCTTCATCAAAACTTTCAGAAGCAGTTATAATAAATTTAAGTGATTATACGGTAAATATAATCGAGAAAAAGTATGAAGTAAACGGTGAAAAATGCAATTATCTCTCGGAACGTTATCTTAACTGCCATGCGGCAATGTCATCAAAATCAAAACTTGCTATAGTGACAAAAGCGGTTGAACAGGTCAATAAAAAGCACTTTGAGGAAGAACCGGTAAAGCAGATGGAGGCAAAGCGCATTATCAAAGAAGAAATCGAGGAGACAGGCGCAGTTGATGTCGAAAAGATAAGCGAAAAGCTTTACGGTAAAACTCCCGACATAAAAGAAGAATTTGACGCAAAGATGGAAAAATATCATATGGAGAAAGCGCAGGTAAAACCGCAGAGCAGTGCGACTACAAAGAAGTTTGAAAAACAGTATTTAAAGACGGACACGGGGATAGAGATAAATATTCCTATGGAGCAATATCAGGACATAAATCAGGTTGAGTTTATATCAAATCCTGATGGGACAATATCCGTTATGATAAAGAATATCAATAAAATATCAACAAGATAAAAGAATGGAGAAAATGATGTTTCGCTTATGGGCAAAGAAGTTTAAAGACAACAGAATGCTTGATGATATAACAATAACAGACCAGTTAAAGGAAAAGAACAGGACGAAGAAAGTGTTCGACAGTTTAGATGAAGTATGTTACGCATTTGATTTAGGGCGTCCGATATGGCTTGACAAAAACATAAAAGAATTTAAGAAGATGGACAAAACACGTTTTGACAGTGATAATTTCATAGAGGGAATAGACTTTGATTATCTTGAAATTCATGTAATAGAGGAAGATGAAATTTGGGAGTAGGAATTTGCCTGATTGAAATCTGTGGGAAATCTGTGAGCAGGAAAGTAGGTATTTACATTTTTCTTTCGACATGATAAAATACTTCGGTAATGAGTAGCACAGACAATCGCGGCTGCAAATGCCGAAAGGCTGCAGGTGAGGAAAGTCCGGGCTTCATAGGGCAGGATGCCGGATAACGTCCGGTGGAGGTGACTCCCAGGCCAGTGCAACAGAAAATAACCGCCTGTTTATGCAGGTAAGGGTGAAAAGGCGAGGTAAGAGCTCACCGCGCTTCTGGTAACAGAAGTGGCTGTGTAAACCCCATCCGAAGCAAGACCGAACAGAAAGCATACGGTTGCCCGCCGGCTTTCGGGTAGGTCGCTTGA
>FR887331.1:61499-75630 GCA_000436755.1 Clostridium sp. CAG:253 | reverse complement strand
TTCTATTCTGGCGGATAATATAAAGAAGTTTATGGAGGGAACTCCAATCAATGTAGTATCAAGTCTATAGCATTTGGCAGAATAAGTTATAAGAGTAAAAGTGTTGTATGGTGGAATGCAAAGGGGAACAGATAAAGAATGAATGAAAAATTTAATGTAAGAAAAGCAACTGAAAAAGATATATCAGAGATACAAAATATGATAAAAGGTTTGGCAGTTTATGAGAAAAGACCTCAGGACATGACGGCTTCAAAAGAAGATTTGTATTATTGGATTTTTGAAAAGAAAGTAGCGACAGTATTGCTCGCTGAATACAATAATGAGATAATAGGATACGTTATTTATTATCCGGTATTCGGCTCGTTTGCCGGGGAGGCAGGAGTTCATTTGGAAGATTTGTTTTTGGATGAAAAATACCGTAACTGTGGATTGGGAACAGAGTTTTTTTCAAAAATAAAAGAATTTGTCAGGCAGGAGGGGTACTCAAAAATAGAATGGAATTGTCTTGAATGGAATATACCGTCAATTTGTTTTTATAATAAAATCGGTGCTGTACAAGAGCATGGAAGAAAATATTTTATTTACAGCTGCAAATAAAAATGATACAAGGGGATGTTAAATATTTTACAGAAAAAAATCAAAAGAACAGTAGTTTTGTTTTTAGTATTTGTTCTGCTTTTTACTATGATGGGTTTCTTAGCAAAAGCTTATAAGACAAAGACGTTGGCGAAAAAGGAGTATGGTGTCTTTTTGAGCGCAGATTCCTCAGCAATGGAGCAGATAAAAAAATATAAAACGGTTGTGATTGACGCACAATATTTTAAAAAAAGGGATATTGAATCACTTCATAAAAATGGAACAAAGGTATATACATATCTGAATATTGGATCTATTGAGAATTTTAGAAAATATTATACAACTTATAAGAAACTGGCAATTGGTAAGTATGAGCATTGGGATGAGGAACAATGGGTGAATGTAGCCAGTCCGAATTGGCAGAAATTTATGACAAAACTGGCACGGGGACTATATAAAAAAGGTATTGATGGTTTTTTTATTGATAATTGTGACGTATATTATTATGCTCCACGAAAGAGCATTTTTGATGGACTTACAGTGATTTTGAAAAATATCATGACATTTGGGAAAAAAGTCATTATCAATGGTGGAGATACTTACGTCATGAAATATAAGGAACATTATGGTACAATTAATAATATTATGACAGGCATAAATCAGGAGACTGTATGGAGTTGTATTGATTTTGATAAAGGAACATTCAGTGAGCAGAAAAAGCAGGAGAGAGATTATTTCTGCAAATATCTTAAAGCATGCAAAGCAGATGGTGTTGAAGTGTATTTGTTGGAATACACAACCAGCCGGAAATTAACTCGTAAAATAGAAAAATATTGCAAAAAACATGGGTATTATTTTTATATTTCAGACTCCCTTGAATTGGATTAGGCTTTGCTTTAGCATTATCAGGTATTATTTTTGCCGGAAATTATTTATTTGAATAGATTTCGCGACAGCGAAATCTATTCAAATAATGTACAGGAAACCTTTGATGTAATTCTCATGGATATCATGATGCCTGTGATGGATGGTCTGACTGCTTCTAAAAAAATACGGGCAATGGAGCGTCCTGATGCAAAGACAATTCCTATTATAGCAATGACAGCAAATGCGTTTAAGGAAGATGCAGAGAGGTGTATCATAGCAGGAATGAATGCAAATCTGGCAAAGCCATTGGAGATTGATAAGATTATTAGTGCGATTCATGAAAATTTAATCTGATTTCGGCAGCAGAGAAGATAAAGGAACAGCAGCAGTTTTCGCAGGAAGAATAAAATTTTGTACAGACTTATATTTCATGAGAAGTTAGATTTAGACAGTAAAGGATATTGTGATTGTCTGAGCATACCTGAATGGAAGTATGGGTAAATACTTGAGTGGTTTGTACACATCAATCTCTGCGTTAAAGTGCCACAGCGAAAATAATTCATTCAAAAAAAGTCTTGACATATAATTGCTGAGTATTATAATACATTAGTAAATAAAACAAAATATGTTCACCGAAATTCGTTGATGAGAACAAAGCCTGATGTGGATTTATTTACAGAGAGCCTGTGGCCGGTGTAAACAGGTAATGACCAGATTAGGATATCATCTTTGAGAAGCGGGTTGAAAGCTTTATAGAAGTTTGTAGACCTCGCCGGTATCCACCGTTATATGGATGGCATATGCTGGTATGCTTGAGAGTTGTAGTTTATTACTACAAAATTAGGGTGGTAACGCGGATGATATTCGTCCCTTTTTTAGTCAGATGACTGAAGAAGGGACTTTTTTAGTGGACATATACAAGGAGGAACAAAATGAAAGTATTACAAAAGACTAGCAAATTTTTATCAGATTACACTTCAATTGTTGTAATAGCAATCGCTGTTATAACATTCTTTGTACCAGGCATTATGTCTTGGGTAAATTATAAGTTGTTTGTAGATTTTGCAGCAAATAAATTTACAACTCAGTCGATAATTATTGGAATTATTATGTTTAGTATGGGTCTTACACTGACTGCACAGGATTTTAAAATATTGGCAAAAAGACCGTTTGATATATGTGTCGGTGCAATTGCACAGTATCTTATAATGCCGTTTCTTGCATTAGGAATAACAAAGGTACTCGGACTTTCAGATGCGATAGGACTTGGTCTTATTCTTGTAGGATGCTGTCCGGGAGGTGTATCATCAAATATTATGTCTTACCTTTGCGGCGGAGACGTTGCATTTTCAGTCGGCATGACAACTGTATCAACAATCCTTTCTCCGTTTATGACACCGCTTTTAGTATCTTTCCTTGCAAGCGGAACACATATCTCAATTAAGGCATTGCCTATGTTCGTGTCTATTGTAGAGACAGTAATTCTTCCGGTTGCACTTGGATTTTTGCTCAACTACTTGTTTGGTAAAAAGAAAACATTTGTTGAGTTACAAAAGATTATGCCGGGAATAGCAGTTCTCGGTCTTGCATGTGTTGTTGGAGGAGTTGTTTCGTCACAGGGTTCTAAATTCTTTGAATCAGGTGTTGTAATCTTTGTGGCAGTTCTCTTACATAACGGACTTGGCTATTTGCTTGGATATGGTGCAGGTAAGCTTGTCGGAATGAATACAGCAAAGAAAAGAACAATCTCTATTGAGGTCGGTATGCAGAATGCGGGACTTGCCACAAATCTTGCCACTACAACAGCACAGTTTGCATCAACACCTGAATCTGCTATAATATGTGCAGTATCATGTACATGGCATTCTATTTCAGGAACATTGCTTGCTGGAGCATTTGCGCTGAAAGATAAATTAAAGGAAAAAAATAATGGATAAAACAGCCGAAAATGAATACCGCGTGACGGTAAATAACAGTATTTTTCATACAAAACTAAGAGGAACTCATGTTGTAATTTTATTTATTGCATGCTTTGCTGCACAGTTTTCAATTTATGCAGTTACCCAGAAAATGTTTAATATTCAAAATTATTATGTTGAAGAGTATCTGCCTGAGGCTGCTTTTATAATTGCTCTTTTGGTGGTATGCATTTACTATTATATTGTAGATAGGCGAACGAATGGTGTTATGCAGATGACAATACATTTTCTGGATACCTCTATGGAAATATGTATTAAAGGAAAGAAGAGCATTGTAAAGTATAATGATATTGTTGAGGTCAGCAAGATAATGGTGATTGACCGTATACATACTGAAAAAGGCTGTTACAGGATGAAGATAAAATGCCACGGCAGAACAAGTCTTGAGTTTGAGACGACAGAACAGGAGTATGATAAGCATTTGGATTTTGAAGAGACAGAATTGTATGTTTTTTATAATGCATGCAGGAAAAACGGCTTGAAATGCTGCTAGTGTACTGATTATTTATCAGGGAAATCTAAAAAAGATAACCTGTAATCGGTAGGTGTATTTCCGGTAATTTTTTTGAATACACGGGAAAAATAAAATTCGTTTACAAATCCGTTTTCTAAAGCAATTTCACGCAGTGTGATATGGCTTGAACGCAGCATTTCCTGTGAGCAGAGAATGCGGAATTCATTTAAATACTGAAAAATCGTCATACCGGTATATTTTTTAAAACGTCGGTTAAGATAATCAAAATTACTGTGCAGGGCATTCTCAATGTCTCTGCCGGTAATTTTTTCTTTGTAATTTTCTTTTAAATATTCTAATAGATTTGTCATGTTCTGATTTTCAAATTCACGTTTTGCTGAGAGGAAGGAATCATCACATAATCTCGTTATCTCCCCAAGTAATTCTATCAGTTTTGCAGCGGTAATACATTGATAATATTCGAGCATTTCATGATATGATTTTTTCATTTCACGGCACATTCTGTAAATACTTTTATAATTGGAACTGCCTGATTTAAAATGTTTGGGAACAATTAAATGATTTTCCAGTATATTCTGGCGTTGAAATATATTCATGGCATTTGTACGGCTTGATTTTGCCAATTCCATGTATTCTGTTTCTGTCAACGTTGTTTCTGTGGCATTTTCCCATGTGAAATGTATATAAAAATAATGGACGGCTGATGTTTTGTAACCTTTATGACATCTTTTAGGGTCTAAAATAATATAGTCGCCTTGTGTGAGATGATATTTTTTTCCATTTTCTTCTATATACATATTGCCTTTTACGATGTAAAACAGGACAAATTCCATGGGCTGACGTTGGAAATGTATAAATTCATAATTGTTATCAATATCATTTGCGTATATTATTTTTGGTAAAGTATTTAATGGAAAATGAAATGCAATCATGTCTGTCTCCTTTGTATCTGAGTGCTCTTTGAGGTTTTGGAAACAGTATATCTTATTATTTAGAATATATCAATAAAAAGTCGCTAAAAGACAAAAGAGTGTCGCCTTGTTTAATGGAACAATACATAGAAAGAGTTAAAATAAAATCATAGGTGTCTGCGGGATTGCAATAATTATATGGCAATGAGCAATCCGTAGCATTATCACATGATTTATTTATAGTAAATAAGAAAATGGAGGAAATGTATGAGAAAACGAATAAAACAAATTCTTGCAGGTGCGTTATGCTTTGGTCTGGCAATTTCTGATAAATCAGCATTGTCGTTGGGAGAAATTAATATGGATAAAGTGACAGTTCAGGCGGCTGAAAATGTAAGTGATATTACAATTGACGGAAATAATATCAATAAAGAGAATAAAAACGGTCTTACTTATAAGGGATTTGGTCTTTTGACAGCCAATTCCACATCTGACCTTTTGATGGATTATAAGGCTGAGCATCCCGAAAAATATGTTGAGATGCTGCAGTATTTATTTGGTGGTTCCAAGCCGCTTATGACTCATGTAAAAATTGAAATGGGTAATGACAGAAACAATTCTACAGGTGCTGAGAGCTGTACAATGCGTACGGAGGATGAGACTGCAAATGTAAAGAGAAATGCGGGATTTCAGTTGGCAGCAGATGCTAAGAAGATTAATCCGAATATTAAAATAAGTATCTTAAGATGGAACACACCAAAGTGGGCAAATACTACGGAAAAGCAGTATAAATGGTATAAAAATACCATTATGGCTGCCTATGAGACATATGGTTATATGGTAGACTATATCAATCCTAACAGAAATGAGGCATGGAGCGATAAGACTGACACTGAGAATGTGAAGAAATTTGCAAAGTGGATTCAGGAAGAAAACAGCGATACCATCAAAGATGCAAAAGCGTTAGATTTGTATAAAAAGATTAAGTTTATTGTATCAGACGAGGCTGAGATGATTGCAAAGACAGCAGTAAATGCCTTGTATACAGACGAGGAATACAAAAATGCAGTAGCAGCGATAGGCTGGCATTATCCGTATTCTGTGGCAAGTAAAAGCAGGGACGGTGCGGATATTCTCACAAAGGATGATATTATAAAAATTGCAGATGAAATGGACAAGGAAGTTTGGAACAGCGAGAATCAGGCTGTATTTTCCGACAGTGCATTCCGTCCGGCAAACAATACAACATTTAAGGATGACAGCGGAAATGTAATTGCCGACTCATCAGGACTTGGTGGAACAGGCAGTGCATTAGAGATGGGAAATTACATTATAAAGAGTTTTGTTGAATCACGCAGAACACATGTTATATATCAGCCTGTAATCGGTGCTTTTTACCAGGGAGGACAGTATTCCTCTAAGGAACTGATTGGAGCAAAAGACCCTTGGTCTGGTTATGTCAGATATGATGCGGGTACTGCTATTTTGAGCCATTTGTCAAAATTTGCCGTTACAGGCTGGGAGAATGAGGATAATACAGCCGGCATCTGGAGAGTTATACCTCAGTCAAGTTATTGTGGAGAGGATGATGCAAATGGAGACAGACGTGTGGTGAACAGTACAACCGGTGCTGACAGTTATATGACATTGGCATCACCTGATAAGGATGAGTTTAGTACTTTGATGATTAACAACAGTGCAAAGACAAAGAACTACCGTATTTCAGTTAAAAACATGCAGTTAAAAGATAATCAGACATTGCAGTGCTTTGAAACAAAGGCAGCAGGTGACGGTACTTTTGATTCAAATTATATGTCAGATAAAGGCGATATAACGGCAGATGAACAGGGATATTATAATGTTATGGTTTCGCCGTTCTCTGTTGTTACGGTATCGACATTAGACCAGAATAAAGACGAATTGAAAAGTGAGTGCAAATTACCTGAAAACTCAACAGACAGAACAATATTAGATACTGATGAAAACGGAAACGGAACAGTTACGGATAACGAGTATCTTTATGCGGATAATTTTGACTATTCAGATAAAAAGGTTAGTGTGATAGGCACAGACGGAAAGCTCAGTGATGAAAAAGAAGATTATATTGAGTCACGCGGCGGCAAAACAGGTGCAATTGCACGTTATACAAATGTTATTAACGGAGCATTTGAGGCAGTTAAGCTGGCAGATGGAAATTATGTACTGCGCCAGCAGTTAGATGAGAGTGTGCAGGGTGTTGGTTCAGCTTGGAACGGCTCTAATGCAGAGGTGCTGATAGGTGATTACCGATGGATGAATTACCGTGCAAATGTTGATGTGCAGTTTGAACAGACAGAAGCTAAAAGTTCATCTGCTGTCATAGCAATTCGTCAGACAGGTGGAGGAGCAGCAATTAAAGATTCTTCGGGCTATTCTTTTGAGATTGATAAAGATGGTGCTTGGAAGCTGTACCGCAAAAAAGTAACCATTTTGGAAGGAACAATTACAGACAACAGCATATTTAAACAGGGCTTCAATCAGTGGAACACTTTGTCGCTGGAAGGCAAAGAAAACCAGATTACAGCATATGTAAATAATAAAGTGGTTGCTACTTATACAGATACAAATCCTGTAACATCAGGAAGAATTGCTTTAGGCGGTACATACGCTGCGATGGATTTTGATAATCTTACAGTTAAAAAGATTGAGAATACAGCTCCGTATTATGAAGAATTTATTGACAATATGCAGCAGTACGAGTTAAATGATGTAACAAAATCTAAATTAGTATTTAATGACAAGTGGTCACACCAGTGTGGTCAGGGAATGTATGTATATGATCGTACAGCATCATACAGCACAGGCACAGGTGCTTCTTTGACATACACATTTAAGGGAACCGGAGTAGATGTTTTAGGCTATATGAAAGCTAACAAGTGTAAGATAAAGGTGACTGTTGATGGTAAAGTGGTCGAGACTGAGGCAGCAGTTAATCAGGCAGAGGACAGCAGAACAAATTATTCTCTCCGAAATTTGAAATATGGAGAACATACAGTCACATTTGAAGTTGTGAGCGGTCAATGGTGTATAGATGCTATCGGCATATGTTCGGCAACATACGAAAAAGACTTAAAGAGGGGCACAAAATTTGACGTTTCAAAAGTGACATACACAGTTAACGATGCTAAGAAAAAGACAGTGACATATACAAAACTGAACAATAAAAAGACAAGTGCTGTAGTTCCTAAGACTGTTAAGTACAATGGCGTTTCTTACAAAGTTGCTGAGGTTGGAACTAATGCATTTTCAAAGTGTCAGGATTTAAAGAAAGTTACAATCGGTGCAAATATAACAAAAATTTGCAAGAAAGCATTTTATAACAGAAAGAAATTAACACAGATTACAATAAATAGTAAGCTGTTAAGGAAAATTGAGTCTAATGCAATTTCCGGTATTTCAAAGAAAGCTGTTATTAAATGCCCTAAGGCAAGGAAAGCTGACTATAAGAAAATGCTGAAAAAATCGACAGGATACAAGAAAACGATGATAGTCAAATAGTAAACGATAAGCGAATAAGCCCATTCGTTTTGAGTGGGCTTATTTTATGTCTTGCGGTGACTATAACTGCAATTCAATAGTCCTGTTTATAGGTTTATATGGAGTAAATTTAACACCGGCAGAATTCATCATTCTTTTTGCAGCTATGACAGAAGGTGTATCAGAATACTTATCTGACATATAAATGACTTCTTTTATTCCAGATTGAATAAGAGCTTTTGTGCATTCATTGCATGGAAAGAGGGTAGTATATATTTTTGCGTTTTTTAAATTTGTTCCTGTATAGTTTAACAACGCATTTAACTCTGCATGGCATACATAGAGATACTTTGCATCCAGCTCGTTGTCTGAGTTTCGCTCCCACGGATATTCATCATCAGAACAGCCAAGAGGCATACCGTTGTAACCGACGGATAAGATTTTGTTGTCTTCGCTGATAATACAGGCGCCTACGCTTGTATGGGGGTCTTTGCTCCTCTCAGCAGATAGGAGAGCAATACCCATAAAATATTCATCCCATTTTAAGTAATTTTCTTTCTTCATTGTTTGTCTCCTGTTAGATCTTAATTATATGATGCAAGGGTCAAAATACCTTTTGTCCCCAACATCATTATGTGTATATGAAAAAAGAGCTGCCCACACCATTGGCAACTCTTTAAGTTTTAAATAGATTACGCGATTTTATTTACAGCAATTGTAATACGAGAAATCTTTCTTGAAGCTGTTTTCTTGTGGAAAACACCTTTGCTTGCAGCTCTATTGATTTCAGAGATTGCTGTTGTTAAAGCCTTAGAAGCAGCGTCCTTGTCTCCTGCTGCGATAGCAGCGTCAACACCTTTGACAGCTGTCTTAACTTTAGACTTGATTGCTTTATTTCTCTCTGCATTTCTGCGATCAACTAAAATTCTTTTCTTTGCTGATTTAATGTTAGCCATTCCTTACACCTCCCAATTGTGAAATCTTTTGTTTCATCAAACCGGACACGGTCGCTTTGAAGTAAACATACTCATTTATCATAGTGATTATTTTGACATTTGTCAAGGCTTTTTTGATGATTTTTTACGCTTTTTTTGATGAATTGTAGCAGGCTGAGCTGTTACGAATTTTTTATTTGTTTTGAGGTGTATATTATTGCTGGATTTAGGGAAAAGTAAATTATATTAGTAAAAACTGGGCTATTGTCCACAACGTAGGCGTGAACAGCAGCAAAAACAGGAGGTTTTATGCTTAGCAGAGTGACAGACCTTGCGGTTGAGGTGAGGGAAAGTTTCCCGGATGATAATGTGGAGATTTCAGGTGTTCAAATAGAAAAGACTGATACAGGAATTTTAGGTATCACAATGACTGTCGTTGACATTAAAGATGAACATGGTGCAGAAGCGATGGGAAAGCCTGTAGGAGAATATATTACGCTTGAGTTTTCTGACAGTGGATGGAGAAAAAGTGATGAGGAAGGCTTTGAAAAAGTTTTTGCAGGTATTATCGAAAAAATGATATTAAAAAAGACACATGGAAACAGAAAAATAAAAGTTTTGACAGCCGGTCTTGGAAACAGATATGCGACACCAGATATGCTCGGAAACAAGGTCATAGAGTATATAGATATAATTCCGGAAAAAATTTGTGCCATTGCACCGGGAGTTTTGGCTCAGACAGGAATGGAGACATGTGACATTATTAAAAAAATAGTTTCAGAAGGCGGATTTGATTATATTCTGGTTATAGATTCGCTCTGTTCAAGACATACTGAGAGACTGTGCCATACAATTCAGGTGACCGACACGGGAATATCTCCGGGGGCTGGGATTGGAAACGTGCGAAAGGAGATAAATGAGAGGATTATGGGGATACCGGTTATTGCCATAGGAGTACCAACAGTTGTATCAATGGCAACCGTTGCATATGACTGCATAGAGGAAACTCTTCTTGGACAGGGATTTTCACAGGAAGAAACAGATATATTCCTGCGTCAGATGTCCAATGAAAAATACAGCGGTCTTTTTGTTACACCTAAAGATATTGATGAGCAGATTTTTTTTATCGGAAAAGCAATTGCCGGAGGGCTTAACAGTGCTTTAAATTCGATTATATTAAATTGAGTTGTTTTTGCCGGAAATGTTTTGATGCAGAGATTGATATAAACTTCTCGGCTGAGCAAAAAATATTCATATCAAAAGTTTTTTTGCATATTTTGTTCTTAGAAGATATAAGATGCTGCCATGTTACTGCCCTGCAAGGTTTACGGGCAGGCAGTAATGCTGTCAGAAAGAGAAGGACATGATATATGAAAAATACAAAGAAAATTATTGTTATGATTGTTGTTATCATTTGGGTGGCAAGTTTTTTTGCCGTGAGACTGAAAAAATTAGATATTGGCAATAAAATACAAAATATGGTTACTGCCGGCCTGGTAAATTTCGGATATTCAAATTCTTCTGCTATAAGTATGGCAAGAAACGGAAGTGATGTTCCTCTTTTACTTAAATTTATAACTAAAACAAGCTCTGGAGTTTCGTATATGGTTGAACACGGAAACAGGTTTAGGAGTGTTGCCGAAAAAGAAGCTGAAAAGACAGCTATGACGTGGGTTGGCATAAACAGCAGAAAAAAGATATGGAGTGGAATGTCGGGTGAACTTTATATGAATGCATGTCAGGAGGAAAATGAGGACTTGGAACTGGCAAAAAAAGAGAATGAGGCAGCAAAAAAAGAAGAAAAATTGAAGGGAGACTCTGAGAAGATAAAACAAAGGGATATAGTAATAAGCCGTAATAAAACAGCATCCTTAAAAGAAAATATTAAAAAGGTTAATACATTGAAAAAAGGTCTTAACAGAAATTATCTTCTGAAAAATTTTTATATAGCGGACTCTACTACTTCCATTGACAATAATGTTTTTAATGTAAAAAAACTTTTATCGTCAGATTTAAGAATTAAGAGAAACTCTAACAAACCGCAAATACTTATATTTCACACACATGGCGGTTCAGAAGCGTTTTGTGACAGCAAAAGCGGTGTGACAGCTCAGTCCATAGTAGGAGTCGGAACAACACTTACATATAATTTAAAAAAATACGGTTACAACGTGATACATGATACGACAAAGTATGACATAATAAACGGAAGAATTGACAGAAACAGAGCATATAACAATGCGGCAGAACATGTGAAAAGAACATTGAAAAAATATCCGTCAATACAGGTTATAATAGACCTGCATAGGGATGGCGTAGGAAATAAAGTACACAGAACGACTGTAATAAACGGAAAGAGAACGGCGCAGGTAATGTTTTTTAACGGATTGTCGAGAAACCGCAACGGAAATATCGGATACCTTTATAATCCTAATCTGCAGTATAATCTTGCATTTAGTCTGCAGCTAAAACTAAAATGCATGGAAAATTATAACGATTTTGCAAAGCCGGTATATCTGAAAGGATACCGTTATAATCTCCATCTGAGAAAAAGAGCACTCCTTATAGAACTTGGAAATGAAAATAATACATTACAGGAGGCAAAAAATGCAATGCCTCATCTCGCCTGTGTGATAGATAAGGTGCTTAGCGGAAAATAGATACTGTACCACAGCAAAAATAATTCCATATTCTTTTGACTGATAACCTCCGTATGTGTTACAATAAAAAGCAATGGAAAAAAACAGCGGAGGAATACAATGGAGAGAATTAAACAGTCCAATATCAGAAATTTTTGTATCGTAGCACATATTGACCACGGCAAATCCACACTTGCAGACCGTATTATCGAAAAAACGGGGCTTCTTACAAGCAGAGAGATGCAGGCGCAGGTTCTTGATAATATGGAACTTGAGAGAGAGCGTGGCATTACCATAAAGGCACAGACAGTTCGTATCGTTTATAAAGCAAATGACGGTGAGGAGTATATATTTAATCTTATTGATACACCGGGACATGTGGATTTTAACTATGAGGTTTCAAGAAGCCTTGCGGCATGCGAGGGCGCCATCCTTATAGTTGATGCGGCACAAGGTATAGAGGCACAAACACTTGCAAATTGTTATCTTGCGCTTGACCATGACCTTGAGATAATGCCTGTCATAAATAAGATTGACCTTCCGAGTGCGGAGCCGGAGAGGGTTAAGAGTGAAATAGAGGACGTTATAGGTCTTGATGCAGAAGATGCACCGCTTATTTCAGCAAAGATGGGAACAAATATAGACCAGGTGTTAGAGCAGATTGTCAAAAAGATACCTGCACCGTCAGGTGACATTGACAAGCCGTTAAAGGCTCTTATATTTGACTCGTTATATGATGCGTATAAAGGCGTTATAATATTCTGCCGTATATTTGACGGCTGCGTAAAAAAAGGCGATGAGATAAAGATGCTTGCAACAGGTGCAAAGGCAGATGTTGTGGAGGTTGGAATTTTTGGGGCAGGACAGTTTATACCATCTGACGAACTTTCAGCCGGAATGGTTGGATATGTTACGGCAAGCCTTAAAAATGTTGGTGATACAAGAGTGGGTGATACAGTTACCCTTGCAGAAAATCCTTGTGATGAGGCACTTCCAGGATACAAGAAAGTACAGCCTATGGTTTATTGCGGTTTATATCCGGCAGATGGTGCCAAATATCCTGACCTTAGGGATGCACTTGAAAAACTTCAGTTAAACGATGCCGCACTGCAGTTTGAAGCTGAGACTTCAATTGCTCTTGGATTTGGTTTCAGATGTGGTTTTCTTGGTCTTTTACACCTTGAAATTATTCAGGAGAGGCTTGAAAGGGAGTACAATCTTGATCTTGTCACAACAGCACCGGGTGTTATATATCATGTTTACAAGACAAATGGAGAAATGGTTGAGGTCACAAATCCGTCAAACCTTCCTGACCCGTCAGAGATTGAGCACATGGAGGAACCGATGGTTTCGGCAGAGATTATGGTTACAAAGGAATTTGTGGGTGCAATAATGACGCTTTGTCAGGAAAGACGAGGTGTTTATATTGGAATGGAATATATGGAAGAATCAAGAGCACTTCTTAAATATGACCTTCCGCTTAATGAGATTATTTACGATTTCTTTGATGCACTTAAATCACGTTCGAGAGGTTATGCCTCACTCGATTATGAAATGAAAGGATATGTTCCTTCAAAACTTGTGAAACTTGATATTCTTATAAATAAAGAAGAAATAGATGCACTTTCATTTATCCTTCATGCTGACACAGCGTATGAGCGTGGAAGAAAGATGTGTGAGAAGCTCAAGAATGAGATACCGAGACAGCTTTTTGAAATACCTATTCAGGCTGCTGTCGGCGGAAAAGTAATTGCGAGAGAAACAGTAAAAGCGATGCGAAAAGATGTACTTGCGAAATGTTACGGCGGTGATATTTCAAGAAAGAGAAAGCTTCTTGAAAAACAGAAGGAGGGTAAAAAGAGAATGCGTCAGTTTGGAAATGTAGAAATTCCACAGCAGGCATTTATGAGTGTATTGAAACTTGACGAGGAGTAAAATAATATATCTGAAAACTGAGATATTATTGTTAGCAGGGTGATTTACCAAAGGATTGCAATTCTTTGATGAATTTTTGGGGAGATAATTGGAAATGCAAAAACAGATTGCGTTATATGTCCACATACCGTTTTGCGTAAAAAAGTGTAATTATTGTGATTTCCTTTCGTTTAGTGCAGATGAAAGCATAAAGCGCACCTATCTTGAAGCTTTACATAGAGAGGCTCTTTACTGGCAGAAAATTCTTTGTGGCAGATACAGGATAGGAACGGTTTTTATCGGCGGTGGAACACCGACC
>FR887331.1:58739-61478 GCA_000436755.1 Clostridium sp. CAG:253 | reverse complement strand
TGCCTTTCAGCTTTGGAACTTAAACTTCTTGGAGATATTATAAAGCAGTTTGATATTGACGATAATGCAGAGTTTACGATAGAAGCAAATCCCGGGACTCTTGACGAAGAAAAGATTTATGCTATTAGGAAGATGGGTGTAAACAGAGTAAGTCTCGGACTTCAAAGCAGCATTGATGAGGAACTTAAACTTCTTGGAAGAATTCATACCTACAATGAATTTCTTGAAAGTTATCATCTGCTCAGGGATGCGGGTTTTAATAATATAAATATAGATTTAATGAGTGACATTCCTAAGCAGAGTTTTGAGAGTTACAAAAAAACGCTTGAGCGTGTTGTTTCATTGAAACCTGAACATATTTCTTCGTATAGTCTTATACTTGAGCCGGGAACGGTCTTTTATAAAATGCACGAGGATGGAGTTCTTGATATTGCCGATGAAGATACGGACAGACAGATGTATTCTTATACAAAAAAAATCCTTGAAGAAAATGGTTATCACCGATATGAAATATCAAACTATTGTAAAAAAGACAGAGAATGTAAGCATAATCTCGTCTACTGGACTCTTGAGGATTATATCGGGATAGGGCTTGGTGCTTCGTCATGCTTTGAAGGGGCAAGATTTTCAAATTATTCAGATTTAGAGAAGTATTTTGAAATCACAAAAGAACCCGGATTGCAGATAAAAAATATTGATGATTTTGACGGAGACATAAAGAAAAGAACTGAAACTTATGAAAAGCTGACCCCAAAAGCAAAGATGGAAGAATTTATGTTTGTCGGTCTAAGAAAGTGCATCGGTGTGTCAAAAACAGAGTTTAAAAACAGGTTTGATTACAGTATTGATGAAATTTACGGTGATGTGATAGATAAATTTATAAAAAATAACCTATTGTCTGAAAATGATAATAGTGATAGAATTTACCTGACAGATAAAGGGATTGATTTAAGTAATTATATTTTGTCAGAGTTTCTACTTTAAAGCAGACAGGAATGCAGATACCTGTATAATATTTTAAACAATGATAATATTTTAAACAATGGAGGAAATACAAAATGGCTAAAGTAAGTATCTTAATGGGAAGCGATTCAGATTTACCGATTATGTCAAAGGCAGCAGCAATGCTTGAAAAGTTTGGTATTGATTATGAGATGAAAGTAATCTCAGCGCACAGAGAACCGGATGTGTTCGTGGAATATGCAAAAAGTGCAGAGAGTAAAGGCATTGATGTTATTATAGCAGGAGCCGGCGGTGCGGCTCATCTTCCGGGAATGTGTGCAGCAATGTTTCCACTTCCTGTAATAGGAGTTCCTATTCATACAAAGTCACTCGGAGGAGTTGACTCACTTTATTCAATTGTACAGATGCCTTCAGGAATACCAGTTGCAACAGTGGCTATAAACGGAGCGGCAAATGCAGCTATTTTGGCAGCAAAAATGCTCTCTATCTCAGATAAGGAGCTTAGAGACAAACTTGCAAGTTACAAAACTGAGCTTCAGGAGCAGGTAGTAGCAAAAGACGAGAAGCTTGGCAAAATAGGTTACGAAGCTTATATCGAGCAGATGTAATACTGATACATAAAATTTTCTGAAAAATATATGTATGAAAAATGCGGAACATTGTTTTAGGAAAATGATTAAAAAATAAAAAATGCAGGGTAGAAGATTACGGTTCACACACAAATATGTGAGCTGTAATTTTTTGCGGAAATGAGGTAATAATGGCAGATAATATAAAATCAGAAATTGAGAAAAGACGAACTTTTGCGATAATTTCTCATCCTGATGCAGGTAAAACAACACTTACTGAGAAGTTTCTCCTTTATGGAGGGGCGATAAATACGGCGGGTTCGGTAAAAGGAAAAGCCAATTCAAAGTATGCTGTATCAGATTGGATGGAAATAGAAAAAGAACGTGGTATTTCTGTTACATCGTCGGTTATGCAGTTCAATTATGGTGGTTTCTGCATAAATATCCTTGATACACCGGGACATCAGGACTTCTCGGAAGATACTTACAGAACACTTATGGCAGCGGATTCGGCAGTGATGGTTATTGATGCGTCAAAGGGTGTTGAGGCACAGACAATAAAGCTGTTTAAGGTCTGCGTGATGCGTCATATTCCTATATTTACATTTATCAACAAAATGGATAGAGACGCAAAAGATTCATTTGAACTTCTTGACGATATAGAAACGGTTTTGGGAATAAGAACATGTCCTATAAACTGGCCTATTGGTTCGGGTAAAGAGTTTAAAGGGATATTTGACAGAAAAGCAAAAACAGTAAGAACTTTTGAGGCGGTTTCAACCGGCGGCGCAAAGTCAGCGGCAGAGACAGATTATTCAATAGATGATCAGGAATTAAAGAAGATAGTCCCTGATAATCTCTATGAACAGCTTGTAGAAGAGATCGAGCTTTTGGACGGGGCGAGTGATGAGCTTGATATGGATAAAGTAAGCAAGGGAGAACTCTCGCCTGTATTTTTTGGTTCTGCATTAAATACATTCGGTATAGAAATTTTTCTTAAATATTTCTTGGAGATGACATCATCACCACTTCCGAGAATGTCAAATGAAGGACTTATTGATCCGGTTACAGAGCCGTTTTCTGCATTTGTATTTAAAATTCAGGCAAATATGAATAAAGCGCACAGAGACAGAATTGCATTTATGCGTGTGTGCTCAGGCAAATTTGATGCGGACAAGGATGTATATCATGTACAGAGCGGAAGAAA
>FR887331.1:52793-58727 GCA_000436755.1 Clostridium sp. CAG:253 | reverse complement strand
TGTACAGAGCGGAAGAAAACTTAAACTTTCACAGCCGCAGCAGATAATGGCGCAGGACAGACAGGTTATACAGGAGGCATATGCGGGTGACGTTATAGGGGTGTTTGACCCCGGCATATTCTCTATCGGAGATACGATAACAATGCCGGGACATAAGTATGAGTATGAGGGCATTCCTACATTTGCACCTGAGCATTTCTGCAGAGTTATCCAGCTTAATTCAATGAAACGTAAGCAGTTTGTAAAGGGTATTACACAGATTGCCCAGGAAGGTGCAATACAGATATTTCAGGAGTTTACGGCAGGTATGTCTGAGATAATAGTCGGTGTCGTGGGTGTGCTTCAGTTTGATGTACTCAAATATCGTCTTGAAAATGAATACGGCTGTGAGATACGTCTTGAATCACTTCCGTATGAGTATATAAGATGGGTTGGTGACCCTTCTACGGATGTCACAAAGCTTAAGAGAATGAACAATGTAAAGGCAGTAAAAGATATGAAGGGAAATCCTTTGCTGTTGTTTGTCAATGAGTGGATGATAAGAATGGTATTGGAAGATAACGAGGGACTTGAACTTCTCGAATTTAAGAAAAACTGATTTTTTTGTAAATTCTTTGTTTTTTATGAATATAATAGATACAAAAAGTTTTTGAGGTGGAAGATTTGGCTACAGTTATGCTTGATGCCGGTCATGGCGGCTTTGACAATGGTGCAATGTTTAACGGGAGAAAAGAAAAAGACGATAATCTGAGCCTGACGCTTAAAGTAGGCCAGTATCTTGAAAACAGGGGCGTAAATGTTATCTATACAAGAACAGAGGATATTTATCAGAACCCAAATCAGAAAGCAGGGATAGCAAATAGAAGTGACGCAGATTATTTCGTGTCATTTCACAGAAATTCAAGTCCTGAGCCTGATACATATTCAGGTATTCAGACGCTTGTATATCAGGCAGAGGGTATACCTCTTGTTATGGCAAAGAATATAAACAAAGAATTGGTGAAAGTCGGTTTTAAAGACCTTGGAATAATAGAAAGACCGAATCTTGCAGTATTAAGGGGAACAAGGATGCCAGCCGTATTGGTGGAAACAGGTTTCATAAATACGGAGGCGGATAATGACCTGTTTGACGAGAGAAACGATGATATAGCTAAAGGAATAGCAGATGCTATCGTAAAGACTGTATCGGGGGCGGCAGGTACTGGAGTTGATGTTATATCGGAAGATATTGTCGAAACAAAACCGGACATTAAAAATGTTGCTGAGAAGTTTTCTGTTCAGGTTGGAGCATTCAGGCACTATGAAAATGCAGATAATCTTGCAAAAAACGTACAAAAACTCGGTTATGACTGTTTTATTGAAAAGAGCGGACATACTTATAATGTCTGCCACGGACGGTATGACGGGTATGTGGATGTAAAAGAAGCAGAAAAAGAGCTTTTTCAAAATGGTCTGGAGACAAGAATAATCATTTCTGCCGGGGTTTTAACGCAAAAAGAATAAAAACTACTTGCATAATATGGAAAAATGTGATAAAATTTAAATGTTAATAAGTAATTATACTTAGAGTGGGCTGTCAAGTCCACTCTTTAATTTTGTGGAAAAGAGGTTATGTGCTTGACAAAAAGAGAGGAATATGAAACACGGACAGAAGAAATTCTCGAGCCTATTATGAAAGAGAATGATTTTGAACTTGTTGATGTGGAGTATGTAAAAGAAGCGGGAAACTGGTATCTGCGTGCATACATCGACAAGGAGGGTGGAATAACCCTTGATGACTGCGAACTTGTAAACAGAGCTTGGAGTGACATTATGGATGAACAGGATTTCATTCCTGATGCCTATATTTTGGAAGTCAGTTCCCCGGGACTTGGGAGACAGCTGAAAAAAGATAAGGATTTCAAGAGAAGCATTGATGAAGAGGTAGATGTGAAGTTCTACAAGGCAGTAAAAATACCAAATCCAAGAAATGGTAAGGAGATGTCTGTTAAGCAGATAACCGGAATACTAAAAGGGTTTGACGAGAATACTATAACTCTTGAAACGGATTTTTCTAACGAATATATTGTAAACAGAAAAGATATATCAACCGTAAAATTGACAATAGATATTTGAGATTGAAAAAATAAGGAGGCAAAAATGGCTGCTAAAAAAACTACAAAATCAGATAAATCTGAATTGATTGAAGCATTAGATATAATTGAAAAGGAAAAACAGATAAGCAAAGAAGTTATTCTTGAAGCGATAGAGAACTCATTGCTTGCAGCTTGCAAAAATCAGTTTGGCAAGTCAGAGAATATAAGAGTAAACATTAACAGGGAGACAGGTGAAGTTAAGGTATTCGCGGTAAAGGAAGTTGTAGATGATGACGACCTTGAAGATGAAGCTACACAGATGGGAATTACTGAGGCAATCTTAGTTCATGACAAAACTGAGATTGGTGATACCGTCGAGGTAGAGGTTACACCAAAGAATTTTGGAAGAATTGCTGCACAGAAGGCAAAACAGGTTGTAGTCCAGAAGATAAGAGAAGAAGAGAGAAAGGTACTTTACGTTCAGTATCTTGAGAAAGAAAGAGAAGTTATAACAGGTATCGTTCAAAGATATAGTGGAAAAAATATCTGTGTAAATCTCGGAAAAGTTGATGCTATCCTTATGGAGAGCGAACAGGTTAAGGGCGAGCACTTTAAACCTACTGAACATATCAAACTTTATGTAGTTGAAGTGAAGGATACTACAAAGGGACCTAGAATTACAGTATCACGTTCACATCCTGAATTTGTAAAGAGACTTTTTGAAGAGGAAGTTACAGAGATACAGGATGGAACAGTTGAAATCAGAAGTATAGCAAGAGAAGCAGGTTCACGTACAAAGATGGCAGTTTCAACAGAAAATCCTAATGTTGATGCTATCGGAGCATGTGTCGGCATAAACGGAAGTCGTGTAAATGCGATTGTAGAGGAACTTCGTGGTGAAAAGATAGACATTATAAACTGGAGTGATTCTCCGGCAGTCCTTATTGAAAATGCACTTAGTCCTTCAAAGGTTATATCAGTTGAAGCAGATGAGGAAGAAAAGACAGCAAAGGTAGTTGTTCCACAGGATCAGTTATCACTTGCAATCGGAAAAGAAGGACAGAATGCAAGACTTGCAGCGAAACTTACAGGATATAAAATAGATATCAAATGTGAATAGGTAATATTGTTTCAGGAGGTGTCAGAAGTGGGCAAGGGAAACGTAAATAACATAAAAAAAACCGCATCGCGTCAATGTACGGGATGTGGTGAGAAAAAAGACAAGAAAGAGCTTATCAGAGTTATAAAAACTCCGGAAGGTGATATAACAGTAGATTTTACAGGAAAGAAAAACGGCAGAGGCGCATATATATGTAATTCAGTTGAATGTTTAAAACAGGCTGTAAAGAAAAAGTCCCTTGAACGCTCATTAAAGACACAGATTCCAAAAGAAATTTATCAGGAACTTGAAAAGGAGATGATGAAAGGTGAAAGTTGATAAGGCTCTTGGTATGGTTGGGCTTGCGACAAAAGCCGGAAAAGTTGCGAGCGGTGAATTTATGACGGAGAATGCTGTGAAGTCGGGAATGGCATATCTGGTCATTGTTTCATCGGAGGCATCAGACAACACCAAAAAGAAATTTAGAAACATGTGTGAATTTTATCATGTGCCAATCAAAGAATGTTGGACAAAAGATGAACTTGGAAAGTCTACAGGAAAGACATTTCGTGCATCTCTGGCAGTAACTGATGAAGGTCTTGCACAGGCAATATTGAAAAAGATGGACTAGGAGGTCGCAGTTTTATATGGCAAAAATGAAGATATATGAGATTGTCAGCAGTATGCAGAGACAATTTCCGGATTTACAAAATAAAGATGTTGTTACATTACTACAGGAAAACGGATTTGATGTTAAGGGCTCGCAGAGCGTTATCGAGGATGATGCGATAGGTTTTTTGTTAAAACATGCAAAAGAGCATTTGGCTAATCTTAAAAAGAGTGAGCCTGCGAAGAAGAAAGATACAAAGAAGGCAGAAACTCCAAAGAAAAAGGAGGAAAAAGCTGAAAATACTCCTGCAAGTGAGAAAGCGGCAGTTAAAGAAAAGGCAAAAAAAGAAGAAGTTAAGCCGGAAGTAAAAAATACGGTTGAAGAAAATAAAGATACAAAAAGTGAAAAGGGGCAGGAAAAAACTGTAGCAGCTGAGACAGAAGAAAAGAAAATGCAGGAAACAGAAGAAAAGGGAAAAGAGGAAACTGTGAAGCAAGAAGAGAAAAAAGAAGTAGTTAAAAAAGAGGAAAAGAAAGCTGAGCCGGAGAAAAAATCTGAAGTAAAGAGTGCATCAGAGGATAAAAAGGAAGAAAAGAAGTCTGACAATCAGCAGGAAGAAAAGAGAGACAACAGAAACAGTCAGAGCCGTGATAACAGGGATAACAGAAACGGCTCAAACCGTGACAATAGAGATAGAGATAATCGAAACGGTGGAAACAGAAATAACGGAAACCGCGATAACAGAAACGGCTCAAATCGTGACAATAGAGATAATAGAAACGGCGGAAACAGAGACAACAGAAATAATGGAAACCGTGATAACAGAGATAATAGAAACGGTGGAAATAGAAATAACGGAAACCGCGATAACAGAAACGGCTCAAATCGTGACAATAGAGATAATAGAAACGGCGGAAACAGAGACAACAGAAATAATGGAAGCCGTGATAACAGAAACAGAAATCAGGGCGGCGGATTTTCAAGAGGCGCAGCTATGCCAATGGATTCAATGAAATCTGAGGTTAAACAGTCAAGACAGCAGAGAGCAAACAAGGATTCAAGGAGTGCTAAACAGAAATACGGCAAGGACAGAACAAGAGGCATGGATGATGATGAAATGTTTGAGCAGAGCAGAAAAAATAAGAAGAAAGACCCTAACCGCAAGGGAGCATTTATCAAGCCTGAACCTGTAGCAAAACCACAGGAGCCGGAAGATGGAATCCGTACAATCACACTTCCTGAAAAGATGACAATAAAAGAGTTGTCTGATATAATGAAAGTAACTCCTTCAACGGTTATCAAAAACCTCTTTATGCGTGGTCAGGTAGTAACTCTTAACCAGGAGATAACATTTGAAGAGGCAGAAGAGATTGCACTTGAATATAACTGTATTGCAGAGATGGAAGAAAAGGTTGATATGATAGCCGAAATCCTCAAAGAGGATGAGGAAGATGAGAACCTTATGGTTAAGCGTCCTCCTGTAGTCTGTGTAATGGGTCACGTTGACCACGGTAAGACATCACTTCTTGATGCTATCAGAGAAACAAGCGTTACTTCAAGAGAAGCAGGTGGTATTACACAGCACATAGGTGCTTATGTGACAGAGATAAACGGTGAGAAGATTACATTCCTTGATACACCGGGTCATGAGGCGTTTACATCAATGCGTATGCGTGGTGCACAGTCAACAGATATTGCTATCCTTGTTGTAGCGGCAGATGATGGTGTTATGCCACAGACTATTGAAGCTATAAGCCATGCAAAAGCAGCAGGTGTTGAGATAATCGTAGCCGTAAATAAGATTGATAAGCCTAGTGCAAATGTTGAGAGAGTTAAGCAGGAGCTTACAGAACACGGACTTATCGCAGAGGACTGGGGTGGAGATACAGTATTTGTACCTGTTTCTGCACATACAAAAGAAGGTATAGACCAGCTTCTTGAAATGATAATCCTTACTGCGGAAGTGCTTGAACTTAAAGCAAATCCAAATAGAAAAGCAAGAGGTGTTGTTATAGAGGCACAGCTTGATAAGGGACGCGGACCTGTCGCAACTGTACTTGTACAGAAGGGTACACTCCATGTAGGAGACAACATAGCCGTAGGAGCAGCATATGGTAAGATAAGAGCCATGATGGATGATCAGGGAAAGA
>FR887331.1:51888-52763 GCA_000436755.1 Clostridium sp. CAG:253 | reverse complement strand
GCTCTTCCGTCAACACCTGTTGAAATTTTAGGACTTCATGATGTACCTGATGCAGGTGAGATATTTATGGCAACAGACAGCGATAAAGAAGCAAGAAATATCGCTGAGGTATATATTGAGCAGGGAAGAGAAAAACTTCTTGATGATACAAAATCAAAACTTACGCTTGACGGATTGTTTTCACAGATACAGGCAGGAAATATCAAGGAACTTAATCTTATCGTTAAGGCTGATGTACAGGGTTCTGTTGAGGCAGTTAAGCAGAGTCTCCTTAAACTCAGCAACGATGAAGTTGCCGTAAGGATAATCCATGGAGCAGTTGGAGCTATCAATGAGTCGGATGTATCTTTGGCAAGTGCATCAAATGCTATTATTATCGGTTTCAATGTACGACCTGACAATACAGCAAAGGAAATTGCCGACAGAGAAAAAGTTGACGTAAGACTTTACAGAGTAATCTACAATGCTATTGAAGATATTGAGTCGGCTATGAAAGGAATGCTTGACCCTGAATATGAGGAAAAAGTGATAGGTCACGCAGAAGTAAGACAGACATTCAAAGCTTCTGGTGTAGGTATGATAGCAGGTTCATATGTGCTTGACGGAAAGATTGAGAGAAACTGCAAAGTGAGAATCAGCCGTGAGGGAGAGCAGATATTTGAAGGAGAACTTGCATCACTTAAGAGATTTAAGGATGACGTTAAGGAAGTGGCAGCAGGATACGAGTGTGGTCTTGTATTTGAAGGCTTTAATGACATCAAGGTTGAAGATCAGGTAGAAGCATATATCATGGTAGAAGTTCCTAGAACATAGTATTAAAATACCATTAGGGAAGTGTTTTAATACACGGGATTTGTGCGGCGCATAATAGCACA
>FR887331.1:11021-51837 GCA_000436755.1 Clostridium sp. CAG:253 | reverse complement strand
TAATATATCAAAAGAATGGGGGAATTTATATGAGAAAGAACAGTATAAAATATTCTCGTATGAATGGAGAAGTTCAAAGAGAGATAAGTAAAATCATTGCAAGAGACATAAAGGACCCGAGAATAAATCCAATGACATCTGTTGTATCAGTGGATGTTACACCGGATTTAAAATATGCAAAGGTATTTGTAAGTGTACTTGGAAATGATGAAGAGAAAGAAAAGACACGCAGAGGTCTTGCAAGTGCTTCATCCCATATACGTTCACTTCTTGCAAAATCATTAAATCTTCGCAATACTCCTGAGCTTACATTTTTGATTGATGATTCAATTGAGTATGGTATAAACATGTCGAAAAAAATTGATGAACTCATTGAGAAAGAAGCGAAGAGCGAAGAAGAATAGCTATACTGTAAAAAAACTATTGTATTGCAGTTTTTTTGAGGGCAAAACGCTGGTTTTGCCCTTTTTTAAAGAAAATATAGGAGAAATTCGATGGAACTTAATGACAGTATTATAAAAATTAAGGGAATCGGAGAAAAGAGTGAGAAGCTTTTCAACAAATTGGGAATATCAACAGTTGGAGAGCTTCTTTGCTATTATCCGAGAGAATACGAGATATTCAGACAGATAGAAAATATTTCAGGAGTAGTGGAAGGCAGGACGGTTATAATTGAGGGAAGTCTTGTCTCAAAACCCAAAAATGCAAGACACGGAAATTTGAAAATAATTGAGTGTGACATAAAAGATGCAACAGGAATATTGAGGGTTGTGTGGTTTAATATGCCGTTTTTGATGAAAACACTTCATATGGGAACTAAATATATTTTAAGGGGAACAGTTGTAAACAAAAATGGTATATTGAGGCTTCAGCAGCCTAAGGTGATAAGTATGCAGGAATATGCGAACAGTATAGACAAGTTGTTTCCGATATATTCACTAACAGCAGGACTTACAAATAATATGGTAACAAAGGCTGTAAAAAACTGTATAGACAATGTGGAAATTGATAAAGATTTCCTGCCAGCGGCACTGAGAAAAAAATACAATCTTATTTTGTGGAAAAAAGCTATAAAAGGCATTCATTTTCCGAAAGACAAGGATGAGTGTATAGATGCGAGAAAACGTCTTGTATTTGATGAATTTTTTCATTTCTTTACTGCGATGAAAAAGCTGAAAAAAGACAACACAAAAGAAAAGTCTGTTTTTGATTTCAATGATATGGATATTGAAAAAAAGATAAAAGATAAACTGCCATATGAACTGACCGGGGGACAGGAGAATGCACTTAGTGACATAATAGGCGATGTAGGTTCGGGCTATGTTATGAACAGGCTTATACAGGGGGATGTCGGTTCCGGAAAAACAATAGTTGCCATTATAGCTCTTGCTTTGGCAGCGGAAAATGGTTGTCAGGGTGCGATTATGGTTCCGACAGAAGTTCTTGCAAAGCAGCATTATCAGTCATTTTGTGAGATTCTTGACGAATTTGGAATAAGAGTGGGAATGCTTATAGGTTCCATGACGGCATCTCAGAAGAAAAAAGAATACGAAAAAATAGAAAACGGCGAAGTTGATATAGTAGTGGGGACACATGCGCTTATACAGGAAAAAGTCAAATTCAAAAATCTTGCACTTGTCGTGACGGACGAACAGCATAGATTTGGAGTAAAACAAAGAGAGACATTATTTTCAAAAGGAAAAGAGCCTCATATGCTTGTTATGAGTGCAACTCCGATACCGAGAACTCTTGCGATAATATTGTACGGTGATCTTGATGTATCAGTTATAGATGTTATGCCGGTGGGACGTTTACCGATAAAAAACTGTGTTGTCGGAACAAATTACAGAAATCAGGCATACAAATTTATGCAAAAGGAAATAGCGGCAGGTCATCAGGTATACATTATATGTCCTATGGTTGAGGAAAGTGAAAATATGGAGGTAGAAAATGTAACCGATTATACAAATATGCTGGAGACAACTATGGCTCCATCTATAAGGATAAAGGCGTTGCACGGCAAGATGAAAGCTTCATTAAAAAATGAGATAATGGAACAGTTTGCAAAACATGAGATAGACATTCTTGTATCAACTACTGTTATAGAAGTAGGAATAAATGTTCCGAATGCAACTGTCATGATGATAGAGAATGCCGAGAGATTTGGTCTTGCGCAGCTTCATCAGTTAAGAGGGCGTGTCGGAAGAGGTGACAGCCAGTCGTACTGTATTTTTATGGCAGGAAATCCATCAAAGGAGACAATGAAAAGGCTTCGTGTATTAGAGGAGTCAAACGATGGATTTTTTGTTGCAAAGCAGGATTTAAAACTTCGTGGACCGGGAGACTTTTTTGGGATAAGGCAGAGCGGGGAAATGGATTTTAAGCTGGCTGATATTTATCAGGATGCCGATATAATGAAAATGGCGAACGATGCCGCAAATGAGTTTGAAATATCCGTAAATGATTGCAATTATGGAAAAAAGATAGTAATATAAGCAATAAAGGTGTTACAGGAACGGTGTGTTTGGAAAGTTTGGAGGATTTTGGTTTGATGGCAGCAGAACAGTATACACAGGATAAACTGCTTGAGCTTGGCAAGGACAACTATAAAAAACTCGTGTCATATTGTGAAATACTTGAGGTAAATGGTTTTTGGGATCAGGCAAGGCAGGTTATGAAAAAGACAAGCACTCAGGTGCTTGACTTGTATGTGCAGTCGGTGCTTATGAATCTTGCAATTCATTGTGGTGATATATTGGAAAATCAAAAAGATTTTATAAGATTGGTAACAAAAACCAATCCGCTTTCAATACCTTCAAACGGAGATATTGAAGAAAAATCATATGTACAGAGCAGGCAGTATTATGAATTGCCGCCTGTTCTTTTGCAGCTTTGCGGTTTGTATGACAAGGAGCGCAAAGAGATTATGACGGAGTATTTTTTAGATGCCTTCCTGAATATTCTTTTGTGCATGGCGTACCTGAATGACGGAAAGGACGGCAAGGTAAATGAGTTTATACAGAAATATTATGATAAGATAAGCAATTTTGTTATAGACAGAGATGCTAAAGTACATTCTGAGTATATTATCAGAAAACTTACATCAAATGTCATAAGATGTGATGTTGAGTGGGTAAGACAGAAACAGTCCGTGATTGATAAGGAGAGGGACCGAAGACAAAAAGAAATAGAAAAAAAGAGAGCTGAAGCTGAAAAAAAGAGAGTGGAAGCGAATAAGAAAAGAAACAAAAATGTAAAAAAGATAACTAAAACCAAATTAAAAGAGATTATCACAAATGATGATGATACAAAGAAATTTGTTCTCACAAATGATGGTGATATATTATCCGATGAAGAAATAGAGAAACAAAAGATTGTAAAACAGCAGGAAGAAGAACGTCTCGCAAGAGAAGAATTTATGAAAGTTAAACAACGTATTCTTGAGAGAGAACGTCTTCAGAAAGAAGAGAAAGAAAAGCGGATAAAGGCACTTGTGGACGAGTTAAACGGTATGGTAGGATTATCCGAAGTTAAGGAGGAGATACAATCTCTTATAAATCTTATCAAGATAAGAAAGTTAAGGGAAGAGATGAACATGCCCGTTATGGATATGTCATATCATATGGTATTCACCGGAAGTCCTGGAACAGGGAAAACAACAGTTGCAAGGCTTGTGGGAAAAATTTATAAGGAACTTGGGATACTATCCGACGGAAAGATGATAGAAACCGACAGGTCAGGTCTTGTTGCAGGATATGTCGGACAGACTGCAATGAAAGTTCATGATGTTGTGAAAGAAGCGATGGGTGGCATTTTGTTTATTGATGAGGCATATTCGCTTGTAAATCCGGATATGCCAAACGACTTTGGAACAGAGGCGGTAGATGCACTTGTCAAGCTTATGGAGGACAACAGAGACAATCTTGTCATAATAGTTGCGGGATATACAGAAGAGATGAAAACATTTCTTAAAAGCAACACGGGACTTGTATCAAGATTCAACAAATTTATAAACTTCCCTGATTACACGAAGGAAGAACTTGTAAGTATATTGTCGGTTATGGCAGGAAAAGCAGGACTAGAGATAGAAGAAGGAGCAAAAGTAAAAGTTCTTGAACTATTAAATAAAATGAAAGCATCACAGTGGAAAAATTTCGGAAATGCGCGAGGAATAAGAAATTTATTTGAAAAATTTGTGATGAATCAGGCAAATCGTCTTGTAAAAATTGAAAATCCGACAAGGGACGATTTGATGATCATAAAAGAAGCGGATGTGTTTGACCGTTAGCAAAGAGTGTGTTAATATATAACAATAGATGTATTTGACCTTAGAAAACGTCTATAAGTAAAATAAAATATATCCGTTTTGATGGAGAGACTTAATTATGAGAATTATTGCAGGAAAAGCAAGAAGGACAAATCTGGTTACTCCGGAAGGCAGCCATACCAGACCGACATCAGACAGAATAAAGGAAACATTGTTTAATATGCTTCAACAGGAGCTATATGATGTAAGTTTTTTGGACATATTCAGCGGAAGCGGCGGAATAGCGCTTGAAGCTTTGAGCAGAGGTGCAAAAGAAGCTGTTATGATAGACAACGATTCCGAAGCCGTGAGATGCATCAAGGAGAATATAAAAAGAACACATTTTGAAGATGTTGCAAGAGTTTTAAAGATGGATGCCGTGTCGGCATTAAAAAAATTGGAATTGACAGGAAATAAATTCGATATTATTTTTATGGATCCTCCGTACAATCATGATATTGAAGCAAAGATATTAAGTTTTTTGTCAGGTTCGGATATTGTGCATAAAGATACTCTTATAATTGCAGAGACTTCATTGGATACAGATATTTCTTATATGTATGATATATACAATGTTGAAAAAGTAAAAGAATACAAGACAAACCGTCATGTATTTATAAGGATAGATGATTGAGGAAAAAAGATGAGTACAGCAGTTTTTCCGGGAAGTTTTGACCCGGTTACGAAAGGGCATATGGATTTGATATACAGGGCTTCAAAAATGTTTGATGCATTGGTGCTTGGAGTTCTTATAAACAGTTCAAAACAGCCGCTTCTTACTTTAGAAGAAAGAGTAAAGCTTCTTGGTGAAGTGACAAACAAAATGCCAAATGTAAGGGTTGAAGCATTTGAGGGATTATTGGTGGATTTTGTTAATAAATGTGATGCGGATGCGATAGTGAGAGGTTTGAGAAGTGTAGTGAGAGGTTTGAGAAGTGCAGGAGATTTTGAATATGAACTTCCGCTTGCACAGGCAAATTATAAATTGAACGGCAGGGCAGATACGATATTTCTTGCTACATCACCGCAGTATTCATATGTGAGTTCAAGTGCCGTAAAAGAACTGATGAGATATAATGCAGATATAAGTGATTTTGTTCCGATGGAAGCACTTAAATACTTAAATCGAGATAAATAAACGGGGGAATTAAAATGCAGGACAGCAGAGACAGTAGAATTGAACAGAAAATTGAAGATATTTATGCGTTTGTAGAGAGTTGTAAGATGCAAAGACTATCAGCTACAAGAGTTATAGTACCTAAAGATGAACTTTATGATCTGCTTGATGATCTTCGGAGGGATATACCAACAGAAATAAAAAGATACAGAAAAATATTAAATCAGAGAGACCAGATACTTGACGATGCAAATACAAAAGCACAGGCTATGCTCGCCGATGCAAAAGAGCAGTACAAAGCTCTCGTCGAGGAACACAATATTATGCAGCAGGCTTATCAGCAGGCTGAAAAAACTGTAAATGAGGCGAATGCAAGAGCTCAGGCTATTATTGATGATGCGAGAAAACAGGCTGAGGAGATTGGAAACGGAGCTATTTATTATACATCCGACCTTCTCACAATGGCAGAAAAAACTATACAGGCAGCGTATACAAATACTTTGAACAATTCGAAAGTTCTTGAGAAATCTCTTAGTGATTATCTTGAAACTGTAAGGAAAAACAAAGCGGAACTTGTTGTAGACCAAAGCAGTGCTGCACAAAACAACAGTGAAGCAGATAAAGAACAGATGGCGGATGATTTATCTGCTGAGTAGACATCATGTGCAGATGATATAATCATGTGTTCATGATATAATCAAAGGAGAAAGTGGCAGATGAATACGAAAAATGATGTTGAAGTTATTATAAATGGAAAACAATATACACTAAGCGGATATGAGAGCAGTGACTATCTTCAAAAGATTGCTAACCATATAAATGACAAAATAGCTGAGTTTAAACAGCAGGAAAGTTATCTCAGACTTGATACTGAGATGCGTAACATCCTTCTTGCTATAAATCTGTCAGATGAATATTATAAAGCCATAAAAGATTCAAATGATTTAAAAAATGAAAACGAAGATATGGAAAAGGAAATATTCGACATAAAACATGAAATGCTTACAATGCAGTCGGAGATAGATAAGGCGAAAGAAAAGATTAAAGAATTGTCGGATGAAAAGCAGAAAGCACAAAATGAAATAATAAGGCTTGAAACGGAGTTAGGAAGAAATAGACGCAGATAAATAAAATGGGGACTGTTTACAGTCCTCTTTTTATGGAATAGGAAATTGCTGTAATGTAGTGGTGTACCAACAAGAATTTCTTTGAAATTCTTGTTAGGGCAAAGCGCTGGCTTTGCCCTTTTTTATGATTTTGAAGGAGGAAAGCAACTTGGCAAACCAGATAAAAGTACCTGAGATACTTGCACCGGCAGGCTCATTTGAGAGTTTAAAAGCGGCGGTTGCAGCAGGATGTGATGCTGTTTATATAGGAGGAAGCAGATTTGGCGCAAGAGCATATGCGGACAATCCCGAAGGAGATGATATGCTTAGAGCAATTGATTATTGTCATATATATGGAGTAAAGATATATATGACAGTAAATACACTGCTTAAAGAGCGTGAGATTGCTGAACTTTACTCTTTTTTAAAACCATATTATGAAGCTGGGCTTGATGCGGTAATAGTTCAGGATGTCGGTGCAATGAGAAATATTCACACATGGTTTCCAGAAATGGAGATACATGCAAGTACGCAGATGACTATAACAATGGGTGTATCAGACGATTTGTTAAAAAAATACGGAGTTACAAGAATTGTTCCGGCAAGGGAACTTACCATCGGCGAATTAGAACAGATGAGAAAAGATACCTTGATGGAAATGGAAGTCTTTGTTCACGGCGCATTATGTTATTGCTATTCAGGGCAATGCCTGTTCAGCAGCATGCTTGGTGGAAGAAGCGGCAACAGAGGAAGATGTGCACAGCCGTGCAGACAGCCTTATCTTGTAGAAGGAAATAAGAGTGATATAGGTGATTATATATTAAGTCCTAAAGAATTATGTAATCTTCCTTATGTTTGTGAGATGATTGAGGCCGGAATCGATTCATTTAAAATAGAAGGACGTATGAAAAGACCTGAATATACGGCATTTGTGACATCAATTTTCAGAAAATATGTAGATTTATATGCCGTTATGGGAAAAGATGCATATAAGGAATACCTTAAGAAACACAATAAAGAATTTGCAAACGACATGGAAAACCTTCAGGAAATATACAACAGAGGTGGATTTACGCAGGGATATTTGGAGGGATTGTCAGGTGTTCCATATGAGAAAAACAAGAGCAAAAATGGTAAGATGTTATCTGTAAAAAGACCAAAACATGGTGGAGTACTGGTTGGAGAGGTGATTTCAGTCGGAAAAGGCAGATTGAAATACAAAACAGTTAAAGAATTATATCCGCATGATGTAGTTGAGTTCTGCAATGATAATATGGAGCAGGAATATGAGTATACTATCGGTGAAAACAAAAAGGCAGGAAGCATTGTAGAAGCCAAGTTCAAATATGGAAGCCTTATACACCGGGGAGACAAGGTTTACAGGACAAAGAAAGCATGTATGCTTGAAAAAATAAGAGCAGATTTTATTGAAAAGGAAAAGAAGATACCTGTTATCGGAGAATTTTATGCTTCAAATGGACAAAAAGCGCATTTAAAAGTAAAATGCGGTGAAGATGAGTACACGGTATATGGTGATGTATGCGATATTGCGCTTAAAAATCCAGCAACAAAGGAGAGTGTGGCAAAGAGTATATCACAGACAGGGACAACTAAATTTAAATTTCAAAAATTGGATATACTTATAGAAGCCAATCTTTTTGTTCCTGTCGGAATGTTGAAAAAAATGAGACGAGAGGTTCTTGCGGGACTTGAAAATGAAATATTGTCAAAGTATAGAAGAAATTGTGCTAAGAGTGCCGACAGTCACAACGAAACTAACAGCAAAAAGGAACAGAAGCAGAGCGAAATGATAGTCTCTGTTATGAAATTAGAGCAGCTTCAATGTGTCCTTGAACTTAACATTTCCGGTTTAAAAAAGATATATCTTAGAACAGAACTGTTAAACGCCGGTCAGTTAAAAGATGCGGTAAATATGATAAATTCAAAAGGAATTGACGCATATATTGTTATGCCTCATATATTCAGAAAAAATGTCTGGGAAAAACAGAACTTTGAATTTGAAAATGAATGTGCAGGATATGTGATAAAGAACTTTGAAGAATTTACTTATCTAACAAAAAAGTGTGGTGTCACACCTGAAAAGATAGTTACAGATGCACAAATGTATACTATGAACAGCGATGCAGTACGTTTTTGGAGAGAAAACGGCGTGGAAAGATTTACAATGCCGTTTGAACTTACAATGTATGAGATGGACGAACTTGCAGATACAGAAGGCTGTGAGTTTATTATGTATACGCATATTCCTATGATGGTTTCGGCACAGTGCATAAGACATAATATTGATGAATGTGCCGCTTTATGCAAAGATAAGAATAAAATGAACGATATGTTGTGTTTTGAAGATAGAAAGAAAAGAAAGTTTATGGCAATAAATTATTGTAAATACTGCTATAATATTATCTATAAGGCAAAGCCGCTTTATCTGAAAAAATACGAGGAAGTTCTTCTGGAAAAAGGCATATCTTCATTCAGGTATGATTTTACATTTGAGGACTGCGAGACTATAAAAGAGATATTGTGCGGCAGATACAGGGGAGACTATGATGAAGGTCATATGCTAAACGGCGTGGAATAGCAGGAGGAGTTTTGGATTTATGAACAAGCAGGAAGCAGCTGACAAACTTATAAATATGTTCGGAAACATGAACATTATCGGGGTGTTGCATTCAATACTCGTAGAAACTTCAAAATATATAATTATTATATTGTTTGCGATTTATGCGTGGCATTGTTTTACGGTATTTATAGGAGGAGACAGAGAGCGTGAGGAAAGAGTATACAAAAGACAGCAGAAAATAATGTTTGGTATACATTTTATAGCTGCGCTTGTTTTGTTTTTAAACAGTATTGACATAAAAATATTGATATATTATGTATGTCAGCTTGTCCTTTTGATATTTATGTGTAAAGCATATCCGTATGTTTATAAAGGAATGTCAAAACTTATCCTAAACAATATGATGATGCTTTTGTGTATAGGATTTATAATGATAGAACGACTTGGCGGTAACGACATAATAAGACAGATGATATTCGTTGCTGCAACAGGTTTCATCTCATTGTTTATTCCGCTGTTGATAGAAAAATTTCCTTATTTCGATAAGTTTGGAGTTTTTTATGCCATAATCGGCATAGTATTGCTCTCGCTTGTGTTTATTATAGGAAAAGAGAAAAACGGTTCGAGAAACTGGATAATAATCGGAAGTTTTGCGTTGCAGCCATCCGAATTCGTAAAGATTATATTTGTTTTTTTTGCGGCGGCAATGCTTGCGAGAGTAAGAAATTTTGCGGATGTTGTAAAAGTATCAATACCAGCAGCAATACATGTGCTTATACTGATAGCTGAAAAAGACCTTGGCGGAGCATTGATATTTTATATAACTTATATAGTAATATTGTATGCGGCAACCAGAAAAGAAGGCTATATTCTGCTTGGAGCAGGAGCACTGGCTGCGGGAGCGGCTGCAGCATATAAGCTTTTTTATCATGTGAGGGTGAGAGTTGCAGCCTGGAAAGACCCGTGGAGTGATGTTGCGAACAAGGGGTATCAGGTAACGCAGTCGCTGTTTGCTATCGGTACCGGAGGATGGTTTGGAATGGGACTTTGCGAGGGAACGCCGCAAAAGATACCGGTATCAAAGACTGATTTTATATTTTCTGCCATATGCGAGGAGATGGGTGTTTTTTTCGGGTTATGTATTATACTTGTTGAGATAAGCTGTTTTGTTATGTTTATCAATATCTCATTGAAAATAAACAGCCGTTTTTATAAACTGACTGCTTTGGGGCTCAGTGTTGAATATATGTTTCAGACTTTTCTGACTATAGGCGGTGTGACGAAATTTATTCCGTCTACAGGTGTTACACTTCCGCTTGTTAGTTATGGAGGAAGTTCTGTTACAAGTACAATGATATTATTTGCGATAATACAGGGTTTGTATGTTAAAAATAGCGGAAGGGGGGAGATTGGTGAGACAGACGGCAAGAGACAGAGACGCAGCAGAAGAAATGAGGAGTAGAAGGCGGTCAAAGGCTGATGATATGGTATATGATGAACAAAAAAGAGGAAACCGCCAGATATTTATCATAACATATTTTTTTGTTGCATTGTTTTTGGGGATGATGGTATATATAACTGTATTTATGGTCAGGGATAGTGCGGATATAATAAACAATTCGTATAACAAAAGACAGGAGGTTCTTGCCAAAAAAGTAAAGAGAGGAAAAATACTGTCAGCAGACGGCAAAGTTCTGGCGAAAACTATAACTGATAAAAAGGGAAATGATAAGAGATATTATCCTTATAACAATATGTTTTGTCATGTTATCGGGAGAATTACAAACAGCATGACAGGTGTGGAATTAAGTCAGTGTTATCCGTTACTTACATCTCATGCAAATCCGTTAGAACAGCTTACGGACAATTTTAAAGGAAAGAAAAAGCCGGGAGATAATGTTGTTACTACCATCAATTATAAACTTCAAAAAACAGCATATGACGCAATTGGAAGTTACAGGGGAGCAGTAGTTGCAATGGAACCGTCTACGGGAAAGATTCTTGCGATGGTATCAAAACCCGATTACAATCCGAATACCGTTGGGAAAGACTGGGATAAGCTTATATCGGGTGGTGACGGAAATTCAGCATTATTAAACAGGGCAACACAGGGAATATATCCGCCGGGTTCGACATTTAAAATACTTACGGCAGCGGAATACATTATTGAAAACGGAAGTAAATATAAAAATTATAAATATGTGTGCAAGGGAACAGACGAGTTTTATGGAAATAAGATAAGCTGTTACGGCGGTGAAGTTCACGGAAAGGTAAATTTAAACAGAGCTTTTTCAGAGTCATGCAACGGGGCTTTTGCAAATATAGGTTTGAAACTTAATACAGGCAGTTTCAAAAGTTTGTGCGAAAAATTTGGATTTAACAGAGAATTATCCGTTAATTTTGAATACAAAAAAAGCAGTTTTGTTTTGAATGGAAAGTCGGACAAAGGTGAGATTATGCAGACTGCAATAGGTCAGGGAAAGACAGGAATAACACCACTTGAAAATGTTCTTATAAGCAGCACTATTGCAAATAAGGGAAAAATGATGGTGCCGTATGTAGTTGACCACACTGAGAGTGATTCGGGAAAGCAGGTAAAAAAATATTCGCCTAAATCAGCCGGAAAAATTATAGATAAAAGTGTGGCAGTGAGCGTTAAAAATCTTATGAAATCAGTTGTAAAAGACGGAACAGCTTCGTCATTAAACAGATTTTCATACAGAGTTGCAGGAAAAACAGGCTCAGCTGAGTTTGATTCAAAAGGGACATCACACGCATGGTTTGTTGGATTTGCACCGGCGGATAACCCCAAAATAGCTGTCAGTATAGTTGTTGAGGGTGCCGGAACAGGAAGCAGATATGCGGTGCCGATAGCCGAAAAAATGTTTAGAGAGTATCTCGGCGATTAAATGTTCTTGCAAAGAGTCATCAAAAAGAGTATACTTATATAAGTATGTTCACGCACACCAAGGAGGAATTGCAATGATTGAAGCAACGAGCTGTGGCGGTGTGGTGATTTTTAGAGGAAAGATTTTATTGCTCTACAAGAATTATAAACATCGATATGATGGCTGGGTTCTTCCGAAAGGGACAGTTGAAGCAGGCGAAGAGTACAAGCAGACTGCTCTTAGGGAAGTAAAAGAAGAAACAAATGTGGCTGCCAGTATTATCAAATATGTTGGCAAGAGCCAATATACCTTTAACACACCGAATGACACAGTAGTAAAAGATGTACATTGGTATCTTATGATGGCGGACAGTTATCATAGCAAGCCTCAAAGAGAGGAATATTTTGTGGATTCAGGATATTACAAATATCATGAGGCATATCATTTACTTAAATTTTCAAACGAAAAGCAGATACTTGAAAAAGCGTACAGCGAGTATCTTGATTTGAAAAAAAGTAATTTGTGGGGAAGTCATAAATATTTTTAAGTAATTGTTTATCTGTTTGTGTTCGCAGTGCAGGTAAAAACAGGAAATATACTTTTAAATAAATAGTTTTGATTTAACCATTTACTTGACACGCGTTCTTAAAAGATATATAATCTAAGACATGAATTGTAGTCAAAAAGACTGACAAAAGAAAAGTTAGTTCTTTGGTGAATCATATTAAAGGTTGCTTTATAACTGAAAAGCTGATATGATTTGTTAATAATTTATGCAAGGGAGAATGACCATGGGAAATAATATTTTAGTTGTTGATGATGCGGCATTTATGCGCATGATGGTAAAGGATATTTTAACAAAAGGTGGTTACAATGTAGTTGGGGAAGCAGAGAATGGTGTTGTTGCTATTCAGAAATATACAGAATTGAAACCGGATTTAGTTACACTTGATATTACTATGCCTGAGATGGATGGTATTCAGGCTTTGAAAAAAATTAAGGAAGCTGATGCTGGGGCAAATGTTATTATGTGTTCAGCAATGGGACAGCAGGCGATGGTTATTGAAGCTATTCAGAATGGGGCGAAAGACTTCATTGTAAAACCTTTCCAGGCAGATCGAGTTTTAGAGGCTGTTAAAAAGGTTATTGGTTAAAAATATCTACATAATTATTAGTATTCCTATTGAAAATAATCTGCCGCATTTTGATTATGTGGCAGTTTCTTTTCGGGAAAAAGTATCATTCGGGGATGAGTTGAAAAAAGAAAAAAGCTATTGACAATTGAGTGATTTGGTAGTATTATATCAAATGTTGTGACAACACAATATGCACTAGTGGCGGAACGGCAGACGCAACGGACTCAAAATCCGTCGAGGGTGACCTCGTGAGGGTTCAAATCCCTCCTGGTGCATTTACATATTGAGAGATTAGAACTTGTACATTAGAGTTTCTGCTTTGATGTTCAAGTTTTTTTTCGACTTGATTTGTGATAATGACAGTTTGCATATTGAGAAAGTTATTGATAAATGTTTTCAATAAGAACGACGATATACTGTAACTATCGTGTTGACATTGAAAAATGCAATGTTATAATAATCCTTGTTGATAAGTGTTTTCGTTAAATAGAAAAAACACTGTGATATATAAAATAAATCAATAATGAGACAAAGGAGTGGACAAATATGAGTAAGTGTATCTATATGGATAATGCAGCCACTACACAGGTATATCCAGAAGTATTTGAGGCTATGAAACCATATTTTACTGAGTTTTATGGAAATCCATCAAGTATATATAGTTTTGCAGGAAACAGCAAAAAAGCTGTTGAGGATTCAAGAAAGACTATTGCAGACTTTCTTGGTGCAAAAACAGAGGAAATTTATTTTACAGGCGGCGGAAGTGAGTCTGACAACTGGGCATTAAAAGCTACTGCTGATGCTTATGGAAATAAAGGAAAGCATATTATCACATCAAAAATAGAGCATCATGCCATTCTGCATACATGTGAATATCTCGAGAAAAAGGGATTTGAGGTTACTTACCTTGATGTAGATGAAAATGGTTTTGTAAATCCTGTCGATGTAGAGAAAGCAATCAGACCGGATACTATTCTTATTTCAATTATGACAGCCAACAATGAGATTGGAACTATAGAGCCTATTGCAGAAATCGGAAAGATTGCCAAAGAACATGGGGTATTATTCCATACAGATGCTGTTCAGGCTTTTGGCCATATTCCTATGAATGTGGATGAGATGAACATTGACATGCTCAGTGCCAGCGGTCACAAGATAAACGGACCAAAGGGAATCGGTATTATGTACATCAGAAAAGGTGTAAAAATTGGTTCATTTGTTCACGGTGGGGCACAGGAGAGACAGAGAAGAGCAGGAACTCATAATGTTCCGGGAATTGTCGGAATCGGAAAAGCTGTAGAGCTTGCGAGAGACAATATGAAAGAGAGAATGGAGTATGAGACAAAGCTCAGAGACCATCTTATCAGCAGGGTTATGGAAGAAATTCCTTATGCAAAATTAAACGGTGATAAAGTTAAGAGACTTCCAAATAACGTAAATGTATGTTTTAGATTTATTGAAGGTGAGTCAATGCTTATATTGCTTGACCAGAATGGTGTATGTGGTTCAAGTGGTTCAGCCTGTACATCAGGTTCACTCGATCCTTCGCATGTTTTACTTGCCATAGGACTGCCACATGAGATAGCACATGGTTCTTTAAGACTTACTTTATCAGAAAAGAATACTATGGAAGAAGTTGATTTTACAGTAGACAAGCTTAAAGGAATTATTGAAAGACTTAGAAGCATGTCACCTCTTTACGAGGATTTTGTAAAGAATAATAAATAGATAAGAACAGAGAAATGGAGGCTTACTATGTACAGTGAAAAAGTTATGGATCATTTCAACAATCCAAGAAATGTTGGAGAGATAGAGGATGCAAGTGGTGTAGGTACAGTTGGTAACGCAAAATGCGGTGACATCATGAGAATGTACCTTGACATTGATGATAACGGAATCATTCAGGATGTAAAATTCAAGACTTTTGGATGTGGTGCAGCAGTTGCGACAAGCAGTATGGCAACTGAGCTTGTAAAAGGAAAAACAGTTCAGGAGGCGTTACAGGTTACAAATAAGGCAGTTATGGAAGCACTTGACGGACTTCCACCGGTAAAAGTCCACTGTTCTCTTTTAGCAGAGGAAGCTATACATGCAGCTCTCTGGGATTATGCAGAAAAGAACGGTATCAAGATAGAAGGTCTTGAAAAGCCTGTAAATGACATCAGCGAAAAGGAAGAAGCTCCGGAAGAAGAATACTAAAAGTTATTCATTGATTATTTTTTATTGCAAATTGCAGAATCAGCAGGCATATTTCTAAATCATAGTTTGTGGGTAGGAATTATAAAAATATATGGTCGTATTATGAAAGATAATGTGTTATCATTTAGTACAGATGCAGTTATCTTTTGTGATACGGCTATTGTTTATTTATGCAAAAATACAATACTTAAAACACTTAATGAAAGGATCAGATATATGAAAAAGAAAGTTGTTGTCGGAATGTCGGGTGGTGTTGATTCATCGGTGGCAGCCTATTTATTAAAAGAACAGGGATATGAAGTGATTGGAGTAACCATGCAGATATGGCAGCAGGAAGATGCCTGCACAGTAGAACATGAGGGCGGATGCTGCGGAATGTCGGCTGTGGAGGATGCGAGACGCGTGGCATCACAGCTTGATATACCATATTATGTAATGAATTTCAGAGATGATTTTCAAAAGTATGTTATAGATTATTTTGTTGATGAATATAAGAAGGGACATACGCCGAATCCATGCATAGCATGTAATAAATATGTTAAATGGCAGTCGCTTTTACAGAGGTCTATGGAAATAGGAGCAGATTATATTGCAACGGGACATTATGCAAGAATAGTCAAGCTTGACAACGGAAGATATACAATAAAAATGTCTGCAACAAAAAAGAAAGACCAGACATATGTATTGTTTAATCTCAGTCAGGAACAGCTCAGCAGAACGCTTATGCCTGTCGGAGAATACAACAAAGACCAGATAAGAGAGATAGCAGAAAAAATAGGTCTTGAGGTTGCACATAAGAGTGACAGTCAGGATATTTGCTTTGTACCGGACCATGACTATGCAGGTTTTATAGAGAGAGAGACGGGCAAAAAAAGTGTGCCGGGCAATTTTATCGATGAAAAGGGTAATGTTCTTGGAGTGCACAAGGGCATAGAGCATTATACGATAGGACAGAGAAAGGGACTGGGACTTCCTTCAACTGAACCTTATTATATAAACAAAATCTGTCCGGACACAAAGGAGATTGTACTCGGTGACGGTCAGAGTGTATTTTCGGATACAGTGTATGCGGAAAACATAAATTATATGTCGATTGAAAATATAACAGAGCCAACAAGATTTACCGGAAAGATAAGATATGCACATCAGGGTTCGCCATGTACGGTTTATCCTGAGAAGGACGGAAAGATAAAATGTGTGTTTGATGAAAAACAGAGAGCGGTGACACCGGGGCAGGCTATAGTCTTTTATGATGGGGATGTGATAGCGGCAGGAGGCTGGATAATAGCACATGAGTAAAAATGTAACAGTTCAGCCATAAAAATAAAAAAATATATATTTCCTATTGACAAAGTAGGAATAGAAGTGTATTATAATTTTTGTCAGCAAATCATACTAAGGTAATATGAAATATATGACAAGTAGAATATGGAGGGGACTATATGATTTATAGGCGAGTGTTTATCGACTATACGATGAAAGATAGTCGAATGTGCAGTTTTAAGTGGTGGCATGATTATTGTTGCTTTTGATTATTTATTATTTTTTGAAATAGAATAAACTTGTAAATTAAAATCAGAATAGAGAAAAATATAAATAGAAATTAATTTTTGGAGGACATATATATGAGTAAGAAAGCAAGAGCGGATAGAAATTTTAAATTTGAAACATTACAGTTACACGTTGGTCAGGAAACAGCAGATGCAGTTACAGATGCAAGAGCAGTTCCTATTTATCAGACATCATCTTATGTATTTCATAACTCACAGCATGCGGCAGACAGATTTGGTCTTAAAGATGCGGGTAATATTTACGGAAGACTTACAAATCCTACAGAGGATGTTTTTGAAAAGAGAATTGCAGCACTTGAGGGTGGTGTGGCAGCACTTGCAGTTGGTTCAGGTGCAGCAGCGGTTACATACACTATTCAGAACCTTGCGCTTGCAGGTGACCACATTGTAGCAGCAAAGAACATTTACGGTGGAACATATAATCTTCTTGCGCATACTCTTGTAGATTATAATATTGAGACAACATTTGTTGACCCGCTTGACCCTTCAGCGTTTGAAGCTGCTATCAAGGACAACACAAAGGCACTTTACATTGAGGCACTTGGAAATCCAAATTCAGAAGTTACAGACATCGAAGCAATCGCAAAGATTGCACATGCACACAAGATTCCACTTGTTATCGACAGCACATTTGCAACGCCATATCTTCTTCGTCCGCTTGAATATGGTGCGGATATTGTAGTTCATTCAGCTACTAAGTTTATCGGTGGTCACGGAACTACAATCGGCGGTGTTATCATAGACGGAGGAAAATTTGACTGGAAAGCATCAGGCAAATTCCCACAGCTTACAGAGCCAAACCCAAGTTATCATGGAATCAGCTTTGCCGATGCAGCAGGTCCTGCAGCTTTTGTTACAAGAATAAGAGCTATTCTTCTTCGTGACACAGGTGCTACTATTTCACCAATCCATTCATGGATTTTCCTTCAGGGACTTGAGACATTATCACTTCGTGTAGAGAGACATGTGGAGAATGCATTAAAGGTTATTGATTACTTAAAGAAACAGCCGCTTGTAGAGGCAATTCATCATCCATCAGTATCTGATGATCCTGAGCAGCAGCGTCTTTATAAGAAATATTTCCCTAATGGCGGCGGTTCTATATTCACATTTGAGATTAAGGGTGATGCAGAGAAAGCAAAAGAATTTATTGACAATCTTGAACTTTTCTCACTTCTTGCAAATGTTGCAGATGTTAAATCACTTGTTATTCATCCGGCATCTACAACTCATGCAGAGCTTAATGAAGAGGAACTTGCAGATCAGGGTATCAAGCCGAATACTATCAGACTTTCAATTGGAACAGAAAACATTGACGATATAATTGAAGATCTTGATGAAGCATTTAAGGCAGTTCAGTAGAAATAAATTAAATATAATATAGATATAATAGGAGGATTATTATCATGGCAAATATATATAAGGGTGCACTTGGACTTATCGGAAACACACCACTCGTAGAACTTACACATATTGAAAAGGCATTTGGTCTTGAAGCAAAAATTCTTGCAAAACTTGAGTATTTCAATCCGGCAGGAAGTGTAAAAGACAGAATTGCAAAAGAGATGATAGAAGACGCAGAGGAAAAAGGTCTTTTAAAAGAGGGCTCAACAATTATCGAGCCAACATCAGGAAATACAGGTATAGGTCTTGCAGCAATTGCAGCAGCAAAAGGATACAGAATCATTATCGTACTTCCGGAGACTATGAGTATTGAGCGTAGAAATATTATTAAGGCATACGGTGCTGAGCTTGTACTTACAGACGGAACAAAGGGAATGAAAGGTGCTATCGCAAAGGCAGAAGAACTCGCAAAAGAGATAGAGAACAGCTTTATACCCGGTCAGTTTGAAAATCCGGCAAACCCTGCAGCACACAAAAAGACAACAGGTCCTGAAATTTGGAATGATACAGACGGAAATGTAGATGCATTTGTAGCCGGTGTCGGAACAGGCGGAACTCTTACAGGAGTAGGTCAGTACCTTAAAGCAAAGAAGTCAGATGTAGAAGTAATTGCAGTAGAGCCAGAGACATCACCTGTATTGTCACAGGGATACGCAGGAGCGCATAAGATTCAGGGAATTGGTGCCGGATTTGTGCCAAAGACACTTAACACAGAAGTATATAATGAAGTTGTTCTTGTAAAGGATGATGATGCATTCAAATACAGTAAGGCAATTGCAAAAGAGGAAGGTATTCTTGTAGGAATATCATCAGGTGCAGCACTTGCAGCGGCTATTGAGTATGCTAAAAGAGCAGAGAATAAGGGTAAAAACATTGTTGTATTATTACCGGACAGCGGTGACAGATATTATTCAACATCATTATTTACAGAGTAGTTTTTTATCCGGAAAAAAGATAAACAGTTAAAAGAAAAAAAGATATTAAATCATGGAAATAGAAGTTTTCCGGGTTTAATATCTTTTTATTTTGTTGAAAAACTGAAATTATATAATTAGAAAATTTAGATGCAGTAATCACCTGAACCATCAACATGCCATTTGACAAGGTCTTCAAGAGTGATATTGTCAACAACGTCACATATTGCTGAATAAAGTTTTTCCCAGACAACATAGGTTGCACAGCTTTGTACACGCTCACACGGTTCAGCATCCTCTTCGACACATGCAACAGGAGCAAGAGAACCCTCTGTAAGACGTAATATCATACCTACCGTATACTCTTTAGGTTCCTTTTTAAGCAGATAACCACCCTGTGGACCGCGGACACTTTTTACATATCCCGCATTATTTAAAATAGAAATTATCTGTTCAAGATATTTATCTGAAATATTCTGTCTTCTGGCAGCTTCTTTTATACTAACGGGTTTTTCAGCACAATGTTGTGCAATATCAAGCATGAGTCTTAGCGCATATCTTCCTTTTGTAGAGATTTTCATGGTTGCCTCCATATTTCATATTATTTTAGTCTCATAATAGTATATAACATAAATCATACTAATTCAATAAGGATTGTGGGAAAAGATTGAAAGCAAAATTTATCAAAACGAAGCATTAACTGTACATAAATTGCAAATAGTATATTTATGTGGAGTTAGTGCCTCTTTTTGTGTATTTATAAAATGATGATAATACTCAGCATGATATATTTATACTAAAAAGACCGCTTTCCATATAAATATCACAGGAAAGTGAGGTTTATTTATTATGAAAGACAAAGCTTTTGAAGTCTTACAGAGAATTGGAAGAAGTTTTATGCTTCCAATCGCAATTTTGCCTGTAGCAGGTCTGTTGCTCGGGCTTGGTAGTTCGTTTACGAATGAGACAACTATTGAGATGTATAATCTCGGAAAAATTCTCGGAGATGGTACAATGTTACATGCACTGCTTGTTATTATGAATAAAGTCGGAAGTGCTGTTTTTGACAACTTGCCTCTGTTGTTTGCAGTAGGCGTTGCTATAGGAATGGCAAAGAAGGAAAAAGAAGTTTCAGCTTTATCCGCAGTTATCGCATATTTTGTTATGAACATATCCATCAGCAGTATGCTTGAGATAAATGGAAAGATTCTCGCAGATGGAAGCATATCAAAAGATGTGCTTGAGGGAACGATATCCTCTGTCTGTGGTATAAATACTTTGCAGATGGGTGTTTTTGGAGGTATTATAGTCGGACTTGGAGTTGCAGCACTTCATAACCGTTTTCATAAGATACAGCTTCCAAATTCACTGTCATTTTTTGCCGGTTCAAGATTTGTACCTATAGTTTCAACAATAGTTTATATGTTCGCAGGTATTTTGATGTACTTTATATGGCCTGTGGTACAGAACGGTATTTATGCACTTGGTGGTCTTGTTACGGGAAGCGGTTATCTTGGAACGCTTGCATTTGGTATAATAAAGAGAGCACTTATCCCGTTTGGTCTTCATCATGTATTTTACATGCCATTCTGGCAGACTGCTGTCGGTGGAACTATGGATGTTGCAGGAAATCTTGTTCAAGGTGGACAGAATATTTTCTTTGCACAGCTTGTTGATTCAGCAAATATTACACATTTTAGTGCCGATGCGACAAGATATTTTTCAGGAGAATTTATATTTATGATATTTGGACTGCCGGGTGCAGCACTTGCAATGTACCGTACTGCAAAGAATGAAAAGAAAAAACAGGCTGGAGGACTTTTGTTCTCCGCAGCACTTACATGTATGCTTACAGGTATCACAGAACCTATTGAATTTTCATTCCTCTTTGTAGCGCCTATATTGTTTGGTGTACAGGTTGTGCTTGCGGGTGCAGCTTACATGATAGCCCATATATTAAATATAGCAGTAGGTCTTACTTTTTCAGGTGGACTTCTTGACCTTTTCCTTTTTGGTATACTTCAGGGAAATGACAAGACAAGCTGGCTCAGGATAATTCCTGTTGGTATAGTTTATTTTATATTGTATTATGTTATATTCTCATTCCTTATCAAAAAATTCAACCTTAAAACTCCGGGAAGAGAAGATGATGCAGGAGAAGTTAAACTTTATACAAAAGCAGATGTAAATACAAGAAAAGCAAAGGAAACTGATGCAGAAGGTGCGGCATCAGAAGATGAACTTAGCAAAGATATAACAATGGGTCTTGGTGGAAAGAAGAATATTGATACTGTTGACTGTTGTGCTACAAGACTTCGCTGTACGGTTGTAAAACCTGAACTTGTAAATGATGCCGCATTAAAGGCAACAGGAGCAAGTGGTGTTATTCATAAAGGAAACGGAGTTCAAGTTATTTACGGGCCACATGTAACTGTTATAAAGTCAAATCTTGAAGATTATCTTGAAAGTGCACCTGATATAGAATATACTGAAAACAGTGAGGATTTATCAGAAGAAACTGATAGGAAAGACGAAGATAAACAGGAAAATGAGACAAAGAAAGTTGTAAAAACAATCGTAGTGTCAAGTCCTATGGCCGGAAAAGCTGCTGACCTTTCCACCGCACCTGATGAGGGATTTGCAGGCAAAATGATGGGAGATGGAGCTGTTGTCACACCGGAAGAAACAGTTATAAAAGCACCTGAGGACGGAGAGGTCGTATTTGTATTTGATACAAAACATGCTATAGGCTTTATGACAGATTCAGGACTCAGTCTTTTGATTCATATAGGTATAGATACAGTAAAACTTGATGGAAAAGGTTTTGAAGCGTTTGTCGAAAGTGGTCAGAAAGTAAAAAAGGGAGAGCCGCTTATGAAGATAGACATTGACTTTTTAAAGAATAATGCACCATCGCTTGTTTCACCTGTTTTATGCACTGAACTTGAAGATAACCAGGAAGTTCGTCTTTTGAAAGATGGAGATATAAAGGCCGGAGAGGAACTTTTTGCGGTTGACTTTTATGAGTAAAGTAGATAGAAATAGTATATCTGTTTGATTGTATCTGGCTCAAGGTATCGGGAAATTTCTAATGTATCGGTATCTTGGGCTGATAATTGTTAAGTAATATACATCTGTCGTGTTACAAGCGGTGAATTAGAAATAGCGAGGGATTAAAAGGAGAGACATAATATGATATTTGGATTGATTTTAGCCGGTGGTATCGGAAGCAGAATGGGTGCAGATATGCCAAAGCAGTATCTTGAAATTGGCGGCAAATCCATAATTGTACATACATTGGAGCATTTTTTGGAGTATGAAAATTTTGAAAAGATAATAGTACTTTGTCCCAAAGAGTGGATTGGATATACAAAAGATATTATCAGGGATAAATGCAGTGAAAACAAAGCGACAGACATAGAAATTATTGCAGGCGGAGACAGCCGCAATGAAACTATAATGAATGGTATAGCATATATTGAAAAAAATTATGGAATTGATGATGAAACAATAATAGTGACGCATGATGCCGCAAGACCGTTCATAAATAAAAGGATATTGTCGGAAAATATTGAAAAGGCGGTAAAGTACGGTGCTGTAACAACAGCCATTTCTGCCGTTGACACTATTTTAAAGTGTGATGACGGTATTATAAATGATATACCTGACAGGAGTAATATGTACCAGTGCCAGACACCTCAGACATTTCATGCAAAACAGCTTAAAGAGCTTTATCTTAAACTTACTGATAAGGAGCGTGAAATACTTACGGATGCATCAAAAATATTGGTTCTCTCCGGCAAAAAAGTTGCCATAGTAGACGGTGAGAGAACCAATATAAAAATTACTTATAAAGAAGATATGATTTTTGCCGAATCAATTTTAAAATCTATGATTAGCTGAATTATCTTTACACCATTCTTCGCAGGCAGATATATTCCATTCGTCAGAGTGGAATGTATCCCAAGCCTTGTCTATCCCATCTGATAATAACAGGCTGTGATATTCTTTTTCGGCTTTGTCATACTCATCAGCAGAGATGTTTAATTTTCCATTATTGTCAAAGTAAAGTGAATTATATGTTCCGTCAGGATTGTAGACAAGCCTTCTTGCTTCAGTGTACATTGCATCTCCGAAAGAGAAAAATCTGTATTTCATTTCAACAGCTTCTTTATATGCAGACATTATGTTATCACGTCCGGTAAGTGCAGAAACAAGCATGAGAAGTGTAGACTCAGGAAGATGGAAATTTGTTATAAGTCCGTCTAAAACCCTGAAGCGGTATCCGGGATAGATAAATATGCTTGTATCTCCTTCGCCGGCTTGTACTATGCCGTTTCTGTCAGATGCAGATTCGATTGTACGACAGCTTGTAGTGCCGACGCAGATTATTCTCCCACCGTTTTTCTTTGTATTGTTTATGGTAGCGGCTGCTTCTTTTGAAACCTGATAAAATTCGGTATGCATATGATGCTTTGAGACATCGTCAACTTTTACGGGTCTGAATGTTCCAAGTCCCACATGAAGTGTAACTCTTGCTATGTTTACTCCACTTTTTTCTATGTCGTCAAGAAGTTTTTCAGTGAAGTGCAGACCTGCCGTAGGTGCGGCAGCAGAGCCTTCATATTTGGCATATACCGTTTGGTACATGTTTTTGTCTTTTAATTCATGTGTTATATATGGCGGAAGTGGCATCTGACCGAGTTTATCAAGGATTTCTTCAAATATTCCGTCGAATTCAAACTTCACAAGACGGTTTCCTTCTTCAATTATGTCTACTACTTCAGCTTTCAATATCCCACCACCGAATACTATTCTTGAACCGATGCGTGCTTTTTTTCCGGGTTTTACAAGTGTTTCCCAGATGTTGTTTTCTTTTCTTTTTAGGAGAAGTATTTCAACCTTGCCGCCGGTATTTTCTCTCTCACCTATAAGTCTTGCAGGAATAACTTTTGTGTTATTTATGACAAGACAGTCTCCAGGATTCAGATAATCGCCTATATGGTGGAAATCCGTATGTGTTCGTTTTTCTGTTACTTTGTCTATAACAAGCAGTTTTGAAGCTGCTCTGTCTGAAAGAGGATCCTGTGCAATAAGTTCCTCTGGCAAATCATAAGCAAAATCAGCAGTTTTCATTTGTTACCTCCGTTTATTATTTTTTAATCTAATAACATATGATAACACTGAACAAAACATTTGCAAAGAGTAAATTATAAAGGTATAATCTATTTTAACTAAGATGATAAGTGAGGTAACTGCATGAGTAAAAAAATGTTATTTATCTATAATCCGATGGCAGGAAAAGAACAGATTAAAAATAAATTATCAGAGATAATTCAAATCTTTTGCAAGGAAGGATTTGAGGTTACTATTTTTGCGACAAGAGGCAGAGAGGATGCTACAAAAGTTATAGAGAAAAAAGGTGAAAAGTATGATTATGTAGTATGCTCAGGCGGAGACGGAACGATGAATGAGGTTGCAACAGGTCTTATGAAACTTGAAAAAAGACCTATATGCGGATATATTCCGGCAGGAACGGTAAATGATTTTGCAGCGAGTCTAAAAATTCCAAGAGTTATGAAGAATGCAGCAGTTCTGATTACGGACGGTGATGTTTTCAAATGTGACATGGGAAAATTCAATGACAGATATTTCACATATGTTGCCGGTTTTGGTGCATTTACGGAGGTGTCATATCAGACGCCACAGGAGTGGAAGAACGCACTTGGAAAAGCAGCGTATTTTATTGAAGCACTGAAGCATATTGCGGATATAAAACCTCATCATATGAAGATAGAGTATGATGACGGTGTTATCGAGGGAGAATTTATATTAGGTCTTATAAGCAATTCTGTTTCTGTGGCAGGTTACAAATATTATGAAAAGAAAAATATAAAAATGGATGATGGACTTTTTGAAGCTCTGCTTATCAAGAGCCTTAAAAATCCCATTGAATTGCAGCAGGTATTGAATGCACTTTTATCTAAACAGCTTGATGCGGATAATATGTGTTATTTAAGCAGCAGTTTTTTACATATTATAAGTGATGATAATGTACAGTGGACTCTTGACGGTGAGGACGGCGGCTTCTGCAATGATGCGTATATGCAGAATATTAAAGAGTCACTTCCGATAATCTGCGACAGGAGAGCACTTGCAAGTGTTTCATCAAAGAGGACGGTAGAATAATGGCAGTTAAAAAACTTTATTTTGCGCCTATGGAAGGTGTTGCAGGGTACATATTCAGAAATATTTATGTTGATTTTTTTGATGATGCGGATAAGTTTTTTTCGCCATTTGTAGTCACAAGACCGTCCGGAATAATGAAAAATAAGGAACTCAGGGATATACTTCCGGAAAATAATGAAAAACTTTTTTTGGTTCCTCAGATTCTTGCAAACAATGCAGATGGTTTTATAAATGCATCAAAACAGATGCGGGAACTTGGCTATGATGAGGTAAATTTAAATCTTGGCTGTCCATCTGGTACAGTAGTTTCCAAAAAAAGGGGAGCAGGATTTTTGAAATATCCCGATGAGCTTGACAAATTTCTTGACAGAATTTACAGCGAATGCGACATAAAGATTTCTGTTAAAACCAGAATTGGATTTGAAAAAACGGAAGAGATTTACAGGCTTATTGAGATTTTTAATAAGTATCCTATCTATGAGCTTATTATTCATCCGAGAACGAGGATGGATATGTACAAAAACAAGCCTAATCTTGAGATGTTTGAGTATGCACTTGGCGAGAGTAAAAATCCGGTCTGTTACAACGGTGATATAAAGAAAAAAGAGGACTATGAGCTGATAGCAGAAAGATTTCAGGAAACTGACAGTGTGATGATTGGAAGGGGAATATTATCAAATCCCGGATTGTTTGGCGAGATAAAAGGAAAGGGAGCTATAGACAAGGAAATATTTAAAAAATATTATCAGACGATATTTGAAAAATATTGTGAAGTTTATGACGGTGATACATTTATCCTATTTAAATTAAAGGAATTGTGGGCATATTTTGCAAACGACTTTGAAAATGCGGATAAGCATTTAAAAAAGATAAGAAAATCGAAAAAAATCACGGAGTATGAGGATGCAGTAGAAAAATTATTTAGTGATTGTGAATTTAGAATTTGATTATGCATGAGTCAAAAGCAAATAGCAATGGAGTAATCCATTCAGATTTATTTTTACACATAAAAATTTTTCAGGATGCATATATTGTTATGGAAAAGTTTTTGCTGCTGTTTATACCTGAGGTGTGAACAGGAATAAGTTTTTTTCTTATAGTATATGAACGGAGGTTTTTATGTGTGGAATAGCCGGTTTTTTTTCGAATGATATAAATTTTGAAGTAAATGACAAATATAGAAAGATACTTGTGCAGATGAAGAAAAGTCTTTATCACAGAGGACCTGATGATTCGGGCATTTATTTGAAGGAGCATTGCGGATTTGCACATACACGTCTGGCAATAAGAGATGTAAAGTATGGCAGACAGCCGATGAAAAGAACAATAAATAATAATGATTATGTTATTGTTTACAACGGAGAAATTTACAATACGGATATTTTAAGAAAAGAGTTAAAGAGAGCAGGATGGCATTTTGAATCGAAATCGGATACAGAAGTTATACTGCTTTTATTTTTGCAATACGGGCCGGAATTTGTAAAAAAAATTGATGGAATATTTTCATTTGCAATATATGATTCAAGTCACGCTATATTATATCTGTACAGAGACCAGTTTGGCATAAAGCCGTTATTTTATACATTTGTAAAGGAAGACAATGCTATTGTATTTGGATCGGAAGTGAAAGCTCTTTTTGAGTACGGAAAAATTGATGCGGTTGTAGACCGTGACGGATTGAATGAAGTGTTTGGAGTAGGACCTGCCAGACAGCCTGGAAATGCCGTGTTTAAAGGCATAAAGGAATTAAAACCCGGGAATTATCTCACATGCAGCAAATACGGTGTGATTAGTAAAGAATACTGGCGGTTAGAGAGCAGGTATCATGAGGACAGTTATGAAAGAACCATTGAAAAGACAAAATATCTGCTGGAGGATGCAGTTGTAAGGCAGATGGTATCTGATGATGAAGTGCCTATATGTACTTTTTTGTCGGGGGGAATTGATTCAAGCCTTGTATCATCAATATGTGCGGCAAAACTTAAGGAAGAAGGCAAAAGACTTTCAACATATTCATTTGACTTTACGGGAAATGAAAAATATTTTAAGGCAAACAGTTTTCAGCCGTCACAGGATGCTCCGTATGCAAAAAAAATGGTCGATTATCTTGGAACCGAGCACAAAATTTTGAATTGTGATTATGAGATACAGGCAAATCTTTTATATGAGTCAATTGACTCTCATGATCTTCCATGCATGGCTGATATAGATTCATCATTGATATTTTTCTGCCGTGAAGTAAGTAAAAAACATAAGGTAGTGCTGACGGGAGAATGTGCTGACGAGATATTCGGGGGGTATCCTTGGTTTCACAGAGAAAAATTTTTGAAATGTAATACGTTTCCGTGGACACCTGATTTATCGCCGAGAAAACAGCTAATGAAGCCGGATTTATTAGAGGTACTTAATATGGATGAATATGTGAAAAAAGCTTATGAGAGTGCCGTAAAAGAGGTGGATATACTTCCGTGGGAAAATAAAATTGAAGCTGACCGAAGAAGAATAAGTTATCTAAATATAAGGTTTTTTATGCAGACCCTTTTAAACAGAATGGATAGAACAAGTATGCATTCGGGGTTGGAAGCAAGAGTTCCGTTTGCCGATAAACAGCTTGTTCAGTATGTATTTAATATTCCGTGGGATATGAAAGCGAGAAACGATATGGTAAAAAATGTGCTAAGACAGGCAGCGAGAGGGCGTGTACCTAATGAAGTCCTGTTTAGAAAAAAGAGCCCTTATCCAAAGACATACAATCCGTATTATGAAAAACTGCTCATAAACCGTCTGAAAAATGACTTAAAAAATGGTGCACCAATTCTTCAGATAATAGATGAGAAAAAACTCACAGCCTTTATGGAAGGAGAAAAGGATTATGGTGCACCATGGTACGGTCAGCTTATGGCAGGCCCACAGATGCTTGCATATCTGATACAGATAAATTACTGGTTGAACAAATATAAGATAAAAATACAGATATAAATTTCCGTATTATAATTTTATGATTTATTTTTCATATAAAACCGGTTGAAGCTGTCCTCCTTTTAAGGCAGCTTCTATTGTTTTGTCGATAAGGTCAAATTTTGCAATCAGTGAACATGGTTTTTTTTCAGGATTATCTTGGAAAAACGGTACAAAATAAATATTCTTTACATTGTAAAGCTTACCTATATTCTGGAAATTTAATCCCATTGCATCGTTGGTGGAGACAGCTATGATAAGTGGCTTTTCGTTTCTAAGGTGAGCTTTTGCAGCCATGAGAACAGGAGTGTCTGTTATTCCGTTTGCAAGTTTTGCAAGAGTATTTCCGGTACAGGGAGCAATGACAAGGGCATCAAGAAAATTTCCGGGACCAATGGTTTCGGCATTCTGTATGGTTTTAATGTTTTCTTTGCCGGTAATTTCTTCTAAGGATTTTAAAAAGTCATCACAGTTTCCGAAACGACTGTCCATGTTTGCTGCGTTAAATGAAACAATCGGGAATATTTCGTATTCTTTTTCGTGAAGTGAATTTATTATTTTTTTGATTTTGCTGTGTGTGCAAAAAGAACCGGTTATGGCAAAACCTATTTTGTTTTTTTGAGATTTATTATTCAAGTTTAACCCTCCCTTTTTAGGTTTACAATTTCATTAAATATAATGTGGGCGGCGGATTTCGGGGCATAAGTTCCGGGGATACCGGGACAGAGTTTTGCGGTTATACCATGTTTTTTACAATAATCAAAGTCAGTACCTCCGGGTGCGGACGCAATATCAATAATGGTGGTATTTTTGCTAAGCTTTTCTAAAATGTTATGTGTGAGCACTTTAGATGGTGCGGTGTTAAATATAAAGTCAAACTTATGAATGGATTTTATATCGTTTATATTTTCGTAGAATAATGCATTGTGGCATTTGGTGCGTAGGCATAAATCCTGAGTGTGAAAACTTTTACTTTTCATATCATTTTCGACAACATATATACAGGCTTTCATGCATTTGAGAAGACTGCATATTTTTTTGCCGCAGTTGCCGTATCCTATAACTAAGCATTTACTTCCTGAAATTGTTATTTTGGAAGAATGCATCGCATTAAAAACAGCACCTTCGGCGGTTATTTTTGAATTGTTTGTCACAAAAGTTTTTGATTTGTATAAATCATAATAATTTATGCCATAATATTTGCAAAAATCTATAAGTTCTTTATCAAAAAGTCCACCGATAAGATAGTTATTTTTGCATGCAAAAGGAAATATATTGTCTATCATTTCTTTTTTTACAGGAATCGGAAAAACAAGAAAATCCGTTCCTGAAAAAGATTTGCTTTCATTAAAACAATGTGAGTATTTTATTTTTTTGTTTTCACCGGAAAAACAGTTGGATGAAATAGCGGTATTAAACCCTTTTTCGAGAAAAAGGGAAAAAAGGGCACGCTGTCTGTCATCATCTCCAAATATATATATCTTGTCATTAAAAATATTCAATGCTACCACCCACATAAATTTAAGAATACTACAGTATATGCAGAATAAGTGGTGTTGCAACTTGCAAAAATTTTAAACATAGTGTTGCTGCTGTTTACCTCTGCAGTACATCGGTAGTATTATTTTTTGTTGTTGAGGGTGAATAATGACCGATTTTAGTCTTTTTAATGGCGAAATATGTAAAAATACTTGACCAAGTACGTTATTTTCTGTATTCTATAATCAGATGTGAAGTTTATGAGGAGAATATATCTATGATAAAAGTTGCAGTATGTGAGGACAGTGAAATAGACAGGAGTATGTTAGAGGAAATTGTAGGTTTCCTCATGACTGACAGAGGGTTGGAGTATGAGATAATACCATATTTAAACGGTGAAGAACTTGTTGCAGGTTACAAAAATCATCCATATGATCTTATTTTTCTTGATGTGATGATGAATGAGATAGACGGTATTGAGACAGGAAAAATGATACGTCAGATGGATGGAAATGTTGAAATCGTTTATTGTACATCCAGCAGTGACTTTGCGATAGCAGCGTATGATGTACATGCTATGGGATACCTGCTTAAACCATACGAACCGGGAAGGATAGGTGCGGTTATTGATTATTATGTTCAGAAACATCCGCAGAAAAATCAGAATTTTATTGAAGTTAAGTCCAGAAGAAAATCACTTATTATACCTTATAAGGATATAATAAACATGGAGTCGGATAATAAGGTTGTTTACATATACACTACGACACAGGGAGCCGTAAAAGTTTATAACAAGCTGGATGTGTTTGAACAGGAACTGGCAGATAAAAGATTTTTAAGATGCCATCAGAGTTATCTTGTTAACATGCAGTACGTTGCAGGACTTGTCGACTCGGATTTCATAATGATAAATGACAAGATGATACCTATAAGAAAAAGCGGAAGAAAGCTTATCGTAAAAAAATATGAAGATTTCTTAAAAGATTCACTGAAGCAGCAATAATTAAAATAAAAGGCAGACTATATATTTGTATGTAGTCTGCTTTAAAAATGAAATGAGGATTTTGATGAGACAGAAAAAATATATTTTAAAACAGATTGCAATTATATGTACGGCTGCATTTCTCTTTACAGGATGCGGAAAGGCAGATAAATCATATGATAAGGGGATGGAGTATATTGAAAGTGAAGATTATGGGAAAGCGTTAAAATGCTTTGAGGAGGCTATAAGTGAGAATGCCGACAAAGCAGAATATTATATCGGTGCAGGCATGGCATATAACTATCTGGGCAGATATGATGAGGCTGTAGAGAAATTTTCACATGCATTTCAGGAGTCGGAGAATACGATTTCAAATACAAATAATAAACAGCTTTATTACGGAGATGCAATATCAAAGTATGGTCTTGCAAAATATGATGAGGCGATTGAGGATTGCAAAAAAGCATTAAACATAAAACAGGTTGACAGTCTTGATGAAAAAATAAATCTCTTGCTTGCAGCGTCGTATCAGGCAGTTGATAATTATACTGAGGCACAAAAAATATATGATTCGATTATAAAGTCGGACAAGAAAAATACAAAAGCCTACATTGCAAGAGCATCTTTATTTGTAGAGGTGAAAGATTATGAGTCTGCTGCAAAAGATTATACAAAAGCAATGGACACAGATGAAGAATGTGACGATGCATATTTTGGATTGTATAATGTATATAATCTTCAGAAAGATGAGGAGTCTGCAAAGAGCATTCTAAACAAGCTGATTGACATGGACAGCGATGACAAGAAACATGATATAGCTTCAGGAAAGGCATATTATTATCTTGGAGAGTATGACAATGCACTGGCAGCTTTTAAGAAAGCGGTTAAAAATGGCGAACAAGATGCGTTGTACTTTGAAGGAATGACATATGTAGCAAAGTCAGAGTATAATTCTGCAAAAAAATTATTTAAGGAATATATCTCAAAAGAGGATTTGACAAAAAATATAGATGCATATGTCCAGATTTCAAATTGCCTTATTGAAGTTGAGGACTATGAGCAGGCGCTTACTTATGTTCAAAAAGGTCTTGACCTCGGAGAAACGTCGGTTCAAAAGTCGTTGTTGAAAAATAATGTTATAATATATGAAAAAATGGGACTGTATAAAAAAGCGTACAGTGTTGCAGGAAAGTATGTAAAATTGTATCCGGATGATAAGAAAATGAAAAGAGAGTTAACATTTATCAGGACAAGGATATAAAAACGGCAGACAACAAAAAGCTGAGTAAAGATAAGTGGAGGTAAAGTAGTGGAAGAAAAGTTGTATGATACATCAGAACAGAAAGAAAGAATAATTGTAGTTGGTGTAGCTACATCAGAAAATGATGATACCGATAAATCATTGGATGAGCTTATCGAACTTGGTCAGACAGCGGGTGTAGAGACTGTTGCGAAGGTTATTCAGAACAGGGAAAAAGTTCATCCCGGAACATATATAGGAAAAGGAAAGATAGAGGAAGTAAGAGAACTTGTCATAAAGCATAAGGCGGATACAGTTGTATGTGATGATGAACTTACACCGGCACAGTTTAATAATCTTTCTCAGATGCTTGATGTCAAAGTTGTTGACAGAACGGTTATGATTCTTGATATCTTTGCCAAGAGAGCATCCACAAGTGAGGGAAAACTGCAGGTAGAACTTGCACAGTTAAGATACAGGGCGTCACACCTTATCGGTGGACGAAGTGAGCTTTCAAGACTTGGTGGAGGAATCGGAACAAGAGGTCCCGGAGAACAGAAGCTTGAGATGGACAGACGTCTTATCAAGGAAAGAATAACTCAGGTAAGAAAAGAACTTGAACAGGTAAAGAGAACGAGAGAACTCACAAGAAAAAAGAGACAGGAAAATCCGATACCGGTAGTTGCTATTGTAGGTTATACAAACGCAGGAAAGTCAACTCTTTTAAATCATCTGACGGGTGCGGGAGTTTTATCTGAGGACAAACTTTTTGCGACGCTTGACCCGACAACAAGAAAACTTGTGAGGGAGAACGGTGAGGAAATTTTGTTTACCGATACGGTAGGTTTTATAAGAAAACTGCCTCACCATCTTATTCAGGCATTCAGAAGTACACTTGAAGAAGCAAAATATGCAGATCTGATACTTCATGTTGTAGACTGTTCAAATGAAGACATGGATTCCCAAATGTATACAGTTTATGAGACGCTTAAAAAGCTTGAGGTAGGAGATAAAAAGATTATAACTGCGTTTAACAAGATTGATGTATGTGATAGAGAAGAAACATTGAAAGACCTTGCAGCTGACAGGACAGTCAGAATATCTGCAAAGACAGGACAGGGGATAGAACAGATGCTCTCTGCCATAAGCGAAGTCATAGCAGAGGGAAAACAACTGCTTGATAAGGTGTTCGGATATGACGAAGCGGGTGCTGTGTCAAACGTAAGAAAATACGGACAGGTTATGGAAGAAGAGTATAGGAATGAAGGGATTTATATAAAGGCACTTATACCGAGAGAGTATATGTATCTTTTCGTTGAAGAAAAAAAGAAGAAAGAAGCGTGGGAAGAATGAATCTGATAGCATGTGTTGACAAAAACTGGGCAATTGGAAATAAAGGCGAACTGCTTGTATCAATTCCTTCTGACAAAAAACTTTTCAAGGAACTTACTGACGGAAAAGTTGTCATAGGCGGCAGAAAAACTATGGAGGCAATTCCGGGAGGAACTACACTCGGTGGAAGAACAAACATAATTCTCACATCCGATAAAAAATATACTTATGGAAATGCAGTGATAGTCCACAGTATTGATGAAGCACTTGAAGAATTAAAAAAGTATGATGACGAAGACATATTTGTCATAGGCGGAGAAAAAGTTTATAAGGAATTTATGCCATATTGCAGCCGTGCCTATATAACAAAAGTCGATTATGAGTATGAAGCAGATGCTTATCTTGAAAATCTTGAAAAATCGGATGAATGGATTATGACTCATGATTCAGACGAATGGACATATTATGACCTCGAATATTATTTTTATCAGTATAAACGAAAATAATACATTTCATATGTACAAAATTGATAGCTGAATATCTGAATATCTAAAAAAGAATATTTATAAAAAAAGGGATATACATTTGCTGTAGTAACAAATGTATATCCCAATTTTTTAGTGAACGAAATTATTAAATTCTATCTGCAATTTCATAAATAAGTTTTTCTGTATCATTCCATCCAAGACAAGGGTCGGTGATAGATTTTCCATAAATGCCTTCACCAATTTTTTGATTTCCTTCTTCGATATAGCTTTCAATCATAACACCTTTGACAAGCTTTTCAATATCTTTTGAAACGCTGCGGCTGTGAAGAACCTCAGATACAATACGAGGCTGTTCGTAAAAGCACTTGTTTGAGTTAGCATGGTTTGCATCAACAATACATGCAGGATTTTTAAGTTCAAGCTTATGATACATTTCATTTAATAATGTAAGGTCTTCATAATGATAGTTAGGAAGTGATTGGTCATGTTTATTTACGGCACCTCTTAAGATTGTATGTGCAAGAGGGTTTCCATCAGATTTGACTTCCCATCCGCGATACATAAATGTGTGGCTTCCCTGGGCTGCTATACATGAGTTAAGCATGATGCTCAAAGTACCGCTTGTAGGATTTTTCATACCACAAGGAATATCAATTCCGCTTATTGTAAGTCTGTGCTGCTGATCCTCAACAGAACGTGCGCCTACGGCAACATATGATAATATATCTGAGAGATAAGGCCAGTTTTCAGGGTAGAGCATTTCATCAGCTGAGAACATATGTGTCTCAGCAATAGAGCGAAGATGCATTTTTCTCATTGCAATAAGACCTTCGTGAAGATCGGGTGCTTTTTCCGGATCCGGCTGGTGCACGATTCCCTTGTAGCCTTCGCCTGTTGTTCTTGGTTTGTTTGTATATATACGAGGGATAATGATTAGTTTATCTGCAACCTTTTCCTGGACTTTTGCAAGTCGTGTAGTGTAATCACATACTGCATCCTCGTTGTCGGCAGAACAAGGGCCAACGATAACCAGAAATTTGTCGGACTCTCCTGTAAAGACTTTGGCAATCTCCTTATCTTTTTCTGCTTTTAATTTTTTGTGAGCTTCAGGAAGAGGATATCTTTCAAAAAGCTCCTCAGGTGAAATGACTTCTTTAACATAGGTAACGCCCATTGTTTTTCCTCCATTCTGCCGTTTTCGGCGTAATTAAATTTTTTATAAATTTTCTCAATGTTGTATAAAAGTATAAACAAAATAAGATTTTATACACAACAAGTCTTTATTTTAGGCAATAAAGAAGCATTAGTCAAGTGTTCATGCAGACAATGGCAATATATTTATAGGTAGAAACAGGAATGTGGGATAAAATTCTCAATAAGAGGCGGAGTGTTAAAGAATGTATGTGTTTTATAAATATTAGGTGAAAAGTGTTAAAAATGCATAAAGTTAGTTACGACAAACTTATAAATATGTAGAAATCGTACAATACATCCGACAAAATTTCGACTTTTTACCTCAAAAATTCGACTTCGATTCTTTACTTTTTTTATCATTAGTGTTAAGATAATGAGAAGAATTTAATAATAAGGAGGAAATTATAAAGATGGCTAGAGCTAAACAGTCAATGGATGGTAATACAGCCGCAGCACATGTAGCATATGCTTACACAGAAGTAGCTGGTATCTATCCTATCACACCTTCAAGCCCTATGGCTGATTCAGTTGATCAGTGGTCAGCAGCAGGACAGAAGAATATTTTTGGAAACACAGTCAAAGTTGTAGAGATGGAGTCTGAGGCAGGTGCCGCAGGTACAGTTCATGGTTCACTTGCAGCAGGTGCACTTACAACTACATTTACAGCTTCACAGGGTCTTCTTCTTATGATCCCTAATATGTATAAAATCGCTGGTGAGCAGTTACCTTGTGTATTCGATGTATCTGCACGTACAGTATCATCACATGCATTAAACATTTTTGGTGATCATAGTGATGTTTACGCCTGTCGTCAGACTGGTTTCGCTATGTTAGCTGAAACAAATCCTCAGGAAGTTATGGATTTAAGCCCTGTTGCACATCTTGCATCAATCGAGGGAAAAGTTCCTTTCATCAACTTCTTTGATGGTTTCCGTACATCTCACGAAATCCAGAAGATTGAAAAATGGGATTATGAAGATCTTAAAGAAATGTGCAACATGGATGCAGTTGCAGAGTTCAGAGCACACGCTCTTAATCCTGAGCATCCGGCATCTCGTGGTTCACATGAGAACGGTGATGTATTCTTCCAGCATCGTGAAGCATGTAACAAAGCATACAATGAGTTACCTGCAGTTGTAGAAAAATACATGAAGAAGATCAATGATAAGCTCGGAACAGATTATGACTTATTCAACTACTATGGAGCAGCAGATGCTGACCGTGTTATTGTAGCTATGGGTTCTATCTGTGATGTTGCAGAAGAAGTTATTGATTACCTTACAGCTAAGGGAGAAAAAGTTGGTCTTATCAAAGTTCGTTTATACCGTCCTTGGGTATCAGCAAGCCTTCTTAAAGTTCTTCCTAAGACAGCTAAGAAGATTGCCGTACTTGATCGTACAAAAGAGCCTGGTGCACTTGGAGATCCTTTATACCTTGATGTAGCAGTTACACTTCGTGAAGCAGGACTTAATGATATCGTGCTTACAGGTGGACGTTATGGTCTTGGTTCTAAAGATACACCACCTTCATCAGTATTCGCTGTATACAAAGAGCTTGAGAAAGATGATCCTAAGCCACGTTTCACAATAGGTATCGTTGATGATGTAACAAACTTAAGCTTACCAGAAGTTAAGCCAGCTCCTATTACATCAGCACCTGGTACAAAAGAATGTAAGTTCTGGGGTCTTGGTGGAGACGGTACAGTTGGTGCCAACAAGAACTCTACAAAGATTATCGGTGACCACACAGATAAGTATATCCAGGCATACTTCCAGTATGATTCAAAGAAGACTGGCGGTGTTACAATTTCTCACCTTCGTTTTGGTGACAACCCTATCAGAAGCCCATATTACATCAATCAGGCTGACTTCGTAGCATGTCACAATCCTGCATATGTAACACAGGGAATGAAGATGGTTCAGGATGTTAAGCCAGGCGGAGTATTCATGATTAACTGCCAGTGGTCAGATGATGAATTAGATAAGCATCTTAATGCTGAAGCTAAGAAATATATCGCTGACAACAACATCCAGCTTTATACTATCAACGCTATCGACAAGGCTATCGAAATAGGTATGGGTAAACGTACAAACACTATCCTTCAGTCTGCATTCTTCAAATTAGCAGATGTTATGCCTATCGATGACGCTATCGAGTTCATGAAAGCTGCTGCTAAGAAATCTTACTCTAAGAAGGGTGATGCAGTTGTAGAGATGAACTACAAGGCTATTGATGCCGGTGTAGACGCAGTACACAAAGTTGAAGTTCCAGATTCTTGGAAGAATCCGACTCCTGATGCTGCTGCAAAAGAAATCACAGGTCGTCCTGAGGTTGTTAAGATGGTTAAAGATCTTCTTGAGCCAATCTCTAAGATGGATGGAGACAGCCTTCCTGTTTCAGCATTCATTGACAATCCTGACGGACAGTTCGAGACAGGTGCTTCTGCATACGAAAAACGTGGTACAGCCGTAACAGTTCCTACATGGGATCCTGAGACATGTATCCAGTGTAACAATTGTGCATTCGTATGTTCACATGCTACAATTCGTCCATTCTTACTTTCAGAGGATGAAGTTAAGGCAGCACCTTCAAATATCAAACTTGCTGATACTAAGCCAAAGGCTGGAGAGTACAAGTTCGCTATGAGCGTATCTCCACTTGACTGTATGGGATGTGGTGAGTGTATCACAGTATGCCCTAAGGCTTCTGAGGGAGCTATCAAGATGGTTCCACAGGCAGAGGAAGCAGATGAGCAGCCGGTATTTGATTACTTAGTTGCAAACGTAGGAAAGAAAGACAGCGGATTTGCTGACACAACACCTAAGGGAAGCCAGTTCAACCAGCCACTCCTCGAGTTCTCTGGTTCATGTGCAGGTTGTGCAGAGACATCTTACGCTCGTCTTATTACACAGTTGTTTGGTGAGCAGATGTATATCTCAAATGCAACAGGATGTTCTTCTATCTGGGGTAACCCTGCTGCTACAGCACCATACACAGTAAATAAAGATACAAAGAAAGGACCAGCTTGGTCTAACTCATTGTTCGAGGACAATGCAGAGCACGGTCTTGGTATGTATGTAGGTCAGAAGTACCTTCGTGACCAGGCTATCGAGTCTGTTAAGGCTTGTGCAGCATCTGACAAGGCTTCAGCAGAATTTAAGGCTGTTGTAGACAAGTTCCTTGAGACAAAAGATGATACAAAGGCAAATGTTGAGCCAACAAATGCTCTTATCGCTGAATTAGAGAAAGCCGCTGCAGCAGGATGTCCTGATGCAAAAGCAGCTCTTGACAAGAAAGATTATCTTGGAAAGAAATCTGTATGGATCTTCGGTGGTGACGGTTGGGCTTATGATATCGGTTTCGGTGGTCTTGACCATGTACTTGCTTCAGGCGAGAATGTAAATGTAATGGTATTTGATACAGAGATGTATTCTAATGTATTCGATACAGAGATGTACTCTAATACAGGTGGACAGGCTTCTAAAGCTTCCAACATCGGTGAAGTTTGTCAGTTCGCTGCAGCCGGTAAAGAAATCGGTAAGAAGAGTCTTGCTGAAATCGCTATGAGCTATGGTTATGTATATGTTGCTCAGATAGCACTTGGTGCTAACCCTGCACAGGCTGTTAAGGCTATCGCAGAGGCTGAGGCTTATCCAGGACCATCACTCATCATCGGATATGCACCTTGTGAGCTCCACGGAATCGCTAAGGGTGGAATGAACCACTGCCAGGATGAGATGAAGAAAGCTGTTAAGGCTGGTTACTGGAACCTCTTCTCATTCAACCCTGCAAACAAAGCAGATGGTAAGAATCCATTTACATTCACTTCAGAGAAGGGTGTAAGCTTCGATGATTACCAGGCATTCCTTAACAACGAGGCTCGTTATACTCGTCTTGTTAAGCCATTCCCAGAGCGTGCTGAGAGACTCTTCAAGGAATCTGAGGAAGCTGCTAAGGCTCGTTATGAGCACTTACAGAAATTAGTTGAGCTTTACAAATAATTATAAATTTTTATAATTTAAATATTGTTTGATATATATCAAATTGATATAAAGCATTGACGAATATATACAGGCGTCGCATCGTTTAGATGCGGCGCCTTTTTATGTTATAGGAAACTTTTTGCTTTCTATAACATAAAAAACACTCCGTTGGGATGCGCATTTCGCGGAAAGGAAATAAATGCTACGCATTCAGCTCAAGCGCAAAAGAGTCGCAAGCGACTCTTTGTACTATGTGCATGAATTGTAATCAGCTAATCTGGATACAGCTATTTATAAAGTATAAGATATGTAATTTATGAGATGTAAAAAAGTAGTATAAGATAGTATAAAAAGTTGTATTGGAGGGCGGATATTTTGCAAACAGATGTAGTCAGAAAAAAGCAGTTAGATATAAAAGATAATGTAAAATTTAATGGAAATATTTTAAAAAGCAAGGCGTTTGTGTCTAAAAATATATTTATAATTATTATGGTTTTGGGATGTATGATGGGTTCGTTTTCGCATACTGCATTTTCTTCAATGCTAGAAAATATAATGAAAGAATTTAATTTGTCAGCGTCAAAGTCTCAGCTTATGACAGCGGTATATTCCATGACTATAGGTGTTACCACAATATTATCTGTATTTTTGACTAAATATTTTGACAAGAAAAAATTGTTTTTCAGCTCAATGCTTATATTTGGCTTTGGTATTGTATTGTCGGCTATAAGTTTAAATTATGTACTCATAATAATAGGAAGAATTTTTCAGGCTGTAGGCAGTGGAGTGGTTCTTATATTGTCTCAGATTACATTACTGAGTGCATATTCAAAAGAAAAAACAGGAGTTGTAATGGGAATATATGGATTTCTTTTAAATCTTTCATCCGCCGCTGCACCTGTTGTCACATTACTGCTTGTAAATAGTATGCCTTGGCAGTTTATTATGTGGGGAATATATGCAGGGGTAGTCGTTATACTTGGTGTACAGATATGTTTATATGTTTTAGAAAAAAGAAAATGTGAAAAAGAACAGAAAAATAAGGAAAAAAAACAGGAAATAAAAGAAAGTATAATAGAAGCCGGTAAAAAAATCAAAAAATTTGATTTTACTTCATTTGTATTAAGTGGGTTTTCGGTCATATTTTTTATGGCAGGTTTTACTTTATTTAAAGAAATGAAAAACAGCAGCAGTAATAGTTTAATTAAAAGCATTTTATTTGTTTTAGCGGGTGTTGTGTTTATAGTTGTGTTTATAGTCAGACAAAAGCAAAAAAAGAAACCATATATAAATTTAAAGCTTTTTAAAAATAAAAATTTCGTGATTGTTGTTATATCAAGTATTATTATTTATGCTGTTATGATGGGGACAGCGGTGTGGTTTCCTGTATATATAAAAAGAATTGCTGAGGCAGATATGGAGAGAGTTGGAATAATAATGCTTCCGGGAGCATTGTCTACGGCATTAGCCAGCGCAGTAGGCGGATGGCTTTATCAAAAGTATGGAATCAGGCTCATATATTCAATAAGTATATGTTCTTTTATTTTGGCAATTCTTACAAGAAATATTGTCCCATTGTGGGTATTGTTTGTACTTCGTTCCATCGGCATCGGAATAATAATGATGTCAATGGTTGCATGGGGAATGAAAGACATTGAAAAAGATAAATATTCAGACGGAACAGCAATCATATGCAGTTTACGAACAGTGGCAGGAGCTTTCGGAACAGCACTTGCGGCTATGTTGATG
>FR887331.1:0-10995 GCA_000436755.1 Clostridium sp. CAG:253 | reverse complement strand
TTGATGTAACATAGCCGATATTTATCACAGATAATATTTGTTGTAAGAAATGTTTATTTCAAGTAATATTTATTGTATTTATTGCATGCAATACTATTGCATATATATTCCGGCACGGTATTCATCAGGAATTTTATTATTCATGCAATGTCTGTATAATTCAGAGGCAAAAATATCATATTTAAACACTTTATTAAGATTGTCAGTAAAAGTGTTGTGATTTTTTAGGGGAACATTGTCATCAAAAAGCAAATCTGAAAATTTTTCAAAAGTGCGGGAGGCATTTGCTACTTTAGTAATAACAGGAATATCGGTTATATTTCTAAGCAGTTGGCTTTTCTTTTTGTTCATTCCCAAAAGTCTCGCATACATTATCTTTTTTTCGGTGCAAAGAGAAGAAGCAAAATTTTTGACATCAGAGTCTTTCATATTAAGAAGAATATGTGTTAGCGCGCGTGTTATTCTTGTATGGGTGTATTGCTTTGTTTTCAAAATGTCAGCAAAGCTTTCAAAATCTTTAAATTCAGATAATTTATTGTAAATTCTTTCTGAGAGGTCAGATGAGACGTCACTGAAAATATCAAGTGTGCAGCCACAACTTTTAAGAGACAATAACTTGTAATACATCATATCGTTTAAAAGCATATTATTTGCCGGGAAACGGTCAGGGTTATCAGATAAAGTCTCATAAACCGCTTCCGGAAGATGCGAATAAATATTTTCAAGTTTTTGTTGCTTTGTTTGATGTGACATAGTTAAACAGTTGTCATTATTAGTTTCATTATCAAAAGCCGGCAAAAAAGCACTTCTTATAGCCGAAGCGGAACTTAAGGGTGACAGAGAGATGGAATTTCCGTCATTTGTGCCAAGAGAAGTTGAATGGTATCCGGCATCCATACGTTTTATGGTTATAGGTTTTATTCTGCTTTTTAAGCTGTTAAGTGCTTTGATATATTCTATTGCGAGAATATTATTCGGCTGTTTTAGAAGTTTGGTTATGGTTTCCTTTTCGTTTGGAAACATCGCTGTTATAAATTTTTCTCTGGCAGCAGGGAAAGAAAGACCTGATTTTAAATATTTATCAATAACATCAAAATAATTTTCGTCATTTAAAGTGAGGGCAATTTTGTTTATAAGTTCAAGAGAACCCTCCTCACTTCCAAAACATATCTCATCAACAAATCCCAGAGAATCGAGAAGTGCTACTGAGCCTAAGGCAAAATTTGGGGCACTGGCACAGGCAAAAACAGAGGGAATTTCAAATACAAAATCAGCACCACATTTTATTGCCATTTGGGAGCGGAGATATTTATCTGTCCATGCCATGCCACCGCGCTGCACGAAATTGCCACTCATGACAATGACAATATTGTCTGCATTTGTCTGTTTTTTTATCTGCTCAATCTGGTATTTATGACCATTGTGAAATGGATTGTATTCGGCAACTATTCCTACTGTTTTCAATGTTAATCTCTCCTTTTTAAGTGACAATTTATTTGCTGAAATTATAATTGCATTTATTGTGTGTTAATAAGTTTATCATAATCATTAAAAGTAATAAATATGTAAGAAAAAATTAAAGTGTTTGTTAAAGTTAGTGTGATATAATTTTTTTAAAATAAAAATTAAGAATTGGAGGAATAAAGATTATGAAAAATTTAAAAAAGTTTTTAGCTGTTTTACTTGTGGCAGCGATGGTGACTGGATTTAGCGGCAATGTCTGCAGAGCAAAAACTAAGTCGGATGTATATGGTGATTTGATAAAGCAGTTAAAGAAGAAAGAACAGTTTGCTGACGGAGTATATACAGCAAAAATTCATGATGCTTCAGGCAATGATATTTTGCTGGTGACGGATGCAGGACAAAATGCAATATGGGCGGATGTATATCAGAATGTAAACGGAAAGGCAGAGCTTATAACAACGATTGTTTCGACATGTTCCGGGTATCCAATTTGCAAAAAAGGTAATTATATTCTGAGTGGATTTCATCATAAAAGCATGCGCTATAAGATAACAAGTGACAGCACAATTATGGAACAGATAAATGGTCTGTATCTGAATAAAAAATATTGTACATATACAAAAAATATAATAAAATCTGGGAAAATGACCCAGTTAAAGAGAAAAAAGATAAAGGCAAAAACAGCAGAAAAAATGGATTATTATGTTGATAGAAAAGGAAATATGAGAGGAAAACCGATAAAATTTTCAAGAAAATAGGGAATGAAAATTTAAAGTAAGGTGAGTTTTTTAGCGGTGTGTCAGAGTATTGTAAAACATACACTTTTCAGCTATAATTACTTTTAGTGAATAAGAGCAGAAGGTTATGGAAAACTGTTCAGAAATGAGGATTATAGATTGTTATGACAAAAAAAGAGTTTAGAGATAGAATAAAAAAATCAAAGCTTATACTTGATGGGGCAACAGGTTCTAACCTTCAAAAAAGAGGAATGCCGGTAGGTGTTTGTCCGGAAGAATGGATTATTGAAAACAGTGATGTTTTAAAACAGCTTCAGATTGAGTATATACAGGCTGGAAGTGATGTTTTATATGCGCCGACATTTTCGGGAAACAGAATCAAGCTTGAAGAGTATGGACTTGATGATAAGCTGTTAGAGATAAATACAAAACTTGTTGAGATTTCAAAGGCGGCTGTTGAAGAAGGGCTTACTGATGAAGAAAAAAAAGCAGGCAGAAAAGTTTACATTGCCGGTGACATAACTATGACGGGAAAACAGGTTTATCCTGTCGGACCGCTTATGTTTGAAGAGCTGGTCGACATATACAAGGAGCAGATAAAGTGTATTGTTGATGCAGGAATTGATTTTATAGTAGTTGAAACAATGATGAGTCTTCAGGAATGCAGGGCAGCGGTTATAGCGGCTAAAGAAGTCTGTGAACTTCCAGTAATGGTAACACTCACATTTAATGAGGACGGAAGAACTCTTTATGGAACAAATCCGGAGACGGCGGCACTTGTTATGACAACACTTGGAGCCGATGCGGTTGGTGTGAACTGTTCTACGGGCCCTGATAAGATGATTGAAATTGTAAAGACAATGACAGAATATGCAGATATTCCGATTGTGGCAAAGCCAAATGCCGGACTTCCTAAACTTGAAGACGGTGTTACTGTTTATGACATGGGACCTGAAGAATTTGCAAAAGAGATGATGCCGCTTGTTGATGCAGGTGCTGATGTTGTGGGCGGCTGCTGTGGAACTACGCCGGAGCATATTAAACTTTTAAATGAACTGCTTATAGAAAAAGGATATAAGTCAGGATGTTCATTTGAGAAGAGAGAGGGTAAAGTCTTAAGAAGAGCATTATCTACTGAGAGAAATGTTCTGCCGATTGACCTTGACGGTGACTTTCTTATTATAGGTGAGAGAATAAATCCAACAGGAAAGAAAGCATTACAGGCACAGCTTCGTGAGGGAAGTCTTGATATGGTCTGTGAGATGGCTGAGTCGCAGGAAGAATTTGGAGCATCAATTCTTGATGTCAATATGGGTATGAACGGTATTGATGAAAAGGAAATGATGCTTAAATGCGTGAATGAGCTTACACTTGTGAGCAATCTTCCGTTGTCAATTGATTCGAGTCATCCGTCTGTTGTTGAGGCAGCACTTAGAATTTATCCGGGACGAGCATTGATAAATTCAATTTCTCTGGAACCTGAAAAATTTGAAAAACTTATCCCGGTAGCGAGAAAGTACGGAGCAATGTTTATTTTGCTTCCTTTATCTGAGGTGGGACTTCCAAAAGATATTGATGAGAAGAAAGAAATTATACATACAATTTTGGAGAGAGCATATGAATTTGGTCTTACAAAAGAGGATGTGGTAGTGGATGGCCTAGTTGCAACTATCGGAGCAAACAGAAATGCCGCAAAAGAAACAATGGAGACTATTTCATATTGCAAAAATGATATAGGAGTTGCAACAGCATGCGGGCTTTCAAATATTTCTTTCGGATTGCCTGAGAGAATGTTTGTAAACAGCAGTTTTATGAGTATAGCGATAAGTCATGGTCTTACCATGGCGATAGCAAATCCGTCACAGGATCTTTTGATGCACTCAATGTTTGCCGCAGACCTTCTTATGAATAAACCTGAATCAGACACAAGATACATAAACAGGGTTACTGGAAGGAAGCTTTCTGTACTTTCGGGAGATATAGATGCATCGCAGGTTAAGGTATCAGGTGGAACTGCAGCTTCAGCGACTGATATTGACAGTAATGTGCCAAAAGATGATAAACTTTTTGAGGCTGTTGTAAAGGGAAGAAGCAAAAAGATAGAAGAACTTGTAAAAGAGGCACTTGAAAATGGTGCCGTTGCACAGGATATAATCGATAAAAGCCTTATACCTGCCATAACACATGTCGGAAAACTTTTTGACAAACAGATTTATTATCTGCCGCAGCTTATCTCAAGTGCTGAAACCATGGAACTTGGAATAGGTGTATTAGAGCCTGTTCTGGCACAGAATAAGGATAAAGAACCTTTAGGAACAATAGTAATGGCAACGGTTGAGCACGATATACATGATATCGGAAAGAATCTTGTTGTACTTATGCTTAAGAATTATGGATATGATGTTATCGACCTCGGAAAAGATGTACCGGCAGAAACCATAATAGAAGCCGCAAAAGAGCATAATGCAGATATAATCGGTCTTTCTGCACTTATGACAACAACTATGATGGAGATGAAAAAGGTTGTAAATCTTGTGAAAGAAAATAATATGGATACGCTTGTTATTATAGGCGGGGCAGTTATAACACAGGGATTTGCCGACGAAATCGGAGCAGACGGTTATTCAGAAGATGCTCAGAATGCCGTTGAGGTTGTCGGAAAGCTTTTAGCAGAGAGAGGAAAGGCGTGAAAAATGGGAAGCAGTGTAGATGTTGTTATACCGATATATAAAGCAGGAAACGATTTTGCGTCAATGCTTGAAAAGTTGTATAAACAGAGTAAAAGACCTGAGCATATATATCTTTTGCAGACAATTGAAAAAAAAGACGAAAAATTATTTGATATAAAAAAATGCAGTAAAGAACTTGCTGATATAATTTCTGTTCATCCGATAAAAAAAGCTGATTTTGATCACGGAGCAACAAGAGCTTATGGCGCACTGATGGCAGAGAGCGATTATGTCCTTTTTATGACGCAGGATGCCGTATGTTATGATGAGTATGTGATTGAAAATCTTTTAAAGGCATTTGATGACAGAAAAGTCGGAATATCATATGCAAGACAGCTTGCAAGAGAAGATGCTGATGAGATAGAACGCATGACCAGAGAGACAAACTATCCGTCTGAGAGTGTTGTTAAAACAAAGAAAGATGAAAAAAGACTTGGAATAAAGACATATTTTTGTTCAGATGTATGTGCAATGTACAGGCTTGATGTGTATAAAAAACTTGGCGGATTTGTCAAGAAAACAATTTTTAATGAAGACATGATAATGGCATATAAAGAGATGCAGGCAGGTTTTAGTGTTGCATATTGTGCAGATGCTAAAGTAATACATTCACATTCTTATACATGTAAACAGCAATTTGTAAGAAGTTTTGATTTAGGTGTATCACAGAGACAATATCATGAAATTTTTGACAAAATATCTTCAGAAAAAGAAGGTGCAGGTTATGCAAAAAAAGTTATAATGTATCTTATGAAAAAAGGAAAATTTATTAAGACAATTTATTTTATGATGCAATGTGGTTTCAGACTGATTGGCTATAAACTTGGAAAAAATTATGATAAGCTTCCGAGAAAAATGGTACTTGCATGTACGATGAACAGGGAATATTGGAAGTGATAACGTAGATGTGATTGCAGCAAGTAATATTGTAGTAAGTAATATTTAAAACATATAGAACCATAAAAAGTACAGAACTTTTTGGATAAATATCAAAACAGCTCTGTACTTTTTGTTTTTGCTATTTAGTTTGAATCTTTTTCAACATTTGGATTAAATATTTTGGTATCACCATTTGACATGTTGTAATAATAGGCGGTACTTCCATCAAATTTTTCATAAAAAACATAATCGGAAATAATATGTATAAAATTATAATCACCGGATGCGATAAGAGAATTGGTTCCGGAATTTAAATCATACATGTAAATTCCGTTTTTCTGTCCGTCATCAATCTGGTAGAAGATTATATTTCCGTCATTGGTAATATTGTATGTGGCAAGTTTATTCTTGATGACTGTTTCAGGTGTTCCGCCATCAAGGGCGACACGGCAGAGATTATAATTTTTATCCATATCAAGAAAATAAATATAATCACCGACTTTAACAACTGAAGTACAATTGCCATCATAAATCACACGTTGATTTCCACCGTCAATATCCATGGAATGAATCTGGTGCTCTCTATTCCAGCCAGAATAATAAATGGTGTTGTTGGATACGGAATAAGGAGCAACAGCTTCAGGTTTAAGTTTTTTACTCTCTGAACCGTCAATTTTTGTTGAGTAAAGTTCAAGACCTCTTTTTTGGTCATAATGCTGATAGTAGATATTATTTCCGTAAAGACAGGCAACCTGAGTAGGGTTTTCGTAAAGTCTGCCGAGGTCAGTTCCGTTCTTAGTAATTCTGAAAAGCCCCGTTGTACTTAATGAAAGTAAGGCATTGCCGGTGCTTTTTAATTTATCATTTCTTCTGGTATAGAAAATGTAATTGCCGGCGGCATTTATATAACTTACTTTATCGTTATATAATTTTTGGATTTTTGTGAGATTTGCATTCATTTTGTAAAGTTTATTGTTATCGTTAGGATTTGCAAAATAGATAACATTGTCAGCCTGCGTAAAGAGACCGCCATTTAAAAGGTTACAAGATGTATTACCGGTGGTTGACGAATCGCTGTAAAGTTTTGTCTTTCTATTGTTGAGAGCTAAAAAGGCAACAACAGCGACGATGGCAACAGTGATAATCCCGGTAAGGATTTTACTAAAAAAATTTATCTTTTTCATTTATACCCGCCTCCCTGAATCATAATATATTTAATTATAACCTATATTTGAAAGTGTGACAAGAACAAGTAAAAAAGGAATTATTTTTGTTATGACTGCTGTTAACATATGATTTTTTTGATACAGATTGTTACGGTGACTAAAAAAAACTTTATATTTCTGAACAAATGTATTATTATGTAAGCAGTGTTTTGTACTGGTGCAACGAATATATCAAAGATTTAATTTTAGGTGTACCTAATTTTAATTATGCAGGAGGAAAATTTATGTTAAGATTACCGGCTATATTTAGTAATCATATGGTATTTCAGAGAGAAAAAAATATATTGCTTTGGGGAGAGAGCGATGCACAGAGTGTTACAGCAGTTATAGGTGATAATAAAATAAGTACGGATGTAAAAGACGGAAAATGGGAAATAGAGCTTCCACCGATGGAAGCAGGTGGACCATATGAACTTGAGGTGTCAGATGGAAATGAGACAAAGAAATATATTGATATAATGCTCGGTGAGGTGTGGCTTGCCGGAGGTCAGTCAAACATGGAACTTGAACTTCAAAACAGCAAGAACGGAAAAGAAGTTTGTGCAAATGTAAAAGACGAGGGCGTGAGATATTATTATACACCAAAAGTATCATGGGTAGGCGAAGAATTATCAGAGGCAGAAAAGCAGAGTGAGTGGCAGCATTGTACACCGGATACATGTAAGAAATGGTCTGCCGTTGCATATTATTTTGCAAAAAAACTTTCAAAAGAGCTTGGAGTTACAGTCGGAATTATCGGATGTAACTGGGGAGGAACTTCTGCTTCATGCTGGACAAGCAGGGAATTTATGGAACAGGAGACACTTTTAAAACCATATCTTGATAAATATGACAAGGCAGTTAAGGGGCAGGATATTGAAGAGTACATAAAAGCCAGAGAAGATTATATTAAATATCAGGCAGAGTTTGATAAAAATGTGGGACATTATTATCAAACAGCAGAGAATCCTACATGGGATGAGGCGATAAGTCTTTTTGGAGAAAATCAGTATCCGGGACCGATGGGACCAAGGAATGAGACAAGACCATGCGGACTGTATGAATCATTGTTAAAAAGAGTAATGCCTTACACATTGAGAGGTTTTTTATATTATCAGGGTGAGGAAGACGACCATATGCCTTATACATATTATACAATGCTTTCTACACTTGTAAGACAATGGCGCCATGACTGGAGAGATGATGAACTTCCGTTTATGTGTGTGCAGCTTCCTATGTTTAAAAATGACGGGGAGCCTGATTATCACAACTGGCCGTTCATAAGAGAAGCACAGATGCGTCTTTTTAAAACTGTAAAAAATACGGGAATTGCAGTTATACTTGACAAGGGCGAATACGGAAATATCCATCCGGTAGAAAAAGATGTTGTAGGGGAAAGACTTTGCGAGCAGGCACTTTATCATGTATATAAAAAGAACAATGAAAAGAGTGCATTTGGACCTGTTTATAACTCATATGAAACAGATAAAAACAAGATGATACTTCATTTTGAGCATGCAGATGGCGGAATGGAATGCAGAGGACAGCAATTATCAGGATTTGAAATTGCCGGTGACGATAAAAAGTATTATGCTGCAAGTGCTGAAATTTGTGGAAACACGATTGTAGTATCGGCAGAAGATGTTGAAAAGCCAAAATATGCAAGATATTGCTGGACAAATTATGCAGAAGTTACTCTTTATGGTAAGAACGGCATACCTGCGGCACCATTCAGAACAAGCTATGATGATGGAGCAGTTGCTACAGGAAGCAGAAATGAGGGCGTTTGGGAGTAGCCCCAAAAATGCTATAGTTGACTAAATAGCGAATTTGCAGTATAATCAAGCGATATGAATATGAATTTATGGAGGATTTAAGATGGCTGAAAAGAAAAATCTTATGACCCGTGAAGGTCTTAAAGCGCTGGAAGATGAATTAAATGACTTAAAATTAAATAAAAGAAAAGAAGTAGCACAGAAAATTAAAGAGGCAAGAGAGCAGGGAGACTTATCGGAGAATGCTGAGTACGATGCTGCAAAAGATGAGCAGCGTGATATTGAAGCACGTATTGAAGAGATAGATAATATCCTTAAAAATGCCGAAGTAGTAGAGCACGATGAGGGAGATGCCGACAAGGTAAATGTAGGTGCTACAGTAAAAATTAAAGATATAGAATTTGGTGACGAGATGGAGTATAAAATTGTAGGTTCAACTGAGGTTGACTGCCTTAACAATAAAATCTCAAATGAATCACCTGTCGGAGCAGCACTTATAGGTGCAAAGAAGGGTGACGTTATTGAAATTGAGACACCAAATGGCGAGATGATAAAATACGAAGTAATAAGCGTAAGCAGATAAAGAACGGAAGGAGCAATAAAAGTGGCACAACAGCAGAATAAACCACAGACACAGCAGGACTTAAATCAGCTTTTGAAAGTTAGAAGAGAGAAACTTGCCGCATTACAGGAAGCGGGCAATGATCCATTTGAGATTACAAAATATGATCAGACGCATCATTCGGATGAAGTAAAAGAACTTTACACAGCACATGAAGAGAAACTTCTTGCAGGCAGAGCTAAGCCTGATACAGAGGGAATGGATGAAGCAGAAGCTCGTAAAGTAATAAATGATGATTACAACGAAAGAAGAGCGATAATGGATGCCTCTCCTATTCAGGTATCAGTAGCAGGTCGTATGATGTTTAAGCGTGTAATGGGAAAGGCTTCATTTTGTAATATTCAGGATCTTAAAGGAAAAATACAGATATATGTGTCAAGAGATTCAATTGGAGAAGAGCCATATGCTGTATTTAAAAAATCAGATATAGGTGATATCTATGGCATAAAAGGTTATGCATTTAGAACAAAAACAGGAGAGATTTCCATACATGCAGAAGAATTGACATTATTATCGAAATCACTTCAGATTTTACCAGAGAAGTTCCATGGTCTTACAGATACAGATGTACGTTATCGTCAGAGATACATTGACCTTATTATGAATGAGGAAAGTAAAAACGTATTTGTAAAGAGATCGCTTATGATGAAAGAAATAAGAAATTTCCTTGCATCAAGAGATTTCATGGAAGTAGAAACACCGATGCTTGTATCTAATGCCGGTGGTGCAGCAGCAAGACCGTTTGAAACACACTATAATGCGCTCAATGAAGATGTAAAGCTTCGTATTTCATTAGAATTATATTTAAAGAGACTTATAGTAGGTGGGCTTGAAAGAGTATACGAAATTGGACGTGTATTCCGCAATGAAGGAGTAGATACAAGACACAACCCAGAGTTTACACTTATGGAGCTTTATCAGGCATATACAGATTACGAAGGAATGATGGAACTTACAGAATCAATGTTCCGTTATCTGGCAGAAAAAGTTGTAGGTTCAACAAAGATTTCATACAATGGTGTTGAAATTGACCTTGGCAGGCCATTTGCAAGAATGACAATGAATGAGGCGATTTTAAAATATGCAGGCATTGATTTTGATAAGGTTGAAAGTGATGAGGCAGCTAAGAAACTTGCAGACGAGCATCATATCGAATATGAAGCACGTCACAAGAAAGGTGACATTATTAACCTGTTCTTTGAGGAATATTGTGAGAAAGAACTTATACAGCCTACATTTATCACTGACCATCCAATAGAGATTTCTCCACTTACAAAGAAGAAACCAACAGACCCTACAAAAGTAGAGCGCTTTGAGCTTTTCTGTAATACATGGGAGATGTGTAACGCATATTCAGAGCTCAATGATCCAATCGATCAGAGAGAACGTTTTGCACAGCAGGATGCTAATGCAGATGCAGGGGATGACGAGGCAGAGCATACAGACGAAGATTTCTTATATGCACTCGAACTTGGAATGCCACCAACAGGCGGAATCGGATACGGACTTGACAGACTTTGCATGTTGCTTACAGATAGTGCAGCGATAAGGGATGTGTTATTGTTCCCGACAATGAAGTCCTTA
>FR887330.1 GCA_000436755.1 Clostridium sp. CAG:253 | reverse complement strand
CCTTTTGCTGACGATATTATGCGAAAATAAACCAACTTATGCCAGAAAGCAAAAATTTACAAAGGCTTACAAAGCCCGAAAAACCAAGAAAAACTAAGAAATGCGAGGTTATGCAACAATGATAAAAGTGCTCTTTATCTGCCACGGCAACATCTGCCGCAGCACAATGGCACAATTCGTTTTTCAAGACATGGTAAACAAAGCCGGTTTTACCGATAAAATTTTTATTGATTCAAAAGCAACCAGCACGGAGGAGATAGGCAATCCGCCGCACAGAGGAACAGTTCAAAAAATGAACGAGCTGGGGATACCGATGCAACCGCACTTTGCGTCTCAGGTAAGAAAGAGTGACTATGATAAGTTTGATTATATAATTGGAATGGACAAGTGGAATTATAAAAATATGATGCGTATTTTTGGCGGAGATTCTGATGGGAAGGTGTCACTGTTGCTTGAATTTGCTGGGAGTGGAAGAGATATTGCCGATCCTTGGTATACAGGAAACTTTGATGAAACATACAGAGATGTTAAAGAGGGATGTGAAGCATTGCTTGATGTGTGCAGGAATATAGTGTGAAAAATAAGATTGAAAGTCATTGATACAGTACATTAAGTGAGTTCAAAATCATTCAGCGTTTGCCAAACAGCCAAAAAATTGTAATCTATGGGTGATACGAATTGTTGATGTAATATTACACATATGTTAAAATTATATTTGGTACGATGAATTTTGATAAAAGGGTTAAACTTTTTGGAGAGGTGAGGCTCTGAATGAATTGGAATTATGATTTTTACATGGCATCGTCAGTTGTTTTGATGGTGCTCATAATATATTACTATCGGGTTGCTGAGCTTGGCAAACTTTCGAGAAGAATATATGGATACTTTTTAATAATCTGTTTTGCCTGCTGTGTGACGGATATGTTTGCAAGCCTTGTGCTTATCAGGCATTTTCACGAGATGATAGTGCTTAATTATCTGGGACAGATGGTGGCATATTCATTTCAACATTTAGTGCCATGCATGTACTTTTTGTATATAGTATCTTTGGCAAAAGAAAATGACCATTTTAAAGGAAGAAAGTTACTTTGGTTTATTCCGGCGGCTATTGAGCAATGTATGATATGGACAGATTACTTTACGAATGCTTTGTTTAAATATTCCGTAGAGGGAGGGTATCAGCGTGGACCGTTTATGCCTGTTTTGCTTGTGTGCACTATATATTATTTTGCAGCAGCTATGTTTCAGGCTTTTTCAAAAGACAGTGTTATGGAAATGCGTTACAAGCTCGTTACTGTCTTGTTTATGTTTTTGAGTTTGGTTGCTATGCTTGTACAGATGCTTAATCCGATGCTGATGGTCATAGGGGCAAGCAGTGCGCTCGGCTGCCTTATAATGCAGATGACTTTGCAAAATCCTATACTTATCATGCAGGCAAATCATAAGGAAATTGAAGCCCGTGAAGCTGCTGAGGAAGCCAATAAAGCTAAAAGTACATTCATTGCAAATATGTCACATGAAATAAGAACGCCTATGAATGCGATATGCGGAATGGCTGATATTTTAGGTAAATGCGAACTTACCGAACTTGAACACGAGTATGTTGATACAATACAGACGGCGGCAGATTCACTTTTGTCTATTATAAATGATGTTTTGGATTTTTCAAAAATAGATGCGGGAAAGATGGAACTTTGTCCCGTTGAATATCGGTTTGACACATTTATTGAGGGTATAGAGAATGTCATTGCGGCAAGAATTTTTGATAAAAAACTTGAGTTTGAAGTTTTGATGTCAAAAGATATTCCGGTTTGTCTTTATGGTGATTGTGCCAAGATAAATCAGGTACTTGTTAATATATTAAGCAATGCAGTTAAATTTACTGACAAGGGTAAAATTAAACTTGACATAGATTCAAGATATATAAATGACGATGTTGTGGAGCTTAGTTTTGCAATAAGTGACACGGGTATAGGCATTAGAGATGAGGATATGGATAAGCTGTTCAATCAGTTCAGTCAGGTTGATGCCATGCGTAACAGAAAAAGGGAGGGAACCGGGTTAGGTCTCGCTCTTGCAAAGAATATTGTACAGATGATGAACGGAAGTATAGAGGTTCAGAGTGAGTACAATGTGGGAAGTTGTTTTACTGCTAAGATAAGACAGAGAGTATGTGAAGAACAAAATACTGATATTAAAAAACATGCCCTTGAAAAATATAAGAATAAAGTTATATTTGTATATGAAAATGATTACAGTAGCAGAAAGCATCTGCTTGAAATTCTCAAACAGCTTGGTCAGAATACAATTTGTGTCAATTCCATAGACGAGATTGGCAGGGAAGTGTATAATATATATTCGGATAGTGACAAAATTTTTATATATAATTACTTTGATTATCAAAGAGTTAAAAATATATTGGCTGATAAGGATATGTTTGGCAATATAGAAAAAATAGCATTGCTTGAATTTTATACTGTTTTTTCTGAAAATGATGTACCAGAATTGTACATAAGAAAGCCTTTTGACCTGTTTAAGGTTTACAGGGTTTTATTTGAAAAGAAATCTGATATGGCTAAGGAGGCTTATGTACCTCAAAAAGGCATAGTGAGAAAAAATCTAAGCAGTGAAGTTGAGACTGATATTGACAGCGTTCCTAAAAAAACACAGGAAGTTTCAAACGAGAAATTTAAAGACGCGAGGGTTGCTGTTGTCGATGATAATAAAGTTAATTTAAGGGTTGCTGTAACCCAATTGAGAGAGTTTGGGGTTATTCCGGAAGTATTTTCAAGTGGAGAGGCAATTTTAAAGGCACTTGGCAGAGGCAGACAGTATGATATGATTTTTATGGATCATATGATGCCTGAGATGGATGGGGTTGAAACTACAAAATATATCAGAGCCATGTCATCGGAGTATTGCAAAAATGTACCTGTTATTGCACTTACTGCAAATGCCATAACAGGTGTTGAAACAGAATATAAGGCAGCTGGAATGAATGACTGGCTGTTTAAGCCTGTTAAGCTTGATGATCTTAAATCCATGATAATTAAATACCTGCCGGATTAAGAAAAGGTGTTACCTCAGTACATCTGATGCATTACCGGGGGGATAAAAGTTATCCGGGATTTGGAAAAGGGGGATTAAGATGGATGGAAAAATTTTTGAAAAATTGATTGATGTATCGGAGTGTGCGTTTTTCATTTCAAAATCTGGCGGCGATATGGAAATTACATATGCCAGCAGGAAATTTTACTCAATGCTTCAATATTCAAAAGAAGAATTTGAGGAAAAATATAACAACAGTCTTATGGCGGTTATCCTGCCTGAAGAAAAGCAGAAGGTCAAAAACCTTATTGCAAGGCAGTTTGCAGCTGGTGGAATAGTAAAGGTTGAATGCAGGGTAAAGAGAAAAGACGGGACTATTGCGTGGCTGGCAATTTCAGCAAAAAGTATTTTACATATGATGGAAAATAAATTTTTCTGTTCTTGTCAGGATGTCACGAAGTCTAAAAATAATGTTGAGAGTGTGTTTAAAGCGAAACACGAGATTGATGTTATTGCAAACAGTATTCCGGGTGGAGTTATAAAGATACGAATGAAAGACATGAAAATTCTTTATGCAAATGACGGATATTTTATGCTTTCAGGTTATTCCAGAGCGGAATTTCACATAAATTTTGGAGATTATTGTGACCGCATAATACATCCTTCTGATATGAAAATGGTTATGAGCACATTTGGCACTACTGTTGAAAATCATGGACTTTTGGGCTTTGAACATAGATTGCTCGGAAAGATGGGGCATACCAAGTGGGTTTATGTAAATGGAAGAAAGATTGATGATGAGAGCGGAGATGACGTATACCTTTGCGTTCTTATGGACATTACATCAAGAAAAATTATGGAAGCAGAGTTTGAGGAAAATGCGAGACGTTTTAAATATGTTTCGGAGTACCTCAAGGAGGCTATGTGGACATATGATATAAACGAGAAAAAGTTTTCCATGAGCGGAAGTCTCGGTGAGGCTTTCTCAGAAGAAAAATTTTTAAATACATGGGATGATTTGCCGGATATTCTCGAACTTTTCCATCCTGATGACGTTGAGATATTTGAAAAAAGGATAAAGGAAAGAGTAGAGAAAGCAGGCAGCAGCCGTTACATTTACCGTATAAGGGACAATAGTGCACTGTTTAGAAATGTTGAGATATGTGCCGTATCTGTTTCGGATGATGGTGGGGAAAAGCCGGACAAGATTTATTCAGTAGCCAGAATAGTTGATATGGTTGACGGAATTTCAACGGTTCTTGACAAAGAGAGAGATGAAATATCAGGTCAGAATAAACTTGTAAATATGGCTAAGTCGGCACAGGCTAAAGCTGAGGATAACATTACATCGCTTATGCCGTATGCATCATTTATGAATGCAGCAGAAAAGATTTTGAGCGGCAGAAAGGACGATGAACACTATGCACTTGTATGTGCGGATATAAATGAATTTAGAAAATTCAGTCACAATTACGGATTTTCGATAAGTAACAGAATTTTGGAAGAGTTTTCAAAAACACTTCTTGCAAATCTTGCACAGGATGGTGTCTGCTCAAGAGTTGACGGAGATTATTTTGTTGTACTTTTGAAATATGAACATCATAAAGACCTTCTGAAGATGATGTCATCTATGGTTAAGTCTAGAAATGTTGCAAGTGAGGAGGACAAAGAAGTAAATATAGAATTTGGTACAACCACAGGAATTTATCTTGTACAGGAAACGGATTGTGAATTGCTTGAAATGCTTGAAAAAGCTGACATGGCGAGAAGAAGCATTAAAGGACTTCGTGGAAATCATTATGCTATTTATACTGAGGACCTTAAGAGTGAACAGTTTAAAGAGGAAGATGTTATCGAACAGATTCATGATGCGGTAAGAAATCATGACATAGAGATATGCTATATGCCTAGAATATGCGGTGATAAAGATAATATTGTAGGCTGCAAAGCAGTACCAAGGGTTCAGTTGAAGGATGGTCAGGTTCTTGAATCTGACGATTTGATGAGACTTATTGAGCGTGGCGGAAAGTTGAACAGCTTTGCACTTGCTACATTGTCTTTGGTATGCTGCAGTGTTGGTGCATGGAAAAAAATGGGCAATAAAATAGTTCCGTTTTCAATTGAGATGACTGCAAGTGAACTTTCAGATAAAAATATTGTTAAAAAGATAGATGATATTGTAGTGAAACAGAATGGCATTGAGCCTGAAAATGTTATTATAGAAATTCAGGAGAGGTATCTTGCCGATATGACTACAGTGCTTGAGATGGCTATAGAAGAATTGTGTGCAAGAGGATACAAAGTCATCATAAGCAGATTCGGAACTGACCATACGGCAGTACATTCCATTAGGAAACTGAGTGTGACAGGTATAAAGTTCCACGGTGAATATTTTAATAAATATATGACTTCAAAGAAAGAATGCATTATTCTGAGTAAAACCGTGGAGATGGCAAAAAGTTTAGGTCTTACAGTCACATGTGGAGGAATACATACGCCTATGCAGGAGGAATTTGCAAAGAAAATAGGCTGTGAGATGTTTGAGGGCGATATGTATTACGGTGCAGTTAGAAGCAATGTATTTGAAAAATGTTTCCTTGAGAGTAAGGCAAAGGAGACAAATTAGTACGATACTGTTACAGGTTGCATTATCGCATAAATGTGTGTAAAATAATATTTATGATTTAATATTGAAGAAAAGTTAAAGGAGATAAAAAATGATTGACATAAGATTTCTGAGAGAAAATCCGGATATTGTTAAACAGAACATTAAAAATAAGTTTCAGGATGACAAGCTTCCGTTAGTAGACGAGGTTATAGAGTTTGATGCTAAGTCAAGACAAGCAAAGCAGGATGCGGATGCACTTCGTGCTTCAAGAAAGTCAATCTCAAAAGAGATTGGCGCACTTATGGCACAGGGTAAGAAAGAAGAAGCAGAGGCAAAGAAAGCAGAAGTTTCAAAAAATGCTGAAAAGCTTGCAGAGTTAGAAGAGCTTGAAAAAGAATATCAGGAAAAAGTTAAAGAGAGAATGATGGTTATTCCAAACATCATTGACCCAAGTGTTCCTATCGGTAAGGATGACAGTGAAAATGTTGAGATTGAGAAGTTTGGTGAGCCTGTAGTTCCTGATTTTGAAGTACCTTATCATACAGAAATCATGGAAAAATTTGATGGTATTGACCTTGATGCAGCAGGAAAAGTTGCAGGAAACGGTTTTTATTATCTTATGGGAGATATTGCGAGACTTCATTCGGCAGTTATATCTTATGCAAGAGATTTTATGATTGACAGAGGATTCACATATTGTGTACCACCTTTTATGATTAGAAGCAATGTAGTTACTGGTGTTATGAGTTTCGCCGAGATGGATGCCATGATGTATAAGATAGAGGGTGAAGATTTATACCTTATCGGAACAAGTGAGCATTCAATGATTGGTAAATTTATAGATACAATTGTTGACGAGAAAGAACTTCCAAAAACTCTTACAAGTTATTCTCCTTGCTTTAGAAAAGAGAAAGGTGCTCATGGAATAGAAGAGCGTGGAGTTTATCGTATACATCAGTTTGAAAAGCAGGAAATGATAGTTGTATGTAAGCCGGAAGAAAGCAAAATGTGGTTTGACAAATTATGGCAGAATACAGTTGATTTGTTCAGGAGTCTTGATATACCTGTACGCACGCTTGAGTGCTGTTCAGGTGATTTAGCAGATCTTAAAGTTAAATCTATCGACGTTGAAGCATGGTCACCACGTCAGAAGAAATATTTTGAAGTGGGAAGCTGCTCAAATCTTGGAGATGCACAGGCACGTCGTCTTCAGATTCGTGTCCGTGGAGAGAATGGAGAAAAATATTTTGCACATACTCTCAACAATACAGTTGTTGCACCACCTAGAATGCTTATAGCTTTCCTTGAAAATAATCTTCAGGCAGATGGAAATGTTCGCATTCCTGAAGCACTCAGATCATACATGGGCGGCAAGGAATTTTTAGGAAAATAGATATAGGCATATCGATGAATTGGAGGGATTGCACATGAGGCTTGAGAGGAAAAACCTTGAAAGAAAGACAGATGAGAATGTACATGAGTGCAAGCAATGCGGACGCATACTTAACAAAATGTACAGAGACGAGATATGTCCCGAGTGCAAGGATTTAAACTTATTTGCAGAGGTTAAAGACTACATCAGAGAGAATGATGTAAAGGAAATAGATGTTGCAGATCATTTTGGGATACCGGTTGTAAAGGTTAGAAGATGGATAAGAGAAGGTCGTATCCAGTACAAAGAAGGTGAGCACATCACACCGATTCATTGTCAGATTTGTGGAAAAACGATAGATTTCGGAGCTGTATGTCCGGAATGCAGAAGAAAGAACGGACTTCACATATATGCTAAAAAGAGCTATAGTGATGATGATATTCACAATGCGATGAGATTCCTTGGAAAAGAGGAAGAAGGCAGAAGATATTAATATACTAGATTAAAAACAGTACGGAGTTTATTCGTACTGTTTTTTTGTATTTCTTAGAGTAAAAACAAGCTAATTGTTGTGGCTTTTTGAATTTGCAAAGTATGCTATGATGGATTTAGCGAATAAATACATAAAAGGGGGAGAAGTATGATTAAACTACAAAATATTTATAAATACTATTATTCTGATACGTCAGTTACGCAGGCGCTCAGAAATGTAAATCTTGAATTTTCAAAAGGTGAGTTTGTTGCCATAACAGGGGAAAGCGGCAGCGGAAAAACAACACTTTTAAATGTTATAAGCGGTATAGATACATATGATGAGGGGGAGATGTATGTTGAAGGTGAACCTACTTTTCAGTATGATGATGATGACTGGGAGGAATACCGCAGAAATAAAATTGGATTTGTTTTTCAGAATTACAATCTTATAGGTCATTATAGTGTACTCGACAATATGATAAGTGCGCTTCTCATTCTTGGCGTTCCGAAAGATGAAGCTGAGAAAAAAGCAGTTGTATATCTTGAAAAGGTCGGACTTAAAGGTTTTGAGAAAAGCCGTGCTTCAAAACTTTCAAGTGGTCAGAAGCAGAGACTTGCCATTGCGAGAGCACTTGCAAAAGAGACTGATGTGCTTATGGCGGACGAACCGACAGGAAACCTTGATAATGAGACAGGGCTTCAGATAATAAAACTGTTAGCTGAATTATCAAAAGAAAAACTTGTTATCATGGTTACTCACAATTATGAGCAGGCACAGGATTATGTGACAAGAAAGATAAAGATACATGATGGTGAAGTGGTAGTTGACATGGCTGTCAATACTCAAAACAGAAATGTGAATGATAATAATAGGAATAATTCGCAGGAAAATAATAAAAAAACAGATGTTGTTGAAGATGGACTAAAAAAGTCAAAAGAAGAATTAAAACATGATAAAATGGGCTCAAAAAAGCAGAGGAAAAAGTCAAACAGTATAGCAAAATATTTTGCATGGAAAAATTTTTCAACTCAGAAACTAAGAGCATTGTTATTTGTCGTGTTTTTAATGGTTGTCTCAGCAGCATCTTTTTTGTTTTTAGGTCAGGTTTATTCAAATATTGATGATGCATCAACAAAGGAGTATGACAAGTCAATTTATTATAACGATGATAAGACAAGGATAGCCGTAAGGAAAAAAGACGGGACTTATTTTAACAGCAAAGATATAGAAAAACTCAACAAAATCAAATATGTTAATAACACAGATATATGTGACAGGGCGAACGATATAAATTATTATTGCGAGGAAGGAAAAGATTATAAGTATTCATACGGTGCTTCAAACGACGATGAGATGTCATATTCATATGAAGACACAAAGGATAATTACTGGACATATGCAGCAGGTATCAAAAAAGCAGTCCAAAAGGATATGAATGTTGAATTTGTCAAAAAGAATAAATTCATGAAGTCAGTGAGCTGCATTACAAAAGCTGACCTTGCAAAAGGCAGGCTTCCTAAGAAGAATAATGAGGTTGTCATATATTCAAAAGACACTTCAGTAGTCGGAAAAACTAAGAGGTTTTATTTTACGGCAAGAAATATCTGGGGAACGGATGTTTATTATTATGAGGATATGAAGATAACCGGATGCCTTAAGGAAAAGACAAATCAGGCATATTTTGCAACAAGTCTTTGCAATATGCTTTCGACATCATCTGACGGAGCTAAGTTTAAGCTTGATTTTGCGTATGATAAGCTTTCAGACAGTTTTCGCGGAAGTTATAATCTGATTCCGGTATATAGTGAGACAAGGGATAATATCTATGACAGCAATGAAGATATAACTGATAACAAAGAGGCAAGGAAAGCTGCTTACGACTACAGAAACGGAATACCTTCAGGGGAAAAGGCAAGAGTATCATGCAATGCAGAAGTTTCGGAAAGTGGTGGAAATTCAAATAGTTCCAATATGTATGTGGATGATGCAAATTCAATGATGGGAACAGACAGACTTACAATAACTAAAAGAGATAAAAACGGTCAGTTAGAGAGTGAAAGTATCAAGATTATACTTGACGTACAGAAAGATGTAACTGATTATGCTGACAAGTTTGTTGAAATATCAAAACATCTCTATTATAAATATTTCAAGAATGAGAGTAAGCAGGCGGCAGTCTATATTACAAATTATGCCAAAACAGATAAAGTTATAAAGAGTATTGAGAAACTGGACTCAAATTACGAAGCGATCAGCACATATAGAATGTCGCTTGGGGAGTATGATGAAGAAAAAGTGTCTGAACGTCTTACGACACTTGGAATAGCTCTCGGAGTTCTTATAATGCTTATGATACTTGAAATGATTATACTTCGTTCACTGATGAAAATTAAGATTAAAGATTACTTCATTCTTAAATTTATAGGAATGAAGATAAAGACGATAAACAGAATAAGCATTTTGGAAATGTTTTCATATTGCACGGTTTCAGTTATATTCGTGATGGTTGTATTTAATATTATTGCAGTTGGTGGAAGCGGTACAATCATGAATATGCTTGCCTATTACACGATTCCGTTTTATCTGATTTATATAATCTACAATCTTGTTCTTTGTGGTATAACGGTAAAGGCGTTTAATAAATTAATTGGGGGGAGGTTTGAAAAATGATAAGAGTGAAAAATCTAAATAAATATTTTAATAAGGGAAAAAATAATGAACTTCATGTATTAAATGACATAAATCTGGAGTTTGAAAATAAAGGGCTTGTTGTGATTTTAGGTGAAAGTGGTTCAGGAAAAACGACACTCTTAAATACAATAGGTGGTCTTGATGTGTTTGCTGACGGGGAGATTGACTATGACGGAGAGAAAGTAAAAAAGTATTCTCCAAAGCAGATAGAGAAAATAAGAAACGACAAATTCGGATATATATTTCAAAATTATTATCTGTTGATGGATTACTCTGTTGAGTACAATGTTAAGCTTGCACTCAGTGTATATGATATGACAGAGGAAGAGAAACAGGAGAGAACGGAATATGTCCTCAACGCTTTAAATATGGGGCGTTACAAAAAGAAACTTGTGTCGGAACTTTCGGGAGGACAGCAGCAGAGAGTATCTATTGCGAGAGCACTTGTAAAAGCACCGTCTATAATACTTGCGGATGAGCCTACCGGAAATCTTGACGAGGAAAATACAATAAATACGATGAGTCTTTTGAGGAGTATATCAAAAGAATGTCTTGTCATAGTGGTATCGCATGAAAAACGAATTTCAAAATTTTTCGCCGACAGAATAATTGAGATACAGGACGGACAGATAAAGAAAGATTATAAAAACAAGGCGACAAAGAGTTATGAGAAAGCGGATGACTCAAATATATATTTAAAAGAATTATCAAAAGAAAGCATTGAAAATGATAAATTTGAGATAAACATATACGATAACGCAAAAGAGGATAAGCAATTAAAAAATAATGCCGCTGAAACAAAAAATGATGTTTCACAAAATGGTGTTAATGAGAAAATAGTGCTCAATTTTGCATGGAAAGACGGAAAGCTGTACATACAAAATCTTTCGGACACGGAAATTGTGTTTGAGGGTGAGGAATCGGGCTGTCAGATGTTGGATGAAGAAAAGCCGCAGATAGATATAAACAGTGTTGATGAGATTGACTATTCGCTTGAAAAGCCGAAGGCGGGAAAATCTGCAAAACTTCCGTTTAGTGAAATTATAAAAATGGCGAGTGGAAATTTAAAACTCCTTGGAAAAAAACAGGCATTTATGATAGTTACGCTCTTAATGGTATCAGTAATTTTGGCTATAGGAACGGCAGATTTTACCAACCGCATGTCGATAGATAAACAAAGTGTTGTAAAAAGTGATTCCCATGTTGTTACCGTAAAATTAAATCCTGTTGAAGATTCTTATGCTGACAAACTTGATGAAGCGGTAGAAAAATATATTGCAAAAATAAAAAAAGATAAAAAATATTCGGATATATTTATTTCGGCAAATTGTGATATGTCGGTAAAATATAATGGTTACAGTCAGCTTGCAAACTGTGTTGCAGACCTTAGCGGATATTCTTTTATCCCAAGTAAACATTTAAAAGAGTCGTTACTTATATGCGGAAAAATGCCCGAAAATAAGGATGAGGCAGTGGTTGACAAGTGGGTGCTTGAAAATTTTATGAAATCAGACAGTCAAATAGCACGAATGTATAAAAAAGTTGATGATTTTGTTGGAACTACAATAATGTCAGCCGCAAATCAGCTTGAATTTAAAATATCAGGTGTCTGCGACACGGGAGAACCGGACATATTTGTGGAAGAAAACAAATTACTCGGACTTTCTTATTCAGCGATGAATATTGCTTCGCTTGAAGAGATGAAACGACTTTATGCTGACAAAAAAGACAGTGGTATAAAGTCCGATACGACACTAAAAAGCGGAACAGTTCTGGCAAAGAAATCTATTTATGATAAAGAGAAAATGTCAGGTTCATTCCTGTTTACCGATGAAAGATACGGAACATTTGAGATTGTCGGTTATTTTAATGATGACATAGATGCAGATTATGTAGCAAGTGAGGAGGAATGTCAGAAGATAAGAACGGCTTACAATGTATATTCAAAGACATTTAATGTCTATACTGATGATGTTGACGGTGCAATAAAATATTTACTAAATGAGGCAGCACCTTATAGGGATGATTGTTTTACGGCAAGTGTAAAATGTAACTATAATAATCAGCTCAAAAACTATAAAGAAAAGCGTAAAATGAGCATTGGAACAAAAAACATTGTAACACTTGCGCTTGCAATACTCGCATTTGTAATGATTTATTTTTCAATAAAATCAAATGCCGTTTCAAGAATAGAAGAACTTACGGTTTACAGACTTCTCGGGATAGAAAAGGGAAGTATTCTGAAAGCGTATATACTTGAAATGATGATGTTATGTACATATACGGTATTGCCTGCCACAATAATAACAAGCGGTGTAATAAAATTCATGGCACAAGTACCGTCGCTTCAGATAAAAATGATATTTCCATGGTGGGCGGTTCTGTTGTTGATAATCATTATTTTTGCAGTAAATATAATACTAAGCATACTTCCGGTAAACAATATAATATCAAGACCGCCGGCAGAACTTGCGGTAAAGGAGTGATTATATGAACATGAAACAAAATAAAAAAACTGATATGTCTGTAGTTATGTATTTTGTTAAGAAAAATATTTTTACCAAAAAAATCAGAGGATTGTTTTTCCTCTGCTTTTTTGGTGTTGTATCAGTTATGTCATTTATATTTATAAGTGTGATATATGCAAATAAAGATGCTTCACTGACAAAAAAATATAATGACAAGATTTATGCTAATCCTGACAAGACAAGGATTGCTGTAATAAAAAAAGACGGAAGTTCATTTGATAAAAACGATATAGAGAAGTTGAATAAAATAAGTTATGTGCGCATGGCTGACATATGCGACAGAGCGGATGACATAAATTATTACTGTGATGAGGGAAAAGACTATCAATACAGTTATGGTACAGTAAATAAGAACAGCGTATCTGAATTTAACAGGATAGTCACTTATGCCAAAGGAATAAAAAAAGCAGTTTCGGCAGACAGGAATATTGAATTTTTAAAAGCTGATAAATTTATGAAATCATCAAGCTGTATTAACGGCTCAATGCTTGCAGCGGGCAGACTGCCTGAAAAAAATAATGAGGTTGTGATGTATTCAAAAGATACCTCGGTGGTGGGACAGACGAAACGATTTTATTTTACGGCAAAAAATATCTGGGACGCAGATGACTATTATTATGAGGACATGAAGATAACAGGATGTCTGAAAGAAAAGACAACGCAGGCGTATTTTTCAACAAGTCTTTGTAATATGCTTACTTCACAGTCAGACGAAGCAGAATTTACATTGTTTTATCAGTATCTTAAGGAACTTGGCTGGTTTCTTGGAAAAGCACAGGTAAGACCGGTTTACAGTGAAACCAGGGATGAAGGGCTTTATGATAGTGTTCAGGACATAAGAGGAGATAAAAAAGCGTTAAAAGAATATGATGCCAGATGGGGCATTGCTTCAGGCGAAAAGGCAAGGGCGTCCTGCAATATGACGGTATGGCTCTCTGGGGCAGATGTAAATACTATAAAAGAAGATGTAAAGGCGCTTAGAGGCAAGGCACTTATCTATATTAAAAAAAGAAAAAGTGACGGAAATCTGAGTAATAAAAAGGATAGCTTAAAACTTGAACTCACCGATGAAATGACCGATTATTCAGGAACATTTCTTGAAATATCAAAGCATCTTTATTATCAATATTTTAAAAATGAAAGCAGGCAGGCATCGGTTTATATAACACACTATGCAAAAACTGACAAGGTTATAGATGCGATAAATAAAGCGGATAAAAAATATCAGGCAGTCAGCGCATACAGAATGTCACTGGAAGGCTACGATAATGACAAAATATCAGAAAGGCTCGCCACTTTAGGAATAGCATTTGTGGTACTTGTATTTATGGCAATACTGGAAGTCGCAATACTAAGTGCGGTTATGAAAATAAGCATAAAAGACTGGCGTACATTCAGACAGCTTGGGATGAAATCAGCTGGTATAAAAAAAATAAACTTAGTTGAAATGCTGATATATTGCATGTCGGCAGTTGTAATAACAGTTATTGCAGCAAATGCAGCAGCGGAAATCGGCAGTGCATCTGTATCTGATATAACAGCATATTATAATGCGGTTGTGTATATCATTTATCTTCTATATAATATTGTTGTTTGCGTGATTACGTCAAAGAGGTTTTGTGATACAATATAAAAAGATATTGGGGGAAAAGGGACTTTGCTCCTTGTGTGAAAAATAAAAATTAAGATAAAAGAAAGGAAAGTAAAAACATGGAAACAAGAGTAGAGAAAACAATAGAGAGACACAATAAAGGATATAATTGCGCACAGGCAGTTGCCTGTACATATTGTGACCTTGTCGGAATGGACGAGGAAAGCATGTTTAAAGCAACGGAAGCATTAGGACTTGGAATGGGCGGCATGGAAGGAACATGCGGTGCACTTACGGGGGCGTGTGTTATAGCAGGAATGAAAAACAGCTGCGGAAACCTTGACAATCCGATAAGCAAAGGGGAAACATATCAGTATTCAAGACAAATATTAAAAAAATTTCTCGACCAGAACAAAGCAACACGCTGTAAAGACCTTAAAGGCGTGGAGACAGGAGTTGTTTTAAGAGGATGTCAGGACTGCATAAGAGATGCGGCAAAATTCTTGGAAGAGATAGTATTTGCTGAGTAAGAATAAAGTAACATTTATAATACAGCTTATATTAGCAAAGGATAAACATGATTGAAATTTAATATTTTTTACAAAGGGTACATTAGTCAAAAGACTGGTGTACCCTTTTAAAATAAATATAAGTGAGAAAGTATTGTATAAATCATACAAAAATAAAAATTATATCTGTGAAAAATTACAATAGAAATTGATTGGGTAACTTGATATTATATCAACAAGATTTTAACAGGATTATTAGTTCTTAAATTAAAAAGTCTTATAAATCTTATTTCAGAAACATTCACAAAGACAAAATCAAAGTAACTTTCAAACATATTCACAATTGAAAACACCATAAAAACTAAGTATAATGGAGGAAAAAGAATGAGTAAAAATGATAAAGAGAAAAACTATAACAATAGCAATATAAGCAGTACACCTTATGATGATGTATTTCGTACAATGTT